>JAZDOQ010000033.1:0-10166 GCA_043798445.1 Candidatus Gottesmanbacteria bacterium | reverse complement strand
AGTGTAATCACCTGCGCTTTGTACATATCCTGAATCCATTTGAGCATCACACTGGTGTCTAAACCACCAGAATACAGAAGAAGTACCGTTTTCACTTCCCCCTGTTTTGCTTCATGAGACGCAACTTTGACATATTTCGTTGTTTGTTTCATATATGCTCCTTATTGATGAAAAGAAACGTAATGCCACTAACAATAAAAATAATGCCAATCCACTGAGAAATAAGCGGGAACTCCCCGCTTCCGAAACCTAAAAGAACACTCACAACTGTCGAAATCGGGAAAAAAAGCGAGATCTTTTTTACCGGTAACACATTCAGAGCTTTGTAATACAGCACATACCCCAACCCACTCGTCACCGCGCCAAGCCAAAAAAGATAAATCCAATCAATGGTCGCGATATGAGACACCTGCGTAATCGTGAGGTTACCTTGCGTCAACAAAACGACAATATTTGTCATCGTACCAAAAAGCATACGCCAGAGAGTTACGTCAACCGGTGAAAGCGATGTCTTCAATATTTTTTTTCCGACGAGTGTACACATTCCCCAAATTCCTGCCGCTCCAAGGGCTACCAATACACCTAAACTATATAAGCCTCCACTTGGTAAACTAATACCGTTTTTGACAATCAAAAGGACATATCCAAAACAAATAATGACAAGAATCTTAAGATACATCGGTGTAATATGTTCCTTCAGCATCAAAAAACCAAGAAATACCCCAAGTGGTAATTCAAGATTCGTGAGCAAAGTTGCAAGAATGACTCCGATATTGCGAATTGCCACCACATTCCATAGCGACGCGAAGCCAGAGCCAAACGCCCCGAGAAAAGCTAACCCGCCGATGACTTTCCACGAAACCGGTATATAAGGCTTCTTCCAAGGTTTTTCTACTAATTTCCAAACCAGCAATACACATGCTGCAATACCAAAACGGATCGCAACAACCACGCTACTTGGTATGGCAGGATGAATCATTTTGTACACCAACGGACTTATTCCTATAAGCAATTCCCAAATCAAAATACTGATAATACCGACTGTCTCTAATTTCATACGTTTCCTTTCTGTGCAACAACAAAATAATTTCCTTGCAGATGAACTCCATTTTCATAGTCCATCGGATCAGTCGTCGGAACAATGAAAATATGGTCCGAATCAAATCCCACAGCAACAAGCGATTGTTGTATTTCTTCTGGTGTATGAAACCTGCGTGCATCAGCACCGGTACCGAGTATTTGAATAAACACCCCTCCAGGAATCAATACATCATGCGTTTTTTGAAAAAACGCTGTTTTAATACCCAATGCATCCTCCCGAGTCATTTGCTTGCTGCTATATTCTTCTGCGGTGGGCAAAAATGATTCAACAAAATGTGCTGTTACAACCTGCCAAGAATTATTCATCCGTTCATGAAAATTCAAAAATGACCCGAGAATGGTTCCCCCAACCCCAGCTTGTGCAACAGCTTCACTCTCTTTCAGCGGCGGCATACAAAGATCAGTAATAAAAAGCGTAGGTTTTTTAATACCAGCAATTCCAAGAGCAAAAATTTCCTGCTGTGTATGAATTCCTGAAGCAGTGCCAACGCGAAGCACATCGTCAAATCCAATTTTTTCTTCCATGTGCAACACTTTCACTGTTTCTTTAAATTGCGACAACTGATGCGGTGAGGCTGCCCACCCCCCGGCAGCATACAAACCCAATTCCTGAGCCGTCGTACTCCACTGTTTCCAAGTTGTATGTAATGGCCCATTTAAATCATTTGTGTGATGTATCCAATAGTCGTTCACCGTATGTAAAACACCTGTAAGTTTTTCTCCCAAAGGCGCTTTTGTATACGATACTTCATTTTTTTTCATCGCCAGTATCTCTGCAATCTCTGCAAGATATGGTTGTCCCCAAACGGCATCTGGTGGAAAAACCGATCCGCCAAAACCACCATATTCCAAACCGATTTTTGGACCATGATACGCACATGGCGCATCTTTTTTACACACCCCTAATCCCTGCATACTGAATGGAATTTCTTTCATATGTTTCCTTTCTTAATTTTGACTATGGCTTTCTCAAGTAGCGCTTTGGAGTGCGCCATCTGTTGCTGCTCTATCTTCAGCCAAGAATGAAGTGTGTGTACTTCATGAGACAACCCTTTTAATGACGCGTCTATTGCTGCTTTTCCAGGACCTCCTGATGACTGCGTCAGACTGATAATCGTTTCCGGGTGTTGCCAAGCATCCACATCTTTTACGGTAATCTTGACATCAAGATGCAAATCTTTAAGCGCCGTATGCATGGATTCATAACTTATAATTCCCTGTCCTTCTGAATATTTGACTGCTTTTTCAACCACAATTTTTGCCTGACGCATCGGTAGATGAAATTTGGTCACCAATTGTTCCATGATGGTGGTTGCGCCAATAAATCCTTTGGTGCACCAGATCGCCATATTCTTTTTGTTTACCGTCATCGTTTCTAACACTCCTGCTAATACTGAAGGCGCCATCTGACACTCATAAATCATGTCCATAATGAGATATTTCGTCCATTGAGAATCTCTGTTATACCCAATAAAATTTGCTTTTCCAATACCAAGCAAACTCATAAGTTGTCCGTGCACAACACTCGTTTTTGCCTTCATGACCTCCAAAGGATCAGGATTTTTCTTTTGCGGCATAATGGAACTGCCGGTCGAATACTGATCTGCAAGTGAAATCATGCCAAACTCCGGTGTTGCCCAAAGAATAAGGGTTTGCGCGATACTGGAAAGATGGTTCATCAAACTCACGAGTGGATATGCCAGATCAGCCTCCGCTTCCCAACGATTCATGATTGCATCAAGCGAGTTTATTGCAGGCTTCGCTAACCCCAACAGTGTTGCTGTGTATGACGGATCAATCGGGTGTGTTGTGCCGTACGCAACCACACTCCCCAATGGACTCGTATTGTGTATCTCCAACCAGTGTGAGAATTTTTTTGCGTCGCGTAACACCATCGATGCAAAACCGGCAAAGATATGCCCTACTGTTGTTACCATGGCATGCTGGTGATGCGTAAATCCAGGAACAATTGCGGTTTCATATTCTTTCGCAAGGTGTATCAAAACCGACGTTAAGATCATGGATTCTTGCATGAATGCCAACGCTTGATCTTTCAAATACAACGCACAATCAACTGCCACCTGATCATTTCTTGACCGGGCAGTATGGAGCTTTCCAGCAATCTCAATTCCTAATTTTTCTGTCAACCAAGATTCGATATTGGTGTGGACATCTTCTTTCGCAGGATCGAGAGTAAACGTAGTATTTTTGACAAGCATTTCAAGATCTGTAAGACCGTGTAAAATTTTTGCCGCATCAGCAATTGGAATAATTCCCTGTTTCGCCAGCATGACACAATGGGCTTTATTCACCCACACATCGTATGGAAGAAGTGCAATATCTGCTGGTGGCACGCCAAACACATCCCGTCCGGCAGTAAATGCAATCACCGCCTTGCTAGGCTCCTCACTAAATGCAGACCCCCACAGTTTATTCATTGTTGTTTTGTTATTCATATACCTCCTTGGTAAAAAATTTGTACGAGAAAACGTGATAAAAAAACGAAGTTTGTAGCGCTTACGCGCGTCGAAATCGTCGGAGCACAAACGAAGCACTGGTATCAAAACCAGTTACGAAGTACATATGGTCAGAACAGTACAATTTCATATTTTCCCCACAAAAAAACCGTCCACTTGAATCTCCACCCCTAAGGAGGGATGGAAGTTCAAAAGGACGGTACATATACCGTGGTGCCACCTTTGTTTAGAAATACATTTTGTATTTCACTCATTATTGAAATCTACTTTTCGTTTAGGTAAACGAATTTCTTCGATTTCAGGCTCCGAGGCTCGAGGTCCTTGTAAAAAGACTTTCCTCATCAACGCCTACCGATATTCACTTGTGAAGTAAATAATTTACCACGAAAGAAATCTATTTGTCAAGAGAGCAAAATATATTGCCCGTTGATACGTGATAAAGCTCATCGCTTTGACGATGTGGTACAATGTATCTATATGGAAACAGCAGGCGGACCACCAAAACCAGTATTAACACCAAAACAGGAAGCGCACATGCTCGGATCACTCCTCGGAAGAGGGGTCAATGCGAAAAACCCGGATCCAGTACATAAGATGCTGGGGGAACGATTCATCAAAAAGCATCCGGAAATGACGGAAGAAATGCTCAAGGCTGCCGCAGTAAGCCAAAAAGACCAGCCTGAAGAAGAGCAATAATTATTTTGTTTTAGTTGTCTTAACAGTCCAGCTCGTTCCATCAGTGATGATCTCTATGTTTCCATCCTGATCCGTCCGCATGACGCGCATCCCTCGTTTTTCAAGTTGTTGAATCGTTTCCGGTGCTGGATGACCGAACGAATTTTTCCCGACGGAAATGATGGCAAGGTTGATTTTTCCAAGCCATGATAAAAACCCGTCGGTCATACCGGTTTTGGACCCGTGGTGCGGCACTTTTAACACCTCAATCCCATCTGTTTCCATGAGCGGCCGTTTGATCAGAGCTTCATCAATGTGACTATCCGCATCACCAGGAAATACAGCGTCAAACATGCCATACGAAAGCTTCAACACAACGCTTGCGTCATTAATGTTTGAAACACCAAGAACATTCGTTTTTGTTGTTGATGCAACGTTTTGTTTGTTCGGCCACAATACGGAAAGTTCAGACGAACCTATGGCAATCGTTTCACCTGCAGCGACAATACGCTCTTTAATCTGTTTTTCTTTGATAATGCGCTGTATATTTTTAAACCCTTCGGTAGTGTTTGAAACATCGCTTCGCACAAACGTCCCAACGGTATATCGTTTTACAATTTCGCTTACGCCTCCCATATGGTCTTCTTCAGGGTGAGAAAGTATCACGACGTCAATTGTCCGATCGAATATTGACATGTATCTTGCAAGGCATCCTAGGACCTTTGGCGTTTGACCCCCTGGTCCTCCATCAATCAACATATCCCTGCCACCCGGGAACATAATATATGCCGCATCCCCTTGTCCAACATCACAAAAAATAATATGCAATTTTCCGTCCGGTAAATGCGAGAAAAAATTGAGGAGTAATATAAGGCCTGTAATAATACCACTGATAAAATAGCCCGTCTTCAGTTTAAACATAGTTTTCACGAAATAGCTTCAATAATTGACGCATTATGGTTCTCAATCGTATTACTCAATTCCCGCACCATTTCAGTATCAGTATCTTATATTCTCATCACTTCGGTCTAATTTTCCGCATACAATTAGCCATACATGAGTCATGTTTGATATAGTTGGAAAAGCCAATAGTATGTATATTTTTCAACTCTTACATATATCCCGTACTACCAATCTATAATTACCGCAGATCGCTTGTTATCGTCCGATACTGGCAAATGGAATATGACTTGTGATAACAACTGCGCGGATAAGAATTTCCAAAAACACCCAGGTCACCCATGCAATTGGATATGATAACGGCAGCCATATTTTTCCTACAACAGAAAGGAGCAGCCCTAATACCGTACTGATCGGAATCGTCCATCCGATAAGAAGATTGGCTAGCGGAGAAATCAAAGAAATCCTGCCAAACGTAAAAAAGATGAGTGGAATGGTAAACACTTGCGCAGAGAGCGTCGTAATCAGCTCTATTTGTATTATCCGACGAACATGTATATACCAGCGGTACAGATAATGATATTGTTTTTCAGCTGTTTCACTGTATAAAATGTGCCATGTATGCCGATTCATCGTCTGTTTTCCGAACAAAATCATGCCTAACGATGCTAATACCGACAATTGATAAGAAAGTTCACCAATCCACGCAGGATTAACAATGATCATTCCAACACTCGCGATCGTCCAGGCAACAAGGGCTACTGATGCGCGCCCGGTTAAGGGGGCTAACAATGTAATACAGCCCATAATGGCGGCCCGAACGATACTTGGCGATGGACCAACAAACCATACAAAAATAGCTATCACTCCAACCGTTAATATGCTAGAAATCCATCGTGGCAAAGCAACGATGAAAGTGCTAAAAAATATACCAACTAATATCGTGATATTCATACCGGAAAGAGCAACAATATGGAGCGTTCCGGTAATCTGCAGTGCATTTTTGAACTCTGCGGAAAGCGCAGATTTGGTTCCAAACAGAATGCCACCCAATAATCCTGCGTGCGGTTCAGGCAACACTTGAGAAATAATAGCGGTGATATCCAAAACAGAAATCATAGTGATAATTATGTGTTATTTTCTCGTTTACAAAGACAATTGATCTCGTAATTTATCAAGCAATGAAGCGCTGATTACGTGTTTTGACACAAGCTCTTCGAGGCTTCCATACGGACGATTTTCAATAATCTTCGCAGCAGTCACCACCCCTATTCCTGGCAATGTATCAAGCTGAGTGCTTGACGACGTATTCACACTCACAATGGTCTCTGTCGCAGACAATACTTTAACTTGTTCTGACAAGATATTTTCTTTCTTTGGAAAATATATTTTCATGCCGTCCGTGACAAAACTGGCGCGATTGATCATTTTATCTGCTACATCTTGATCAATATTGGAAGACGTTCCCCCAGCCCGATTGATAACATCGGCAATTCTGCTGCCAACGGGCATACTGTATATTCCCGGATGTACGACAGCACCGCTAACATCAACAACAAGTTCAGCTGATTCTGACGCGTTTTGTTTTATGGCGTCCTGGGAAAACTTGATAGGTTCTGATGCACGGAGCGTTTGAACAAAAACAACAACGGCAGCGATAACAAGCACCGCGCTTGCAACGAGAAAAATGACAGGAATTCGATAGTCGTGAAAAAATGATGGAAAACGTGGTGGTGTTTGGGCAGTAAACTCCTCCATATATGTTCTATTACACCACGAAGTTGATGAGTTTACCAGGGATAAAAATAATTTTCTTAGAAGCTGTAATCAAATATTTTTTCACCTTTTCATTGTTGGCTACCAATAATTCAATGACTTTTTGATTTTTTGCATCATCAACACCGACTTGCATCGTTTCTCGTACTTTCCCATTCACTTGTATAACAAACTGTATCGAACTACTAAGTAATAAGCTTTTATCATACATCGGCCAAGATTGCTTATGAACCGATTGGTAATTATCAGGAATTGTCTCCCCACCTGTTGTTACCCTAACCCACAATTCTTCGGCAATATGCGGTAAAAATGGAGCAATCAATTTTACAAAATCTTTTGCATCTTCTGTCGACAACGGTTTTTTTGCATCATTTGCGACGTTTACACACTCCATAAGTCCTGCAATTGCTGTGTTATATCTTCGTTTGGCTAAATCATCAGTTACGCGTGCTATCGCCATTTGTAGCTGTCTATGAGTTGCAGCGTCTGAATCTACCGAAGACATGTTGGCACTTGATGTTATCAAGCGCCAAATACGACCAATGAAACGGTACATACTTTCCATTCCCGTATCCCTAAAATCTCCACCGTCTGCAAACGGCCCCATGAACATGAGGTACATCCGGAGGGCATCTGCGCCATACTTTTCTATATAGATATCCGGATTGACGACGTTTCCTTTGCTTTTACTCATCTTTGCCCCGTCTTTAATCACGAGTCCATGCGCAAAAAAGGTGGAAAACGGCTCGTCGAAATCAAGAAATCCGAAGTCATGAAGTGCCATGGTCACAAACCGGCTATACATAAGATGAAGCACGCTATGCTCAGAACCTCCCGTATACATAGCTACCGGCAACCACTTTTTCGTTATTTCGGGATCAAAGGGGACTTGTTCTGAGTGAGCGCAACGAACCGAAGGATACCGTAAATAGTACCAGGAGCTATCCAAAAATGTGTCACAAACGTCTGTTTCTCGTTTTGCTTTAGCGCCACAGTGAGGACAAATCGTTTCATAGAACTCTTTATGCTTTGCGAGTGGACCAACCCCATCATCCCGTGGTTTATAGTCATCGATATCAGGCAAGAGCACGGGCAAATCTTTTTCAGGTACCGCATACCAACCAGGCATAGACAATTGTTCACCAATTTTTGCTTTTGCACAGGTTTCACAATAAATCATCGGGATCGGTGCCCCCCAATACCGTTGTCTTGAAATTGTCCAGTCACGGAGATGATATTTCGTTGTTCGTTTCCCCCATCCCTCCTTTTCAATTCTCTCCCAAAGCGTTGGATCCGGATCTTTCTTAACTATATCTAAATGATAGGTACTAGCAAACTCCATATCACGCTCATCATGTGCAGGCACTCCCATAATAATACCAGTGCCGTATCCCGGAGCAACATAATTCGTTTTCCAGATAGGAATATTTCTTCCGTCCAAAGAATTTATCGCGTACTCACCGGAAAATTCACCTTTCTTTTCTTTACTTCCTTCTTCATAAAGCTCTGATGTTGCAAGAAACGTCACCGCATTTAAGGTATCTGGCCGAGTAGTAAATACCTCAATCTTCCCAAATTTTATTGTCATACCCTCTGATCGCCCAATCCATTTCTCTTGTGCACCTTTCACTTTCTCCGACCAGTTGAGGCTGGGGATATGATCCAATAGTTTTCCCGCATATGCGGTAATTCTAAAAAACCATTGTTCTAACAATTTCTTTTCAACTTTATTTCCGCATCTTTCACAAACCGCGTACGAAGCGCCATCAATCTCTTTTTGCAGCACCTGTTCATCAGACAACACCGTTTTACAACCACCGCACCAGTTCACCGCAGCTTTTCCTCGATACGCAAGACCATGTTTAAACATTTGAACAAATATCCATTGTGTCCATCGATAATAGTCAGGATGATAGGTTTCAACGGTCCGCGTCCAATCAAACATCGCACCAATACTATGGAGTTGTTCATAAAAATGTTTCTCAGAATCTGCAGCATGTTCCTTCGGATGTTTCCCTACTTTCAAGGCGTAATTTTCACTATGAATTCCAAATCCATCAAGTCCAATAGGTTCGAATACATCATATCCTCGCATCCGCATGTACCTGCCATAGATATCTGATCCGGCAAAAGCATACATATTCCCCACATGAAGCCCCTCTGCTGAAGGATATGGGAACATCATGAGGTTATATAATGGCTTTTTAGCACTAGCAATATCTGCAACATCTACGTGTTGTTGTTTCCAGTATGCTTGCCATTTATGCTCAATATTATTGTGAGGAATGACTTGCTTAGGAGGTAAATTAGCCTCAGAAGTAGGAGATGGTTCGGTGATTGCGGAAAACGTATCGGCTTGTTTTTTAGAATCCTGCATACGCTCTATATTATAGACGAAAATTTTCTGCTTTGCACCATCAATCAATAGATGTGATATATTATCGGCTGTAAATAATGTGACGCTTTTATAACCAATACAGTAATGTACGCTTGGATAATTGAAGCTGATCATTCAATCAATAAAAATTTCACAACGACAAAAATCCAATTCAATTGATTCTCCACTCTCTTTACACCTCCTTTGTAGTTTTCACACAAAGACATAAATCCAGGTCGTCAAAATAAGCTCAAATATTATTAGCACTTTCAATCTTCTTTTGCTACACATAATAATTGACGTTTCACGGACAAAAACAATAAAAAATACCTCAATTTCTGCTTAAAACCATATAATAAACTATAAGGATGTAGTAATAACATACTATAAGGTATATACAAGAAACAGCACGTTCTGACGTGATTATTATTTTTATATATATCAAAAATAATTGATACTTTTTTTGTGGAAAACTATCGCTTTATCAAACTATATCTATCAATATATATTGATATGATTTTATCATCGCATTGTATAGACGGTCTATTTAGTATATGCGGTAATTCGTGAAATGTACGGTAATCACAGCTAACATCGTAAAATATACTACTTTTGCAACACTATCTAACTATAACTCAACTATCTCATTACCCTCTTGACAGGCTTATTAAAATTGGATTAACTATATATATGTCTAGTATAATCCTGTCTAATCTCTTTGATTATCAAGCTATTCTTGATACTGAGTTCTCCACATATCTCATCAAACAAAACTCTTCGGAAATTACGCGGAAGAACTATGTAACCGATCTTCGAAATTTCTTTACATGGCTTAACAACAACATTTCTACAGGCGTCGT
>JAZDOQ010000003.1:0-2067 GCA_043798445.1 Candidatus Gottesmanbacteria bacterium | reverse complement strand
ATGCCCGAAGACATAAAACAGACCGTCGCTCTTTTGGAACAGCAAACGACAAAGGAAGAGGAGGAAAAGCTGCAGGAACAGCGTGCGGAGATGGAGATAAAGCAAGCAAGCAAATTTAATATCAAGAAATGTCTTGGGGATACGGGATTAGATTATAAGGTATACGCTGCAGAAAAGGATGACGAAGAAGGCGGCTCGTGTCCGTGGTTCCTGCGGGCGCCGTGGAAGGTGATGGGGAACGTAGTACTTGTGGGTGGGTTAAGCACGTTGCTTTCTGATTCAACCGGCTATGTTTTTGCCACTCTACAAAGATACCTGGCATTTCTTACGCTTTATAAACCTCCGCCAATTCCACCAAGTCAGCAACTCGTGCCTCTTTTTGAACAGAATGGTACTTACTGTAGGTTGGGTGCGTGCAGTGCTGGTTGCGGCGTAAATAAAGAGTGTGGATCGGATGGAGTATGTTGTCAGTTAAAACCAGTGATCAATACCTGTTCTTTGAAAGGTAATGTTCATTATAAGTTTGATAATACAAACTCGAGAATACAAGAAGAAAGTGAAATAGATATATTTCTCCAAGCGGGAATTGCGGAAGAGTCGTATATTGAGGACAATACGTCGATTACGTATTGTAAACAAGGCCAATGTGATCCTGAAAAAGGATGTGTACAAGAAGTCGCGCGTTGTGAAAATATTGGAGATATAGATGTGATCGGAGGAGCTCCATTTCGATGCGATGAGTCGGGGTTTTGGAAGCAAGTAAGGGATTATTCCACTGTTGTATCGCTATTTGTCTGTAGTGCAGATTTAACCTCGATTACCGATGTTCGGACAGGAAATATATTACAGCGCTGTGATGGTAATGCATTTTGTGACATACATCCAACATTTCAAGTGCCCTTTTGTGAATCGATTGCTAGACAGTACCGTTGTAGTGTAAACCAACAGATCATTGACGGGGGATTTCAATGTACAACATTTGGTAAACGATGTGAACCAGGGAAGCAATTTGAATATTCGTATGAATACCCATGTGCTAGAAAGTGCAATGCAGACGGAACAAATTGGGAGATTATGCAGCCAGAAACGTGTGCGCCATCAACTGCGGCTTATATTGATCGAATATGCAAAGGAAATGACGTCTATATTCTTGATTCGTCACAAAAAGGGAAAGCAATAACAAAACACGTGGAAACATGTCGGAATGGGTGCAGTAATGGTTTGTGTTTAGAAAGACGAGGAAGTACGTGTTCAGTAGAGGATAAAATCGTGGGAAGCACTTCGGGTGATTGTCCGTTGCAATGTCAAAACGGAGAGTATAAAGTAGCAACATTTTGTAATCATGTGGACGTCGTACCCTACAATAATGCGAATAGACTTTTTATCTATGAGACATTGGCAAAGCTTCCGGCAAATATGTTTGACGGAGTTCATATCCCAGTGATTATGGATTGGCATTTTGCAGGAAGTTATGTTGATATTTTTAGAACCGCTGGGTTCAGTCCCGGCCATTATCAAGGTACGGATCAAGCAGAATTCCCTCATATTTGGATGATAACGCCATTTCAAGAAGCTAGCGAAAATACTCTTGTACATGAATATATTCATGCGTGGATTGATGCGAAGCTGTCTTCACAGTTGGTATTTTTGGAACAACCGAATTTAGTAAATATACCAGAAAATCTAAGGAAGTTATATTACCCATCTTCTTACATGAATGACATCATCGGTTGTGTATTCGATGGGAGTAAATTTTCATATACATCACCACCGGTTACTGATTATGCTTCAACACCAGAACGAATGGGCTGCAATGAAGACTTTGCAGATTCAGCAGCGTGGTACGTGACCCATCCGTGCGCACTGAAAAAATTATCGCCCGAGCGCTACGACTATTTCCGCGACACGATTTTTCAAGGCAAAGAGTATATCCCGGCGGATGGGTGCGGAGAGTAAATCACCCTCAAATTTCAACTTGACAAATTGAAATTTCGGTGTTAGTATTACGTTTGTGAGGCAACGAACGCTTTCCAGTATTCTAAAAAAGATTATCAAAACCTTTCCTGC
>JAZDOQ010000002.1:0-4007 GCA_043798445.1 Candidatus Gottesmanbacteria bacterium | reverse complement strand
ACAGGAACCGATACCGGATACTCTGAATAACGCAAAAAGAACCAACATAGTCACGCTCATGACTCTCCACGCATCCAAAGGATTGGAATTCAACACTATATTTCTCATCGGCATGGAAGAAGGACTCTTTCCCCACAGCAGATCCCTCATGGACAAAGAGGAATTGGAAGAAGAACGGAGACTCTGTTATGTCGGACTCACCAGAGCCAAAGAAAAACTCTACCTCTCATATGCCAACAGGCGGTTATTTTTTGGAACACGGACACAAAATGTTGTTTCCCGGTTTATTGCAGATATTCCGGAACAATTACTGGACAGACAAGTCTCTCTGGATCCGTCGCGGAGCTTCCGGGAAGATGAATACCTTCTCTAACTGTACATCCTACAAAGAAACCGCATGGAGAAGAATAAGAATGAGTGTTCCGATGACCACGAGAGTCGAAAGTAGTATTTCCGCAATAAGAAACATTCTCGCTACTCCCTTCACATGGCTAAAGGAAAAAACATCGGGAATGAGCCGTTCGTCTATGGGCAACATCGAAGTATGTCTGCGAAGAGTTTTCTTTTTCAGATTCATACAATACCATTGTACCACAACAAAAAAACGTGAGATAATGAAGCTATGAATGAGCCAACAGTATCAATCCGTCCGGCAACTATGGATGATCAGAAACGATGGAACCCGAATATTCATCATCCTCTTCAAACATGGGAGTGGGGAGAATTTAGAAAACAAATGGGAGTTGATGTGGTGCGGATGATTGTCCAGCGCGACAATAAAATTTCCGGGTGTTGGCAGATGACGTTCCATAAAATCCCCTTTTCTCCTTTTACCATCGGATACTTTCCAAAAGGGCCCATGCCGGATCAATTCATGATCCAGGAACTCAATAAGATCGGAAAACAAAAAAATGCCATATATATCCAGCTCGAACCAAACATTATTTCTAACTACGAACTACCTGCCCGCAATGCTTCGCATAGCGATGTAGGCGGGCGAACCACAAACCACGAACTTCTCCCCTCCCATCACCCCTTATTTACCAAATACACTTTTGTTCTTGATCTCACGAAGTCAGAAGAAGAACTCCTTAAAACCATGCATAATAAAACCCGGTACAACATCAAAGTAGCAGAGAAACATGGTGTCGTGGTCAAAGAAGATAATAGTAAAGAGGCATTTGATACATATCTCAAGCTCAATGAGGACACGCTTCAACGACAGGGATTTTATGCGCATAACAAAACCTATCATGAGACCATGTGGCGCAATCTCTCAAAATCAGGGATAGCAAAACTCTGGACTGCTTCGTATCAGGGAACAATTCTTGCCACATGGATACTTTTTGTGTTTGAAGATACGATCTATTACCCTTATGGCGCTTCATCGCGTGTGCACCGCGAAGTTATGGCGCCAAATCTCCTTTTATGGGAAATCGTACAATGGGGCAAAAAAAACGGGTATAAAAAATTTGATCTCTGGGGAGCTATGGGTCCTGATCCTGACCCGAAAGATCCATGGTATGGATTCCATAGGTTTAAAGAAGGGTATCATCCGGCACTGATAGAGTTTGTGGGATCATTTGACCTCGTTATTAATCCATTTTTATATAAACTCTATTGTCTCGGCGACACAATCCGATGGACATTCCTAAAATATAAGACAAAATTGTAATTTTTGAACATGGATCTCCAACAATCTCCTCTTTATAAAAAATATATTCAAGCACTCCATTGGGATGTGGTGAACCTTGATGGAGTGAATATGTGGATGAAGAAGATTCCTTTTTTGGGAACCATGGCGAAAATCCAACGCCCGGATACACTCCCATATCTCCCAAAGCTTATTCCCCTTCTTCGAAAACACCATGTCCAGCGGGTTGCTGTTGAACCGACTCTGAATACCGACCCGAAACTTTATCAAAATTATGTAACAGGCCTTTCCAAATTTTTTACTGTCCATAAAGAGCCGTTTCTTCCGACAAAAACAATTTGTGTCGATCTAACAGTACCTGAAGAAAAAATATTCAAAAAATTTACCGAAGCAAAACGCCGGGCAGTAAGAAAAGCAATCAAAAATGGCGTTATTGTCAAAGAATCAAATTCCATCACCGATCTCATACACACGAAAAACCTCTCTGCAGGGATGTTTGGGGGAATTACCACGTACGGCATTGATAAGCTCTGGAATATTTTCTACCCGAAAAACACAACTATTCTTCTTGCGTATCACAATGAACAAATGGTCGGTGGTATTTTATTGTTATTTTATGAGCACATTGCCTACTACTGGATAGCAGGGGCAACAAAAAAAGGAAAAAAACTTTTTACCCCGACGCTTCTTGTCTGGGAAGCATTACGGCTTTCCAAAAAAAGAAACATGAAACAATTTGATTTCGTCGGCGTGTGGGACCAGCGGATTCCCAAACAAAACACCTCATGGAAAGGTTTTACCAAATTTAAAGAAGGATTCGGAGGAAAAGAGGCGTATTATCCTACTTTTTTACTTTGACACACGTATTATTAATATTCTCGCACGAATACTCTACCGGAAAACTTTCATTTGCACACACTCCAGCATATGTCGTATCAAAACAATTCCCATCGCACCATCCGCATGATACTGTACCCGGTGTTGTTGATGATGGAGTTGGTGTCGGTGTTATTATTCCGCTTGGACAAACAAGTACCGGATTACAGGGTGCTTTTATGCACTGAACAGTTTGATATCGGCATCCCGAAGGAGGTGTTTGTGTCGGAATCGGAGTTACTTTTGGCGGCCAGACACCTTTTTTTACGCAGGCGCCGTAATACGGAATGTATGGGAGACACCCGCTCTTGATTTCATTTTCCGTTTTTCCTATACATTTCACTACGTCAGCGGATACTGTTTCAGTTTCTGCCGCTGTTTCTGCTTCCATTGCTTTTACAGCTAATAATTTATAGGAAGGCGCAAGAGGGGCACAGAGCAACTCTTTCTTGCATCCCATACCGATACTTTTTCCGCATGCCTCTCCTGCATTGGCTAAATTTTTCTTTATACAGACACCATCTGATCCTTTGAGAAGAGACGTTTGCCTGCACTCAAATCCTGACGGGCACGTCCGTGCCGGCCGAACAGTCATGTTGCAGGATCTCATGCGTGAACTCTCCGTTGCGTCCCCTTTTACATTTTCCATTTTAATCCGCTTGTTCCATTCTATGCTGACAAAAAAAATGCCGAGAACCACAACGACAATGCCGATGATTCCAAAAATAACTGAATTTGTATTGCTTTTCCTTGACAGTTTCTTTTTTGCCATAGTTACTCTCTATTTGACCGAAACCAACCTCGTACAACATTCATCATATTTTGCACTGCCGGAGGAGGAGTCGGTCTCGGTGTAACAACAACACCACCCCCCACCTTTGTGCATACATTGTTTTTATTCACACATGAATACCCGTTGGGAGGAGCTATCATTGCGCACATCTGTATCGTAGCCTTATCGACACAATTGAGTCCGCACCACACGCATGATACTGAAGTCGTCGTCGGGAGATAACATACCTCTGATCTGTTTATATTAAATGCAAAACTATATCCTGAAGGAGGTTTACTTAGAAAATGAATTATTTCCCCTCCTTCGTTTAAGCAAGTATTCCGAAGCTCATCTTCCGGTATATTTAGTACCGTCGAATCTCCTTTTATATCTGAATTCTCCTGATTTTTCCCAAAAAGAACGGTTCCGAAAAGGAAAAGTGAAATGGCAAGCAGTATCAGTAATATTTTTAAAAGTGAAGAATTTGATGTATTCTTTTTCTTAAATTTTGTTGCCATAGAATAACTCCTTCATATAAAAAAATGATAGATAAATTTTATGGTTTTGTTTCAAAATAGTCGATCGTATCAATAGTTGGAAAAGAAAATACAGTCGGACTGCACGTGCCTCCTGCAATCGTACTTTTTGTACACAAAAATGTAGCACCCACGGAAATTCCGTATTTTTCCAAAAACCCAGATCCCG
>JAZDOQ010000018.1:0-56688 GCA_043798445.1 Candidatus Gottesmanbacteria bacterium | reverse complement strand
AGTGGGCTATCCGCAAGGATGGTAGCACAGCTGCTGCATGGCTGTCGTCAGCTCGTGCCGTGGGGTGTTCCATTAAGTTGGAGAACGAGCGCAACCCGTATCCGATGTTACAAGTGTCATCGGAGACTGCCCTGGTATTTTCCAGGGAGGAAGGAACGGACGACGTCAAGTCAGCACGGCGCTTATAACTTGGGTAACACACACCCTACAATGGCGAATAACAATGGGATGCAAGCCGGTAACGGCAAGCAAATCCCCACTAAATTTCGCCTCAGTTCAGATTGAGGTCTGCAACCCGACCTCATGAAGTCGGAATCGGTAGTAATCGCGAATCAGAAGGTCGCGGTGAATACGTTCTCGGGTCTTGTACACACCGCCCGTCAAGCCAACAAAGTTGGAGGCGGCCGAAGAGCCCTACTAAATGCAGGGAGCTAAGCCGAATTCAGCGATGGGGACTAAGTCGTAACAAGGTATCCCTAGCCGAAGCTGGGGATGGATCACCTCCTTTCTAATTAAAAAACCGAAGAAATAAAGCATGCACGTCTAATTTATTAGTCCAATACATGATGAGTTTCGTTAGGTTTATCACGTGTTTCGAGAGAACACGTACGTAAGTAAAACTATTCCTCGAGCGGAATAGTTCTCTCAAAACCCATGTTCCTGTCACCGTTTAGATCATCAAGAAATAGTATCAAAATCCCGCAATAGTTTTGCGGGATTTTTTGTGGAAATAAGTATGATAGAATAGGTACGTTATTGAACAATTGGTGCGTTGGCGAAGTGGTAACGCGGCTGTCTGCAAAACAGCTATGCGCCGGTCCGATTCCGGCACGCACCTCCATTATCATGATTGAGCACAGCAGTCGGCTATAGTACAATGGAAGACTGAAGCTAAGAATGTTTGGGTGACTAGTTCATCGGTAGAACGCTTTCCTGATAAGAAAGAGGCGGATGGTCCGACTCCATCGTCACCCACAGAAGTGGATATTTCGGCGAGTCGGGAATGGCGCTCGCCGCGCCCGCCCCCGCGGCGAGCGCTGCAAAGCCCTTTTTATACACACAAAAAAGCCGCAACAAATAAAGAAAGAAAAGAAAAACGCAAATAATTAAAGAACTTTTTATAAACTCAAATAGCCGCTCTGGTTGTCGTCAAACCCTTTCGGATCTGTCCAAATCGGCCATTAAAAAATCCGAAAGATTGTTTGACTACAATTAAACTATACAAACTATGAGATAAGAAAACAATAACCACTGACCTACAAAAAATGCGTAAAATATGTATAATAAAAACATCAATATGAAGAACTCAACAAAAGGTGCCTTAATCGTCGCTTTGTCCGCATTATTTTTTGGTTCTTATGGTGTTTGGTCAAAATTAATTGGAACTCAAATTGATAATCTTTTTCAGGTATATGCCCGAAGTCTAATCATTCTACTAATAATTGTTCCTTTCGGAGCTATTACACACACCATTAAAAAAGTGGATAAAGGAGATTGGAAATGGATTATAATTTACACTCTTGCCGGTTCATTGACAGTAGCACCAATATTTTATGCGTTTAATAAAATTGGTATCGGTTCTGCTACTTTACTTTTTTATGCTTCATATACAATCATTTCTTTCATATTGGGATTTATTTCATTTAGCGAAAAAATTACTTTAGATAAAACAATTGGGTTGCTACTTGCTTTAGTTGGTCTATATCTTATTTTTAATTTATCACTTCAACAAAATTATTTACTCGCAGCTTTAGCTGCAATCTTATCAGGATCCGCAGCGGGGATTGAAGTTGTTTTTACTAAAAAAGTTTCTGACAAATATTCAGCTTTACAACTCAATGTCTTTTTGTGGTTAGTTATCTTTGTTATTCATTTAATGGGTTCCGTACTACTAGGGGAAAGGCAATTGTTACCAGAATTATCAATTGCTTGGTTGGGTATTTTTGGCTATGCAATTGCTTCCTTAAGTGCGTTTTCTCTTGTCGTAATTGGCTATAGGTATGTTCAACCTGGGATTGGTGCTTTAACTGGTTTATTGGAAATAATATTTGGAATAATATTTGGAATAATATTCTTTTCTGAAGTGTTAACACTTCAAATAATTATAGGTGGAATTTTAATTTTCATCGCAGCAGCTTTACCAAATTTTGCAAGTTTATTTAATACAAACAAAAAATCCTAACTCGCCCAGAGGGCGAGAAAATCGCGCACGAAATTTTTTCGTAAAGAATCCACTTATGATTTTATCTGACGGCGATATTAAACAAGCATTACAAGAAAAACGGATCGTTATTGATCCTGCCCCCGATTTTGAAACACAACTTGGCTCCTGTTCTATTGACCTTCGATTAGGCACAAAATTTCGTATTTTTAATCATAGTAAAATTGCACTTATCGATACGAATAACCCGAATGTTACCAACGACCTGATGACGGAGATAACGATAAAAGAAGGCGAGCCGTTCATTCTTCAGCCTGGGGATTTTGTGCTTGCCACGACCATGGAGACGATTACGATTCCTAATAATTTACTAGCACGTCTTGAAGGGAGATCGAGTTTGGGTCGTCTTGGCATTGTTGTTCATTCGACTGCATCGGTGTTTGATCCGGGGTGGCATGGTATAGCAGTTCTTGAGCTTGGTAATTTAGGGAGGATGCCTGTTGCATTGTATTCAGGTATGCGTATTTGTTCGTTTACGTTTGAAGAATTGAGTCACGCGTCTGAGCAACCATATTTAACTCGCGCAACGGCAAAATATAAAAATCAAAACGCACCGGTCGCTAGTCAGATAGCAAAAGATCTGGAATAATCCCCATATTTATTGACAATTCCTGTTGATATGATATCTTTAAGCGTATTATGGCGCCAGTTGAAGCAAGTAATATTACCTGTACAGATATTTTGTGTGTTCATAACTTAATAACAAATGAAAATCATCGTGTTTTCTCTGTTGTTATACCTCCATGTCAAAGTGCAAAGATTTCTGTGTTGCATATTGATAAGACGAGTGAGCCGTCAACTGCAGTCACTAGTCTTTTTGTGGGTGGGTATGTAATAGATGAACATGATGTACCTCACCGATTAGAACCAAACCATACTCTTGATATAAATGGAATACATTATGTCGGTTTAGGACAAACAATTTCTGTGTGTAACGAGTGACTTCGGTGTATGATATTTGATTAATGTTTGCGTTTGAATGCGCCGAGTGTTATATTTCATGGTATTATGGCACCAATAGCTGAATTAATTCGTGGGGACGGGATAATTGCAACATCAATTCGCTTTGACGGAGATGTTAAAGTTATTCAACGTGACATATTTGTTAACACTGAAAGTGGTCACAAAGTGTTGTCATCACTCGAAAGTAATTCTGAAAATACACTTCGGATTACTGCGGATGAGACTGGTGTTGTTTCTGAGGGAATGCATTTAACACACGCAGTTGACATACTTCCCCATACAAGTATTATTATTCATCACGATACACATCCGGTACCTGAATTAGCGTAAGCACTTCATTTCACTGTCACGCTTTTTGCCAAATTTCTTGGTTTGTCAGGATCCAAGTTTCTTGCGATGGTCACATAATATGCGAGCAACTGTCCGACAATAATATTCGGAATAATCGTTCCGGTCCCCGCATCAGTCACTGGTATATATGCGTCAAATACTTCGTGATGTTTATGAGAGATCCCGATAATATAACCGCCTCGCGCCTTCATTTCCATGGCTGCCGCAAGATTAGCGCTATATGTTTCATCGTTTGGTAAAAAGACAACGCATGGTGTCTTATTTTCAATAAGCGCGATTGCTCCGTGTTTGAGTTCACCTGCAGCAAGTCCTTCTGCGTGGATATAACTGATTTCTTTTATCTTTAGCGCCGTTTCAAGCGCTGCTGGATACGATGTTCCTCGACCGACAACAAACATATATGTTGCGGTTTTTAAACGTTTGGCAACAGCAGTAATGGTTGCGAGTGATTTTTTGTCAAATATGTCTTTTGCCGAACTGACAACATTTTTCATGACCCGTTTTCCTTCATCAGGATTACCTGCAATATCGTATGCAGTCAGAAGGAGAATGCTTAGTTTGGTTATCATGTCTTTTGTCGACGCAACACCTATTTCGGGTCCCGCCTCACCTGGGATTTTGATGTCCGACAAACGCCACAGCGTTGATCCCTGCACGTTAACGATTGAGGCAATAGTCGCGTCATGTTTTTTTGCCCGCTTCACCGCATCAATAAGATCCATGGTTTCTCCTGATTGGGAGAGCGCTACAACAAGTGATGCATTTGTTATGAAATCTTCCTGATAGGTAAACTCACTCGCAACACATGCATTGATATGGCGTTTTGCTATTGTTGAAAAAAGATACGTTCCGGCAAGACACGCATAGTATGCGGTACCGCAACCGATGAGATATGATCCCCGAGCTTTTATTATTGCTTCTGATAGTGTATGAATATCTGTGCGGTGTAAACACTGTTCAATAATGATCGGTTGTTCATGGATTTCTTTTTCCATGAATGTGGGAAATCCATTTCGTTTGGCAGCCGTTATGTTCCAGGTGAGCGTGACGGGTTCGATAGTTTTTTCTTTTCCCGTTATTGCATCAAGAATGGTTATTTTTTCATTAGTGAGCACCGCCATTTCATTGTCTTCCAGGAAATAGACACGTTTCGTATGCGGTAACAGTCCTGATGCATCGCTTGCGATAAACTGTTCATGATCACCAAATCCGACAACGAGTGGCGATCCGTTTCGTGCCGCAACAATCATACGTTCTTTTTGCGAGATAGCAATGATGGCATTGGATCCTGCACATTTCATAAATGTACTTCGAACTGCTTCAACAAAGGGAAGAGAGGATACAGCATCTTCAATCATGTGCGCAGCTACTTCGCTGTCAGTTTCAGAGATGTAGGTATGCGAACCGATTAATTGAGTTTTTAACGTATCGTAATTTTCTATGATGCCGTTATGGATGATTGCAATTGTTTTTGTGCAGTCAGGGTGCGGATGCGTGTTTTTTTCGGTAACTCCGCCATGGGTTGCCCAGCGGGTGTGACCGAATGCAAGTGAACTTTTTGGAAGATCTTTTACATTTGCATCACCGATTTTTCCAACACGTTTCTTGATGACAAGCGAATCATTTTTTTCAATAGGTACGAGACCAACACCCCAACTGTCGTATCCGCGGTATTCCAGTGTTTTGATGCCTTCAAAGACAATTTCTGCCGCATTGGTATGTGATCCGATATAGCCGAATATCCCACACATATATCTAGTATCGTATGAAGTATTACGGCGTTTGTCAAACCATTTGACAAATATAAGCAGTTGGTGAATAGTAGATAATAAGGAAAAATTATTTATGAAGAAAATTGTTATGGGCTCAACAGACCACACAAAACCATTTATTGTTGCTCTTGGCATCGCATTGTCGTTATTGGCACTTGTTGTTTTGTATGTTGCATTTTCAAAAGGGGGATTGGATATCCGAAGTAGAGCATATATACCTACTGAACCAACACCAAAACCATGTCGCAATTCAGGAAGTCAATATAGTTGTGAAGGAACATGTACAGGCGGAGGGAGTTGTGTTGTCACTGGAGCAACAACATGTAAGTGTACATTACCAACATTGACACCTACAAAGAAACCAACATCGACACCTACAAAGAAACCAACATCGACACCAACCAAAACGCCAACTTCAACTCCAACCAAGACGCCAACTAAGACACCTACGCCGGCTGCTGGATATACATATTCTGTCTTTACAAATTCTGCAACCGGTAAATCATGTGAAAAAATCTGTAAAGAAAATTATATGTTCTGTAAGAGTGTTGGTACGAACTGGACAGCCGATAACGGCGCTATCCGTTCATGGAATGTTTCGCAACTTTGCTGGCAGGCTACGGGACATAATTGTTTTTCTGTAATCCACGATGTTTACGCTCCTGAAAAATGTGGCGGGATTGTACCCGAATGGACATACTGCCATTGTCTTAAGAGTCAATATTGATATAGTACATACTCTTGTCATCCTTGCCCATGACGTGATACAACAAGTTTTGTGAAAACAAAAAAACATTGGTATATTTCTGTCATGGGTACGATGGGGAGCGGAAAAACCACCGCCGCTCGGTTACTTGCCGCATCCCTGAAATTTCAACTTCTTGAGGAAAATTTCGGAGAAAATGCATTTCTTTCGCGGTTTTATAGTGACATGAAACGGTGGGCGTTTCATTCGCAGACATTTTTTTTGATGGAAAAAATTACGCAAATGATAGATACGCGCACACTGCTTGAGAAAACCTCTTTTATTCAAGATACGCCGATTCAACAGGATGCCTTTTCCTACGCAAAAGCACAACATGTACTCGGAAATATTGATGATGCGGAATGGAAATTGTATCAGAAAATTTATTACTCCTTTGAGCCGCTTTTTCCAAAACCGGATTGCATTGTGTATCTTGAGACATCACTATCTCATATTGCAAAACGCATTGCATCACGGGGCAGGGGGTATGAAAAGGAAATTCCGCAAAACTATCTGGAACTTCTGGATATGTTAAACCACAAGTGGCTAGCTGAACAGAAAAGTATTCCTGTTATCACCATTGAAACAGATGGGTTAAACATTGTGACGAGTAAAAAAGCACAGCTACAATTGATTAACCAAGTAAAAAAACAATTACATGTGGTAGTATAAACACTATGAAGATCTACTTTACGGCAGCAACAACACATGATGGAGACGGGAAACGATACAAAGCAATTCTTTCGGCAATAAAAATGTTGGGTCACACAAGTGTGTCAGGACAGCAAATTATAACACCCACCTTACGAAAAATGGATGAAAAACTCAGTGCAAAAGATATATTTACGCGGGAAAAGAACCGAATTGAAGAATCAGATTGCGTGGTTGCCGAGGTAACGAATCCGTCAAGCGGTGTTGGAGGAGAGATTGTATATTCCCTGATTCATAATAAGCCGGTCTTAGCCCTATTTTACAAGGATGCTGAGAATTTATTGTCTCCCATGATTTCCGGCAATCCGTCAGAGCATCTATATCTTGAGCATTATGAGGATGACAACATTCTCATAACGCTGAAGCATTTTTTTGCAGAGGTGGCGACTCTTAAAAAGAGGAAAGGGAAACTCATTGTTATTGACGGAGGAGATGGATCCGGGAAAGCAACACAGTCGGCGTTGATACAGAGGGTGTTGGAAAAACAAGGAAAAAAAGTAAAATATATGGATTTTCCCCGGTATTACAGCTCATTTCACGGAAGGGTCGTTGGACGGTTTTTGACCGGTGAGTTTGGCTCGCTTGACAATGTATCTCCGTACCTAGCTGCACTTTCTTACGCGCTTGACCGTGCATCAGCAAAAGAGGAAATGGATTCCTGGTTGTCACAAGGCGGTATCCTGTTGTCAAATCGCTATGCAACATCGTCCATGGCGCACCAGGCGGCAAAACTGCCGGAAGAAAAACGGAAAGAATTCATTTCCTGGCTTGATGAGATGGAATACAAGGTGCATAAAATCCCCCGGGAAGATGTGGTTATCTATTTATATATTCCATGGAAGATTGGATATGAATTGACGCTCAAAAAAGAACAAAGAAAATATACTAAAGGAAAACTGGATATCGCTGAGGCGGATATGAAACACCGCGCTGAATCGGAGGTCATGTACCTTCGGCTTGCGAAAGAACGGAAAAATTGGATAACAATAGATTGTGTTAGTGATAAAGGAACCTTACTGTCCAAAGAGGTCATTCATGAAAAAATCATCCGTGCACTCAAGGAAAAATATATCATCTAAAAAATCGAGAAGAAAAGGAAAACTCACGGTTATCGCAGGACCGATGTTTTCCGGGAAAACCGGAAAGTTGGTTGCACTTGTTGAGGTGTTTACCCGCATGGGGCATACGGTGCTGACGGTTAAACCAAGACTTGATAACCGGTATGGCGCAAAAAAAGAAATTCATAGTCATGATCATAGAAAATCAAAAGCGCTTGTTGTTGACGGTGAAACAACAGAAACGGTGATTGAAAAAATTCTTATGACCCACGCAGATAAAGTTATTGTTGATGAGGTGCAGTTTTTTGAAAAAGAAAAAATTAAGGACGTGATTTTAACTTTAAAGAAAAAGGGAATCCATGTGATTGCCGCGGGACTTCTGTATGATTACAAACGCCAACCGTTTGGAGCAACTCCCGATCTTGTCGGTCTTGCGGATGAATATCTTGAGCTCATGGCAATATGTCAAAAATGCGGGAGCTTAGCCCGTCACAGTGAGCGGATGAGGGGAACAAAAGGAGTCATTGATGTCGGAGCAGCGGACAAATATATTGCCGTGTGCGAAACGTGCCACCGGATATATAAATAATGTATATATAAAGGAGGAAAAACATGAACGAAGGTGATCCTGGAGTAAAAAACTCAAATATTGTCGTTGGAGAAAGTGGCGCAGAATATCCATCAGAGCATGTGGAACATCCAGACCTCGGAATTATTGATCGATTAGTTGACGATCATGAACCACAACCTGCGACCTTAGCAGAAGGTGAATAACTATGACAAAAAAAATATCAGCAAAAGCACCCGTTATTAAAGGGAAACAGTATCATATTGATTGTGGAGTAAAGGACGTTGCCCGATGTGTTCTTCTTCCGGGTGACCCGGCACGTGTCGGAAAAATTGCATCACTCTGGGATAGCGCTTATGAAGTTGCAAATCACCGGGAATATCACACTATGACCGGCGTTATGCAGGGAACCCCGATTTCCTGTACTTCAACAGGGATTGGAGCTCCTTCGCTTGCGATTGCCGTTGAAGAACTGTCGAGAATTGATGTTGATACATTCATTCGCGTGGGGACATGCGGAGGCATTCAAAAAAACCAAAAATTAGGTGACGTTATCATTTCAACCGGTGCTGTCAGGCTCGACGGAGCCAGTCGTGACTATGTGATTCCTGAATATCCTGCGGTTGCGCAGTTTGAGATTGTGATGGCCTTGATTGCTGCGGCAGATACGCTGAAGATTCCGCATCATGTTGGTATAACCGCATCTACAGATACGTTTTATTGCGGACAAGGAAGGTTCGGATACAAAGACTATTTTCCAAGTCATAAAGCACATCTATTGAAGGATATGCAAATTGCAGGCGTTCAGAATTTTGAGATGGAAGCCTCCTGTCTCTTTACGCTTGCAAGTCTGTTCGGAAAACGGGCGGGAGCCGTGTGTACCGTTATTGCCAATCGGGTCACCAATGAATTTGAAATTACGGATGAATATCAAAAACGGGCAGGTCATGTTGCGTCTCTTGCAGTACACATTCTTAACGGTTGGGACAAAGAAAAAAAGAAGACAAAGAAGCAATGGATGGTTCCTGCTATTATAAAATAAATATATGTCAGATTCGACGATTGAAATACCAAGTGATATTGAAGCAGAACATGATGCATGGGCAGCTGCAATCATAAAAGATCCAAACGAAGATCGGCTTCGTCCAGATTACCATCCAGATAATTATGTTCGGCTTCTTGAAAAACGAGCGGCTGTCGATGTGTTAACAGGTGTTGGAACACGGCGTTTATTAGATGAACGGATGGAGCAGTTGTTGAACGACGATGTTCGAAATATCGGTTTTCTTTTTATTGATGGCAACGGATTTGGGAAAATAAATAAAGCGTTATCTCAAGAATATGGGGATGAATATGTGCGGCAAACGGCCAGATTATTGACAAAAAATCTTGATGATAAAAAAAGTGAAACATTTCGTCCTGGTGGGGATGAGTTTGTTGTTTTACTAAAAGATATTCATTCTAATGAAGAACTTGATGAAGTAGGGAATCGTCTTGCAAAAATATTCAGCGGAGGAAATTACAAGACGGATGGGGGTGTTATTCCGACCGTCTCGATTGGTGGATTATTTGTGAACCCTGACATGACGAAAGATCAATTAGAACGCTCGATTACTGGAGCAAATATTGCGATGAAATATGCCAAAGCACATTCAAAAGTAGAAAAACCGGTTCAGACAGAATTTAAACAGCAGGATAAGGCGTCTATTTTTTTGGAATTCCCACCGACAGATTATGTTCATTTTCAGGAATCTATGCATGGGGTGTTAGCCTCACTTCCTCGTCCAAAACCGTTTATTGCGAAATAGCAGGTATTTTGGTATACTCTCCTGTATCACACACGCTTGGTTTATTAGTATCTTCTTCCCGCGCAGCCTTTGGCGAAGTGGGACGAAACAAGCGGAGGAATAAGAAGATACGCATAGGTATTTGCATAAAAAGCACCAGCGTATCGGTGCTTTTGTTGTTTAAGGAGAGAGAAGCGATATGAAAGATATAACGTTGCAGGATTTACTTGAAGCAGGATGTCATTTTGGTCATAAGTCAGAACGGTGGCACCCAAAGGCGTCTCAATTTATCTATATTAAAAAAGACGGAATTCATATTATTGATCTTGCAAAAACAAAGACAGGTCTAGAAAAATCTGCCACCTTCGTAAGAGATTTGGTCGCTTCAGGCAGTGAAATTTTGTTTGTCGGTACAAAAAGACAGGCAAAAGGCATTGTGAAAGAAGAAGCAACCCGAGTTACTGCTCCGTATATTATTGAGCGGTGGATCGGCGGATTCTTGACCAACTGGGATGGGATTCACAAAAATATCCAAAAAATTATCCGGCTGGATGAAGAAGAAGCAACGGGAAAATGGAAAAAATTTCCAAAGCATGAACAAATGAAACTTTCCCGGTATGTACGGAGACTCAAGATGTTCTACGGCGGCGTACTTACACTCAATGTTCCACCGCAGGCACTGTTTATCATTGACGTGAAGAAAGAAATCGCAGCAGTTCGGGAAGGGCTTCGCATGGGAATTCCAATCGTTGCTATCGTTGATACCAATTCAGATCCAACAGGAATTACGCATGTTATTCCGGCAAATGACGATGCAGTCGGTTCGGTTACGTTTATCACGAAAACCATTGCTGATGCGTATGAAGAAGGCAGGGCGGCAGCGTTAAAAATGGCAGCTGACAACCAGGAAAAGGTTGAAATGCAAAAGAAAAAAGAGGAAGCAAAGCTCGTAAAATCCGAAGAAAAAAAAGAAGTGGTTAAAGAAAAAGCAAAAGAGATTAAAAAACCGATAACTAAAAAAACAGCAGCAACACCCGTATCTATATAACTATGAACTTTTCTCTTGATACACTAAAAAAACTTCGTGAAGAAACGCAAGCTGGAGTAGCTGACTGCAAGCAGGCACTTGTTGATGCAGCTGGCGACCACAAGAAAGCAAAAAAGTTATTAAAAGAGCGGGGTATTGAAAAGGCAGCAAAAAAAGGTGACAGGGAAACAGCTGCCGGTATCATTGAATCCTATGTGCATGCAAACGGGAAAGTTGGTGTGCTCGTTGAGGTCCGTTGTGAGACAGATTTTGTGGCAAAAAATGAAGCGTTTAAAAAACTTGCGCATGAGCTTGCGCTTCAAATTGCTGCGATGAAACCAAACGATGTGAAGGAACTCCTGGAAAGCGCATATATCCGTGACGGAAAAACCACGATGCAGGATCTTATAAAGCAAACCATTGCAACAATTGGTGAAAATATTACCGTCACGCAATTTACCCGTATGCAGCTTGGCGGGTAGCTCGAAGCAGCTTGATCTCCTTGACTGTCCCGCGTCGTTTCTCGTAGTATAGAGTCACTATGATAGACATCATCCTATCCCTTGCGCAGGGGAAAATGCGTAAAGCAATAGAGATTACCCGCACGGATCTTTCGTCAATTAGGTCAGGGCGGGCAACAGGGGCATTGGTTGAGAATATTGTTATCACTGCGTACGAAGGAACACAGAAATTGAAGCTTCAGGAGATGGCAACGATTGGAGTACCTGACGCAAAAACTATTGTTATTACTCCATACGACCCGTCGGTCGCACAGGATATTGTCAAAAGCATTCAAACAGAGGGAACGGGGTTAACTCCCGTGTTTGATGGCGAAGTCATCCGTATTACGATTCCTCCGATGAATCAAGAACAGCGTGAAGACTATATCAAGCTTGCAAGAACGAAACTTGAAGGCGGCCGGATTATGGTCCGTCAGATTCGTCAGGAAGCGATGAAAGATTTAAAACGGGAAGCAGAAAACGCAGTGATTACGGAAGACCAACAAAAAGTTGGTGAGAAAAAGGTGCAGGAACTCACCGATGAAATGATTTCGGAAGTTGACAGTTTGGGGGAAAGAAAAGAAGTAGAACTCATGCAAGTCTAATCCTTTTTTATGTTTCTTACAGCAATTATATTCATTGCCATTTTAAGCATCCTCGTCATGATCCACGAGTTTGGGCATTACACCGTTGCCAGGTTTTTTGGTGTTCATGTTGAAGAGTTTGGATTTGGACTTCCTCCCCGGATTTGGGGCAAAAAAATAAAAGGAACGGTGTACTCTGTGAACTGGCTTCCCATTGGCGGATTTGTAAAACTGGCAGGTGAGGACAGGGAAGATGTTGATAAAGAAAAACAAAAAGCAACAACAACTGAAGAACGAAGTCGCTATTTTTGGGCAAAGTCACGTGGGCAACGCGCACTCATTCTTTCCGCGGGTGTGTTTATGAATTTTTTGCTTGCGGTTGTAATTACCGCATTTTTGTTGACGCGCGGAATTATTGAACAAACAAAAATTGTTCATATTGAGACAATTAGCCCGAACAGTCCAGCTGCCGCTGCTGGACTTCAAGAAAAGGATATCGTATCTTCCATTCAATTTGCTGAAGGACCTGTCATTCAAACAAAAAATCTGCAAACACCTGAGGAGTTGATTGAGGTTGTCAAAACTCACACTGGTATGCCAATAACCCTTTCTATTATCCGAAACGGTACTTTACTGACCGTCACGCTTGTTCCGCGTACAGATCCGCCAAAAGGAGAAGGACCGTTAGGTGTTGCTGTTTCGAATTTAGAAAAACATAAATATCCGTTATCTAAAACTCCATGGATGGCAGTGAAGATTAATGGAGAGCGAGTATGGATGATGCTTTCGTCCTTAGGAGCAGTGATTGCAAAACTCGTGACAGGACAGCGGATTGCAGGAGGTGAGATTGCAGGACCAATCGGAATTGCACAAGTGACCGGTCAGGCAGTGAAATATGGGTTTGAAGCAGTGTTGGAGTTTATGAGCATCCTGTCTCTTAATCTTGCTGTGTTAAATATTTTGCCATTTCCGGCTTTAGACGGTGGACGGCTTGTTTTTGTCATTGCTGACAAGTTTGGGAAGAAAGCACGACCTGCTGTTGAGCGGATGGTGCATCAGATCGGCATGATTATTCTTTTAGCGCTTATTCTCCTTGTGACGGTCAATGATATTCTTCGGATTGTGAGGGGATAGTCTATCGGATATACTTTTACTTATATGGCATTTGATAAAAAAGAAGTGAAGAAAAAATCAGACAATATCTCCAATTGGTATAACGATATCGTCTTGAAGGCTGAGCTTGCAGATTATGGTCCGGTAAAGGGGACTATGGTCATTCGGCCATACGGGTATGCCATTTGGGAGACCGTACAGCGAATTTTTGATGGAATGATCAAGCCGGCTGGTGTTGAAAATGCATACTTTCCCATGTTTATCCCCATGTCCCTTCTTGAAAAGGAAAAAGAACATGTAGAAGGATTTTCACCTGAGCTTGCGGTTGTGACGCATGCGGGAGGAGAAAAACTTGCAGAACCGCTCGTCGTTCGTCCAACGTCAGAAACCATAATGTATTCCATGTTTGCCAAGTGGGTGAAGAGTTGGCGGGATTTACCACTGCTTCTTAACCAATGGTGCAATATCGTGAGATGGGAAAAGCGAACCTATCTTTTTTTGCGGACCACAGAGTTTTTGTGGCAGGAAGGACATACCGCACATGCAACGCATGAAGAAGCAGTTTCGTTTGCATTGAAGGCTCATGAATGGTATCGGCAGATTTTTGAAGATTATTTTGCACTTCCAGTTATGCTTGGAAGCAAAAGCAAAACTGAGCAATTTGCAGGTGCAGCACGTACATATACGGTCGAAATCTTAATGCCGGATGGAAAAGCACTGCAGTCAGCAACATCGCATGATTTAGGGCAGAACTTTTCAAAAGTCTTTGGTATTCAGTTTCAGGACAAGGAGAAAAAGCTGGAATATGCATGGCAGACTTCCTGGGGAATGTCAACAAGAGCGCTTGGCGGACTGTTTTTGACACACGGGGACGACGCAGGTCTTATCCTACCGCCAAAAGTTGCGCCTATACAGGTAGTTATAGTTCCTATTCTTTCTACAAAACAAACATCAAAAAAAGATCAATCCGCGTTTGTAGACCGTGTATACCAAGCATTGTTGTCGGAGCAGATTCGTGTGCATCTTGACGATTCTGATGACAGTCCGGGTCGGAAATTTAACAAGTGGGAGATGAAAGGCGTGCCAATTCGCATTGAAATTGGGGTTAAGGAAACAGATGAAGAAACGGTGACCTTGGTGTTTCGTGATATCGGTGAGAAAAAGACCATGGCATGGAAAGAATGCATCATGCAAATTGATGACGAACTTGCTGCAATGCAAACGCGACTATTTGAAAAGCAAAAAGCATTTTTAAAAAGCCATACGTTTGATGTTTCATCGTATGATGAATTCAAGAACATAATGGCGTCAACAAAGGGGTTTTTGAAGGCGTTCTGGTGTGAAGATGCGGGTTGCGAAAAAGAAATCAAAAATGAGACAAAAGCAACAACACGTTGCCTTCCTCTTGATGCAAAAGAAGATAAAAGCCTGCCCGCCGAGGAGGGGGTTTGTATCCATTGTGGTAAACCTGCAACACACCGCTGGATATTCGGCCAAAGCTATTAATTTAGCTTCGCAAGGCCACGCCTTGCGAAGCTAGTTTTTTGTTATGCTAAAACATTACACTTCAACAGCAGTATTGTTGACAAATACTGCGCCTCGGAAGGTATTGTTAGGACTTCATCAAAAATTACAGATGTGGTTACCACCTGGTGGACATCAGGAAGAGAACGAAAATCCTTTAGAATGTCTGGTGCGGGAAGTGAAAGAGGAAACAGGATTTGATGTGACAGCGTATTTGCCAAAAACTATTATTCTTGATAAACGAGTGACCTCGCTTCCAGTTCCGGATTATTTGTTTGAGGAATCCATTCCAGGCCGGGAAGGGAAACCGAAACACATTCATATGGATTTTGTGTATGTCATAATAGTTCCAGAATTTAAACCGGTATTTCCTGAGCGGGAATATTGCAATATGAAGTGGATTGGAGAAGCGGATGTAATAGGACTTCCATTATACCCAAATATCAAAGACGTTATTCTTCCTCGGTGTTTTATAGCCCAAGGCCAGGCCTTGGAAGCTAAAGTTTAGAAGTCTCCGTTGTTTATTTTTTCCATTTTTTCTGGAGATTTTAATAATTGTTTTATTTCACCTTCAACAAAATTTGTATATGACATTTGTTTATGAGTTTTTGAAAAATAATTTAAGAGAATAGAGGTATTACAAATCGGTGAGGGAAATAATGGTTGTGTGTAATACCTATATGATGACCACGGATAATCTTTGAGGCTCAAGGCCCGGCCTTGGAAGCTAAAGAGGTCAATCGGGTTTTGATGAATGTATCGTGAGATATGTAATAAATATCCTTCAGAATCAATCATTCGCGCCCTGAATCTTCCTTGAAAAACAGAACCAACACGCTCATATTTTTTGTTGAAAAACATCGTATATGCAGTATGTAATCGATGAATAAATTGTTGAGTGGCTTCATTTCCATCCTGCCGAATAAGGAAATGAACATGATTTGGCATCAAGCAATACGCAAGAATGGTTATTTCGTGTTTTTCAAGATATTCTTCCATGCGTTCGATATAGCGGCGGTAGTCATGTTGTTGAAGAAAAATTTGTTGCTTATTATGACCTCGATTATAAATGTGATAATACTGTTTAGATGCTAGGATGGTTTTTCTTGATGCCATAGATGTATTTTTATAATATTTGAAGTATCTTTAGTTTTCAAGGCCCGGCCTTGAAAGCTAAATAGTTGTGTTGTTATATCAAGATAAAATCGATATACTGAAAAGTACGATGAAAACCATTGTGACCCATTTTGCTCCTGATTTAGACGCCATTACGTCTGTGTGGCTTTTAAAGACGTTTATACCGGATTTAAAAGAAGCAGCGATTGCATTTGTTCCTGCTGGGAAGACACTAAACGGGATGGAGCCTGACAGCAATCCAGATGTTATCCATGTCGATACGGGTTTTGGGAAATTTGACCACCATCAGGGAAATGATGATACGTGTGCGGCATTGTTGGTGTATCAATCCTTAGGAAAAAAGGATGTAGCATTAGAACGATTACTTCATGTGGTCAATGATGTTGATCATTTCAGGGAAGTATTTTTTCCAAATCCAACCGCTGATTTTTGGGATTTGTCGCTCCCTGTTATTATCGATGGTTTACAGCTTAACATGGTCGATAATCCTGTTGGAATGATGGATACAGTCATGGATTGTTTAGACGGCGCATACAAAATGTTTCAAAACAAAGTGTGGGCTGAAGCAGATATCAAAGATCATGCGATTGTTTTTGATACGAAGTTTGGAAAAGCATTTGGGATAGAGTCTATCAATCGCGAAGTTGTGCATTATGGACAAAAAATGGGGTATGTGTTTGTCGTTCGGAAAGACCCAAAAAATGGGAACGCGCAGGTGAAAACCATTCCAAAAGATGAAATTGATTTAACATCTCTGTATGAGGTTTTTCTTAAAAAGGATGCAAATGCAACGTGGTTTTTACACTCAAGCAAGCACATGCTTCTTAATGGATCAGCAAAAAATCCGGATATGAAACCAACGAAATTAACATTAGATGAGCTTATTTTTGAAGTAAAGGCGATCTATGGATAAATGTTTGTTCTGTCAGATTGTTGCAAATGAAACCCCATCGTATACGGTGTATGAAGATGAGAAGACGCGTGCATTTCTTGATATTTTTCCCTCAACGCCGGGACATGTTGTCGTCGTCCTTAAAAAACACGGATGGGCGATTCAGGACTATAACCCTGAGGAACTTATGGTTCTGATGGCAACTGTGCAAAAAATTGTTTCTGCATTAACTGTTGTCTACAAAACCGAAGTCTTCACAATTGGCATGAACCACAAAGAACAATATGGTGTGCATCATATGCATTTTCATATATTACCGCGGTTTTCCGATGACGGTGGCAGTGTGATACAATCAGTAGTTGAAAAAGATAGCAAACACTTATTGACGGATATAGCTTCAATGGTAAAAAACGCTATCAAATAAAAAGGGAAACGGAGGTGTTTTTAAACTATATGGTATTTGTGAAAGCACAACCAGGAGATAATTCAGATTCACTCATTCGAAAATTTACCCGCAAAGTATTGATGGAAGGCGTATTGCAGGATCTTAAAAAGCGGGAATTTTATCAGAAACCAGCTGAAATCAAAAAAGAAAAAAAGAGAGATTTAGCACGACGACTTCGGCATCCAGGAAGAATCTAAAGGAGATACATGTATGCTGCTTGATACCTTAAAAACTGATCTAGTGACTGCAATGAAAGCAAGAAACACGGTGGCTGTTGATACCATCCGTTTTTTGCTGTCTGCAATCCGAAATGCTGCAATTGCAAAGTACGGTGCCGCAAGCGATACGGCATTAACTGATGCTGACGTGATGGATACTATCAAAAAACAGGTAAAGACACATAAAGAATCGGTTGAGGCATTTAAAACCGCAGGAAGAGATGAACTTGTTACTAAAGAGCAGGGGGAACTCGATGTTCTTCTTACCTATGTTTCAGCGGAAATGAGTGATGAAGAGCTTAAGGCACTTCTTGCACCCGTTGCTGTTTCTGGTGAACAAAACTTCGGACTTCTTATGAAACAGGGAATGGCTGCCGTTGCGGGCAAGGCGGATGGTGGGCGCGTGTCTTCAACCCTTAAGGTATTGATGGCAAAATAATATATGGTTACCGTTACCATCCAGACAGAGTCCCGATACCCCATTGCGAGAAAGCGCATCACCAAAACAGTACAGGATTTTTTGGCTTCAAAAATTGAAAGCGATGCGGATGTGAGCATCATGATTGTTGGCGACCGGAAGATTCATGCGCTTAATAAAACATACAGACAAAAAGATTATCCAACAAATGTTCTTTCATTTCCGCTTCAGGAAATGGGGAAGTATAACGGTATTTCGTTTGTTGGACCCCCTGATGATATATTACATCTCGGCGACATCGTTGTATCATATCCGCAAGCAGTGAGGGAAGCCGGTGAAGAAAACAAACTCGTTGATGATGTCATTGAGTTTCTCATTCTTCACGGATTGAACCACTTATTAGGGATTCATCATCCTGAATAAGTGTGTTATTATTGGCCTATGTCTTTTTACCGAACATACCGTCCGCAAGTTATTGACGAGATTGATAATACCCACGTTCGGGAACAGATGAGCTCACTTCTTAAGAAAGAACGATCAGAACTCCCGCACGCTTATCTTCTCACAGGGCCAAAAGGCTCTGGAAAGACAACGGCAGCAAGGATTTTGGCAAAACTATACCTCTGTTCAAAATTGAAAAAAAAGAGCGGTCCGTGCGGCGTTTGTGAATCGTGTATATCTATAGCCCGCGGAACGAACATGGATGTGCTTGAAATTGATGCGGCATCAAACCGCGGTATTGATGAGATTCGGGAACTGCGGGACAGAATTGCACTTGCCCCAGTTGGCGGAGAATACAAGATATATATTATAGACGAAGTGCACATGTTAACGCCCGAAGCGTTTAATGCACTGTTAAAAACGCTTGAAGAACCGCCGAAGCACGCGGTGTTTGTTCTGGCAACGACAGACCAGCAAAAAATACCGGCAACCATTAAATCCCGGTGTATTGCGATTCCTTTTCGAAAAGCAACGCAAGAAGAACTCATTTCCGCACTTAAAAAAATTGTTGCCAAAGAATCAATTACCATCGAAGATGACGCGCTTGCCTTCATTGCAACAGAGTCAGACGGGGCATTTCGTGACGCAGTGAAAGTGTTAGAGCAAGTCAGCTTTTCAAAGAAAAAAATTACCATTGATTTTATTACGGATCTTCTCTCAACAAGCGATAGCGGGGAGCGGAAACGGTTTATAGAAGCAATTTCCGCTAAAGATGAAAAATCTGCACTTGCCGTTATTGAATTATTGGTATCAGAAACAAAAGACATAAAAGGGTTTATCGTTGATATCCTGCGGGATCTTCAGGAATCACTGGTGAATATCGGAAAAGGACAAACGATTTTAGGGTGGGACAGAATGAGTATTCAACACGTCATGAAGTGTCTCATTGATGCCTACGGCCTGATGAAAACATCCCCAATACCTGAAATTCCAATAGAACTTGCAGTTATGGAGTATTGTACCGGGCCGGTTACACCTGTGTCAGAAGTAACACCGAAAATCGTTGTCCCTGATTTCGTGAAAGAAGTAAAAAAAACAGTGGAAGCAAACGACGAATCATTTACTGTTGAAAAATTAGTGGAGTGTTGGAAGGACGTGATTGAATCATTGAAGCCGTTTAATCATTCTGTTGCCGGTGTTCTTCGCGGGGCGCATCCAAAACGTATTGAAAATGGAATTGTGACGATTGAAACACAGTACAAATTTCATCAGGAACGCTTGTCAGAGATGAAGGTCCGTGATATGTTGTCTACGGTGTTCAAGAAATTATTTGGTGTGCAAGTCCGCGTAGAAGTCGTATTGGGAGAAAAATAAAGGAGGAAAAATATATGTTTAATCCGTTTAAACAATTAGGTGATATGAATGAAATGAGAAAAAGTGCTATGGCTATTCAAAAGGCTTTGTCTGGCATGACGTTTACTGCAAAAGAAGGGGAAGTGGAGATAACGATGAATGGAAATCAGGAAGTCCAATCTGTGACAATTGGTGGAGTTCCGAATGAATCCGTAAAGCGAGCAATTGGAAACGTCATTAAACAATCCCAGCAAGCAGCAGCAGGACAACTTGCCCAAATGTCTAAAGGCACGTAATCCATGAACCAATCAATTTTTCTTCATATCATCGCCGATTATGGAACAGGTGATCCCTCATTTGCCGAGGTTATTCAGAAATTAAAAGGATTTGATAGGACTGTTGAGTGTGTGACAACCGGTGTTCCCGCATTTTCAACAATTGCCACCGGATTTTGGACTGCGCAATATGCGTTGGTAAATCCAATTCCCGACATGGTTATCTATACCAATACTGCGCCTCGGAAAGACAACAAAGAAAAACGGCATGCAAATGAAGGAGAAGGATTGGTATACGCAATACTTAAAAACGGTGTTCGTGTTGTTGGTGTGAATTCCGGATATTGTTTTTCTTTTATTAAGCCTGAGATAAACAAACTATATTACGTGAATGTTGCAAACAAAGGATCACAATTCCGGTCCCGTGACTTTTATCCCGAAGCAGTCATTGGGATTGCAAACGGTGAAAAAAAATGGATCGGTGAATCAATATCACCATCCCTCATTCCGGATATATCAGAACACAAGATTGCATGGATTGACGGGTACGGCAACATGAAAACTACAACGCGTATGTCATCGGTGAAGTTCCAACCGGGTCAACCGATCATGGTGACGATTGGCGAGATGAAACGAACGGCATTTTACACTAACGGAAGTTTCTCTGTTCGCGAAGGGGAACTTGCATTTGCACCAGGGTCATCAGGTGGGAATGACAGGTTCATGGAGATTTTTTTGCGCGGACTTTCTGCATGGAAAGAATTCGGAAAGCCACATATAGAAACAGAATTTAGTATAGCTGTTCAATAAAGGAGGTAGGTATTATGAATACTGAAGCAGTTGAAAGAGGACGTCAACCAAGGCCAATATCCTTAGGCAAGCATATAGGGGAATTTGTTTCTACAGTGAACTACTTTCAGAAAACGGATCCAAATAAATTGGATTTTTCTCATTTAGAGAACACAGCGCCGCATTTATCAATACGGGAAACTCGTTTAGCCTATCGCATTTCTGAACTTATACCGAAGAAGAAATAATTTTTTAATACTTGGAAAATTCGGTCCTTGATTACTTTGGGTTAAAACAGGTATAACAAATATATATGAAAGACTACTTACTCTTCGCGGGTTCCAGTAATCATGTACTTGCGGAGCGGATAGCGCAACAGTTACATATCAATTTAGGAAGCGTTGAACTTACACGATTTGCTGATGGAGAAGTACGTCCATGGATCCAAGAGGATGTCAGGGACAAGACAGTCTTTGTGCTGCAATCGTTTTCAAATCCGATGGATCAGTACATCATAGAAATGGCGTTGATGGGAGATGCAATCCGCAGGAGTGCCCCAAAAACCATGATTGCGATTATTCCGTATATGGGGTATTCCAGACAGGATAAACAACATAGAGTTGGAGAACCGATTTCTTCAAGAGTGATTGCAAAACTTATTGAAGTTTCAAAGTTTAAGGAAGTGATTGTTGTTGATCTACATAATGACGCCATTGTCGGATTTTTCCAAATTCCGGTGATGCATATCAGTGCCATGCCGGTTTTTGTTGATGCGGTTAAAAAACTAGGAGTAAAGGATCCTGTTGTAGTCTCTCCTGATGTGGGCGGTGTGAGGCGCGCACGAAACTTTGCCTATCAGCTTGACGCCGATTTGATTGTTATGGAGAAAAAGCGGTTTATTGACAGGCATGATACCAGTGAAAATTTTCAAATCATCGGAGATGTGAAAGGAAGAACCGCCATCATCAATGATGATATTATTTCGACGGGCGGTACAATTAAGCACGGTGCTGAAGCGCTTCGAGCCGCAGGCGCAACGTCTGTTATTGTCTGTGCATCACATGCAGTGCTTGCAGGAGACGTAAAACAAAATTTGGAAAAAGCACAAATCGATCATTTGATCGTGACGGATACAATTGTTGCTGCAGACAAGCGGCTTCCGAAAGGGACAACTGTTATTTCAGTGGCCCCAATCATTGCATCAGCAATTTCAACTATCACCCGGTAAGTTTTTTATGAGTATCCTTCCAAAATCAGTGACGCGCGTTATTGAATCGTTTGAACGGCTTCCAGGCATTGGACCAAAAACAGCACAGCGCTTAACATTTTATTTGCTCCACGTTCCGACAGATGAAATTAAGCGGTTTGCTGACTCTCTTGTGGCACTCAAAGCAAATACGGTGTTATGCAGTGTGTGTAAAAATGTGACAGAGGCAGATCCCTGTCAGATTTGCAGTGATCCACGACGTGATCATGCAACAATTTGTCTTGTTGAACAGCCAACCGATGTGTTGTCGATTGAACGGACAGGTGCATTCCGCGGTGTGTATCATGTGCTTCATGGAAGCATTGATCCGTTAAACAATATCGGTCCTGATGAAATATATATTGCTGATTTGCTGAAACGCATCAAAAATCAACAAGAGCCGGTGATTGAAATGATTTTTGCGATGAATCCGACAATGGAGGGAGAAGCAACAGCCATGTATATCCAAAAGCAACTTGCAACCACCGCCCCACGATTTAGAGGAGTTAAAATCACGAGACTCGCTCATGGCATTCCAATAGGCGGAGATATTGAATATGCGGATGAGGTAACGCTCAAGCGAGCACTTGAGGGAAGAAGGGAGTATTGATTTCTATGGTGCAACGTGAGCATATTGTTGACGCGTTACGACACATTCCTGATCCGGAGCTTGGTATCAGCATTTGGGATCTTGGACTCATTTATGATTTGCATATTGATCCCAAAGGGAATATTGAAGTGGTAATGACGTTAACATCTGTTGGATGTCCGTTGTTTGGAACGATTCAAAGCGATATTGAAGAACATGTAAAAAAAGTAAAAGGAGTAAAAAAAGTAACCATTGAACTTACATTTGAACCGCCGTGGTCAGTGGACCGTATGACGGATGAAGCGAGGGCGCAGCTCGGTATGTAACAAATATATGAAATCGGGATTCAAACCTCCAATGATTGGTTCATTTGAAGACATCGGGAAAGATGTTGTCAGGGAAGTGGTGAAAGCACCAATAGATATTGCCGGAAAAATTTTAGAAAGCTTAACGGGTACATCGTCTGGCAAGGGACAACAGCACGGATCGGGAAAACAACAGGAAGGCGGAGTAGAGATGTCAAAAAAACCAGATGGGGCGCTCGGAGCAATGGAAGAAACAAACGATGTGAAAGTAAAACGCGCAATAGCGCGGGCTGCGCTTGAACAGTTTGCATCAAAAGGAGAAAAACCTCCCGTATCTGTTTGGGAGGAAAAACAAAAAAAAGAGCAGGAGAAAAAGGAGATGGTAAAAAAACAAGCAGAACAGTCAGCATTTGCGAAGATGCCAAAGATGTCATCAAAAAAACGTCGAGGCGATCTGTATGGGATTAAAGGAAAAAGTTCAACAGAGATGAGTAAAAATGTGAGGCAGGACTGATATATAATAGAGGTATTGATATGTTGACGCTGTATAACACATTGACCAGAAAAAAAGAGAAATTTGTTCCGATTACTCCGGGGCATGTCCTGTTTTATCACTGCGGACCAACGGTGTACTGGACGCAACATATCGGCAATTTACGCGGGATGACCATGGGAGATTTGGTACGAAGAGCACTTGAATACAGTGGATTTACGGTGAAACATGTCAGAAACTACACGGACGTTGGCCATTTGACATCAGACGCCGATACAGGGGAAGACAAGATGGAAAAAGGAGTGAAGCGGGAAGGATTAACACCGGATGAGATTGCAAAAAAATATATTCAACAATTTGAAGGGGACGTGACGAAAATTCATTTGAAAAAGCCAACAACTGCACCGCGTGCAACGAAATATATAAAGGAGATGATTGATCTCGTATCAATACTTCTTGAAAAAGGCTATGCATATACGACCGACCTTGCCGTATATTTTGATGTTACGAAATTTTCGACCTATACGAATCTTTCGCATCAACAGATGGATAAAATGATGGAAGGAGCGGGGAAAGCGGATATATCAGATCCGAGAAAAAAACACCAGGCAGATTTCGCTCTTTGGTTTTTCCGAGCAGGTGTGTGGACGAATGCCGTGCAGTACTGGAAGTCGCCATTTTTTTCTCCACTCGTCCATGACGGTGAAGGATTTCCCGGATGGCATCTTGAATGTTCTGCTATGACAAAAGCACTTCTAGGAGAAACGATTGATATTCATATGGGAGGCGTTGAACATATTCCTGTTCATCATACGAACGAAATTGCACAAAGTGAAGCTGCTAATGGTGTACCATTTGTTCACTATTGGCTGCATAATGAGCATCTGCTCGTTAATGGAAAAAAGATGGCAAAATCTGAAGGAACAGGATATGCGCTTTCAGAAATTATTGATAAAGGATATGATCCGTTAACCTTGCGGTATTTCTTTTTACAGGCACACTACCGATCGAAACAAAATTTTACCTGGGAAGCACTGGAAGCGTCAAAAAATGCATTACGGGATCTTCGGGAGAAAATTCTTAAGCTGCAGCACGCAACGCCTGAGAAAAACTACGGTGTATTAGCGTCCGTGGTACAGAAAAAATTTATTGATTCCATTTCTGATGATATTAATATTCCGCAGGCATTATCCATTGTGTGGGATATGATGAGGGGGGATGCAACACCAGGTGAGAAACGCAGTTTGATTAGTGAGTTTGATACGGTATTGGGATTGCGGTTAACGAGTTGGAATGAGGAATCAATTCCTGAAAAAATTCAAGCGCTGGGAGATAAGCGGAAAAAACTTAGGGAAGAAAAGAAATTTACGGAGTCAGATGTGATTCGGGATCAAATACTTGCGGAAGGATATACGCTAGAAGATACTCCTCATGGAGTTGTTATCAGGAAACAATAATTTTTTTACTTCTTCTTTATTTCTTTTGCGGTGAGTGAATGTGAGGTGATCGCAAACGTTGACGGTTCAATCATGAGTTTTATTGAGCTTCCTATATTGATTGAATCCAGTTTGAATCCTGATGGCGGTGTGACAATCCAGCTTCCTAGACCTTTTTCAGGACTGCTTGCAAATATGAGTTGATCAATGATGATGGTACCAGTATCGTATTTGATGTCAGATACAACAGCGGTTGCCGATATACCGCTTGTTGTGCTTGCGCGGGTTCTGATATCGCTTGATTTTGTTTTATCGATGATACCGGTCAAGACAATTCCCATCAGGATGAAGGATATAGTGCTGATGATATAGATAATAGTATTATCCTTTTTTTCTTTCATACTCATTTTTTTCAGTATATCTATTCTTTCACGAGACGATATATAGTGTCAATAAATGTGTAATTATGGTGTAGAATAGAAGAAGAATATATTGTGTACAATATGAATATGAATGCACAAACATTTACTTCCATTTTTTCACCAACTTCTATTGCCCTTGTTGGCGCTTCTGCAAAACCCGGGAGTGTTGGAAATAACCTCATGAAAAATTTGATGGGTAATGGATTTAAAGGAACAATCTATCCTGTGAATCCGACAGCGCAAAAGATTGAAGGGATTGCTTCCGTATGGTCTCTGTCTGCCATTGGAAAACCTGTTGATCTTGCTGTCATTGCTGTAAAGGCTGATATTGTATTATCCATTGTTGAAGAAGCGGGGAAATGCGGTGTAAAAGGGCTCGTTATTATTTCTGCAGGATTTAAAGAGGCAGGAGAAGACGGGAAAAAACGGGAAGAGAAGCTTCGACTCCTATGCGAGAAATATGATATTGCCATGATCGGACCGAATTGTTTGGGTGTTATTAACCCAGAATTGGGGATTAATGCATCATTTGCACCAATCACGCCGAAAGCAGGATCTATCGCATTTATTTCTCAAAGCGGCGCACTCGGAACAGCGGTTATTGATTTTGCAAGGGACTTAGATATCGGGTTTTCAAAATTCGTCAGCGTCGGAAACAAGGCAGTTGTCGACGAGACAGCACTGCTTTCCTATTTTGCAACTGATGAAAAAACGAAGGTTATCCTTATGTATGTTGAAGACATCAAGGATGCCGCATCATTCGTGAAGGTCGCACGAACTGTTACGCATGGGCTGAACGCAAAACCTATCATTTTCCTGAAAGCCGGTCGAACCAAAGCGGGCGCAACCGCGTCTGTCTCCCATACGGGTGCTCTTGGCGGAAATGATGCATACTATGACGCAGTTTCATTCCAATCAGGTGCCATTCGCGTTGAAACAATCCAAGAATTGTTTTCCAATGCTTTAATGTTTGTGCATAACCCACTTCCAAAAGGGAATCGTGTTGCTGTTATTACCAATGCGGGCGGTCCAGGTGTATTGATGACAGATGCCGCGGTACTTTCAGGACTCACCATGGCAAAACTTGAAGACAAAACAGTAGCACTTCTTAAAGAACAACTTCCGATGTGTGCAAATTGTTTAAATCCCATTGATGTGTTGGGAGATGCAAAAAGTAATCGGTACAAGTCCGCATTTGATGTAATTGCAAACGACGTAAATGTCGACAGCCTGCTTATATTGTTAACGCCGCAAGCAGGAACGGAAATTGTGGAGACAGCGCAAAAAATTATTGAACTTAAAAAAACAATTGATAAACCCATCGGTGTTTCATTTGTCGGCGGCCCGCTTGTCGCTCCAGGAATGAGTCTTCTCCGGAAAGCAAATGTTGCAGCATTCGCGTATCCCGAGGATGCATCGTGTGCACTTGCAACATTCACTAAGTTTTCTGTTGAGAAAGCGAGAGAAATCGATGACACGCCGCGGACGTTTGCGGATATTGATGCAACAGCTGTGTCTGACATCCTATCGCGTTATGACAACGGAAAAAAAGAGTTACTCCCCGAGAAACAGGCGCATGAAATATTGAAAGCATACGGATTTCCAACGCTTGCCTCAGCAACCGTTTCCCGTCGTCAAGATATTGTTTCGGTTGTAGAATGCTTTAAATCACCGGTTGCCATGAAAATTGTTTCACCGGATATCACACATAAAAGCGATGTTGGTGGCATTGTCTTGCATGTAACGCCAGAAAATGCGCTTACTTCATACGACAGTATTATGGACCTGGTTGCAACAAATGCGCCGAATGCAAAACTTGATGGAGTTTTACTTGTAGAAATGGCGCCAATTGGTGGAATCGAACTTATTTTGGGTGTAGACAAACAGCCAGGATTTGGCACCATGCTAATGGTGGGATTAGGAGGGATATATGTTGAAGCGTTTAAGGATGTTTGCTTTGGTGTTGTGCCGCTGAGCCACGATGATGCAGTTTTTATGATTAAGAGGTTAAAAGTATATACGATTCTACAGGGAATTCGCGGAAAGCCAGCGATGGATATTGACACACTTGCCGCATGTCTTGAGCGATTATCACAGTTGGTTGTTGATCATAGGGAGATTGTCGAGTTGGATATCAATCCGTTTTTATTATTGCCGCAGGGGCAGGGTGGGAAAGTGCTTGACGTACGGATCGCGGTAGAGCGATAAAGGATGTAGTCTTCATAGCCTCAATAGCTTTATTTCTGCTACTATGCTGTCCGAAATGGCCCTTTTACAGTTGACAATGAGATCAATGCCTGTTATTATAATGATATGAAAATACAACGAAGCTTGCTTTCTATTCTTAAAAACGAGGTAACAAAAACAAATAAAGGATTGGTAATTTATGGTCCTAGACAGGTTGGAAAAACGACGCTTGTCAACGATTTGTTGAGTGAATTTCAATTAAAAACGTTGGTTTTAAACGGAGACCAAAGAGGAGAATGGTGGGAGTTATTAACCAGTAGGGAATTATCAAAGCTCTCTTTGTTGGTTTCCGGCTATGACATAATCTTTATAGATGAGGCGCAACGTATACCGGAAATTGGATTAAGCGTAAAAATTCTTCTGGATAATTTTCCTAAATTAAAAGTTATCGTTACAGGATCGTCATCTCTTGATTTGGCAAGCAAAATTAGCGAACCCCTTACTGGAAGAATTTATAGCTATAAATTATTTCCCATATCTCAAGGAGAACTGCGATGTGCAAAAACGCCGTATGAAATGGAAACACAAATAGAAGAGAGATTGATTTATGGGTCATATCCGGAAATATTTTCTTTAGAAGGAACGCTAGAGAAATCAAAATACTTACAAAATTTAGTTGATGCGTACCTTTACAAAGATTTGTTAGAATTTGGCGATATTAGAAATTCTTCCAAAATCCATGATCTTCTGAAACTATTGGCTTTTCAAATTGGTAATCAAGTATCATTGAGTGAATTAGGCAGTTCCTTAGAATTGAGTCGGACAACAGTGGATAGATACATTGATTTACTAGAAAAATCTTTTATCGTTTTTCGATTGCCCGGATTCAGTAGAAATTTACGCAAAGAAGTGACGAAGATGGACAAAATCTACTTTTATGACATAGGAGTGAGAAACGCAATAATAGGAAATTTAAACGTACTGAGCAGTCGTGATGATGTAGGAAAATTGTGGGAGAATTTTTTGATTGTTGAGCGGATGAAAAAATTGGGATATGCACAAAAAATATTCTCATTCTATTTTTGGCGTCTGTCCAGTGGTGCAGAAATAGATTTGGTAGAGGAGATAGAAGGCGAGCTCCATGGTTTTGAATTTAAATATGGGAAAAAAGCAGTAAAAATTCCATATTCGTGGACAACCAGCTATCCGAACGCAACTGTGGCAGTAATCAATCAAAACAACTGGCAAGAATTTGTAGATTAACTAAAAAAGTTGGAGCTTAAGAAATAAACGAAATTCCAGTCATTTCAACTGGCTTGGGAATTCCTAGTATATCTAGGATTGTCGGTGCGATGTCTGCTAGTGATATAGCTTCTTTGGTTATCGTTTTATAGGTATTACTCACGAGAATTAGGGGAATCGGGTTGGTGCTATGGCTGGTGATTGACCCTCCTGTTTTCTCATCAATCATCTCATCAGCGTTCCCGTGGTCAGCGGTAATAATGATAGAATAGTCATGCTCTAGCGCTCTCGGTATGAGATCGCTAAGTGCCTGATCGATTGCCTCGATTCCTTTGATTGCTGCATCGATGTTTCCTGTGTGGCCAACCATGTCAGCGTTACACAAATTCGTGACTATAAGTTGATGTTTGTTTCCTTCGATATCTTCAAGGATTTCCTTGGCAATATCAGGCGTTCTCATTTCGGGCCGTTCATCGTGTGTTTTGATATCTGAGTAGGAATCAAGGAGAATCCGGTCTTCTCCCTCGCAGGCATCCAGTTTTTTGCAGTTGAAGAAATAGGTAAGGTGATTGAACTTCTCTGTTTCGGTGATACGAAGCTCCTTTATTTTGTTGTTTCCGAGGATTTCACCAAGTGTATTTGTCACAGTTTCTGGAGGGAAGGCGATAGGGCAATTAAATTCTGCTCGGTATTGCGTCATGGCCACGAAATAGAGGTTTGGTATATGTGCATCAAGTGTTTTTTTGGTGAGCTCGACGGCGCGGTCACTTCGGAAGTTTACAAATATTACTGCGTCATTCTCCTTGATTGTTGAAGCTGTACCAATGAGGGACGCGTTCACAAATTCATCGGTTTCTCCTTGTTTGTATGCATCGTCAATTGCCTCGGTTGCGCTGTTGTATTGGCGACCCACACCTTTGATGAGAAGTTGCCATGCCTTCTCGATTCGGTCCCAATTTGTATCCCGATCCATGGCAAAGTATCGACCGATAATACTGCCAATATATCCAATACCGATTTCCTTCATTTTCTGTTCCAATTGTTCGATATATTGTTTGGCGCTTGTTGGTGCTGTATCTCGACCATCAGTAAAAACATGAATGCATACATTTTGTACTCCTACTTGTTTGGCAAGCGTTAATAGTGCGTAAAAATGTGTTTGATAGGAATGCACGCCTCCAGGGCCCAAGAGCCCTTCAAGATGAAGTGTGCTGTTGTTTTTCTTTGCGTGTTCCATTGCTGCAATCAGTACTTCATTTTTGAAAAATGTACCATCCGAAATTGCCTTGTTTATCTTGACTAAATCCTGGTAAATGATGCGGCCGGAACCAATCACCATGTGATTGACCTCAGACGTTCCCATTTGCCCTTCTGGTAGTCCTACGTCAAGACCAGAAGCAGGGACGATCGCGTGAGGATAGGTGCGCCACAACTGATCAAATGTCGGTTTTTTGGCAAGGGCAATCGCATTACCAGTCGTTGTTTGCCGATAGCCCCAACCGTCAAGAATAATTAACAACACCTTGTTCATAGTTCTTCTTCAATACGCAATAATCTATTATATTTTGCAATCCGTTCCCCGCGATCCGGTCCGCCAAATTTACTCTGTTTGGATGTTCCTACAACGAGATCTGCAATGAAGTCGTCATTGGTTTCTCCACCGCGGTGGGAGACGACAGTTGTATATCCTGCTTTGTGGGCAAGTGCTATGGCATCAAGTGTCTCGGATACCGTGCCGATTTGATTGACTTTAATGAGCACACTATTTATTGCTTTTTCATCGATTGCTTTTTGAATCCGTTTCACATTCGTTGTGAGTAAATCATCGCCGATGATCTGATGATCAGTACCAATGACACTTGTTAAATATGTCCACTCACTCCAATCTTCTTCGTCATATATGTCCTCGAGTGACCAGAGTGGATATTTTTTTGTCCAACCTATGAGTCGTTCGGACCATTTACGGGATGTCAGTTTTGTGCCACCCTCACTTTTTAAGGTGTATGTTCCATTATCAAAAAATTCTGAAGCAGCTCCATCAATGCCTAAAAGAATTTCATCCACCATTTTGTATCCGGCTTTTTCGGTTGCCTCAATCATGAGCTGAAACGCTTCTTCATTGGATTTCATTTCTTTTGGACAATATGCGCCCTCATATCCAACTCCTGTCGCATATCCCTTGTCTGAAAGCACCTGCCCAAGAGAATGAAAAATTTCAGTTCCTACACGTAGCCGTTCTTTAAACGTTGGAAATTTGTTTATATTCGGAAAGATAACATATTCTTGGATGTCAGTAGACCAGTTTCCATGTTTGCCACCTTCAAGAATGAGTATCTGTGGAAGTGGGAGAACAAAATTTGTATTTCCAATCAAATTGCCAAGATATGTATATAAAGGAATGTGTTCGGAAAGCGCTGCGGCGCGCGCTGCTGCCATGGAAACAGCAACGATGGTATTGCTGCCGAGTTTTCCTTTGTTTTCGGTTCCATCCGTCGCAATCATGAGATTATCGATATTCCGTTGGTTTGTGACATCCTGCCCGACAACTACTTGTTTGAGTGTTGTGTTTACATTCTCAACTGCTTTCAGTACTCCTTTTCCAAAATATCGTGCTGTATCTCCATCACGAAGTTCAACGGCCTCTGTTGATCCGGTTGATGCGCCAGAAGGGACAGAAGCTGTTGCTATCATACCGTTTTCAAGGGTAAGATCGACCTCTACTGTCGGATGTCCTTTGGAATCAAGGATTTCGCGTGCATGTATGTCTTTAATATTCATACGTTTTGCTCCTTTATCGGTTAAAAAAAGTATATCTGTTTTGAATCTATAAGACAATGCGGTGTTAAAAAGAAGGAATGAGTTCGAGGAAGGTGTAGGAATAGCCATTACTGACTCCGTTTTTTGTTGATATCACCTTAGAGAATCGGGAGTATTCCGGAAAAAACGTATCTGCATCAAAGTTAGCATGGACTATCGTAAGATACAGCTTATCTCCAATATCAATTGCCTGTTCATAAATATTTGCGCCGCCGATAATGAACAGTTCTTTCTCTTCTTTTGTTTTTCCTAAGGCAATTGCCTCATCAAGCGAGTGGACAATAAAACACCCATCGGGGGTGGCGAATGTTGAGTCCCTTGTGATAACAATGTTTGGACGGTTGGGAAGTGCGTGGCCGATAGATTCATAGGTTTTTCTGCCCATGATAACTGCATGGCTACGTGTTATAGACCTAAAATGGTCCATGTCCTCAGGAATATCCCAGAGAAGTTTGTTGTTTTTCCCCAACTCTCGGTTTTGCCCAATTGCAGCGATGATGCTGATCATGTTTTAAAACCCTCCAACAACCGTGATGTCACCCTTAATTGGTGGGTGATAGGTGTAGTTTTCTACCGTGATGTCTTCAAATTTGAATGCATCGATTGTTTTGACGAGCGGATTGAGTTTAAGTGTTGGGAATTTTTTCGGTTTCCGTTTCAGTTGTTCCCGACATTGTTTGAAATGATTTTCATAAATATGAACATCCCCAAATACGTGTACAAATTCTCCTGGCTCATAGCCTGTTACCTGTGCAATCATCATGGTGAGTAGTGCGTATGATGCAATGTTAAACGGAACACCTAAGAACAAATCTGCACTCCGTTGGTAAAGAAGCAGTGACAACTTGTTCCCGGTAATATTTATGTGAAACATGGTGTGACATGGTGCTATTGCCATAGATTTTTCATGTGATCCGCTCATTTCATAGATGTATTCAGCATTCCATGCGGAAACGATGTAATGTTTCTTTTGTGGGTATTTTTTAATTTTTTCAATGGCCCAGCCCAGCTGGTTGATAGATTTTCCGTCAGTTGTTGGCCACCTGCGCCACTGGACGCCATACACAGGACCGAGTTCTCCCCATTTCTCAAGAAATTTCGGTTCCGCTTTGCATTTTTCCATGAAAGCATCCATTTCCATGTGTGGCACTTTTCCTTCATCCATTGATCGTTTGTATGTTTTGTATGCCCAGTCGTCCCAAATATGCACGCTGTTATCAACCAAGTATTTAATATTGCTTGATCCCGACAAAAACCAGATGAGTTCATGAATAATGCCGCGGGTAAACATTTTCTTGGTGGTAAGAATGGGAAATCCTTTGGAAAGATCGTACCTGCAGATCCTGCCGAACACGCTTTTGAGTTTAACTCCTGTTGAATGGGATATTTTCCAGGTCCCATGTTTCATGATGTCCTGCATGAGACCGAGATACTGGTATTCCGGGTGTCGTGCTTTCATTGTTTCTCCTTTGTTAATTTGGGCGGACCTCGGTTGCGGTTAATACGAAACTGACCTTTTTAATAGAGATTGCAGCAATAAACATACCAATTGCGAGAATAATAAACAAGATATCAGCTCCAAGAAATTCGGTAATTGATGCAGAAAGAAACATGGGGATGATGGCAGCAATGGTCATGAGAAACCATAAATTTCCCCAAAGCCTGCCCATCATGTCATTGGGTGTTGATTCCTGCATGAATGTTTGAGAGGGTACCTGTATGCCGACAAATCCAAACCCGATGCTGATGGCAAGCACTGGGAGCACGATGATCTGCATGGTCTCCGATAGGTGTCCAGGAGCGATCGCAAGAAGAAAAAATGCTATGGCGATGGTAAATAATGAATACTGAATGGCAATTTTTTTGCGGATGAGTTTTTTCTTCAAGAGTCTTGAAACAATGGTGACACCAAACATTGCACCAAGAAGCGCCGGAATGACGATAAACAGGGCAACGTCTTCAATTGCGATACCAAATACGTTTTTTGCAAGGGCAGGAATATTGACGGCAACAATGGTCATGGTCATCTCTCCGCCTAAAAGGAGAAGGACGGGGTAGAGGATGCTTCTATTATTTTTTATATATTGATATCCTTCAACGACCTTGGAAAAAAACTCTCCAAGTTGTTTTTCAACATCAACAGGTTTTCTTCCGTTAAGCTTCGGTAGTGTCATAACGCTTAAAAATGCAATTGCTAACACTGATGCACCAACAATGATGGTGATTGGAAAACCAACAAATTTAGCAAAAAATCCGGCAAGGCCAAACCCAACAAGCATTCCCGCCTGTTTGCTTAACAAGAAAAACCCGTTTGCTTCCGGAAGATCTTCGGTTTTCACAAGCGACGGCATGGTTGCTGACTCTGCAGGAAGATAGAATTGGTTGACGAATGAATAACAAAATATAAGTGCGTAATAGAGGAAAAACCGTGAACCAACGAAAAGAAAGGAAAGCATAGCGCCAACAAGAAGAAGAGTCGATACAACAAGAAGCTTTTTTCTATTGAGAAGGTCAACGATAGTTGCGGCAAAGGGTCCGCTTAAGATGATTGGAAGACTGTATGCTATCCAAAGAAAGGTTGCTGCGAGTGTTGAATTGGTTTGTTCAAAAAGACGAAGAATAAGGGTGTAGATGAGTAAATTGAGACTGATGATTGAACACGCCTGTGAAATCCAGAGTTTGACGAATTGCTTATTTTTTAAAACATGCGGAATAGTCATGGGTGCGTTCGTTTATTATTCTCTAATTTTTTTATTATATCATGTGATATGAGTTAGAAAGCGGGGATGAGGAATACTTGATATACTTATATATTATTATGCGATCGCTTCTTTGTGTTATCGGGAACCTATTATCAATAGTGTATGCAAAAGTGTTTCTAATTACTGTGGTGCGAAGAACAACAAATATGCCACAGGGACCGAAGATATTTGTGGTCAACCACCCAAATACGCTTGACCCATTTTATCTCTTAGGAATCCTGAGGGAGCGGGTATCCATTCTTATCATCAGGCATGTGTTTCATATTCCGGTTCTTGGCGTATTAATTCGACGTGCAGGCCATATTAACGTGACGGAACGAGGACATGAAGTATATGCCCAGGCGAAGAAAACACTGCGTGCGGGGCGATCACTTCTTTTATTTGCTGAAGGTGAAATTAGTTATGGAGCCTGTAATTTGAGAAAATTTCATACCGGAGCTGTCAGATTATCTCTTGAAACGGGGGCACCGATTATTCCAATCGGCATTCATCTTGACCAGAATAAAATCTGGAAACGGAAAACAATGATTAAGAATCAATCGCTTGTGGTTACCTGGTACCGATATGGGTGGTATACCGTTGTGTTTGGAGAACCACTGTATATAAAAGGAACGAGTGCAAATCGTGTGTTTGTAAGAAAAGAAACAATAACGTTACGAAAACATGTTATTTCTTGTATAAACCAGGCAAAACAGGCAAGTGCAGAAGATCAGTTACTTCATAAACGGACAGCAAAACGTGGATTTCATATTGCACTTCGCGGCGTGTACAAATTTGTCTGTTTTGTCGGATTCATTGTCTTCAGACTCAATGAAGTAGGCATAAAAATATTGGGGTGATGTTAACTTAACAGTGAAGAAAATAAACAAGTAAATCTCAAAGTGTTTTCACAGGTATATTTCTTGTTTATCTCAAACAATCCGATGCAAGAATAAATCCAGCGTCTTTTGCTTCCTGTTCACTGCAAAAGAATTGTTCTCCGATATCTTCATCAAGGACGATTTGGTTATAGTGGCGGCAGGAGGGGAAATGATAGAAATGAGTTCCTGTTGAATTATCGATATTTCCTTTGATGGCACATGCCGGATCTTTCGGTATAGGATTTATTTTCTTACATAACTCCCCATTGATTCCTCGTTTTTTTTCTTTTGCTTCCCTATATGCTTGTTTCATGTTTTCGTTTTTTGAGTTTTTGGTGTAGTCAGGGCGGGCCCAACCTTGAGAAATGATTTTAGTATTGACGAGAGTCGTTCCTGTATACACAAGTCCCATGCGTCGTCCATAGTAGTCTCGTGTTGTTTCTGTAATTAGTACTGGTTTATTGAGAATAAGAAAAGTTAAGAGTGTTTTTGCCTGTTCACTTCCGCATCTGCCAATCTCAGGAGCGTTTACACCTAAAAGACGAATCCGTTCTCCGCTTTTGAGAATAAAAGTGTCACCGTCAATGACACTGCTTACCACATAGTTTGGGAAGGATTTCGTGACGAAAAAAACGTTTGCAAGAAGAGATGCGAGAAGGAGTAGGAGTACGCCGGGCGGAAAACGTTTCTTCATATGTGTATGGTAGCACACTCTTTAAATAATGACGCTTTTCCCATTTTGTGGGATAATGCACTCATGAATTTACGCATAGGTATTGTCGGTCTTCCGAATGCAGGAAAAAGCACGTTGTTTAACGCGCTTCTTAAAAAACAGGTTGCTGATGTAGCTGCCTATCCATTTTGTACGATTGAACCAAATGTTGGCGTTGTTCCTGTTCCTGACTCTCGTTTACCTTCTCTTGCAGAGGTAACAAAAGTTGAAGAGAAAATGGATAAACTTCCGCCAGTTGTTCCAGCTATTGTTGAGTTTGTTGATATTGCAGGATTGGTAAAAGGTGCGTCACAGGGAGAAGGATTAGGAAATAAATTTCTTTCTCACATTCGGGAAACCGATATTATCTGTCATGTGGTTCGGTATTTTGAAGACTCAACTGTTGTAAATCTTGCGGGTGATGTGAATCCTTTACGTGACAGGGATATCATTGAAACAGAGCTCATTTTAGCCGACTTGCAGACTTTAGAGAAACAACAAGAACCCCGTGGAAAAGTAGATCGTGATACACAGAAGAAATGGGAGTTGATTGTACTTCTTCGTGAAACATTAAATACAGGAAAAAATGCCCGCGATATGATTACAGATATAGACGATCGAGCGTTAATCAATGATCTTCATCTTCTTTCAATGAAACCCGTTCTTTTTGTGTTGAATGTATCAGAAGCGCAAGTGACTGCAGAGGAAGATATTGTAAAACAATTGGGAAATGCCATTGTGATATGTGCAAAAACAGAGAGCGAACTTGCGAGTTTGTCTCTCGAAGAACAACGTGATTATCTTGCATCACTTGGTCTTACTGCCTCAGGACTTGATCGATTGATTCAAAAAACATACGACATGCTGGGACTCATTTCATTTTTGACAACGGGCGTACTTGAAGCCCGCGCATGGACGATTATCCGGGGGACAAAGGCGCCACAAGCTGCAGGAGTTATTCATACGGATTTTGAAAAGAAATTTATTAAAGCTGATTGTGTAACATTTGCTGACTTTATTGCTGCTTCCGGATGGAAAGGAGCAAAAGAGCAGGGAAAGGTGCGTCAGGAAGGTCGCGAATACATCATGCAGGACGGAGATGTTGTCGAGTTTAAGATTGGGGCATAACCAACATCTTTCTTATTGCTTCCCAGGCTTCTTTTGTGATATCATCCCTGGTATGAAACGAACCTACGAACTGATGGTAATCGTCAAAAGCGATTTTCCGGTGGAAGACACAAAAAAACGGGACGGACTTCTTGCCAAGCTGGTTAAAAACGCAACATTCAAAGAAGTAACGGTCCTCGGTAAAAAAGAATTAGCATATCCTATCAAAAAACAAAAAGAAGGAATATACATTCTTGCAACCCTAGAAGGATCCTCACTCAAAACAGGTGAACTTGAAGCAGAATCAAAACTCGGCACGGACATTATTCGTTTTATGTTGATACAAAAGGAGGGGTAATATGTCATCTCGAAGTCTTAACAAAGTGCAACTGATTGGTAATCTGACCCGCGACCCGGAACTTCGCTATACCCCAACCGGAGCAGCTGTTTGTACCATTGGACTTGCAACAAACAGACAATGGACCACAGAAGCCGGGGAAAAGAAAGAAGAATCAGAATTTCACAGGGTGGTAGCTTGGAACAAACTTGCGGAGTTGTGCAGCCAACTTTTAGCAAAAGGACGAAAGATTTATGTTGAAGGACGCTTGAGGACGAACCAATGGCAGGGACAGGACGGATCACAGAGGACAACTACAGAGGTTGTTATTGAAGACATGATCATTCTTGATTCAAAACGGCCAGTGGTGGGAGTGGAAGAGGAAGCACCGATAGCTGAAAAACCTGCAGAAACTCCTGTTGAAACACCAGTAGAAACAACAACACCGGTTACCGAACAGGTCAATCCTGACGATATACCGTTTTAATATAAAGGATTAATGTATGGCATTTGCACGACGCGCACCAAAACTTCGACCAGTAGCAAAAAACTGTCCATTCTGCGCAAACAAAACAGAACCGGATTACAAGGAAGTCAATACGATGATTAAATATACAAGTGAACGGGGAAAAATCCTCGGAAAAGCACGTACCGGTGTATGCAGCACCCATCAACGCACAATCGGTCGGGAATTGAAGCGTGCTCGTTTTATGGCAATGTTGCCATTTATTGTCCGCGCGTAATTTTTTTTATACTTAAACAATGAAGACTCTGCCGTTTTCAAAAATCCGCATCATTATCCTCGCTGTAGCTGTTTGTATCCTCACTGGCGGCATTGGATACCGGCTCGGTGAACGGCAAGCATTTTCTAAACCAACACTGACAACTACCAGTGTTATTAATCAGGATGTTCCGTCAACCAACCGTGTGGATTTTGCATTGTTTTGGGATGTGTGGCAACGGCTCCGCACCTACTATATCGATGCAGGAAGCATGGATAGTCAAAGGATGGTGTGGGGTGCAATTTCCGGCATGGTGAATTCACTTGAAGACCCATACACAGTATTTTTACCGCCAAAAGAAAACAAAGAATTCAAAGAAGATATAGGCGGCTCATTCCAGGGTATTGGTGCACAACTTGGATTAGTTGAAAACAAGATTATTATTCAGGCACCGATTAAGGGATCTCCGGCAGAGAAAGCAGGGTTAAAATCAATGGACTGGATTATGAAAGTCAATGATGAAGAAACAGTTGGTTGGACACTCAATCAAGCGGTGTCAAAAATTCGCGGTACAAAGGGTACAAAAGTGACGCTGACGATTTTGCATGATAAATCACAAAAACCGGCAGAAATTTCAATTATCCGTGATGAAATTGTTGTTCCGTCCGTTGAGCATTGGGTAAAAATTCCTTCTGAGATTACAGGAATATCCGGGATTGCATCTCCAGATTTTCTTTCAAGCAAAAAATACATCGGCTATATGTACCTCTCCCGGTTTGGAGACAGAACAAATGAGGAATGGTTGGCAGCAGTTGATGACACGATTGCGAAACTCACCGCCCTTGGTGCTAAGGGTTTGATTTTTGATCTACGCAACAACCCGGGCGGCTACCTTGACGGATCAGTGTTTATTGCCAGTGAATTTGTTAAAAGCGGAGTTGTCGTTACGCAGACAAATAGCGATGGAACAAAGGAAACACTCTCAGTTAATCGAAAAGGAAAACTCACAGATATTCCACTTGTAGTGCTTATCAACAAGGGAAGTGCGTCAGCAGCAGAAATCGTTGCTGGTGCCTTAAAGGATCATAAAAGAGCCATAATTGTTGGAGAGAAGTCATTTGGAAAAGGATCGGTGCAGACGCCACAGGAGCTTTCCGGAGGATCAGGTCTTCACATTACGACCGGTAAATGGTTACTTCCTAACGGTGACTGGATTCACAAAAAAGGTATAACTCCTGATTTCGAAGTGAAGTTGGAGTCGACAGAAGCAACGCATGATGCGCAACTTCTTAAGGCTGTGGAATTGTTACTTCAATAACTCCACCATCGCTTCTGTTATTTTCTGTAATTTTCCATCCATGATTGCATCAATGTTGTGGAATGATTTGTTGATGCGATGATCTGTGACACGGTCCTGGGCAAAGTTATACGTTCTGATTTTTTCAGCCCGCATGCCACGGCCAATGATGCTACGTTGTTCAGATAAGGCGAGTGATTGTTCCATTTCCCGTTTTTCCCAGAGTTTAGCCCGAAGAAGGGAAAGGGCCACTTGTCTGTTTTGAAATTGATCCCTCTCTGATTGACAGGTGACAACAAGTCCAGACGGAATATGGCGAAGCCTGACGGCAGAGCTTACTTTATTGACGTTTTGTCCACCCTTGCCGCCTGCCCGGTAAAACTCCCAGGTGATGTCTTCGGTGCGGATTGCAATGTCTGCTTCCGGAATTTCAGGCAAGGCTGCAACGGTCGCTGTTGATGTGTGTATTCTTCCTTGACGTTCTGTTGATGGAACGCGCTGTACCCGATGGGTTCCTGCTTCGTACTGGAGTTTTGTAAATGCGCCTTCTCCTTTGATCCGTATGGCGTTATCTGCAATTTCTTCCACGTTCCATCCGAGAATGTTTGCGTAGCGTGTGTACATGCGCATAAGATCCATGGACCAGTTCTTCGCTTCTTCGCCTCCTGGGCCCGCACGGAATTCAAGAGTGACGATATTGGGGTTCATACGTAGTCTTTATCTGATTTATTACTTCGCTCCCATGAGCATCTCACGGAGTGATTTTGGATTACGGAGTTGTTCCTGGCGTTCTGCTTTTTTCTTTTTCTTTTCAAGCAGTACAGATACTTTCTGTTCTGCATCCTTTTGTTTTTGTTGGAAGCGCTCAACGCGACCCATGGTGTCAACGAATTTCATTTCTCCGGTGAAGAATGGGTGGCATTTGTAACAGATATCAACACGGATATCCGCCTTTGATGCGCCAACCGTAAATGTGTTGCCGCAGGCACATGATACTTTTGCTTCCTCAAACCATACTGGATGGATCGTAGCTGTCATAAGAAGTCTATTTTACATGAGATTGATTTGTTTGGCAATCTGGACATTTTATGCGGAGTTTGCCGAATGGATGGTAGTGAATCCGGCGTTCAGCAATATAGATACCGGTGAATATGAGGCCTGCGCCAATGAGAAACGGTATGGTGATCGGTTCATGGAGCATGAAATACGAAAGAACGGCACCGGCAATAGGGTCAATATAAATGAAAAGTGATGCATCGCTTGCTTGAATTTTTGATAGTCCGTATGCGTAGAGTGTGTAGGCAATCGTGCTTGAGAATACGGATCCGAATATGATGCCGACAATACCTCGAATATCCAGGGTTTGAAATATGGTTGGCTGTCTTATGTACTCAACAAGTGCGGGGGGAAGAAAGGAAAGCGTTCCTATGACAAATGCCCAAAACATTAATACCAGGGGATCATATTTTTGAAACAGCTGTCTTCCTATGAGCATAGCGATAGCTCCACTAATAGTTGCAAGCACGATTAAAAAATTGCCAAGCGTATTCCCATCAATTCCTGCATAATAGATTGGTTCAAGGACAATGGCGAGGATGCCGATGGTTCCGACAATCATACCAAGCACTTTGTTCAATTTGAGTTTCTCTTTGAGTATGAGATACGCAAAGAGGAATATCATAATCGGTTGAGATGAAGCAATGACCGGAACATTGATAGCAAGAGTCAGCTGGAGTCCAAGAAAGAAGAGAGTGATGTTGCCGGTGATTCCGGTAAGTGCGTGAATGATGAGGAGTTTTACATCATGTTTGTCTTTAATGGGTAAAGCAAGGTTTTTTCGAAGAACAATGCCTAGAATGATGCTCGCAATAAAAAAACGAAGAAACGCAAGGGTGAATGGAGGGATATTCGTGAGACTCCACTTGAAAATAGGGGAGGCGAATCCCCAGATAATATTTGCGATAATAAGCCCGATTACGCCTTTTTGGACAGGAGTCATAACAACTTTTTAATGACATCTTCTATGGATATCATGTCGCTTTGTCTTGTTTTCATATCTTTCAGTTGTACGACGCCGTTCGTTTTTTCATCAGGCCCTTGCACGATGACGTACGGTATCATCTTTTTATCTGCATATTTCAGTTGTTTTTCCAGTTTTGCTGGTTCAAGGTAAAGATCGGTATTTATGTTTGCGTTCCGTAGCGTAGAAGCAATCTCTCCTGACTCAATACGTGACGCCTCATCAAATACTGTTACAAGAACAGTTGCTCCGGTTTCTTGAGATGAAAGTAATTGTTTTTCTGCGAGTATTTCCATGATGCGGTCAAATCCGAATGCGATACCGACAGCGGGGAGTGGATTGCCACTGAAAAGCCCAATGAGGTCGTCATATCTTCCACCACCAGCAACAGATCCAGCGCCGTAACTTGGAATGCTCACTTCAAAGATGGTTGATGTGTAGTAATCAAGACCTCGAGCCAAAAATGGTGAGAATTCGTAGTCCACACCTTCTTTGTATCCTTGGCTTGAAAGCATGGTAAATATTGTTTTGAGTTTTGCAGTTGGCGCAGACTTTTCAAAGGTTGAAAAGAGATTTGTTGCATCCTTCCTTCCGCCTTTCGTGAGCAGTTCGATGACGGCTTCCTTACCGATTTTATTCAATTTATCAATGATGATAATTTCCGCCTTTGATACTTTGTAGTATTCAAAGAGTGTTCGATCGTTAATGGTGACAATGGGATTGGGAATATTGAGCGATCTAAGTGCCTCAATGGTTGCAGTGATGATTTCAACGTCAGCAGTTTCACTTTTAGCACCAACGATATCAATATCACATTGTAAAAATTCTCTAAACCGTCCTTTTTGTGGTTTTTCGGCACGCCAAACGGGCTGCATTTGGTAACGCTTAAAGGGAAGGGGAATATCTTGATATTGCGCCATGATGCGGGACAGGGGAACGGTTTGGTCATAGCGAAGTCCAACATCTCGTCCACCGTTGTCTTTAAACAGATACAGAAGTTTATCTGCATCCGATCCATATTTGCCAGTTAGTGTTTCAGCATATTCAAGTGCCGGTGTTTCGAGTGGTTCAAATCCAAACCGTGTGAACACATCTCGAAATATCTCCATCACGCGTTGGCGCTTTGTTGCTTCTTCGGGCAAAAAATCACGAAATCCTTTAAGTGTTTGTGGTTTAATCATAAAGTGTATTCCTTTTCTATCGTATCAGGTTTAACCCTATTTGTTCAATTGCTGCATCGAGTTTTTGCAAAAACATACGATTTGTTTTTGTGTCCCGAAGTGCAATGCGAAATCCCGGCGTTCGGAGTCCCGGAGAAAAGGTATTTGCAACCACGGATACACCATTGTCGTTGAGTGCAGCAATGAGTGTTTTAGCGCGTGGTGTTGAGACAAACAACGTATTGGTAACGGATTGCGACACAATAAACCCACGCTTTTTTAGCGCACTCATCATACTGATTCGTTCTTTTTTGATAAACGCTATGGTTTTTTCTGCAAAATCCCTATCGTTTATTGCAGCGCTTGCAAGCGTTACCGAGAGCGACGAGATAGGGAACACTTGTTGTGCAATGTTGAGTTTTTTAACGAGCATAGGATTTCCGATGAGAAAACCGACACGAAGCCCTGCAAGTCCAAATGCTTTCGAGCATGTCCGGAGTATCAGCACGTTTTGTTTTTTGATAGCTACAGGAATTGTTGTTTGCCCTGAAAATTCCGCATTTGCCTCGTCAATTACGATAACTGCGTTTGGAAACGCAGCAATGATGCGGTTAATTGTCTTTTTAGGAATGATTTCGCCCGTCGGGTTATTTGGATTGCAAAGAAATACCACATCAGGATTTATTGTTTGAGTTGCCAGATCATTTACGTCACAAAGCGTCACGCTGGCATCGGTCAGCAGGCATTCCTTGCTCAATACGGAAAATGATCCAGATTGTACAAGCGCAGTGCTTTCTGGTTTCAGAAACGTTTGTGCTGCCAGTTTAATGAGCTGTTCGGACCCGTTTCCCACAAGCATGCAGGACGGTTTGACGCCAAAGCGTTTGCCTGCCGCAGCAAGAAGCGGACTAGTATCCGGGTACGTCGCAATATCCTTCATCGTCAGTTGTTGGAGCGCCTGCATGGCACGGGGAGAACACCCCAGGGGATTTTCACTCAGGGTCATGTCCAGTTGCTGTTTTTTGACAGCTGATGCGTATACGTTTGGTATATTCATAGTTTTCCCCATAAAAAAACCCGCCTGGCTGCGGGTCTTCAAGTGGCTTAGTATGTATTGTTTTATGCCACAAAATACCCGTCAACCAAAAGGGTTGCATAATGATGCCAATAGCTAACGGCACATCGGGTATTCATAAGAATGATAGTATACCACACGTTAAAAATGTTGTATATTATGCCGCTGGGCATGGGGTATAGCGCTTTTTCTACGGGGTTGGCGTTGGAGTAACTGATGTGGTGACACCTTTTATTTGTCCAATAACCGTGAGTATACGGCTTGCGCTGATGCGGTTTTCTTTTTTGGGAACGGCTGTTCCTGTGACATGGATGATATCTCCTAAGGTAAACTTGGAAAATCCGCCTTTTTCCTGTGTGCTTCCATTCCAGATAGCTGTTTTAGTCGTTGTTTCAAAATCGATAATGTATATTTTTTTGTCTCCCGATTCAATAGTGATGGTGTAATCAATTTTTTTGACGTCCGTAATGGTACCGGAGGCGCGTACAGGATCTATTCCTTGAATGAAGACAACCTTTGCCTTGAGAAGTTCGAGTGTGCTGTCATATTCACCAAATACTGTGACGACATCGCCTTTTTCCAGGTTATCAGTTTTCAATTCTGTCCGTTTTCCTTTGAGTATTTGGAAGATTTTTATGTCGTCAGTCAGTTCAATTTTTAAATCTTTTGTTTTGGTTTCAACCGTGAATGTTGAAATGCTGACAGACTTAATTTTTCCAAATATTGCCATACGTTGTGATTGCCGTAGTTCAGCAACTTTTGTTGCGAGTCTATCTTTTAAATTCTCGAGTTGTTGTGCTTTATCTGACACGGTTGGGGTGGTAGAGAGGGTAGCGGTTTGTGCAACGACAGAAGAAGAAATGCTAAGTAAAAATAGTGATATGATAGTAATAAATAATGTTGTTTTCATAGCGAATTTACCATTCCTCAGGTGTGTAATACACCGTTAGATTTTGAATTTTTTGTTCTTTGGTTACGTTGTAACTTGTTACAACGATATCATTTTTGCCTTCGGCAAGGGTAATTTTTCCTGCGTATTTTCCGTCACCGTTTGCGTCGATGACAACATCATCAAGAAAGCCCTGGATGACGACGGTTGCGCCTTTGGATGTTGATCCCGACACCAGTACCGACTCTGTCTGTTCAATTGCGCTTTCAAGCGGGCTGTCGATGATGAGCGTGTGACTATCTGTTTGTTTTGTTTGATCTGCCGTTATTGTAGGCGTTGCTTTTTTTGGGAAAGAAAATGAAGGAAGACTAATTTTTGCTATTTCCGGAAATTTAATGTTCGGTATTGATTTTGCGATATTCGGGCCAACAAGAATGATGCCGGTGAGCAGGAGCCCGATACCAAGCCCAATAAGTGTTGCAAACAGTGCGTCTTTGTTCATATTTTTTTGAGGTGTTGCTAAGCATACACGAGACGTGGTATAAAATGCAAGCATATGGATATCATTTCTTTAGGTCATTCTTCATTTAAAATTCGTGGGAAATCTGTGACGCTTGTCACGGATCCGTTTGATTCCTCATTTACGGGACTTAAATTTCCAAAACATACCGCATGCGATATTGTGACCGTATCCCACAGTCATAAAGATCATAATAACGTATCACAACTTGAGGGAGATCCGTTTGTGGTACAAGGTGCCGGAGAATATGACATTAAAGGCATTGGCATTATCGGTATTACCACGGAACATGGTAATGATGCAGGAAAAAATACTGTGTACCGTATTGAAATGGATGATGTAACCATCGTCCATCTTGGAGATATAGGAAGACTGTTGACCGCAGCGGAGCTTGATATCTTGGATGGTGTTGATATCTTGTTTGTTCCTGTCGGCGGAACCTATACGACTGATGCAGTGCAGGCTAAAAAAATAATTGCGGAAATTGAACCGTCTATTGTTATTCCGATGCACTACGGCCGGCCGGGACTTTCCATAAAGGATCTTGCGCCGGTGTCGGTTTTTTTGAAGGAAATGGAAAAAGAACAGGTGGTTGCCCAACCTAAACTGACAATTTCCAAGAGCAAACTACCAGAAGAAAAACAACTCGTTGTTCTTGAGTGATATGCAACATCCAAAAGTTCCTCCGCATGACGACTCAGCTGAACAGTCGGTATTAGGTGCCATTCTTCTTGATAAGGATGCAATGATTGATGTGGTTGAGTTTTTGCGCCCCGGTCATTTTTACAATGAACATTTAGGACTTGTATTTGCTTCTATGATGGCTCTGTATGAACGGCATGACCCGATTGATGTCGTCACGGTTGTAAATGAACTGAAAAAACAGGGAAACCTCACACAAGTGGGGGGAGCGTCGGTTATTAATGAACTTGTGAATGTGGTGCCTACAAGCGCAAACGCAGAACAGTACGGAAAAATTATTAAAGAATACAACATCAAACGACTTCTTATTTCAGCTGCTTCTGAAATTAATGAACTTGCGTTTAAGGAATCTGGCGAAGTGCAGTCAATCCTTGATAGCGCAGAACAGCATATTTTTTCCATTTCCCAACATGCAATGAAACGGGATTTTATCCCTATTAAAGACGCACTTGCATCATCCTTTGATCGGCTTGACGAACTGCATAAACGGTCAGGAGGGCTTCGTGGTGTGGCCACCGGGTTTCATGATCTTGATATGAAGCTTGCAGGTATGCAGGATTCCAACCTTCTCATTTTAGCAGCCCGTCCTGGTACCGGAAAGACAGCAATGATACTCAATATTGCGCAGTATGTATCAGTCCATGAAAAAATACCGGTTGGTATTTTTTCTCTTGAAATGAGCAAAGAAGAGTTGGTGGATCGGTTGCTGGTTGCACAAGCTGACATTGACGCATGGAAGTTAAAAACCGGAAAATTATCCGATGATGATTTTACAAAGCTCTCCGATGCTATGGGGCAACTTGCAGAAGCTCCTATTTATATTGACGATACGCCTGGTTTGAGTATTTTGGAAATGCGCACAAAAGCCAGGAGGCTCCAAATGGAATTTGGCGTGAAACTCATCATTGTCGACTACCTCCAGCTTGCTGATGCCGGACGCAGATTTGATAACCGGGTGCAGGAGGTTTCTGTGATCTCTCAAAGTTTAAAAAATTTGGCTCGTGAGCTCAACGTTCCCGTGCTCGCGTGTTCTCAGTTATCCCGTGCGGTTGAATCCCGTGGAAGTCGTGTGCCGGAATTATCTGACCTTCGGGAGTCAGGATCGATTGAGCAGGATGCAGACGTTGTTATGTTTTTATATCGGGAAGAAGCGGATATGACGCAATGGGGCGATCAGATTCCAACGAAGCTTCGTGTTGCAAAACACAGAAACGGTCCTTTAGGAGAACTTGATCTAGTATTCCGTGGAGACCGGATACGGTTTTTTGGTGTTGAACATAAACAAAGTGAAGCGAATGCCTCGTAAACCTCATGACAGGGAACCCATATTTCAAGTATAATAGCTTTTAAGGTTTAAAGCCGAGGTGGCGGAATGGTATACGCGCAGGTCTCAAAAACCTGTGGAGATAATACTCCGTGAGGGTTCGAGTCCCTCTCTCGGCACAAAAAACTGCTTGGTTTTTCACTTTAGTGGTATAATACGCTCCAAACGTATATTTTATGAAATTCTATACCACGATCAAATCCATTACGTCTTTGTCAGCTGACACACTTGTTGTGTTTGCAGGGTCTGATACGAAATCACGGGTTGTGTATCTTGATGACGTAACCCAGATTGACGCGTCTTCCAAAGGTCGGCTTAAAAAATTATTAAAGCTTGAGGAATTTGAACCAACAGTTGGATCGACATTTGTTTTTCAGACGCACGGAGTACTTCCATATACACGCATTATCGTTTCAGGATGTAGTGATGTGAACAGGATGACCTCGTTTGATTGGCAAACCGCCGTTGCTGCAGCAGCAGCGCGGGCAAAGCAGGGAAAAACGAAAACGCTTTCGCTTGCCATTCCTCAAGAGATTGTTGCCAGACTCGGTGCATTTGCGGCTGTTCGCCTTGCTGTTGAAGGGATTGGACTCGGAACGTATGCATTTTTACAATACAAGAATAAAAAAACACAAGACAAAGACAAAGATATTGAGACGGTGACGTTTTTTATCACCAAAGAAATAATGCATGATACAGTGCGTGGCATTGTTGATGGTACGACAAGAACATCGGGAACAATGCTTGCGCGTGACCTTGTGAATGAACCGTCATCTGTTGCGACCCCGTCGTATTTAGGGAAAGTAGCAACATCTCTTGCGAAACATCCGCGAATCCGCGCAACAGTCTATGGAAAAAAAGAGATAAAAAAATTTGGCATGCACGCATTCCTGGGTGTTTCCAAAGGATCAAATGAAGAACCGAAGTTTATCAAGCTTACCTATCATGGCGGGGGCACTTCGGCAAGCTCAGTGTTAACTAAGAAAACGATCTGTCTAGTCGGCAAAGGAATCACGTATGATTCCGGTGGATTGTCATTAAAAAACCAATCAGGACTGGAAACGATGAAATGTGATATGGCAGGAGCTGCTGCAATTCTTGGTGTATTTCAGGCGCTTTTCGTGTTGAAACCAAGCATTACTGTGGTCGGACTTATTGCAGCGTGTGAAAATATGCCTAGTGGGACTGCGATAAAGCCGGGGGATATTGTGCGGGCGATGAATGGGAAAACGATTGAAGTCGTGAATACTGATGCAGAAGGCAGGCTTGTTTTAGCAGATGCGCTATCCTATGCAGAAAAATATGTCCCGTCTGATTACATCATTGATGTGGCAACATTAACAGGGGCCTGTGTAGTTGCACTTGGAGAAGATATTGCAGGCGTGTTTTCTGATGATGATATGCTTGCTCGGTCGCTTCTCGATGCAGGACTTCTTTCTGGTGAAAAATTATGGCGTCTGCCAATTGCAAAAGAATATCAAGATGAACTCAAAAGTGCAGTTGCTGACGTTCGGAATGTTTCAAAAACCAAGTACGGCGGCGCAATCAACGGTGCACTGTTTTTGAAGGAGTTTGTGAAGGACGCGACAGTGTGGGCACATCTTGATATTGCAGGCCCGGCTTTTGCTGAAAAAGAAACACCGTTGACGCGGTATGGGGGAACAGGATTTGGGGTTAGAACGTTAGTTTCATTTATCGAAGCACAAGCAAAAAAAATGTAACGGTGGCAATTTGGGATATTAATCCCCAGGGGAATGGTGCTTTTGTGTGTGTTGTATTGGTTAATGTATATACTCCGTACGTCATTTTTTCAAGAGGTGTTGCATTGATTTTTGGGCCTGTGTGTTTTTGATCAGCAAAAAATATATACCATGGTGCCTCAAGCCAATCCGGAACAAGGGAGAGAATAAGACAAGCGGCGAGAATGAGAGGGGGAACCGTGTTTGAAAAGAAAATCCATGCAGCAGTAAGACCAACCACTGTGTCGGTGATTGCAAAGACTCCGGTTGATAGTTTGGTTCGTTTTCGCCAGTTTGTGCCAAAATCCCAATGCGGAATGCTGTCTAAGAGAAAGTGAGACGCAAAAGCAAGAGGCAGTGCGAGAGCGGGATTGCCGACGTTTGCTGCAATTGCGCCAGCGACCAGTGTATGTGCGGTTGCCATCATAGGTACCATCAATTGTAAGTCAAACTTCCCACTGGAAGCAAATGCACTTCCTGGGGTATACTTATTTTTGTATGATGCCAATTCTTTTTTCTATCGGAACATTTCATGTATTTAGTTTTAGTATTGTATTGATTATTGCTTGGTTTATTTGGTCATTCACCTTTTGGAGGCATCTTCGATCACTTGCGATTACTGAAGAACGGATTTTTGATGCAATGTTTGCTACCACACTCATGTCTCTTGTTGTTTCCCGTTTTGGGTTTGTTGTGAGTCACCCGTCGCTTTTTTCAGAAAATTGGCTTCGGGTTGTTGCACTGTGGGTACAACCGGGATTATCGCTCTACGGAGCACTGATTGGAGCGGTATTGATTCTTGTATTTTTTGCGATGAAAAACAAAATTCGTGTTGCACACATGCTTGACGCTTTTTCTTTATCATTCATGTGGGCCTATGCAATTGGTCTTATTGGAGGATTATTGGATGGATCAACGGTTGGAAAACAAGCTGTAGCACAATGGGCAATACCGTATGTTGGACATGTTGGTCTTCGGCATCCAATTCAATTGTATAGTCTTGCTTTCATGATTGGTGTTATTATTGTTATTTCCATCATCCGTAAACTTTCAGAGAAATATGCATGGTCAGCCGGAAGTATTGCGATGTGGTTTTTCTCGCTGTTTTCCCTATCTGCATTTGCAGTTGAGTTTTTTATTGAACATGCGGTATACTTGGGACACCTAAGCGCCAATCAATGGATACTTGTCGGAATTTTCGGACAATCACTGGGCGCTTTTTATGTTCGGGGCGGTGGGAAAGAGCGGTTAATGCATGTGGGAAGCATGATGTTGAGCGCAAGTAAAAAATGTATAGGAGGAATGTATGCAAAGTTTTCCAAGCGACATATTGAAGGAAATTAAAACACATTTTGAAAAAGAAAAATTAACGTTGACCGAACGTATTGCCGAACTTCAAAAGCAAGATCCGTTTACCGATCCGGAACGGTCGAATGATAATGCCGCGTCTGATACGGAGGCAAGTGAGGAATCCAATCACGATCGCGTTTCAGCGATGGTCGATGAATTAAAAGCAAAGCTTCACACGATTGAAGATGCTCTTGTGCGTATTGATGTTGGCACGTACGGAGCATGCACAGAATGTAACAACATGATTGACACGGAACGGTTAAGTGTTCTTCCCATGGCTACATTATGTCTTTCCTGTGAACAGAAGAAGTCCTGCAGAGCCGGATCCAGCTCCGCAGGAAAAAAGTAATAGGTATGGATATTTCCATTATTTTTAAGGACGCGTCGTTCTTAGCGATTAATAAACCCGTGGGTGTAGTTGTTAACCGTGCTGAGTCCGTTAAGGGAGAAACTATTCAGGATTGGATGGAACAAACTTATCCCATTTTTTCCCATACGGAACCTGAAACACAGGAATATTGCGATTTTGTTGATCGATCAGGGGTGGTTCATAGAATTGATAAGGAAACATCAGGAATTCTTCTGATTGCCAAAACACTTCCTGCGTTTATTGAACTGCAACGACAGTTTAAGGAACGTATCATTAAAAAAACATATCTTGCGATTGTTCATGGCGAACTCGTGCCAAAAGAAGGGGAAGTGCGGGCTCCTGTCGGGAGATTGCCGTGGAATCGGGAACGGTTTGGTATTGTTCCCGGTGGAAAAGATTCGATAACGAAATATAAAGTGATTAATTCGCAGTTGACAATTCACAGTAAAGAAAAAATTTCATTTGTTGAATTATATCCTGAGACCGGACGGACACATCAAATCCGTGTTCATATGAAATATATTAACCATCCGCTATTGGGTGATTATTTATATGCGGGAAGAAAAACAAGCCGTGATGACCGGGAATGGGCTCCGCGTGTAATGCTTCACGCGTGGAAGATTATTCTGTTTCATCCGACAACAGGTGAAGAACTTGCAATAGAAGCTCCGATACCGGATGATATGAATAGGATTATTTCATGATTTCAGAAACACTGCCGTTATTTACCACCCTTTTTCTTATCCTGTTCGCGGCTCTTGCCGGTGGCATTATCGCAAAAGCACTCCGGCTACCTCTTATTTTAGGATATATTGCAGTTGGCGTTTTGGTTGGAAATGTATTTTCATCAGCCGTTGATATGGTGCTCATTGAGCGTGTCGCAGAAACAGGTGTGACGCTTCTTCTGTTTACCCTTGGCGTTGAGTTTTCTTTTCATAGGCTGCGGAAAGTGTTGGGCACCGTATCCTGGGCTGCAACACTCCAGATGCTATTATCATTTTGTATATTCCTTCCTATTTTTTTGACGCTTGGTTTTTCTTTTCTTCCAGCCATGTTTATTGCGGTTGCTGCAGCACTATCTTCAACCGCCGTTGTTATCAGGCTTCTTTCTGAACGGGGAGAAATGGAAACTATTCCCGGAGAAGTGTTAACAGGATGGCTTATTGTTCAGGACTTGGCAGTGATTCCTATCATGATGATGATTCCGACGATTGGTGCAATCTATATTGCAGGCTCTGCCTCAGTTGTGACAACCGTAAGTTTGTTGGGCGTGAATTTGATTAAGGCATCAATTGCTATCGGCGCAATTATATTTTTAGGTCGAACCGGTATTCCCTGGGTGCTGAACAAAATTGCTGCTATCGGAAGCCGCGAGATTTTTTTGGTGACCGTCATGGGGCTTGTGTTTATGTCAGGCACCGTTGCGTATATGGCTGGTCTTTCAGCAGCACTTGGAGCATTTATTGCAGGAATATTAGTTGCAGAAACCAGTCAGAACCATGCCATATTTGCTGAGGTTCGGCCACTCCGTGATTTGTTTGCTGTTGTCTTTTTTGTGTCGCTTGGTATGGCGCTTCCCGTGTCACTTCTCATGCCGGTACTGCCAAACATAGCACTCATGACCATTATCATCGTTGTTGTGAAAGCGGTGATTGTGTATTTTCTATCCCGATTTTTGGGATATCACAGGAAGACAGCGTTCATCGTTGCAATCGGTCTCACGCAAATGAGTGAATTTGGGTTTATAATCGCGCGTGTCGGGTTAACGCAGGGAGTGCTAAGTGAACAACACTATGCAACCATCGTCGCGCTCGTTTTCGTGACCATTATGGTGAGCTCTCCCTTGTTTACGAAAGCGCAGAACATCTTTTATTTTCTACGGAAAAAAGTTCCATTCTTGTATCCAAATTTTATCCCTGAAAAGCAGGAAACGGAATTATTCGGTAAAGAAGCGGCATTTAAAGATCACGTAGTTATTTGCGGATACGGTCGGGTAGGGAGGTATGTAGGGCGCGCACTTACTATGGCAGGAATTCCCTTTATTGTTGTTGATTATGATCATACAACGGTCAAACTCTTGCGTGAGAAAAATATTCAGGTAATTTACGGAGACCCTGCAGACATGGATGTGTTGGATTATGCACAAGTGGACTATGCAAAAGCCGTTGTTATTGCAATTCCAGACCGGCATACACAGGAGATGGTGATTGCCAATGCGCAAACGCTCAACAAATCCATTCGTATTATTTGCAGAACCCATCATGAGCAAGATCAGCTTCGATTAAAAACATTAGGAGTACACACAATCGTACAACCTGAGTTTGAAGCAGCGCTAGCCATTGCCCATAAACTTTTTTCCCAGTTTGGAGTAGAACAAGCGGATATTGACGGAAAGATAGCCCGTCTTAAAATCGAGCATGGATTGGGATAGGGACATCCCACCAAGTTTCTACAAGACTACGTGCTGTAGAGAAAAATTGTTCCGCTGTCATCGATTCAGAAAATTGTTTATCAATATCTTCAGGTTGGACACCCTGTTGTAAAATTAGTGATTTATACCAGTTACTTCGCATAATTTTATAATCCATAAATAAAGAACCGCCCTTTGGGTAAAAAAAGTGGCTTTTGTCTTTTAGGTCATAACCAATTTTATTACCCTCATCAATCAGTGGTTTTAAGTTTTTATGCAAAGATCCGTCAAAATTTCTTGATTTGACCATGAGCATTGCTCCTTGACTGTCTGCAAACAATATGGAAAAATATCGAACGATATCATGTCCGTCAATATTTTGACGTGGCATAATCCAGCCTTCAGACGGTTCGACAAAACTTCTTCCTTTAAGCTCTGGGTTTTGCATAGGAGATAATTTTTATGCTTTTGTGACGGCTTCCCCGAGGGCTACAAGTCCCGCCTTTTTACTTACGTTAATATCGGCTCCAATAATAGGATTGTCTTTAGAGTGGCCAATGACGATAATCTCAGGAAATTTTTTATGAATTGCTTTTGCCATGATTTCTCCATCTGCCCCGCTTTTATTACCTGGAGTTAAATTTCCGTCAATAACTGCTACTTGGACATTTGTTTCCTTTAGTTTCGGTATTTTTTGTTTTGCTTCGGCAAGTGATGTCGCTTGTTCAATGACATGATGTCCCATTCCTTCAAGATATTCTATATCCAAATCGGACATCACTTGATCGTCGTCTACATAGAAGATGTTTGCGTTTTCTGGTGCCATATGGTGATATTATATCATTCTATATCAAATTAATCATGATACAATACGCTATATGCATGATTTTAGCTTCAAAGTTACAGGGAAGGACGTTAAAAGCAAGGCTCGGATAGGCGTTATTCATACCCCTCATGGAGATATCGAGACCCCTGCATTTGTGCCTGTGGGAACCCAAGCAACCGTTAAATCACTTACTCCTGAAGATCTAAAAGACCTCGATGTGCATCTCTTTTTTGTGAATACCTATCATATGGTTATGCGACCGGGAGTGGAGGTTGTGAAGAAATTTGGAGGTCTCCATAAATTTATGAGATGGGATCGACCGCTGATTACTGATAGTGGTGGATTCCAGGTTTTTTCTTTAGGAAGTAAACGGTTTGCCCGGAAGAATGAAGACGGTCAGGGAGAAGCGAGTCTCGTACGGATTACAGATGACGGCGTAAAGTTCAATTCTCATTGGGATGGGAAAGAGTATGTATTCACGGCAGAAAACAGCATGGAATACCAATGGGATTTGGGATCGGATATCCATATAGCGTTTGACGATTGCACACCGTATCCTGTGACAAAAAAGCAGGCTGAGCGGTCCATGGACCGGACTCATGCATGGGCAAAACGTAGTCTTGAAGCACACAATACGCTTGCCAAAGCATATCCGTTATATCAGGCACTGTATGGATCAATCCAAGGAAGTGTCTTTGAAGATCTTCGGAAAAAATCTGCCAAGTTTATTACAAACCTTTCCTTTGACGGTTTTGCCATCGGTGGTGTTGCTGTTGGGGAGGGGAAGGAAGATATGGCAAAGGTATTGTTCTGGGTTCTGCCGATTCTTCCTGATGACAAACCACGACATCTTCTGGGGGTTGGGGAGATAGACGACATCTTTACGCTTGTTGATGCGGGAGTGGATACGTTTGACTGTGTACAAGCAACAAGGCTTGCCCGTATGGGACATCTGTTTATCCGGGATGTAACATCTTCATTTGTTTTTGATATCACGAAGAAAACATATTCGGAGGATGTAAAACCGATAGATGCCAATTGTCAGTGTTATACCTGCAAGCAGTATTCCAGGGGATATATCCATCATCTGTTCCATGTTAGGGAACTGCTTGCGTACCGACTTGCCACAATCCACAATATCTCGTTTATCAATCAGCTTGTGGGATTTATTCGAACAGCCATTAAGGAGGGAACATACCAGCAATTGAAAAAGCAGTGGATGACTATATAATAGATATAGTAGTACTTATTAAAGGAGGATTGACCTATGGGATCCAGCGACTATCGTACACATGAAAAGAAAAAAGTAAAGAAATCAGCTCTTGAAAAAAGGGCTTCCCGTCAGATGACCAATACTCCATGGCAGATGCCGCATGTTGAGATTATCAAAAAAGGAAAAAAAGAATGGTGACAGATCAAAGGGGGAGAAGCAAACGCCGCATTGCCCGTGTTTTGGTTATTTTTATTGTTGCCCTTGTCGCGTTGGGATTTGCTTTTTTTGTTCTATCACCAAAACTCCCTAGAGGAAGGGCTGGTATTGTTCTTCAAGGAGATCCAACGATTGTAGTGTCTTGGGAATCTGATCGTGCACGGTTTGCTGTTTTTTTACTGCCTTCTTCCCTGCAGATAGAAGCGGTGAATGGATATGGATGGTACAGTCTTGATGCGCTATGGAAGCTAGATGCGATGGATCGTCATAAGGGAGGATTATATAGAACATCACTTGAAGAATCGTTTGCCACACCAATTCGCTGGCACGGTGCGCTTCCTTCAACTGCTACATCTTTTTCTGACGATATGGTCATTGTTGTTCTCAAACATACGTTTTCTTTGTCAAATATTATTCGTATGGTTGTTACGGGAAACACAAACATCCGTCTTGGAGAAATGCTGTATGTATGGAAAAAATTTCAATTGGTAGGATCTGATACTGCAACGGTTTTTGATTTCCGAAATAACCAGATAACGTATGATGAGCAGATGCCGGATCAGACGTTGGCGATTCGGTTTGACAAGGAACGGTACGATGCCATCATTGGAAACAATCTTGAAGACACGCCGCTTCGTCAGGAAGGGATACGCATCGCCTTATACAATACAACCGGCACCCCGGGTATAGGGCAGCGAGTAGCACGACTCATAGAGCATACGGGTGGGTTTGTTGTATCTGTCGGAAATGATGATGTTCCGTACGAAGGAGTATGTGAAGTTTCAGCAATGAAACCGTTTTTGACTTCCTATACCGCTGACTTTTTGCGTTCGATGTACGGATGTACGCTTGTTGAGCGTCAAGAAGTCGCTCGCGCTGATTTAGTTGTACGGTTGGGGAAGGGGATAGAGCGTCGGTATCTACCGAAGTAATGAATTGTTGTTTATTCCTGTACTTCTTCTGGCTCTTCTTCGTCGACCGGTTTGACTGGGGTATGTGCGACGTCTCGTTGATAGGGCATATAATTTGTGGCCCCGATAAATGATGGTTGATTTTGGAGTTTTTTTCCCCGTTTTAGTTCTCTGATGAATACCGATATACAATTTTTTGAAATGCCTCTTACAAATACTGAATATGTGTTTCCCGCAGTGAGGAGTTTAATCATTTTAAATGCAACATCATCAGGAAGCGCACCTAGGTATTTGCTATGTTGATCCCTGACCTCAACGGTGTGTTTTTTGGGTTTAAGAAACACTTCCTGCCCGCAGGTAAGACAGGTCAATGTGTTCATGGGAGCGGCATTGATACAATCAACAACTTTTGTTTTCCCCGGTTCTTCAAGGAAAAGAAGCGGTGAAATATCGCATGTGTTTGTTGTTATCAATGCATCGCGCTTGGTTGATGCAAGTTTATGGAGGTTTTTTGCTGCTATTTGGTTGTATGGATCA
>JAZDOQ010000008.1:0-17388 GCA_043798445.1 Candidatus Gottesmanbacteria bacterium | reverse complement strand
CAAACGGGCGCTCATTGTCGCTCAAACACCAACAGCAACCATTAACCGAAGGTTGTCAGCCCTTCGCATGTTTTTCCAATTTGCGGTCATTGAACAAAAAATCACAGAAAATCCAACATTGCTCGTTCGAAATATTTCGCGTATTGACGCGACAAACAACGCTTCAATACTCAACAAAGCGCTGACGGAATATACAAGTGAGATGAAGATAACAACGGCAGATATAGACGATATAAAAACGTTTTTTTCTTGGTATTACAACCAGTACATTTCCTAGCGACCCATGAAAAAATTTCTTCCGACAATCACGACTACAATTATTCAAACATTCGCAAGAATGTTTTTCAAGCCTGAGGAAGATACGGCTGTTATTGCAAAGAGAGTTAAAAACATTGAACAATTTGTTCTGTGGGCAAAAGAGCACGGGTACATGGAAAAGGATCTGTTGCCCGCTCCAGCAAAACTCCTTCCAAACGTTCACTTATTACCAACTATTGAGTTGTTATCCGCTCCTACAGATGCAATTCCCCCATCAATTTTTCCCGCACCAATTTCCGCACCGTTACCAATTACTACACCTGGTCCAGAAACGTTTATCATTCCTCCTGCTTCTGCCCCGCTGCGGGAAGCGGCAAAAGCAACAGCAAAAAAATGGCTCATCCCTCTCGGGATAGGATATGCTGTATTATTGTCACTTTTAAGCGCTGGCTATTTGTTTACACAAATACAAAATAATATTCGTGCAAGTGGTCAACAAAAAATTACAACAATATTGCCAGGAACAACATCAACCAACTCTCTCTCTACACAACAAATTATAAATTCAATGACAACAAGCATGGTTCTTGGCGCTACCGGAGCAACCGGCCCAACGGGACCAACGGGTGCATCTGGTTTGGAAGGGCCAACTGGAGCCACAGGAGCCACCGGAGATGCTGGTCCTACTGGAGCAAGTGGAAGTTCTGGATCAACTGGAGCTAGTGGAACTGTTGGATCCACAGGAACAAGTGGTACAACAGGAGCGACTGGTATTATTGGACAATCCGGCGCAACAGGGGCAATCGGAACTACTGGTCCAACAGGAGCAACCGGAGCAACAGGAATTGTTGGAGCATCCGGTGCAACAGGAGAACAGGGTCCAAGCGGTGCGACGGGTGTTGAAGGGCCAACAGGAGCATCTGGCGTGGAAGGTCCAACGGGAGCGACTGGTGCAACCGGAGCAACCGGCGCCATTGGAAACTCTGGACCAACCGGAGCGACCGGTGCAACAGGAGCAACCGGAGCTTCTGGAACACAGGGACCAACAGGAGCGACGGGTGCAACAGGAGCGACGGGTGCTACGGGAGCTGTTGGATTAACTGGCGCTACGGGTCCACAAGGAGCTACTGGAGCGACGGGAGTCGTTGGTCCAACCGGAGCCACAGGAGCAACCGGTAGTATTGGTTCCTCTGGTCCTACCGGTGCTACCGGAGCTTCTGGAACACAGGGACCAACTGGGGCTACGGGTGCAACCGGTGCAACTGGACCTGCCGGTCCCACAGGAGCAACTGGCGCAACAGGAGCAACCGGAGCCACGGGTGTTGAAGGTCCGACAGGCGCAACCGGTGCTACAGGACCCACAGGAGCAACCGGTATTCAAGGACCCACAGGTGCAACCGGCACTCAAGGCCCAACAGGAGCGTCTGGATTAGAAGGTCCAACCGGAGCCACAGGATCAACAGGAGCAACCGGTACAGCCGGTCCAACCGGAGTAACCGGTGCAACCGGAGCTACGGGTGTACAAGGACCAACCGGGTCAACCGGAGCTACCGGAGCCACAGGAGCAACCGGTACAGCCGGTCCAACCGGAGCAACTGGTGCAACCGGTACGGCAGGATCTGGAGGTGTAGCAGGACCAACAGGAGCTACTGGAGCTACTGGCGCCACGGGTGTTGTCGGACCAACCGGCGCAACAGGAGCTACTGGAGCTACCGGTCCGCAAGGATCTACTGGAACTGTTGGACCAAATGGAGAAGGATTGTTTACTCAAACAAATAACCTTATATATCCGTATCCTGTCGTCAACAGATCGCTCGCTCTCGGAAACACTTCATTTAATCCGACAGCAGATCCAAATACAACAGCAACTAATAGCGCCCTTATTATGTTAAATGGAGATAATGGAAATATTTTTGCACTTGGCACGTTAGGAGTTGGAACCACTACTCCAGGAGCCCAATTGGAAGTATTAGGGACCACTGATCCTCAAGTGCGAATTAGTTATGCTACTGCTACATATGGAACTATTGGAGTAAGTTCTACAGGACTCATGACGCTCACTCCAAAAGCTGCTTCCAACCTTAATATCGAATTGAGTACTACCGGTGATTTTACAGTCAATTCAAGCCAATTCGTCGTAGATACCTCCTCCGGATACGTTGGTATTGGGACGACATTGCCAAATGCTCCCCTATTCGTTTTTGGTGACGTTCGCGCGACAAGATATTTGGATTGGAATGATGGTGCTGGAACAAATTGGTATATAGACCCTAATGGGACGGACTCAAGACTATCTGGAGACATCGTAATTCAAGGAAATATTGGTATTGGTATTGGAGCAACATCTCCATCATATGCAATTACCATGGCAACTGGCAAAAACACAATTAATAGTGTAGATGCACTTACCATCTCTTCTGGAGGAAACATCAATCTCAATCCGGGCGGAGGTGGAACACCTGAAGTCACCATCGGTGGAGGCTCAGGGAAGCTGAACGTTGGAACAGTCGATCCTCCATACACCATCGGCGGACAACGGTATGCCACATACATGCCTTCGATGATTGGTGTAAAAGAAGAAGTGACCGGTGTTGCAAACACGACAGAGAATGTTCCCGGTGTCGGATACCGAACGGTCATTGATTTTGGCAGACTAACACAAGGAACGGATCTCTGGTTATTCAGCAAAACCACGGATTTACGAACAAATATTAATAATTTAGTTGTTATTCTCAATCCATCCGGCAACACAAGAGCATGGTATGACTTAGACACGATGAATTATCGATTGGCAATCTATACCTCTCAACCTTCCCGTGTTTCCTATCGCTTTACTGCACCGCGGTTTGATACAGCCAGGTGGCAAAACACACGTACAAATACTATCGAAGGATTTAACATCAACGGACTCGCTGCAATTAATCCATCTGACATTCCGCTTGTCACACCAAGTACTAATGCTATCGCCGATCTTGCAATCACAACAACGACAACACCCCAAACTGGTTTACTCTTTGATCTTAAAAATTCATTCGGAACCTTTATTTACGACGTTGGTCAATTCTCACAAGCTGCTATTGCCAACTTAAAAACTGGCTGGCTCCAAGTTGATACCATTACCCCACTTACTTCAAACGGCATCACGGTAAAACTTAATGACGCACAAAAATTGACCATTACTGACAGTGCCGGCACGCCAAAAACATCATTTGATGTTTTGGGTAATGCAACACTGAGTGGTCAATTAGAATCAAACAGTCTCGTTGTACATCAAAACGCAACATTTGAGGGTGATATGATTCAAACAAACGGCATTAACGCAATTCCAGATCAAGGAAGCATCGTTGCAAACAGCGGGTTTGAAGTAAACAATGACACCAATACGACGATGCCAGACGCGTGGACCTGTCAAAATACCGGTACAAGCACAGGAAGTTGTTCCAGAGATACTACCAATATCGCACAAGGCAACGCATCTCTTGCAGCTGTCAAAACGAACACAACAAATCAATTGCAGATTATTTCCAGTTGTATTCCAATCACCGCAGGGAATACGTATAACGTGAACATGCGTGTCCAGGGTAGTGCTTCATTGACAAATAACCAATATTTTATTGGTCTCTGGGGATACACGAATAAAACAGACTGTGAAAGCAACATAAACGCAATCCCTTATATGACCGGTCGCACAGTGACAACATCATGGTCAACAGTCACAACAACAACTGCTGCGCTTGGCTCCTCTATTACATGGGCTCGTGCAGGAAGTTATATCACCAACGTTGCACGGACAGTAACTATTGATGCATTCCGTGTTACTCCAAGCACACTTGGCAGGTCTATGGATATTGCCGAAAACTATTATGTCTCAACACCACTCATTCCGGGAACACTGACACAAATTGCAACAACGAATGATTCAACGGTTGAAAAAGCAATTGATTCAGCGTCACAAGCACTTATCGGTATTGTTTCAACCAATCCAGCGCTTATCCTTGGTGAAGGAATAGCAAATCAGGACGTTCTATCTCCAATCGCTCTTTCGGGTCGGGTACCTGCAATAGTATCTGACAAAAATGGAATTATTAGCAATGGCGATGCTATCACCGCAAGCAGTATCCCGGGTGTTGGTGCTAAAGCAATCAATGCAGGCTCAATAGTTGGAAAAGCAGTCCAATCATTCATTCCAGAAACACTCACCTGCCAAACAACCACTTCTTTTGATGCTATTTCCTGGCCGGATGATGACGGAACCAATGTAGTTCGTACCTGTTTCACCCTTCCGGATGGAACACATATTGGCAAAGTCATGACATTTGTAAACACGAACTGGTATCAACCGGAAATAACAGACCAAACAAAAACAAGAACGCTATATGCAGACCGCATTATCACCCCATCAGGTGAATGGTCGGCAACATCGTCAGCACAAACAATCAACACCTATATCACGAACATTACTAATCTTGTTGCAACAGCATCAGCAGAAAGCACACCACTAACCGTCGATCTTACGCCAACGCTTGATGCGTCAACAACTGCACTTTTGTCTTCGCTCTCAGAAAGCGTTGCAACGTTCACGGCACCAACCATTGACCTCACAGGAAAAACGGTTGTTGCTGACGCGATGACGCTTCACTCTTCGCTTTCCGTACTTGGAAGTACAATACTTGGAGAAACGTCAGTCGCAGGGACACTTCTTATTGATGCGGCAGTTCGGATAAGTGATATCGGTATTGATACCATTTCCGACACGTTGTATCTAAACAAGCTTAAATTTGCCAACGTCGATATCCTTGCTGGAACATTAGTTATCACCACACAAGGAGATGTGATTGTCTCTGGAAATCTCACAATCAGTGGAACGCTCGGCGTTTCAACCATACGGTCAACAATAGATGATCTTACCATTTCTCTTGAAAAAACAAGCTCTGCGAGCGCTTTCGGAAAACTGATTGTCAAGGGAGTCGGAGAAAAAGCTGTGACTATTGACGAACAAGGCAATCTTACAGCCTCAGGATCAGCAACAGTTTCAAAACTGAATATTACCGGCATGGATGATACAAAAGCAACACTTTCTGCGACATCTTCTGCCACCATCGGAGAGGCAATCCTGCCTTCCGGCACGACGACACTATCCATTAAAACAACGGCAGTAACCGACCAATCACTTATTTATGTCACACCGCAATCATCAACAAACAACCAAGTGTTGTATGTCAAAAGCAAAACACCTGGTATTGGATTTATCATCAATGTGGATGCTGCAATCACCAAAGACGTGAAGTTTAACTGGTGGATAGTGAATTAGTCTGCACACACACAATACGCGTTTGACTCCGTACATCGTCCCGTACATTGTGTTACACAACGGGCTTTGCTTGTGGCAATATCTGGATCTCCGGCATTTTCTAAGATTGTAGCGAGACAAAAACTATCTGTATTTGGTGTCGCATATCCGATACTTATGCTTGACCCCAAAAAATTCGAGGGAAATTTCTTCATGTACACAACAGAACAGTTGTCTCCTACAGCGAAGTCAACTGAACAACCGGTCGCTGGACAACATTCCACATGTGTTGATCCGCAACCCGAAATACCATTAAAATTTCCGCCGCAATTACCCGCTGATGGATATTGTTGAAAATCGTTGTAGTACAAACGTAATGCTGTTTTCATTTCATTCATCTCCTGTTTTTTCTTTGCATCCCGTGCGCGCTCACGAGCACTTAATAGATTAGGCAATGCTATAGCAAGAAGCACAGCGGTGATAGCAATAACGACGATGAGTTCGATGAGTGAAAATCCTTTTTTCATATATATCCTTCCATATAGCAATACTATTTATTACATCATTTATTACTGACAGGCTTGCGGTGTTGGTTCTGCCACATTTGAACTTGTTAAAACGAAATTGCAACAGACAACGGAAGAAGAACTACCGCAATTCTTGTTATATACTTTTGGGTCTGTCGTTGGAATGGATGAATCTTCTGTATTTTCCAGTCGCGCATACAATCGATATCCATTACTGCCGCTTCGTTCGTAATAATATACTCTTCCGCTGGTTGGATCTATCGGCAGTTTTACCATATAGGTTGCCTTGGTGGTATTTGAAAAACTTCCTCCCCAAGAACATGCGGTTTTGATAGTGTCCCCACACCCGATAATTTTTCCGGCATCAGCCGTTCCAACTGTTCCTCCAGCTGGGTATGTTCCGACATCATTATTATACATCTCCAATGCTTTGGAAACCTGGCTCACGTCCGATTTTCTCCTCGCATCCCTGGATTTCTTCTGTGATGATTGAAATGCAAATATACCAATAGTAACGAGTATTCCCATGATAACAATAACAACCATAAGTTCAATAAGAGTAAATCCGTTTTTTGTTCTATGTAGTCTGTGTTTCATATATATGCCCACCTTTCATATTAATAACATTCAGATAAATAAGTACACACATTCGTTTGACCAGGATTACATAACGCACTGCAATTATATTTGTGACTATCATCATATGTAGAACATCCACGCGTAATCATCAAATCGCGACAGGAATTTGAATAATACTGACAATTTTGTGGTGCTTGATTGCCAATTTTTGGCGGACATATCCAGTTTCCTGACGGAATCCCGGTATCAGGTGTTGGGAGCGGTGCATCAAAATCAAATACAGGATTGGCGATGGTACCACCAACGGAGATTCCGTAGTTATATTTAAAACTTGCCGGAGCTGGATAGGTAGGAGGACCATATCCGCATCCTTTGTTCGGATCCGGGCTACATCCGGAACCTGGGATATCACCATCATACAAATTCCCTAAGGCGGCAAACAATTTGTATCCGCTGCATGCAGATACACTCGGCAGCACATCTTCAGGGATCGTGATATACAAATACCGTTCATTTGTTGCAGGGTCACACGGGATCGGTTGTCCTTGAAGATATGGAGCAAAGAATTGTCCACCGCCACCGTCAGCACAATTATATCCGTTCCAGGTGGCAACCTGAGGATAACAATTATGGTCGTTATAATAATCCTCAAAAACTACACGGAGCCGTGCAAGGTCTGCCTTCCGTTTTACGTCAAACCCTTTGATGGTTTGCCGTTGATAGGTCAATATCCCTAAGATGGCAATGATAGCAATCAGTGAAATAACAATCAGCAGTTCCGATAATGTAAACCCCTGCAATATAAAATGTTTACGAACCATAAGACCTACTTTTAGTATGGCAAATCGATATCCAAAATGCAAAGAAAATAGTGTATGATTATATATATGATGATGAATCTCCTCTCATATATGTTTCCATTGCTTCTCATCGTGTTTCTTCCTATCATGCAGGATAGCTATGATACAGGAAGATGGGTGATCGTAAACATCACATCTTTATTCCTCCTTCTTTATTTCGTGATCACCATCATACGAACAAAAAAGATTTCATTTGTCAAAACACCGCTCGCGTTTGGGTTTGGCGCCATAACAATTACCACTCTCATCAGCCTATTTTTTGCATCAACCAACAAAATCGAAAGTATCGTTCATCCATTAGGACTGGTCACCTACCTTTGTTTGTTTCTCACCGCTTTTCTATTACCGCAGCTTCTCTCAAAAGACCAAAAACGACACATGCTTTGGGCGCTCCTTTCTGTCATTGGACTTTTAGGGCTCATTGTCATCTATCAACAATTTCAAATCGCAAGCATCATGTTTCCACAGGTGTCGTATCTTAAAAGCACGCTCTGGAATCCAACCGGCACACCAATTTCAGCGGCCCTTTTGTTTTTAGTCAGCATCCCCCTTGCCATCTATCTCATGCGAGACGGATTTATTCATCACAAAGAACGAAATGCTGCGTTTGCTCTTGTTGCAGCAGTGCTCATGACAATAGGGCTTGGAATTACTCTATGGCGGTTTCTTCCACTCATAAACACGGTTATTATGCCAATACCAATTGGCTGGACTGTGCTTCTTGAGTCATTCAAAAACATAAAAACTGCGTTTTTTGGTATCGGAGCAGAAAATTTTCTTCCCGCTTATGCATTGGGAAGACCGATATCCATGAATCTCACCCCTCTTTGGAATACCGGTTTTTCAACAAGCGCTACATTTGCACTGCATATAACAACAACGCTTGGACTTCTTGGGCTTGTCGCTTTCATCATAACTCTCGCTCTCTGGTTTCGCTCTATGCCAAAACAATGGGAGATGCGCGCTCTGTGGATCATTGCTGCTATTGCACTACTCATACTTCCTCCCTCTATCCCATTTCTTCTTTGTATTGTCCTTGTTAGTAGTGCTATGCAACAAGAAAAAGTACACACGTATGCACCCAGCTCACTCACCATCGTCGGTATGACCATCGCAACACTCCTCTTCACCATTGTCTCGATCTATGGTCTTTACCGTTTCACAAACGGTGAATATATGTATGCAAAGGCCCGCGCATCTATAGAAACAGAAAATAATTTAACGATGTCATACAATTATCACATTCTTGCGATCAAACAAAATCAATACATAACACGATACCACCTTTCTCTGTCACAACTTGCCCTTGTTATGGGTGGCAGTATTCTTGGGAATGCTCCAAAAAATGATGAAACAGGTCTGGTAACCCTCCTTGATGATGACAAGACATTGGTCACATCCCTCTTTGGACTTGCCGTCAGTGAAGCAAAACTTGCAACATCGCTTGCACCGAACAATTATGTCGTCTGGACCAATCTTGCAACCGTGTATCAATCCCTCATTGGAGTCGCAAGTGATGCACAAACCTGGACCATTGCTGCATACCAAAAAGCAGTAACGTTAAATCCCATAAGCCCGACCCTTCGTGTTGATTTTGGCGGTATGTATATGAATGCCAAAGACTACGATGGTGCAATAACACAATTTTTCACTGCAGTTACCTTAAAGCAGAACTACGCTAATGGGTATTACAATCTTGCGAACGCTTATAGATTAAAAGGAGACAATGCACGCGCAATTGACGCACTCAAACAAACCCGCGATTTGTTGCCCAAAGATGGAACAGACTATGCAAAAGTGCTTGAAGAGATACAGGCACTCCAAAACCAACTCCCTCTGCAACCAGAAAAAACAGCAAGCGCTTCAGGTATGCTGACAAAACCTGTTCCGACACGCGTACCGCTTATTGCTCCTTGAGAAATACTTACAATGGAAGATACATCGTTGTTTCACCGACATGCTCTCCTTTATACAAAAACATACCAGGAACAACACCGCAGGAAATAAATCCAACAGATTCATAGATATGAATAGCGCGTGGATTGTTTTCAAAGACGTGTAGATAGAGCAGTTTGAGTCCTACCTTTTTCGCTTCGGAAATGAGAATCTCCACGCAGCGCCTTCCTATGCCGCTGTCACGAAACGCATAAGCCACAGAAATACCAATTTCTCCAACATGTGACTTGCGAAGTGACAAAATCCGTACTTCAAAACTACTTGCGATAACGCCGTCAATACGGGCAATTAAATGAATTTTTTTATTCTTTTTTATGAGTTTTATTGCATCACGCACATATTTCTCTTCATGAGCATGTGTAAGATGTTTCCCTGAAAGTAAAACAAATGTATCCTCGTCAATAAGGTCATTTGCATACCGTAAAAGATCCGGCAAATCAGATGCTTGAAGTGAAGTAACAACAACATCTCTCCCTTTTCGATCAGTAAATGTTGTAATGTGTGCTCCTGGTTTCATATTTCTCCATTCTATTACTTCCCCCGTTGTAAAAGCGACCCGTCGCCAACAGGAATGTAATGCGCACTGATATATGCTTGATCTTCCGGAAGCAGTGTTGTCAACCGTTTTGCGTTTCCTTGGTAAATATATCGGGTTTTTGTTCGCTCAAGTGTATCACGAAGCGATGGAAGTTGAAGTGATATATATCGGGAGAATTGCCCAACAGGCAAACAACTTACATAATATGGCTGTGGATAATACAGAGACAATCCGACAAGATCAAACACATATTCATTCCGAGGAATGGTATCAAGCATTGTTTGGAGTGTTTGTTTTTCATGTGTATTCGTCCAATTCATTTTAATGTCATTCACATCACGATACCCCTGAATGAGTAAACCAACCAAGACAAGCAGTAAAGATGTTCCAACACCTAATATTATCGCTGAGCGCGTCATGCGTTGCCATACAACATCGATAAAATCAGCTGCATACAATGCGACAAAAACAGCGAGAGGAATGAGATATTGTGCGTGTTTAAACGGCATATAATATATAAATGTCAACAATTGGACAAGGAATACTCCGGACAATAACAGCTCACTTAAAACATATTTTTTCCCTCTCGGAATAACCGGCGTCACGAACCGCACTATTCCCATGAGAATCCCAACAACCCAAATTATCTGATTGAGTAGATAGCCCCAATTCCAACCACTTTTTCCATAATACACATCCGTATACCGGAAAAAAAACCATGGAGAAATATAAAAATCTTTTGCCATGTACATGGTTTCAGAAGGAAATTTCGTCAATAAATACCATGTCAGTGATCCGCTATGTTGTGTCACGGCCCAAAAAACAAACGGAATAAATGGCGATATGCCTCCTATCACAAACGGCAAAAGCATTTTTACTCTGGTAAACCACGGTTTTATCTGTAAAGCCCAAATATACGCGATGCCAGCGGCAACAGCAACATGAAACACCGTTTTTTGCAAAACAAAAACAGATAATCCATAAAATAATCCTGAGATACCCATGAAAACGGTCGCTATTTTTCCTTTTTCCCTTTCCATCCACATAATTTGAAAGAGCGTCCCAACCATGGCAAATAATACACCCGCCGTATCCGGACGGATTTCTAAAAGCTTATCCGCAGGAAGCGGCAAAAAAGCAAGAAAAAGGGATGCAAATAAAGCTGTCCACCGTTTCCTGACGCGCCAAAAAATAAGTCCAATTATAACAATTAGCAGACACTGAATAACAAAGGCTACTACCCGCCCTTGTGTCAAAGGTGATAATGAACTTCGAGAAAATATAAAAATTGGTGTAAGCATCAGGAGAAATCCTGGTGGTAATTGATAAAGAAAATCTCTATATGGAACAAATCCTTGAGTCATGTGACTCGCCCAATTCAAATAGGCAAATTCGTCCATATCAAAATATCGGATCATCCCAAGTTGATATTTTCCCACAAGAAAATACCCAATCACCACACAAACAACAATGGCAATACCAAGGGAAACAAACAAGGTAAATCGCTTCATATCGTCTATATCGAATATACCGTAGATACAGATATCAATCAATTGGAAATACTCACGCGGTTTGATAAAAAGACCGAATAGAAGTCGCAATAGAACGAACGGTTGACAGCTGCAATTCCGGATAAATCGGCAAAGACAGAATCTCTTTTGACAATTGCTCCGCAACAGGAAAATCACCTTGATGGTAGCCGTATGCCTTGCAGGTCCAAACAAGATGAAGAGGAATCGGATAATGAATTGCACATCCGATTCCGTGTTGTTCTAGATATGTTTTTAACGCGTCGCGGCGTTTTGTTCGAATAATGAATAGGTGATGACACGATCCAAGTTCATACGGCAAAACTGTTAATCCGTCTATTGAGGACAATACGTTTGTATATAGTTGAGCAATTTTCTTCCTCTTTTTATTCCACACATCCAGATGCCGTAATTTAACCCGCAACACCACTGCATGAAGTTCATCTAATCGACTGACTCCGGAAAGCTCTGTACTCTCATATCGTTTCATCTCTCCATACATTCGAAGTGCCCGAATATGATCGGCAATTTTTTTTCTTTTTGTCAAAATCATTCCTCCATCCCCATATGCACCGAGATTTTTAGAAGGATAAAAACTAAAACAGGCGATGTCACCAAAAGCCCCGACTTTCTTTGACCCAATCATTGCTCCATGTGCCTGCGCACAGTCTTCAATGATTTTGATATCGGTTCGGTGTAGTTTTTTCAAAAGGCTTTTTATTCCAATAAGATCGGCTGGATTACCATACAGATGTACTACAATGATTGCTTTCGTTTTCTTGGTAATCCGCTTAACTAGATCTGTTACGCTAATATTTCCACTTTCGTCACAATCAACAAACCGAACAAAAACTCCAGCCATGGCCACGCCAAAAAATGTCGGATAGGAATTGACCGGAAGAAGCACCTCATCTCCCGTTGACAATCCTAAAGCGCGTATGGCAAGTGTAAGCGCATCTGTACCGGATGCAACACCGATTGCGTAGGTGACACCGATATAGGAAGCAAATTCTTTTTCAAAAGCATCTACTTCTTCTCCTAAAATAAAATTACCACGGGATAATACTGTTTGAATCGCACAATTGACTTCTTTTTTAATTGTTTTATATTGACGCGTTAAATTAAATATTGGGATGGTCATATCATACTATGCAGTCTATATCTGAGCATATCAATAATCACTGGCATTATAATAGACCATTTTCCACCACTTGCTCCACCAGTCTTTCGGTCTAGGTGTTGAATGGGTATTTCTATCACCTGATATCCATCGTGAATTGCACCAATGGTCAATTCCGCATCAACAAATGAGGAGTTGGTAGAAAATTTCCGTTTATGCATGATACTTCTCTTCATAAGTCGGACGGAATTGATATCATGCAACCGCAATCCAAACATCAACCGCAAAAGCATATTATATATTTTTGATTGACGGAGTCTGTTTTGATTATCACTCCTTTTTTTTCTCCATCCGATAATCATATCAAAAGAGGCAGTATACGGAAGCATTTTTTGTATTTCTTTTGGATCAATCTGATAATCTCCAGGGACGGTAAACAGCCATTCATAGTTTCCAGCGAAATACAGTTCTTTGATTGTTCCCCCATATCCCTGATTTATAATATGATGAATAACATGTAATTCTGGTATCTGCTTTTTTAACTTCTCAATCACTATTCCGGTTTTATCCGGACTGGCATCATTAATCACCACTATTTCCAATTTCTTGGCCACCTGTTTTCCTATGTGCTGCGCGTGCGCAACTACCGTAGCTATTGTTTTTTCATCTTTGTACGCAGGAATAAGAATGGAAAGTGATGATAGTTTCATGACCAATAGTGTTTTTTGTATTTCCGATAATAGGCAATAGTTTTTTTCATGCCAGAAGTAAGTGACGTTGTTGATTTCCATCCAGTCAATTTTTGTATTTTCGTTATATCACTGGCAAAATCCCCTGGTTCTTGGGCTTTGCGCTCCTTCGAAAATGGAGTAAATTGATATGACGCCTTTTTTCCAGCGATACTTACGATTGTTTGAACGAGATGTAAAAATGTGTCCGGTTTGTCATGACCAATATTTATTACTTCCCCATAACAAGCAGGAGTTACTGCACAACGGATCATTGCATCTATCGTATCATCGATATACAAAAAATCTCTGCGCATCTTTCCATCACCATAGACAGATATCTTTTCCCCATCTATTGCCTGTCTAATAAACCAGTTCACAACACCATAATGATTCGTTTTCATCTGTGAACGCGGTCCATAAATATTCGTGAGCCTCAGCATAATAGAACGAATGCCATGATTATCATGATAAATTTTTACCATTTTTTCAGCTGCTAAATTCGTAAGTTCATATATCCCTTTTGGATTCGTTGGTGCATCTTCGGAAACCGGAAGCGTGATTGGTGTTCCGTATTGTCCACGCGTACCGACATTAATAAGCCGTACTGTTGGATTATTATGTTTACATGCTTCAAGAAGAATTGCTGTCCCTTTGATATTAACATCAATATCCGGATATGGGTCTGTTTGACTGATAATGTGGTCTGTCTGCCGGGCTAAATGAAAAATAAAATCTTTTCCTTTGACTAGCTGATTAATTGAGGCTATATCACGGATATCAGTATAATTAATACGAACATATTTTTCAATCGGCTTAATATTAAAAATATTTCCCCCCTGCATGGGAGACAGATTATCGATAATTGTTACATGGGCTCCAAGTTTTACGAGTGGAATGGCAATCGAACTACCAATAAATCCCAACCCTCCGGTAATAAGAATCTGTTTATTTTTCAATTGTAGTGATACCATAAAATAATTGCCGTTAGTATAACATATCATTATGGAATGGATTAGCGTTATCGTTCTGAGTATCCTTGCATCTCTTGCCGCAAGTACTACATACCTTTCATTTGTCTTTCATACCCCGCCACAAACTGTCAATCTCGGGGTAACACACTACTGGGAAGATTACATGTATTATCTCAGTCAATTTACCCAAGGCGCTCGTGGCGCATGGCTGAATCATGCAATGTTTACCGAAGAAGGCGTCGCTCCAACCCTTCTTCATTATCCAAATATTCTTCTTGGAAAAATCGGGGGGATCATTCATTTAAATCCAATGGATTCTTACAACATAAGTATAATAGTACTTTCGTGTATATTTCTTATCTTCACGTACTATTGTCTAAAAAAATTATTTCCCAAACCGATCTATGCATTTCCTGCGTTTCTCTTTTTTCTCTTTTCAGCATCTTTCATGAACCGGCTTCCTGACGGAGCACTATACCGATTCTATCCGTATCAACTCTGGAACACACCGCACTATATGTTTGATCGAATTGGCACACTCCCTCACTATCTTGTAATTAATATCCTCATTCTCCTATCCCTTGTGTTTCTTTTTACTCGTCACACAAAAATCTGGATCACCATATTGACGGTGTGTGTATTTTGCATGGTCACTATTCTCCAGCCTGTCGCCATAACATTGATTATCGGAACATACTGGCTGACATCTGTTGTTTGGAAAGACAATAAAGATTGGAAAAAAGTGGGTTTTCTTACCGTGGGCTATCTTTTCGGCACTCTCTATCTTACATTTCTCTATTTCACGAATCACTATGTCAACAGCATGGCGAGTGAGGCACAGTGGCAAGTCCGAACAATCTTTCCGTTTCTTATGAAGTCAATCGGTCCCATTCTCCCATTTGCGGTCTTAGGAATCGTGTTCCGATGGAAAAAAACAACATCCATAGAACGGTTTGGCATGATCCTAATTCCCGGAGCGTATCTCACTTTTCTTCTTCCTGTCTCCGGACACTTCGGCATCAGCAATGCGCGACTCCTCTTTTCAGCTCAGTATCTCTTCTGGGGATGGTTTGCAGCCGTTGGACTTTTTGAACTGGCAGAACGATTGAAACACGTTGTTAGATATAAGAAAAATACTATCATCGGACTTCTATTTTTTGTTTTTTTCATTTCCGTTGCTCCAACAATAGTGTGGGAACTGCAACAAAAAATTCCTCCTGCTACAACATACACTGATCCCCTATATTTCCTGCCAAAATCTATCTCTAACGCATTTACGTATCTATCCACACAAAAACCTCTGTCATCACTCGTTCTTGCAAATCCATCAAGTCGTATGGATATGCTTGTTCCAGTTCTTGGAGGTCATAGAACAATAACCGGACCGCAATACGCTACACAAAATCTTCCAGAAAAAAAAGCCGAAGTAATAAAATTCTTTGCACTCGAAATGGAAGAAAACGAAACACGACGCTGGTTACAATCCCATCATATTAATTTTGTTCTTTTCACGGTCTACGACGGAGACAGAAATGCGTTCCAACGTACATATCCATTCCTTGTTCCTCTCTTTTCTTCAAAAACAGCAACGGTCTACGGAATTAATTAGTTTTTCTTGCTATAACCACCATATTATCTTGCATTGGTAAATATATGGGCAGCTTTCCAATATGTAACCACTTCACGACGAAATGAATATATCGAGCCCACCAATAATCACCAGCTGATTGCGCTAAATGGACAATATAATCAAGACTTAACCATTTACCGATACGAAACCAGGAAACAGGGGTAAATCCAGCCGCGCGAAGCATAGTCGTAAGATTATCTTTGGATAAGAAAACGAGATGTTGTGGTGGGATATAAAACGTCCAATGTTTACCCAATAGTTTCGCGGCGAGACTTTGCGTGTCTCCTGTGGCAATCACAATATACCCATCACATTTTAAAAATTGCCGTAAGCTATTCATACTCCTAACAGGATCTTGCGTATGTTCAATGATATCCGTTAGTGTAATGGCATCAAAAGAATTTTTTGGGTACGATGCGGTTTCAATCGTTGCTTTTGATAGGTATTGTTTTATGGCGGAAGTTGCGCGGGATAACGCATAAGAAGAAGGATCAAATCCATATGCGTTATACCCCTGCAGACGTGCCAGTTCCACCATAAATCCCATTGCACAACCAGCATCTAATATCTTTGCGTCATTGGGCACATATTTTTTTACCCGTTGCAACACTTGTTGTAGATTTCGCGTGACACACAGTTTATCTTTTTCATACCCAGAAAACGCACTACATCTCGGATCGCCGGTAAAATATCCTTTTGAATAAAATTGTTTAACGAATGACGTATATTGTTTCGTAAATTCAGTCACTGTTAACTTGCATGCTGGGCATCGGTACAACCTATACCCCTGTTTTTCCATGAAAAATATTGTTGGTGTATGACAGAGATAACAGGCGTGTTTCATTTCGTAAATAGTATTCTTCGAACTGCTGTAGCTAACGCGAATATGCCGATGCTTGCAAGCGCAATAATGATGGGGTAAAACGGAATGGTCAATCGGTACTCCGCATGACTAAAACAAAACGCAATCGTACCATAGACAATAGTGCCGACAAAACAGCCCCATATCCATTTACCAATTTTATTGTGTACAAGGGTAAATCCGGTAATCATACCCAATGCGGCAAACATGAGTACTATCAAATTACCCCAATACGTATATGGGCGGTGTGATTCATATCCGGGTTCATCATAAAAAAATATATTCTCTTTCTGCCAAACATACCACATCTTAAAAAACCGCCACCGGATATAATCAATCGGATCGGCCTTCACGATATCCCACCCTTTTTTAAGGTATTTATTCGCTATTACTTGACGCTCCTCCGTTGTCCTTCCGGGATAGTACTCAGACCAGTATTCCTGCCACATATCATATTGCTCTTTTGGGTACATCGTGGTAAACGGCGGTAAAATTTTCAGACTGGCACCGTTAAAAAATTCCATGGCATAAAAATTA
>JAZDOQ010000034.1:0-39561 GCA_043798445.1 Candidatus Gottesmanbacteria bacterium | reverse complement strand
AAAAGTGCAGTCAAACGAAATCGGATGAAACGAATTATTCGGGCAGCTTTCACATATTTACTTCCCACACTGCCACACCCAATTCATTGCATTGCTGTTATAAAAAAAGATTGTTCAATGAAAAATAGTAAAGACATGATACAAGAATTAGGCGTATTAAAAACTTTATGAAGTCTTTTATATTACAATTCATTCGTTTCTATCAAAAGTATCTTTCTCTTGATACTGGGCTTGCAAAACAACTTTGGATTACTGACAAAGTCTGTCGATTTACACCAACATGCAGTGAGTATACATATCAGACAATCGACCGCTATGGTATAATAACCGGATTGTGGTTAGGGTTGAAACGTATTATTCGATGTCATCCATGGAATAACGGCGGATTTGATCCCATTCCAAAACATCTATGACAAATCCAAATCTCTGGAATCAATTACTCGTCTGGCCAATCACCAATCTTTTGGTCGTTTTTTATAAATTCTGTGAGTGGCTTAATATTCCCGGACCGTTGGGCTTTGCCATTATTCTTCTTACCGTCGTTGTTCGATTCGCATTGTATCCGCTTATGCACGCACAACTAAAAAGTGCGAAAAAAATGGCGGACATGAAACCACATCTTGATGTGTTATCTCTCAAGCACAAAGGAGATAAACAGGCGCTGCAACAAGCACAACTTGCGTTATACAAAGAACACGGAGTAAACCCTGCGGCAGGTTGTCTTCCAACACTTGTTCAATTCCCTATTCTTATCGCTCTCTACAATGTATTTTACCAGGTGCTCGGAAATGGAAATGCCACAAAAATGATGGAAGAAATTAATGCAATCGTCTACAACCCTGCATTACAACTAAAAGCACTTGATGTAACATTTATTGGTGTAAACCTCGGAATAAAACCGAGTGATTGGCAAAAATATGGATGGTGGCTGCTCCTTGTTCCTCTTATTACTGCTTTACTCCAACTATACCAATCAAAACTTATGACGCCTAAATCTGCACCAAAATTAGCAATTACTGAAGGAAAAGAAGGAGAGAAAAAATCAGATACCATGGCGGATATGCAAAAACAAATGATGTTTATTACACCGATTATGTTTGGATTTTTTGCATTTCAACTACCTATCGGTCTCTCACTCTACTGGAACATCTTCGGTCTTTTTGGTATTATTCAGCAAATACAGGTGAACAAAGGAAAATAACATGGAACCAACAATAAAAATCAAGGACATCACAGAAGATCTTTTAAAACGACTCGGCATCGCAGGTGATGTATCCATTGATACAGATGAATCCGGCGCATATAGAGTAAATATCGAAACAGAAGAAACAGGGCTTCTTATTGGATTTCATGGACGGACACTGGAAAGTTTTCAAATGATGTTAGGCATGATTGTGGCTAAAGAACTTGGCTCATGGGAACGCGTGTATGTGAATGTTGGAGATTACCGGGAAAAACGGGAAGAAGCACTCATGTATATGGCACAACGCGCATCTGAACGCGCAATTACAACAGGAAGGCCTGTTGAACTGTCCCATCTTTCAGCAGCAGAACGACGCGTTATTCATCTTACGCTTTCCGGAGATGAACGGGTGAGCACAGAATCCGCAGGGGAAGGTAGAGAGAGAAAATTAGTTATTTCCCCAAAAGTTGCGTAAGTTGCGTTTTATCCCCCTCTCCTTTTATACTGAAGCCACGATGTCAATTCATGTTGTATTGTTTTACCTCACCATCGTTCTGCTTCCAACACAACTTGGGCTTCATACGTGGCCGGACTGGGCATTAATACTGGGAAGAAGAATTGATTATCTTTCCCCAACGTTATTTCTCACCGACATTACCATTTTTTTTGTGTTATTAACGTGGGTGGTTACCCAAAAAAATTTTAGTATTCCCAAAAAACAAATAGCCATACTTTGTGGGATCATGTTGGCAATTGGTTTAAATATTGGTTTTTCCGTATCTCCCATTATTTCTTTATATAGATGGGGAAAAATAATCGAGTTTGTGTGTTTTGGTTTTTATATATACAAAACAAAGCCATTATTTAGAAATGTTGTTTTTGCTTTTAGTGTCGCTGCCGCCTATTCATCTCTCATTGGTATCACGCAGTTTTTTTTCCAAAGATCTATAGGAGGGGTTATGTGGTTTTTTGGTGAACGATCATTTGATGTAATGACACCGGGTATTGCGCGAACAAACTGGTGTTGGTTTACCAACACGAGGTGTGGTGAACTCTTACGTCCATATGCTACTTTTCCGCATCCAAACGTTCTGGGAGGGTATCTCGTAACAACGATGTATCTTATCGCGCATATTGCACAAACAGAAAAAACAAAACAAATTCGTTTATGGTTGTATAGTATCCTTGGAATTTCGTTTCTTACACTTATGTTCACATTAAGCAGAAGTGCATGGGTTATTGGAATACTTGCCGCAATTCTCATTATTATGTACACGCCGCGAAAACAGAACAAAAAAATAATTATTAGTGGTGTTGTCGTACTCATGGCATACATGTGTCTTACACTCCCCTATTTTCTCTCATTAAACATAGCTCATGAAAGTGTTTTTGTACGATATGATCTTGCATTCTCAGCAATAAAACTGTTTTTCCAACATCCACTGTTTGGAACGGGTCTTGGAACGTTTTTGGTAAAGCTCCCCTCTGTCGCACTCACCCGCGATCTTTTTTTTGTTCAGCCTGTTCATAATATATATTTATTGTGGATTGCTGAAACTGGCATTGTTGGCATAATATTTTTATGTATTGTAATAAAAAAATATATCTTATATTTCGTATCTCATAGAACATCAGTCTTTCATTTTATTCCCATCATGTTATTGTTAATGGTTGGACTCGTTGATCATTACCCGCTTTCTGTACAACAAGGACAATTACTTTTTGCTATTTTAATAACACTCCCATTCTTGAATTACCATAATACTTGATACAATAAGGGATGTCATGAAAAAGAAGGTTGCATTTAATACGATTGCCCAGGTAATAGGAAAAATTATTTCAGGGGGTACAACATTTCTTGTCAGCCTTATTCTTGCAAGATCACTCGGCGTTGAAGGATACGGTGATTTTACAAAAATAACTACCTATATCGCCTTCTTCTATTTATTCTGTGATTTCGGTCTGAACGCTGCGTATTTACAACTCATTGAAAAACAAACGGTTAAACAAATAAGAAATGTCCTTTTCACCACGCGTATTCTTTTTGGCTTATTACTGATGTTTATTACGCTTGCGATAACAGCATTCCTCCCGGGTTCTGACAGTCAAGGATATTCGATGGTTGTAAAAATGGGCATTGTTTTATTTGTTCCTTCAATCTTTTTTCAATCCATCATTACCACAACAAATGTATTATTTCAGGAACGTCTACGCTATGATTTCGCAACATACGCGGTAGCAATTGGTTCTCTGACAACACTTCTTTCCATATACATCAGTTCAAAAATATTTCTTCCAACTGCCGCGCTTCTTGGAAGTATTATTGCATTTCTTATTGGATCAATCGTAACATCCGTTGTCGCACTTCTTTTTGTAAAAAAACTTTCCGGTATGCCAACCCTCACATGGAATCCTCAATTAACAAAACGGTTGATCTTACAAGCGCTTCCACTTGGTTTAACATTAGTGTGCAATGTCATATATTTTCACGCGGACAGTTTTATTCTTACCCTTACTCGCTCAACAAGTGATGTCGGCACCTACGGACTTGCTTACAAATTTTTTGAGCTTATTCTTGTAATTCCTACATTTTTCATGAATGCGATGTTTCCACTGCTTATGGCATCAAAAAAATCTTCTGATGAAAAACAGCTGCAAGCTCGTGTCCGCATGTCGGGCATTATTCTCATTTTATTATCTCTCCTCATAGGAATAGGCGGGTGGTTTGCCGCACCATTTATTTCACTTATCCGCCCGGAATTTAATGCAAGCATCTGTCCGCTTCGAATATTACTCGCAGGGCTTCCAATATTTTATCTGACATCATTATCTATGTGGATTTTGATTGTTGAAAGAAAACAAAAACAAATGCTTGGTATTTATACCGCTTCAATGGCGATCAATATTATATGTAACATTATTTTTATCCCACAATACGGGTACATTGCGGCCGCATGGATTACAGTTATGTCAGAATTATTTGTTCTTACGTTTTCATATATAACATTAAAACGCGCTTGACAGAAAAGTCTTCAACCTGGGATACTTGACGCATGAATATTTCCTACATCATTCGCACAGATGGGGGGGCCAGAGGAAACCCGGGGCCTGCAGGCATTGGTGTTGTTATTGAAAAAAACGGTGTTGTCGTAACTGAATTTGGAAAAACCATAGGGGAAACAACAAACAATGTTGCCGAATACACCGCGGTTATTGAAGCTCTTCAATATATGAAAAAACAAGGGAACAAAGAAATACGGACTGTTCAATTTTATTTGGACTCTCAACTTGTCGTCAATCAACTGAATGGACTATTCAAAATTAAGGACAGTAGGTTGCGTGAGCTAGCATTTACCATACGGCACCTTGAACAGGAGGTTGGGGGAACAATCACCTATACATCTGTTCCGAGAGAACAAAACAAACGGGCTGACTATTTTGTAAACCAAGCGTTGGACGAATCACAATCCTTCTTATAAAATTTCTCATGTCGTGTTACCTGAAAAAGTATAATCTTACAAAGATCAGTTTCTGTTGTTTTCGTCTTTCTGTTTTGACATAATACGGAAGCCTCACATGCATACCTCGTATGAAAAATAACGACACAACTGCTATTCATAATGAAATGGCCTCATTTCCTACGGTGCGTATAGACGCGCTTGATGAATTATTTATTCAACCGTTACGGGAATTCTTTGCAATAAACGGTTGTAAAGTCTATATCAATTCATCACCATCGGCGCAGTGTACATATCATCTTGTTGTCGGTGACATAACGTTCGTGAAAACAATTCTTGGAACACAAACAATTTTTAGCCAAAAAACGATGGCTGTCATTTGGGATATATATGAGGAAGACGTTGTAATACCGAACGGCTCACATATAAAGGTTGCTCTTATTGATCCAAAAACTATAAGCGGTGATCTTCTTGGCGCGCTATGTAATTTCTTTTTTACAGGAACACAAAAAATAAAAAATTTTCAAACAACTACACCAACGCGAATAAAACAACCAACCAGCACCAAGCAGATAAATGAAGAAAGACCTAAACAACGTGAGCCACAGGCTGAACACCGTATGAATGAAAAAAGGGACACGCAACGAATAGCACAAACAATTTCTCAGGAATTTCAATCCGATACACAATCTAAACATCATCAAAAAAAATGGGTATTCATTTCCATTGGATGTATTTGTATTTCTTTGACATTGCCGCTTATTGTATATCTCGGATCTCTTACGCTTCTTACCGCTTCGCTTTACACACAATCAATGTGTATGAAAAAAACTGAAATGTGTACGTTCAAAACAAATATATACACACGTCAATGGGTACGCACTGCGCGAGGAGCATTTTCAATCATACAACTTCCATTGCGTCTCACAAAGCAATCCGACATAATTGCAAAAAATGAAACCATCATTTCGACGCTTGAAAAAATGACTGCGGTTCTTGCATCAAGCGCTGAAATAAATTTAGTTGCATCAAACTTTATCACCTCATTTCTCACAACAGATTTATCAAAACAGGATACGGTATCAGCGGTTGTGCAGATTGAACAAATGAAGACACAACTTTTTTCTCTCCACACAAATCTCGATCTTTCATATCGAATGTTGGAACAAATAATCAAGGACCCTCCGTTTTTATTATCAATTCCTCTTTTTACCTCCAGGCTTGAACAGGGAATGATAACACTAAAACGAGTCAGAACAAACATGCAAACAGCAGAAAGACTCTTGCTCCTGTATCCGTATATCTCGGGATACAAACAACCATTAACACTTCTGGTGTTATTACAAAATAATACAGAATTACGGCCAACTGGAGGATTTATTGGTTCCATTATGCATATCACCATTGAAGATGGGGCGATCACTGATATGCGTGTTGAAGATGTGTACACAGTTGATGGACAACTCAAGGGACATGTTGATCCACCCATACCAATCCGTGATCTCCTAACACAGGAGCATTGGTATCTCAGGGACAGCAATTGGAATCCTGATTTTACAGAAAGTGCAGAAAAAGCCATGTGGTTTTATGAAAAAGAAACAGGAAGTACTGTCAACGGTGTCATCGCGCTCAATGCATCACTCATCGTAAAATTCTTAAAACTTACTGGACCCGTCAAGCTTCTCGATGGGGGAGATGAAATACGGGAAGACAATTTTTATGCAAAATCACTCCAGTACACACAAACAGACTTCTTTCCCGGTTCAACACAGAAAAAAGACTTTCTTGGTAATTTAATGAAGACACTCATGGCAACCATCTTCCAAAACAAAAAAATATCAGGAGTGCAACTATTTGAAACAATGGATCAGGCGTTACGTGAGCGGGATGTACAAATGTATTTTACCGATCATGAGGCGCAACAACTCGCTGAGCAATTTGAATGGGCGGGAAAGCTTCCGACAAAACAGCTATGTGAACCTGTTTTAAATGCTGTTTGCTTGTTTCAATTCTATGGGGTAATAGAGGCAAATCTTGGAGTAAATAAAGCAAATTATTATATTGAAAGGAACGACACTAGAGATATCACGATTGATGCATCCGGACGAGTCAGGGAAACCGTCACTCGTGTGATAAAAAACACTGCGAATGATCAACCGGGAGGCGGAATATATAAAAACTATATGCGTTTCTATCTTCCGAAATCCGCTCATATCACAGCATTCACCATAAATAGCGTCTCGGTGCCAGCCAAAGCAACAGGAAAAAATGCCCTCATTGTTCTTCCGTATGGAGAACTTGATACAACGACACATGCACTAACGACCATTGTTGCTAGTGCATTTGATGTGCTTCCACAACAGGAAGTCGCGATATCGGTAACCTACGAATATCTTAATCGAGATATAGCAATCGAGCATGACATTCGTATGATTGTGTTCTCACAAAAACAATCAGGTGTCACCACTGTTCCAACGCTTATCCGCGTGCATTATCCCTACGCATGGAGGACAAAAGGGGACGGCCAAACGAACACTATAACAGTTGCAAACAATGGGTATCTCGAGTACAATAGCACGATGTTGCAAGATAGCAGCATACAAATTCATTTTCTAAAGGACTAGTAGTATGAGTTCACATAAACTTCAGGCAGATGTTCGAACAATAACAGGAAAAAAAGTTAAAACACTTCGAAGTGGCGGTCAATTACCGGCGACGGTATATGGAAAAGGAATAGTTCCACAAACAATTTCTGTTGCAATTCCTGAATTTTCGACCGTGTATCGAGAAGCGGGGGAGACCGGTCTTATTGAACTAATCATTGGTGAAAAAAAACACTCCGTTTTAATTCACACTGTGCAAGTTGATCCGGTCCGAAATAATTTTGTTCATGTTGAATTTCATGAAGTAAACCTCAAGGAGAAAGTACATGCAGATGTCCCAGTTGAGCTAACTGGTGAAGCTTCCGCAGTCAAAGAAAAACTTGGTGTGCTCCTTCCACTCATGGATCACATTGAGGTTGAAGCACTTCCAGCAGAGCTTCCTGAAAAAATCGTTGTTGATATATCAGGTCTTGCTGTTGTTAATGACCAGATTATTGTTGGTGAATTGACTGTTCCGTCAAGCGTTACCGTTCTTACCGACCCGACACGTATTGTTGTCAAAATCGGCGCTTTTGTCGTTATAAAGGAACCAGAACCAGTTGTAGCAGAAACGTCTGCTGAAGAAATAGCTCTTTCAGAAACAACTACGGAGGGCGGGGCAGAAAGCACAGATAAAGAAGAGAAAACAGTATCAGAAGAAAAATAACGCCTCAAAAAGAAATCCCCAGAATGGACCATGTTTCAGCAACGAGCTGGTTATTTGGATCGAGAGTATAAGCCTGCTGCAGATACTCCCGAGCCTCTTTATCCATATTGATTGCATGCGCAAGGGAGGCAAGTGTCAGATATGCATCCCGATAATCAGGCTTTGCTTTAATTATACGCGACCAAAACATGTATAGATTATTCAGACGATCTAATTCGTTATTCCATTTTTGTTGAATATCGATCGGAGTCGATTGGGCACCTAAAACAGTGGGGGGTGTTTTTGACATCATCCGTTGACCCATATATAGTTGTTGTGCAATTGCCACCTCTCGTTCTGCTTCTTTTATATTACCAATCGTGTACAGGTACTCACCAAATTGTGTATGCTTTACAACAGAAAATGGATAAGAAAGCATGTCTGTACGCTTTGTTGCCGCATTTGTTTTGGTGATCATTCTCATCCACATATTAATCGCTACAAAGGCCATACACAAAGCAATAACACTATACCGAAACGCGCCTGAATCAGCGCTTGCGGAGAATATTCGGGAAATATGCGGTAATAAATAATCTTTAATCCATGGTAAAATACGCATAGTTTTCTTTTCTTTACTATTGTATCAATCGTGCATACAAACGCAATATGAATGATCAACAAAAACGTATTACTGTTGTATTGCAGCTTCTCAAAAAAACATATCCTCATGCGCATATCATGCTGAACTACAAAACGCCGTGGGAGCTTCTTGTTGCCGTTATCTTATCCGCACAGTGTACTGATATCATGGTCAATAAAGTAACAGCATCACTGTTTATGAAATACAAAACGATAGAAGATGTGGCGCATGCCAATCAATCAATATTTGAACAGGACATCAAATCCATAGGCTTTTATCGGAACAAAGCAAAACATATTATTGCTGCAGCAAATATGATTCTTCAAACATGGAAAAGGGCCGTTCCAAAAACAATGGAGGAACTTATCACAATCCCTGGAGTTGGAAGAAAAACAGCAAATGTTGTACTCTGCAACGCATATCAAACGAATGCTGGAATAGCTGTTGATACACATGTATTAAGACTGAGTGAGCGACTCAGGCTGGTTTCGCCAGTCGCGTATACCAATCCGATTAAGACAGAACGGGAACTAATGAATAGTATTTCCAAATCTGAATGGAGAAATATTACATATCATTTAATAGACCATGGCCGAGCCGTCTGCAGAGCACAAAAACCTAAATGTGACTTGTGCGTATTATCAAAGGTTTGTCCGAGCTGTTTTTCTTGTTTCACCAAGAAAAACATGATAGGATGTGAGTCATACTGATAAAACCTGCTTATTTTTTTATAAGGAGTATCTATGACAACTAAAACGAAAAAAACGAAAGCGGCAATCAAAGTTCATAAAACCCCCATTGTTCTTCCACAAGAGATGCCATCATTCAATACCATTTCTCCATCACCATCCTGTTATTCACGATGTGGGATGTCAAAAACCGGGTATATCGCCATAATCCTTGGCGTCATCATTCTTGGACTGCTTGCGGTAAACAAAGGCCTCATTATTGCAGCCGTTGTGAACAATAAGCCAATTTTCCGCTGGACCATGAATAAGGCGCTCGTTTCAAAATATGGAATGCAAACACTTGAAAACATGATCACGGAGCAGCTCATTGGAAATGAAGCAAAACGTCTTGGGATCGCTGTAACACAACAAGAAATTGATACGCAGCAACAAGAAATTCTAAAAAACTTTGGTGGAAATGTCACCCTTGAGGAAGTGCTCAAATTCCAAGGGATGACAAAAACTGATTTTGATCAACAAATACGGTTACAAATGCTCTTGACAAAGCTGATCGGAAAAGATGTAACCATCACAGATGAAGAAATTACCAAATACACTACTGATAATCCATCAACGTTGGTTGCAACAGATTCAGACGGTATGAAAAAGGAAGCACGGGAAACAATTTTGATGCAGAAAGTTGGGGAACAACTCCAGCCATGGTTTACAAGTCTGAAGGAAAAGGCAAAAATATATCGATTTATCAAGTAACGCACATAATGAACACGTGGCGACAGCTTCGGGCAACCCCCAAACTCTTTGGACGTTATTTTGTCAGGGAGCGGGTCATAAAGATAATCCGTTCGTTTTTTGACAAGCATCAATTTCATGAGGTTGAAACACCCATTCTCATCGCGCATCCGGCTGCAGAATCATACCTTGATGTGTTTGAAACTACACTCCTTGATAGAAACCGAAACAAAAAAGTTGCGTATCTTTCCACGTCCCCGGAACTTGCTCTTAAAAAACTGATTGTGGCTGGTATTGGGAATTGTTACAGCATCACAAAAAGTTTTCGGAATACAGAAACGAATAGTAATACACACATGCCGGAATTTTCCATTCTTGAGTGGTATAGAGTAGGGAGTCATTATGAAAAAATAATGGATGATTGTGAAAAACTATTACGAAGTATTTGCTTACAGTTAACGAAAAGCACGATTTTACACTATCAGGGAATATCATTTGATTTGAATCAAAAATGGGAACGAATATCAGTAAAAGAAGCATTTAAACAATACGCTGACGTTGACCTAGATACCTTTTTTTCACTTAAAAAAGCACAAAACGTATCAAAAGAAAGGGGATACACTATTTTGTCTTCAACAACATGGGAAGAGTTGTATAACCAGATGTTTTTAAATGAAATAGAACCACATTTAGGAAAAGAAAAACCAACCATTATCTACGGTTTCCCAAACGCTGTGGCCGCATTATCAAAGAAAAACGAAGACGATCCTCGATATGCAAACCGTTTTGAATTCTATATCGGTGGTCTGGAACTTGGAGACTGCTATGAAGAACTCACCGACTGGAAAGAACAGCAAAAACGATTTGATGCGGAACTAGCTGAGATAAAGCGGCTTGGAAAAACATCGTATGTGTACGACCATGATTTTATTAAGGCGCTCAAAGTAGGTATGCCGGAAACAAGCGGCATTGCAGTCGGACTTGACCGCCTCATTATGCTATTTGGAAACATGACTGATATTAGCGATACCACTTTCTTTCCCTCAAAAGAACTGTTTGAAAAATAAACCGTTTCATGGGATAATACCTTCCATGTCTTCTATATCAACATCTGATTTCAAAAACGGAATATTTATCACATTCAAAGATCAACCGCACCAGATTGTGGAATTCCAACGCGTAAACCCGGGAAAAGGATCGGCATTTGTTAGAACACGGTTAAAATCCCTCAAAACGGGAAAAGTACAAGAGTTCACGTATAAATCAGGAGAGTCTGTCGAGGAATTGCCCGTTGAAACACATGAAATGCAATATCTCTACCCCGAAGGGGATGACTATGTCTTCATGGACAATACAACCTATGATCAGGTGACGGTTATAGGTATACTCATTGGCGATTTTATCAAATTCTTAAAACCAAACGACACATACCAAATACTCATCCACGAAGAAAGAGCGGTTGGTATTCGTCTTCCTAAAAAGGTGCGTTTACTGGTAACTGAGGCAACGGACGGAGCAAGGGGAAATACGGTCTCTGGAGCAACCAAAACAGTGGTTGTCGAAACTGGCGCAGTTGTTACCGTACCGCTCTTTATTAAGGAAGGCGAAACCATTGCTATTGATCCGGAAACAGGAAGTTATGTAGAACGTGCGTAACCACAGATACATAGCCGCAAGAATTGACACCTTCTCCGGCACGTGAAACAATAATTGTTATATGGATGACGAATCATCAACACGTGAGTCAGCAGAAACAGTAGCTCCTTTGGTTGATACACCACCAGAAATAATATACGAAGAAACCCCTGTGATAACACCAATTCCTGAAAATGTGCCGCCAAAAAAGAAATCATTCCTTTCTTTAATCAAAAATATTTTTCTTTTAGGTATGTTGTTCATCATTGGATACGTCTTAAGCGGAGTCATTAGAAATGTTATAAATACAAGCCAAACCACCAATATAAATACAAAACCGGCACCTGTGAATCAGGAGCTTACACAACAAACACCCGAGTCAACAATGACTGCTATCACCTCCGAAAAACCCGTTGTTCAACCAATATCATGGAAACAATATAATCCAATAAATGGAACAACACGAAAACCAATTGACGCCATTCAATTCAAACTACCTAGTGCGGTACTTCCTCCAATTTGCGATGGTTCTGCGTGCGGCTCTCAAGGAACGTACCTTCCGGGAGGAACGAGATTTACTATTGCTCCCCGTGGTGCAGGACAGGTATTAGCAGATTTTAGAGGAAAAATAATCAGTGATGCAGGGGGAAAAACGTTTATAACAAAACAAACTACCGTCGCAGGAAAACAGGCAACGGAGTTTTCAACAGCCAATGTTGGATCAACCATTGGAGGGTATGCATTCTCAACCATGCATGGATATATGATTGAAGTGAATGATACGCTCTCCTTAGAAATAAACCATTTCGCTCCAAGTGGTATCAATGTAGATTTTATGGCGGACGATGCCCTATTAAAACAAATCATCGCAACGCTCACATTTGGAAATATCGGATCAACAGAAAAAGGGGCACCACCGACTCCTATTCGGTAGGCCACGAAGAAATAATAAGCGGTTGATTTTGTTTCCTTGGTAATTGTCCCCAAATGTTTTCCGTAATAAATGGCATAAACGGATGAAGGAGTTTTAACACAATTAAAAGTATGTGACGATACACTAAAAGTGCGTTTGTATCCGCCTGTTTAAATCGTTCCTTATTTTCCTCCAAATACTCATCCGCAAGCGTGTGCCAGGTAAAATCATATACTGTTTGTGCAGCGTCAGAATATCTATAGGTATCCATATATTTTGTTGTCATCTTCACTGTTGCTTCAAGTTTTTTGATCATTTCAAGATCACTTTTTGGCAAGTCCTTATCCATCGTTTTATCGTAAAAAGGAAGATTACTCGTTGATTCAGTATTCATCAAAAAAAGCCGCGCAATATTCCATAATTTATTTGCAAAATTGCGCATTCCCCGAATTTTATCTTCAGAAAGTGATATATCATTTCCTGCAGCAACACCAAAAACAAGAGCTATGCGGAGCGCATCAGCCCCGTACTGATCAACCATTTTAATTGGATTAACAACATTCCCTTTGCTTTTACTCATTTTTTGTCCTTTACTGTCCCTGACGAGTCCATGAAGATAGACTTTTTTGAATGGAACACTGCCAGTCACGTAAAGTCCAACCATGAGCATGCGACAGACCCACATGGGTAAAATGTCATATCCCGTTTCCATGACGGATGTTGGATAAAATGTGTCAAAATCTGTTTTATCGCTATTTGCTTGTAATGTTGCAAATGGCCACTGCGCACTGGAAAACCATGTATCAAACACATCTTCATCTTGAACGAGTGTTGTGCTGCCACAGGTTGGACAACTTGTTGGGACGGTCCCATCCGTGATAATCCATTCTTTACCAGGATTTGTCTTTGTACAGTTTTCACAGCGCCATGCAGGAATCCGAATGCCCCACACAATCTGTCGACTAATATTCCAGTCATGGAAATCAGTTAACCATTGTGTTGCAGTCTTCTCAAATCGTTTTGGAATAAATGTCACTTCTTTTTTGGTAATTATTTTTATTGCCTGGTCTGCAAGGGGACGAACTTTCACAAACCACTGTGACATAGGGAGTGGCTCGAGCACAGTACCACACCTATAGCAAGTTCCAACGGTATGCACATACCCTTCATCAACATGATCCATCATCCCTTTTGCTTGCAAATCCTCAACGGTTTTTTGCCGCGCTGCTTTAACGCGAAGACCAGCATATGGACCGGTTATTGCTGTAAGTTTTCCATCAAATCCAATAACTTGAACCAATTTGAGATTATGTCGCTTCCCAATCTCATAATCCGTCATGTCGTGTGCCGGTGTCACTTTCACGACTCCGGTACCAAACGCTGGATCAACTGCTTCATCACCGACAACATGAAGCGTCACTTCGCCAATAAGACCGTCGAATGTTATGTCTTTTCCAATGAAAGATGCGTATCGTTTGTCTTTTGGATGCACCGCAACTGCAGTATCCCCAAATTTTGTTTCAGGCCGGATAGTTGCCAAAATAAATGGTCCATACTTGAGATAGTAAAGAGGATTAACTTGCTCGATGTGTTTAATTTCAAGATCAGAAAAACTCGTACCACATTTTGTACAGTAATTAACGAGGCGTTCTCCGCGATAGATAAGTCCTTCATCATGCATTTTTTTAAATGTTCTATATACGATTGCAATAATTTCTGGGTCTAGTGGAAATTTCACCCGTGACCAATCAAGAGAAAAACCCATACGACGAAGCTGAGACTCCATATTCCCACGGTTGATCTGAGTAAAATCCCAAATAGCTTTATATAATTCATCACGGGAATAATCAAACCGACTTTTTCCTTGTTTTGCCAAAAACTTTTCAAAAACGAATTGTGTTTCAAATCCTGCATGATCAAACCCAGATTGCCATAATGTCGCATCTCCTTTCATCCGATGATATCGGATCATAATATCTTCAATCGTAAACATCGCATGTCCTAAATGAAGATCACCGTTTGCGTTCGGCAGGGGGAGAATGACACAAAAAGGCTCTTTCCCTTTTTCTTTTTTGGGAGAAAAATACCCTTCTTTTTCCCACGAGGAATAGATTGTCTCTTCAAATAATTTGGGAGTATACGCTTTATCCATGGATACACGTAATTGTAACTGAGGGGTTATAACTCTTCAAGCTTTACATTTTCTGGTTGTTGTCCTTTAACAAGTTCCAGATATTTTTCTGTTGTTGAAAGTCGTTTGTGTCCGACGAGCTTGGATAGCGTCATGATAGGAGTACCAGCCATCAAATGATGGGCGATAAAGGTATGACGAAGATCATTTACTTTCGCGCCTTCAATACCAGCAATTCTGAAATACCGATCAATTGCAGTTCGAATATTACGAATAAGGAGAGCTCGTCCTGTTTTTGTAATAAACAGTGCGTTGCTTTTTGCTGAATCACTTCGCACTTCTTTATATTTACTGACCGCTTCAACCGCTGCCTTGTTTAACGGAACATTCCGTTCCTCATGACCTTCCTGACTGGCAATATGCAACTCCGTTGCTTTGACATCATCAACCATGAGTGCTGCAAGCTCTCCAATACGCACTCCCGTTTGCAAAAAAAGCTCAACAATTGCATACATTCTGATATCTCCCCGACATGCATCTCGAAGTGCACGATATTCGAGTTTCGACAGAATCCGAGGGGGTTTTACATCATATTTTGGATGCACAATTTCAACGGCTGGATCGACCTGAGTAATCCCTGATGTTTTTAGGAATCGAAAAAATGTTTTAATTGAGTTAATTTTCCGTGATACTGATTTTGGAGTATAGCTGTCACTGGCAAGTTTTTTCAAAAATGCATTAATTTCATCAGCTGTGATATCTGTAATAGATTTCTTTTCCGCAGCCTGAAAAAATGTGAGCATTTGGTCAATGTCTTTTTTGTATGCTACGATAGTAGCGCGGGCACGCTTTCTTGAGGTTAAATAGTCAACAAATTGTGCATTCGTACTTTTTAAATCAGTGCTCATATAATGATATGATGAGGCAAGAATAGCTTCGGGAGGGTATTCCCGGGCAAGTAGTAAAGCCTATAATATCATAGTGTTCGACCTGTTTGCAAGCACAAAAAACAATAGACGCATGAAGCAGAAACCCATAGCTCACCTTATGCCACTCCTTGCCCTTGTAGGGCTTTGTATCGCTATTGTGAGTCTTATTACCTCCCTAACAAGCACAACTCGTCGTCGCACCATCCTTCAGACAAGACAAACAGAACTCACTAAACTGCAAGAAAAAAACCAGGAACTTGAGAAAAAACTACAACTAGTACAATCTCCGGAATTTATTGAAACAGAAGCGAGAGATAAACTCAACTTGGCAAAAACAGGGGAGACCATAATTTTAATTGATCAAACCACAAAGGAAAACGGAAACAAACAAACATCTACTACCCAAATTGCCAACTGGAAGAAATGGTGGAGTTTGTTCTTCTAAAAAGTGCCAGCGGCGGGGATCGGACCTGCGACACACGCCTTATGAAGGCGCTGCTCTACCACTGAGCTACGCTGGCAATTGAAGCTATTGTACGGGATTTTTCCACTGAAGACAACCATTAATACATACTGATGTGTACGCGTGATTGCAGAAGATTTGTTGTTGCGCCAAGCTGCGACTTCATTTGCACTTGATACAATTTATTTCCACTATCTAAGGTAATGGGGGAAGAAATAAGAAGTTCTGGTCCAGCACTAGATATATTCATCTCTGTGTACCACACTGGATGTTTATCGGTTGCGTTATAAAGCCTGACATACGCTATTTGGCTTCCAGAAGGGACGCCAATACTTGCTTCAAACACCACCTTTTTCATTTTTCCATACAGTCGTGTATCAATGTATCCGGCAGCGCCTTTCACGTCTGACCAATCAGTTGTCGTATTTGATCCTGTTCCAAGAGGGACATATAGCTCTTTCACAGTGGAAGTGGTGGTTGTATCTGTTGTACCAAGAACATTCGCTCTTGTTCGCTGATATAAAAATACAAACAACAAAAGAGCAACAAAAAGAAAAAGGGCAAAGAAAGAAACTTGTTTCAACAAGAAGGTTTTCTTAACTTTCATATACTTCATCCAGTATACCCTGCGCTATACAGAATGGTCAAAATCGATTATAATAGCCGTTGTTCTTTAGCTAAACCGCGGGGTAGTGTAAAGTTGCACAGAAGGCTCATAATCTTCTAGACCAGGTGCGATTCCTGGCCCCGCAACAAAAATTGACAGTGTGTGATATACTAGTTTTTGTTGAGAAAGCGTTGATCCGGAGGGATGGAATCGGGGAGCTGACCCTAATCAGGTACGGAGCCGAAACCGTTAAAGTCAGGAACGCATGTCGCGAAAGTGGAGTGCGTCAAGAAAAAGTCTCGCAAGGGAAGCGTACGGTGGCACAGCCGAACATTTTTTGAAGGCCCGTACAGAATATCCAAAGAAATTTGGTGTTCTGTACGGGCTTTTTTATTAGGAGCATAGTGAAACGGTATCACAGGGAGTCTCTCCCACATCACTTGCCAAATTGGCAATTTATTTGGCTTAGTGTGCGGGATCCCGTACTTGTAGCAAATTTACATAGGGTCATAGTTCAATGGTAGAATAGAGCTCTCCAAAAGCTTTGATCGTGGTTCAACTCCACGTGACCCTGCAAAATTTGCACATAGTACTGGGACAAAATCCCTATTTCAGGTTCAAATCCTGGTGCTCCTGCTTATGAAACAATTAATACAAACACGAGAGGGAAAATACTGGCGAGGCAATTCGTCAATTTAACTGTATAAAAAATATATAAAAAGGAAATCATATGAAAAAAACAAAAAATCGATCTATTGAAGTGCCGACGCACTTTATTAATATTAATTACCACCTCAAAAAATATTTGGGGAAATTACCAGATCCACCATTACATCCGGCTACAAAACAACCAATTAAGGAAGAAGACCTTATAAGGATATTTCCGCGCGAGTTGATACACCAGGAAATGTCGTTTGAAGAAAAAATCGAAATACCGGATGAGGTGCGAGATTTATATATGATGTTTCGTCCAACCCCGCTGTTGCGGGCAAAACGATTAGAAAAAGTCCTGCAAACACCCGCGCATATTTATTTTAAATATGAGGGGGCAACTCTGTCGGGAAGTCATAAAATAAATACAGCCATCCCACAGGCGTATTACAACAAAAAAGAGGGGGTGAAACGCCTGACAACAGAAACAGGCGCAGGACAATGGGGGTCTGCACTTTCCGTTGCGTGCAATTTTTTTGGCTTACGGTGTTTAGTGTTCATGGTGCGGGTTTCCTATGACCAAAAGCCATACCGAAAAACGATTATGCATCTTTTTGGAGCCGATGTTATTGCAAGTCCGTCAAAGACAACAAAATTCGGACGATTGCTTTTAGAAAAAAGCCCGGACCATCCAGGAAGCTTGGGAATTGCAATTACGGAGGCGTTGGAAGCAATCGGATCTGACGGAACAACGCATTATGCATTGGGAAGCGTTCTTAATCATGTTCTTCTCCATCAAACAATCGTTGGACAGGAAGTTAAAAAACAGATGGAACAAATCGGGGAATACCCAGATGTGCTTATCGGCTGCGTCGGAGGGGGAAGCAATGCGTATGGTTTCATGGCTCCGTTTCTTATCGACACAATAAGCGGAAAAAAACCGAAAACGCAGTTTTTATTAGTTGAATCAACGGCCAGTCCAAAAATGACGGAGGGGAAATATATGTACGATTTCGGAGATGCAGGAGGTCAAACGCCGCTCTTGAAAATGCAGACTCTGGGTGCATCTTTTGTCCCGGCTCCAATTCATGCGGGTGGATTGCGATACCACGGCAACGCACCAATTCTTTCTTTTTTAAATGAAGAGGGAATTACAAAAGCGCGTGCGTATAATCAACTAGATGCTTTTCAAGCCGCTACCGTTTTTGCAGAGGCAGAAGGAATTATTGTAGCTCCGGAAAGTGCACACGCAGTAAAGGCTGCAATTGATGAGGCAATCATTGCAAAACAGGAGGGACGAAAAAAGACCATCGTATTCAACTGTTCAGGTCATGGTCTTTTGGATTTAGGAGGATATGAAAAATTTTTGGAAGGAAAATTAAAATAATCAAATGATACAATAGAAAGAAAGGAAAACAATATGAAACGAATTTTATCCGGCATCACACCAAGCGGGGATGGAACACTCCATATCGGAAACTATCTCGGCGCGGTCAAACAGTTTATCGACATGGCACGGACCAATGAGTGTTTTCTTTTCGTGGCAGACTTACATGCGCTGACTACCATTCAAAACAAAACACAACTACAAAACAATGTCGAATCGCTCATTCTTAATGAACTGGCACTTTTAAAGGGATTTCTGACTCCGGAGGAATTTGACCGGTTAGTATTTTTTAGGCAATCTGACATGAAAGGCCTTCATCCGGAACTGCAAACAATTATCAACAACGTTACGCCTTTAGGATTGCTTAAACGCGCGCATGCGTACAAGGACAAACTGCAAAAAGAGACATTTGAGGATGATATCAATGTCGGATTATTTAGCTATCCGATTCTCATGGCTGCAGACATCCTTATGTATAAACCCGATCTCGTACCCGTTGGAAAGGATCAAAAGCAACACGTTGAAATCGCTCGTGACATTGCCGAACGATTCAATCGTGTATACAAAAAACAGATGTTCAAACTGCCTGATCCGTTTATTCCAGACGATGTGGCAACAATTATGGGAACCGATGGAAAACGAAAAATGAGCAAGTCACTCGGAAATATCATTAGTATTTTTGAATCCGAAGAAATAATAAAGAAACAGGTCATGAGCACATATACAGATCCAACGCGCGCTCATGCAACAGATAAAGGACATGTTGAGGGAAATGTGGTGTTTGTCTATCTTAATTTCTTTGGTGAAAAAGACAAAGTAGACCAACTAAAACAGGCCTATACCAACGGACAGATAGCTGATATTGAAGTAAAACAGTATTTATACGAATCACTGTTGAAATACTTTGCATCAGCAAGAAAACAATACGAAGCATTAAAACAAAACCCGCAGATAGTCAAAGATATTCTCGCGCGGGGTGCAGAACGAGCACAAACCGTCGCAGGAGAGACCATGAAAGAAGTGAAGAACACGATCGGACTCATGAATACCTATTCATTTCAAACCATAAAAAAATCAACCATCACTGTTGATGATTTTGCAGATGTCGAAATTCGGGTAGGGAAAGTTGAACAAGCAGACCATGTTGAAAAAAGCGAAAAACTCATTCGTCTTCATGTTGATTTTGGAGAGTTCGGAACACGCATTATTTTTACGGGTGTGAGGACATATGGATACACCGCTGACGATTTCGTAAACAAACAGTTTTTCTTTGTCGTTAATCTCATCCCCCGAAAAATGATGGGGGAGGAATCGCAAGGAATGATCATAGCTATTGACGGACCGGACGGAAAACCGCTATTTGTATCAGGAGAACACCTTCCGATTGGATCAAGAATTAGGTAAGAGACCTGTTACCGGGTAATGATCTCTTCTGAAGAATAAAGAGAACGGATATGCTCTGCTGTTGGAATATTCGGAATAATCTGTAATTCTTCTAATTGCTTCTCATATAATTTTTTGGCTAAGGCCGGACAATAATAGTCATTACCAAAATCACCACCCACACATAAGTGTTTTCCATAGATAGAAACAAACGTTTCTTTATCACGAATATCAATCGGTTCACAATCAGGCAGTCCCCATGGTTCATCATACTTATTCTCTGGATTTAAACCAAACAACGCTCCCCAAACAACAAATGTCGCTTTCACGTCATGCTCAGCTACCACACGACTCACTTCATTAATGCCCCAGCGGTTCCCAATAGGAACAATAAACACAAGCTCTTTTGGATGATATTTCCCAAGCATCGAATTGAGTGTTGCAATTAAATTCCGTCCCGCTGCAATGCTGTCCGCAATCACCCATAGCCCATTCTCACATAGTCCTTCTGTATTTTCGTACGCATACGATGTAGTAATGCTTGTCCCTGTTTTTATATGATTTGCTCCGATAAAACAATCACCATGATGGATTTTGATGCCTGCATAATAAAGTGCACTTGATAGCCGACACGCAATGGTTTCCCGAAGGAGTGTGATAGTTGAAATAGCGTGAGGTTCATATCTCTTTAATAATTCTTGAATAGGAGAAAGTTGCAATGATTGTACGGTTGCCGTAAATGCGTCTTCTTCCCGAAGCGCACCTACGTGTTCACGACAAGATATAAATCTTTCTTTATTATGATTTTTTTTAATATACCCGACAGTTAACGCTCGCGTTTCTTTTGATTGGAATCCGATGATGGGATGTCCAGAAGATGTTGGAGAAAATGTATGGTGTGATAGCTGCATTGAAAAGACAATACTGTTCCTTTAAGGCACTGTCAAGTATGCAAATTCCATGATATACTATACTATCCAAATTTCATCGTATAATCGAGCCGTATCTAAAAACAATCTTAAAAAGCCCATGACAAAAAAACAAATAAAACATAACGAAACGGCAAAACCAAACGGAAACAAGAAACCGATGAAAATGTTCGAACTTCGGTTTAACTTCAGCCTAAAAAACATTATTTCTGCGCTCTTAATCATATTCATTATTTTTTCATTGTTAGGGAACATGGGCAGTAAAGGAGCAAATATTCCTGAACAGCCCTTTACCACCATCGTATCGGATATCAAAGACAACAAAATACAAACGATTGAGGTTGAGGACGCAAAACTTACTGTCATATATAAAGACGGGAAAAAAACAATTTCCCATAAAGAACCGCAGGATTCATTATTCAAACTCCTTGAAGGAGCGGGTGTTGATCCAAAGGCTGTTGAAATAAAGGTAAAAGATCTTAATGTAAATCAAGTGTGGATGAGCATCCTCTCAAACATACTTCCGCTCATACTCACTGTTGTGTTTTTTCTTTTTATATTCCGGCAAGCGAGAGGTGCGCAGGACAGTGTATTTTCATTCGGTCAAAGCAAGGCCAGGCTTTGGAACAAGGATCTTCCAAAAATAACATTTGCTGATGTTGCGGGTATTGATGAGGCAAAAAATGAAGTTGTTGAAATCGTTGATTTTTTAAAAAATCCAGCAAAATACAAAGCCCTTGGCGCAAGAACACCGAAAGGAGTCATTCTTGTTGGACCCAGCGGAACCGGAAAAACACTTCTCGCAAAAGCAATGGCAGGAGAAGCAAAAGTACCATTTTATTCCATTGCTGGTAGTGAGTTTATGGAAATGTTGGTTGGGGTTGGCGCAGCTCGTGTTAGGGATTTGTTCGCAACAGCCAAAAAATCAGCACCAGCCATTATTTTTATTGATGAAATTGATGCCATCGGACGCATGCGGTCTGTTGGTGCAATGGGTGGACATGATGAGCGGGAACAAACCTTAAATCAAATCTTGGTTGAAATGGATGGTTTTGAACCAAACACCGCAGTCCTTGTTGTTGCCGCCACAAATCGCGGCGACCTTCTTGATCCAGCATTAACCCGCCCCGGACGATTTGATAGACGTGTCACGCTCGATCTTCCGGACATGGAAGGTAGAAAAGACATTCTTCTTATCCATGCAAAAGGAAAACCGTTTGTTGAAACCGTCAATTGGGACAAGGTTTCGAAACGAACAGTGGGATTTTCCGGAGCTGATCTTGAAAACATGCTTAATGAATCAGCGATTCACGCAGCGCGACATAACAAAAAATTAATCACGCATGATGATATCGAAGAGTCTGCAACAAAAGTAAAGCTTGGTCCTGAAAAAAAGAGGCTGCAAAGCGATCAGGACAGGAAAATGACTGCGTGTCATGAAGCGGGACATGCTGTTGTTAATTATCATTTAATGGACATGGATCGTGTTCATCGTATTTCAATCATTTCCCGCGGCATGGCACTCGGGTACACGCTCACACCACCGGAAAAAGACAGACTGCATGAAACTAAATCACACCTTATTAACCAAATTGCAACAATGATGGGGGGTCGGGCAGCTGAGGAGCTCATATACAAAGATGTAACGAGCGGGGCAGCAAATGATATTGATCAGGCAACACGGATTGCCCGCTATATGGTTATGGAATTTGGTATGAGCGGGCTTGGACCAATAAATTTTGGACCAAATGTTGATGTGACAGAGTGGGGAAAATCACTCATGGAACAACAACAAATTTCTCCTGAAATGTTAAGTAAAATTGATGCAGAGATCCAAAAATTCGTATTTGAAGGATATGAAACAGCCTTGTCTATTCTCAAAAAACACAAAAAACAACTCGAACTGATTACAAAAAAGCTTGTTGAAAAAGAAACCCTGGAAGGGGAAGAGTTTGAAGAACTCATGAAAAATTCATAATTTTTTTAACCTGTGAATCGTCTCATTATCATTGACGGCAACGCTATCTTGCATCGCGCGTTTCATGCGCTCCCGCCGCTTACCGCCCCTGACGGGACGCTGGTAAACGCCGTCTACGGATTTACTTCCATGCTCCTTCGACTCATCACTGATCTTACCCCTACACATATTGCAGTGACATTTGATAGACCCGCACCAACATTTCGAAAAAAACTGTATGCAGACTATCAAATTAAACGGCCAAAAATGGATGAGGGGCTTGTACAACAAATTCCCCTTGTTCATGACGTTGTATCAGCCATGCATGTGCCCATCTATGAATGTGACGGGTTTGAAGCAGACGACATCATCGGTTCCTTATGTAAAAAATACACAAAGAACATCGATCAGATTATTATTGTCACCGGTGACAAAGATTTACTGCAACTTGCAACAGACACAATCAAAATATATATGCCGACAAGAGGGCTGTCTGAAGCAAAACTGTATGGCCCGAAAGAAACAATAGAACGCCTCGGTGTGACTCCGGAACAAATTCCTGATTACAAAGCGCTTGCAGGAGACCAATCAGATAATTATCCAGGCGTTCCTGGAATAGGCCCCAAAACCGCAATTGAACTATTAACAACGTACATATCAATCGAAGAACTGTATAAACATATCAACCGTACGGGAACAAAAATCTCTCCCCGCACGAAAGAAAAACTCATCATGCACAAACAATTGGCAATCCTTTCTAAAACGCTCGCAACTATTAAAAATGATATCCCAATCGAAGAACCGATTAAACCAATTAGCCTTGCACAGTTTTCAACACATGATGTTGTTATCGCATTACAGCGTTTTGGTTTTCATTCTCTTATTAAACGGATTCAAACATCAACCGGAACGGAGAAGCCAACAATAACAAAGAAAAGGGAGGGACGAAAAAAAAGTATTGATGAACAAATGTCATTGATATAATACATGTATATATGAGGGTTGCGATAGTTCACGACTATATTAAAGAGTATGGGGGAGCAGAGCGGGTGCTTGAAGCGCTTCATGAACTCTTCCCTGAAGCACCGGTTTTTACGAGTGTCTACTGTCCAAACTTCTTAGGGCCTCACAAACAACGGTTTGCGACATGGAATATCCGAACATCATGGCTACAACATATTCCATTGAAAGAAAAACTCATCAGCCCCCTGCGCTTATTTGCTCCTTCTATATTTGCCCACATGGATTTTTCTGACTTCGATGTTGTCATCGTATCAGCTACGGGAGCGTATCAATCAAACATGATACAGAAAGGAAACGCTGTCCATATATGTTATTGTCATACACCGCCACGGTATTTATATGGGTATGCAACCGCAAGAAACTGGAAAAAGAATCCGCTCGTGCGGGTTTTTGGGGAAATTGCTAATCATTTTTTACGAAATATCGATTTTCAAGCAAGTCAACACGTGGATTATTTTATTGCAAACTCCAAAGAGGTTGCCAGCCGCATCAAGAAATTTTACCGGAAACAAGCAACCGTAATCTATCCGCCGGTTGATATACCAACAAACACCGCAAAGGTAAAAAAAAGTGATTACTTTCTTACGGGAGGGCGTCTTGCTCAGGCAAAACACATTGATCTTGCAATTGCCGCATGTTCTACTCTTAAGGTGCCGCTGAAGGTGTTTGGGAAAGGGTTTGCGGGGCACGGAGAAGAACTAAAAAAATCTGCCGGACCAACCATTGAATTTATCGGTGAAGTAACAGATCAAAAAAAATGGACGTTAATGAAAGAAGCAAAAGCATTCATTTTCCCATCAGAAGATGAGGATTTTGGAATCCTTCCAGTTGAAGCGATGGCTGCGGGAACGCCCATTATTGCACATCGCTCTGGTGGCGTAATTGAAACGGTCGTTGAGGGCAAAACAGGCATGTTTTTTAACATGTTATCAAAAGAATCGTTAATAAATACAATAAAAAAATTTGTGAAGGAAAACAAAAACTGGACCGTGCCATGCAAAAAACAAGCAGCACTATTTACAAAAACTATATTCAAAAAACAAATAACATCGTTTCTTGCAACTAAGATAACTGAAAAGCTTGTTGTTTGACAAAGGTGCCATCTCTCCCTTATTATAAAAACAACGCGTATTATATTAAACACGCGTTTTTAGTACCTATGAGTTCAAACGAACAAGCATTTGTATTATCACTCGGAGGATCACTTGTTGTTCCTAATGGTGGAATTGATACCCAATTTTTAAAGGACTTTAGCCAATTTATCCGTCACCAGGTCTCCGAAAAAAAGCGGAGATTTTTTATAGTTGTTGGTGGGGGAACAACGGCAGGACAGTATATCAAGGCAGGGAAAGATGTACTTGGGTATGACATCACCAAAGACGACCAGGATTGGCTTGGAGTACACGCAACAAGGCTAAATGCACAACTCATCCGAACACTTTTTAAAGACATCGCTGATCCACGGGTTATCAAACACTATGAAATCATCTTAAAAATCGAGCGACCAATAGCGGTTGCTGCAGGTTGGAAACCAGGATGGAGCACCGACTATGACGCGGTCGTTCTTTGCCAAGACTACAATATCAAAGAGGTAATCAATTTAAGCAATGTAAATCAAATATATGACAAAGATCCAAATCAGCACAAAGACGCAAAACCAATAAAGAATATCTCATGGAAAAAATATCGAAACATGGTTGGAAATGAATGGACTCCTCGTATGAATGTTCCTTTTGATCCAATTGCAGCCAAGCTTGCCGAGGAACTATCTATCTCTGTTAAATTTCTCAATGGAAAAAATTTGGATAACTTAGCAAAGGCACTTGATAACGAACAGTTCATTGGTACTACTATTGGATAAAAAGTCTACTTCAATACACCTCCGTTGCTTCTTCTTATTTCCTGAAGCATCAGCGCAGCAATAAAAAAAAGCGACCGGAAAAACAACCGTGTATCATATATGAACGATTTATGTTGAACATACATACAATCACTTTTCATCCATTCATTAAAGGTTCTCCTGTGATACCCATCAAGCACCCACGGAGAAATGATTCCAGGTTTGATTGTGTGGCGTTTTTCCTGCCACGGAAGCAACGTATGAACTTCTTTGATTGGAAGCGGTCTTGGACCAAACAGTGCCATATCTCCAACAATAATGTTAACCAACTGCGGAAGCTCATCTAATCCCGTATGGCTCAAGAATGCTCCGATTGTTGTGTGTCTTGGGTCATGATAGATTTTAAATACAGGTCCATCTGCCTCGTTTTTTGATCGGAGTTTCATTTGCTGGCGATCAGCGTGAATTTTCATTGTACGGAATTTATACATGGTAAATATTTTTCCGTCTTTCCCAACCCGCTTTTGACAAAAAATAATAGGCAAACCGGAAAAAACAATAATGGCAATTGTAACTATCACCGCTATTGGAATGGCGGCAACACAAAAGAAGATAATAAAAATACGGTACATAAAAAATCCAAACATGATGCCTCATATCATGAACTACTGACGGAAAAAAATCAATGCGCTATAATAAACTCCATGCAATCCTCTACACAGCATTTCTTCGAACTTCTGTTCGCTATGACCGAAAAGGAGTTGCGTGCCCGATATAAAAATACAATTTTTGGTTTCTTTTGGTTAGTGGCCAATCCTATTCTTCAAATGTTGATTATTGGCTTCGTTTTCACTTTTTTTATGAAGGAACCGATTCTTCATTATAATTATTATCTGTTTGTTGGTCTTCTTGTGTGGAATTTTTTTTCTTTATCACTCACCAAAGCAACACCAAGTATCGTCTTTGAACGATCGCTTATTAAAAAGGCGGCATTCCCACACGAAGTTATTCCTCTCTCTATACTTCTTTCAAACTCCGTTCATTTCCTTGTGGCACTCATCCTTTACACTATTCCCGTTGCTTTTCTCAACACACTGATACCAGAAAGTATTCTTTATATTCTAAGTGGACTTCTTTTGTTATTTACATTTACCATCGGCATGTCACTTCTGACAACGGCGCTTAATGTTCGTTTCCGTGATGTTAATTTCTTTGTCCAGGCACTTCTTATCATTTGGTTTTACGCGACCCCTATTGTCTATTCATTTTCTGTGATTCCATATAAATTTATCTGGCTCTGGCGACTTAATCCCTTAACGTCAGTTGTCCAACTTCTTCAACACGGCTTTGTTAATGCGCCACTCCCGGGTTACGCTATGCTTGGCGCGAACATGATAACAGCGTTAATTATCTGTATTATTGGCATTTCACTGTTTAAAAAAGAAAGTAAAAATTTTGACGACTGGGTATGAACAATAAAATTGCTATTCAACTCACCAACGTTTCAAAAAAGTACGAAATCCATCATGAAAAACCGACATTAGTCGAAAAATTCGTCAAAGGCAGGAAAGAACAATTTACAGCGATTAACAACATATCACTCACGATTAAAAAAGGGGAATTTGTGGGGATAATAGGACCAAACGGATCCGGAAAAACAACACTACTAAAAATAGTCGCAGGAATAACAACTCCGACGAAAGGGTGTGTCCAAACCAAGGGGAGAGTGATATCTCTTATTGATCTTGAAGCGGGTTTTCATCCTGACCTCACAGGAATTCAAAATATCTATCTCAATGGAATATTACTGGGTATGTCAAAGGATCAAATCACAAGGGAAATTCCCTCGATAATTGATTTTGCAGACATTCATCAATTTATTGATGTGCCTCTTTTTACCTATTCTTCCGGAATGAAACTTCGTCTTGGTTTTGCTATTGCTGTTCATTCAAACCCTGATGTTTTGGTGCTTGATGAGAGCATTGGCGTCGGAGATAAAAAATTTCAAAATACTTCACTGAAAAAAATTCACCAATTTTTTCACAAGGGAAAAACCATTATTGTCGCCAGCCATTGGTTCACCTATATTAAGCAAAATTGTGAAAGAGTACTCGTTATGGAAAAGGGGCGTATTAAAAATGATGGAACAATACATAGCATTGGTGCCAATGAATGGTAACTCTAAAACGGCAGAGGAAGCTCAAATTGACTATTACTGTCGCGATTAAATGTGTTTAACTCGGATGAAAACGTGTATACGCGCATCAGATGTTTAAGGGGATAAAACGCAAACAGTCTTAACCATCCATTCCCTCCTTTTTCACGCGATTGATAATCTTGCACAATCTGATACACGGGTTTTCCACACCCATTTACACTAGTTAATCGATTTTGACCTCCTTGTTGAAAATAATGCCCGGAAAGAACAAGGAAAATATTACAATTTTTATAAATCAACTTGTTCCAGATATTGTCTCCGGAATTACCCTGCGGACGGAAATACGGATTCGCGTTTCTTGTGCCGTCATCTTGTAAATATATATGGATTGTAATAATTACATGCGTATCTTTATGGGTAGATAAAATTGAATTTGCCCAATACAACACCTCATCCGTTGGATCCGGTTCAAGATTAAGAATAATTACGTTCTGAAATCCGATTTGGATATGTTGATAATTATTTTGGTATCCAAGAAAATTACCACCAAACCACTTTTTAGTATTATATCGATCAACAAAAAATACTTTATTATATGCGCTATACGATGAGGTCTCATCATTTATTACATCGATATCATGATTTCCGGGTATTATCCCATATGGAATATTGCTTTGTTCAAGCACAGACATTGCCCGAGAAGCAACGTCCCACTCATGAGGGGAAGAGGCTCCGTTTTGAACAATATCACCAAGATGAGAAACAAAGACAATGTTATATTTCTTTGCGTTTTCGACAATCCATTGAGTTTGCTTTTCAAATATGGAAGCGTATTTTTCCGAATAATTTTGCGTGTCTGGCAGCACCGCTACAATATAAACATGATCCGTTGATATCTCCTGAGTATTATTTTTTTTCAGAAAATAAATACCAAATCCAATAAGCAGCGCACAACAACCAAAAAGTATAAAACTGATACGTTTCTTTCGTTTATTCATACGCATTAAGCCCCATGAACCGCATCAACATATGTTTGTAAATTATTATATATGTATGTTGGCAATAAAAATCGTTTTCGCACTGTCTGGTGAGCTTTCATTCCAATTTTCTTTCTGCGTTTCTTTTGCGAAAGCAATAATACTATCTTATCAGCACATGCCTCAATCGAATCAACGATATATCCATTAACACCAGACGTTATTTGTGTGCGTATTCCTATCGCGTTCCCTCCGATAACCGCTGTGTGTTTCCACATTGCTTCGGATACTGTTTGTCCAAATCCCTCCCGAATAGATTTTTGTAAGATAATATCTGAAACTGTTTGAAGTGCATTCACAACAATATCATTATTCCGGGCATTGATGATAAAAAAGACATTCGTGTCTCCCTGAATCCTGTTTTTTAACAATTTCAGTAATTGGATCTGCTCTGGATCGAATTTGCCTACACGATGACTCATAAACACGAGTTGTAAATGTGAAATGTGTTTTCGAGCTATCATATATGCCTCAAACACGCCGAGAGGGTCTTTCCATGGATTAAACCGTGATATTTGTGAAATAACCGGATATGCCGGATTAATATGATATTTTCTTAAGATCTTCCACGCTTGCATATCTGACAGTGGTTGATTTTTCAAAACCAATGGATCGATGCATGGAGTAAAAACAGTAATTTTTTTTGACTCTTCACGTAAGAAGTCTGGCTCAAACAATGGACTAGAAAAAATACATTGCGAAAAAGGCGCCAAATATATCGTTAGAAATTTTTTTAAAAATTTGTTATTTTGCGCTTTCTTTGAATAATCCTGATGAAAATGCCAAATATATGTACTCGTTGTTTTTTTTATGAATCGTACAGCTGGAAGAGGTTGGTAATCATGTACAATCCAAAGATCAATATGTTTTTTTTCCATCTCATAAGCTAAACGTCTATTAAAAGACACGTATGATTCAAATTCTTTTTTTGGTATCGATGCAGCTGAACCCTGAAAAATATCCCGAAACGTTCTGAATATTTGAAACAGCGTGTGAGAGTACCGAAGGGTGTACCAATGCATGTCTATACCCAAAGATGTATAGATAGGTAATGCAGATGTAAGCGACCGAGCAACGCCTCCACGACCATTGGTGACGCTGAGATGTGCAATCGAAATCCCCCGTAATTTTTTACTGAGCGTAACAATCTCTGTAAGTTTTCGCTTTGATGTGTAATAACGATAATCATATATTGTCTTCTTATCTTTGATATATTGTGGGATGAGAATCGACATAGTATATATTTAAAATTGTAAGTACCTATCGCTATTATATTTTCCGTCTTTTCTTGATCGTAACGATTGACATTTCACTTCTCGAAGATACACATAAATAGGTCTAAAATAATTAAACAGAATCAATTTAAAACCCAAAACATATTTTCTCAATGATATATTCATGTTTCTATATTCACTTACTCCATTTGCTGGTATAGAGTATTCACAATATCTGCATAAAATTTCCTTAGTTTCATCTTTCATGCCGGTTATAACATTATTTAACTCGTTACCCTTATTAAGAGAGCTATAATCATCAGTTAATATATTTCCAAGGATATGTTTCATTCCATAATCCATACAACAAAGAATTACTGACCCATCTGGAAGAATGACATGGCTGTCATACATGTCGTGTTGGCGACATTTGATTTGACCAACTATTCGTTTTGGGATAACTGTACCCGGTATAGCTATATTTTTTGCTCTGGTAGTTGGCATGATTCTATGGACAGTGTATGTACTTTGTTCAATTATCTTTCTAACTAAAGGGTGTAGTTTTCCACCATGGTAACGAAAATCTATATGTATTCCTGAATATGTAAGTAGTTCTAACGTTTGCACATACGTTTTATTGACAACAATATGTTCATAGTTTCCTTCTGATGGAAGATGAACCACAAACATACATTCCTTATTCTTAAAAGAAATTGTGTTCAGAATTTTCCTTAAATTTTCCGGTTTTAGGCCAACTAGGGTAGTAAAAATTGCGATGCTCCTTTTCATTTTATGTGCATAAAGAATCATTTCTGTACACTTCAAATTCTGAAATGGCTCACTCATTCCGCAAAAAGAAATAATTATATCTTGGGGAAGCTTATGGATAATTTTTTTAAATGTTGCTAGAGACATTATTTGACTCTTTGCTATGGATTTTCTAGAAAGATACGTTTTCACCAATTTGTGTTGAGGACAAAAAACACAATTGTTTTTGCAGCCAATACACGTTGTTATCTCTACATTCATAAATGAGGGGTGCTTAAATACAATTTTTTTATGTCCTTTGTAGGACATTCTTTAATAGTTTTTTTGCCTTATCAATAAAGGCTTGTTTATAAATCGTTTTATCCTGAATTCCTGAAATCTCGAACCGGTCCTTCCGAACGCTACATTGAGTACACTGTCCACACTGAAAATATCCTCCTCTGCCACATGTCCACGTTCGCGCAAGTGGTATTCCAACAGAAACACCCCATCGAATGAGTTCCTCCTTATCAAAAAAATATCCTAATTCCGGCTCCATAGGAAGAGCATAAAATTGAAATGAGGTATCACGTGTCATAGAAATTAAATTCAACATAATAAGCCGAAACGCAGTTACTGTTTCGTAACTGTACCAATCGCTATTGGAAGGAAGCCACGATCCAATAATAGTATTGACGTTTACGTGTTCGCGCTCAGAAAGAAATCGGGCGTAGTATGCACAGTAATACGCATAGATGTTTGGCTGAAAAGGAACACCCTTATGGTGATATATCGAGGGGGGAATAATATCATCTTGTGATTTAAATAAATCTTTTTCTATGAGTTTTGGTGGGATATACAAATCAAATGTAATGGGTTCGTGATAGAGACTCGGATATAATTTTTTGAACCGTTTGGAAAAATATCGTATTGACGCAAGCGCTCTCTTAGAATTTTTTTTGTGTCGATAGAAATATACAGGGTACACCTGAAGTTTCTTAATCCGCATTAAATATTCTGTTATTACTGTAGTGTCTAGTCCTCCAGACATGAGCGATATAACGGGTGTGCCTGGAGGGGGGCTTTTAATTATGTATCTCCGGAGTTGCATTAAATATGTATCAATTATTTTTAATAACGGTACATTTTCAAGTTCACGTGTCTGTAGTGTGTCAAAAATTTGTTTCTTTGATAGTTTTGAAAATTTCATAAGTCACCGTTGATTATAAGTAGTTATTCGCATAATGTAAAAGGAATAATATAAATAGTGTAGAATAGCGGTGACGCATGAAACAACTAAAAAACACCATACGAATAATCAAATATGCAATGAGCTCTTTTGTGCGACGAAGAATGGATAGCACGGAACAAAGTTTATTTGCACGCGAACATATTATTAAAAGGACAATCGCGAATATTATTATTGATAAGTTTAACGGAGACAAAGGACAAAACACTTCTCCTTATTTTTTGGGATTCGGCCTCATTCATTATGCTCTTATTAGAAATACTAAGCCAAAACTTGTGCTATGCATCGGATCACGAAGAGGGTATGTACCAGCGTTATGCGCGCTAGCGTGTAAAGAAAATCTTATTGGTCATGTAGACTTTGTAGACGCGGCGTACGACGATAAAACACCGGAAAAACACTGGAGCGGAACTGGGTTTTGGAATACAAAAGAAAGTATTCATCTCTTTGATATTATCAATGTAGCCTCCCAGATTACACTCTACAAAACAACAAGCAAAAACTATGCAAAACAGTTTCCTCAAAAACACTATGATTATGTGTATATAGATGGCGATCATTCATATGAAGGGGTAAAAAAAGATTTTCAGTTGTTTTGGCCAGGACTTAATCCTGGTGGTTTTTGTATTTTTCATGATATTGTTGCACATGGATATATTGGAAAGGGAAAATTTGGGGTATGGAAATTTTGGAACGAGTTACCGAATGTTCACAAAATTACTTTTCCTTTTCCAAAAGAGTCGGGCCTTGGAATATTACAAAAATAATCTATGTTTGGAATCAAAAAATCTATACATTCATTTCTTTGGAATACTTTTTTCCCACAAGAGCCTGGTGCTTTTCCAAAAAGCGAACAAAAGTTACTTGCACCTTTGAAAGCAATACTCATTCGACAAAAAAGCCAAACCAAACAGTCACCAAACTATCAGTTTGGACAATTACTCCCAATTCCAGATCCAGTCATTTCCCGTCTTTTTACAAATACAACTAAATACAATATAAACGCGCTAGGAAACTGGTCGAATAAAAGGGATGACACTTCGACAATTCATTCATTTGAATACGACATTGTACATTCTATGGCATCATTATTTAATGTGTGCCCAGAAAAAATAGGTGGGTATGTAACTACGGGTGGGACAGAGGGTAACGTGGTGTCTGCGTGGATGGGAATGTCGCACCTTACTCGACACGGCTGTGAATCAAAGGCGTGTTTATTACGAACAAATCTCACTCACTATTCAATAACAAAAGCGGCTCGAATAATGCGCATTCCAGATAAACTCGTTGGTCTGGAAAATTCCACATGGGGCATGAGTCCAACAAGTTTGTCATCAACCATTCAAAGGCTTTATGAAGAAGGAAAACGCGGTTTTCTTATTCCCCTCACGTTGGGGTATACACAAACCGGGACATCGGATTCAATAGAAAACATTATCCGCACAATAACAGTCCTTAAACGAACTCTGACAAAAATGCATTGTTTTGTTTGGATTGATGCGGCCTTGAGCGGGTTAACCACACCTTTTACAAAAGATAGGTTTAGTCCATTTCAATCGGACATGATTAACGCCATTGTTGTTGATTTTCATAAATTCGGCGGGACACCTATTGGTTCAGGAATAATTCTTTACAAAAAACGGCTACAAAAACTTATTCAGTCTCCAATCGATTACTTGCCCGAGGCTGATGCAACTCTTCTCGGATCAAGGTCTAGTGCTCCTATTGTTGCCATTTGGGCTGCGATTCATCTGTTTGGAAGAATTGGATTTACAAAACGCGTTATGTCACAAATTAATAACAAAAATCTATTCATACAACTGATGAAACGCGTCTCAAGTAACGCAACGGTTATTGATGAGGAGGGAAGTGTTACGTGCGGTATTGTTTTTTCTGATCTTGTAGATCAAAAGATACCGCCAAATATTGAACAGAAATACGGACTATTTGCGAAGCCGATAACCTACGTGTTTAATGACAAAAAAATAAAATTACGGATTTACAAGTTTCATTTTCTTCCTCACTGCCGTAAAGAAGATGTATGTGAATTCATGAAGGATATTCAAGCGATATATAAAAGTAAACGCAGTTAAAAAATGTGCTGTTCGATTGCGTGTATTTTTTTCTCCCACGAATTCCGGGTTGCGTGTGTTATTTGCTTCTTTTGTATATTTTGTGGCCAACCTTTTTTCATAACGTATTTTATTTTATGAACTAACTCTGTATATGAATGAATAATTATTAGCTCTTGGTTGAATCGTCGAAGCTCCTGAATATCTGTCGCAAATACAGGCTTACCGTAATAAAAATATTCAAGTGTTTTCATTGGGAAACAATACAGATTGAATAGTTGTTTACAATCATAGGGAATAAGACAAATATCAAATGATTGAATCATCGCTGGAATTTTTAACTTACTCACCTCACCAATAAAAGTAACGTTCTGTAAAGAATATAACAATTTAAAAAAACGGGGCGCGGTGTTATAGGAAAAATAATTTGTTCCAACAAATACAAAAATGGCGGTTGGGAGCGACCGTGCAGTGTTATACAAAAGCTTGTAATCTAACCGCTCATCTATACCGCCAATGTAACCAATGCATACTTGTTTTGTTCCCTTTTTTTCTTTCACCCGTTGTGCGTGACAAAACAAGTCGTATGCAAACCCCAATGGAACAACTGAGATATCTGTGCGATGCCGACTCAGCTGTTTTTTTAGTGTATAAGAATTTACAAACCCGTGCGTTGCTCGCTGAATGGCAGATATTGCGTGCGACAAAAACGGTCGTTGAACGGTTAAAAAATAATCAACACAATCGAAAATTGTAATGTACGAAGAAAAAACGCGAAGCATTGTTGGAATAAAAAACGGTTCAAAAAACCAAAAATATTTTTTTTCCTGTGTATGATATATAGATATAAAAGTTCTAAGTAAAACTGCATTAACAAATAAATTCATTTGTTTTATAAACACTAATCGTTGTCCGGGAATAACAAAGAACGGACGGAAAATTGTGTAACGCTTATATTCTTCAACAACGCGCTTCTTATCACCGAAAGAAAAAATATCTCTCCAGGTAATCGGCTCTCCGAGGGCAAACCCTATAACACTGTGTCGTTTTCCCAAAATATCAATCGTCTGTGTTGCATAATCACAACCACTTTTCATTGATGCATAAAACGCAACTATTATGAGATTGTGTTTTTTCGTTTGTTTACTCATGTAAGATAATCCGCCTTATTATACCGTTTGTTGTTCTTCTGTGGAATCGTTGCTACAATTAACAAACAAAATAGTGGGGATGCAAACATCATGAAAAAACGGTTACGTATCGCGGTCGTCGGTTGTGGATATTTCGGACTAAAAAGAATTCGTGCTTGTCTTGATATACAAAGTGTTGCAACCCTTGTTGGCGTTGTGGACACAAACAAGCCCCTTGCCAAACAAATAGGAACACAATTTTCTGTCCATTATGCAACATCAATTAGTGCCCTCAAACAAACAACCCCTGTTGACGCGGTAATCATCGCAACACCGAACGCGTATCACGCACCGTGTGTTATCGAGGCGCTTGCGGCAGATTGCCACGTATTGTGTGAAAAACCGCTGGCTCCATCATTTATTGAAGCAAAAAAAATAATGCGAGCGGCAAAAAAATATCATCGTTTTGTCAAAACAGGATCAAATCATCGGTTTTTTCCAGCAATTCAAAAAATACATGAACTTATACAGCTGGGCGTCGTCGGAAAAGTTTTGCTTGTAAAAGGAAGCATTGGAACAAACGGATCACATACTGAAAAATCATGGTTTTGGAAAAAAGATATTTCTGGAGGAGGAACATATATTGATAACGCGTGCCATCTATTAGATATTACAAGATGGATCATGGGTGATTTTTCAACATGTGTTGGGGCTATCGGAAATACCTACTGGAAACATACTACGGTCGAGGATGTTGCGTGTGGAACATACAAAACGTATGACGGGCGCTTCGCAACTATTGCGTCATCCTGGACACAATGGGTTGGATATATATCTTTTGAGGTATGGGGGGACAAAGGATACGCTCTCATCGATTCAAAACAAAATAATCGTGTCATTGTAGGTAGTAAAGATTCAAAAAAACAAAAGATATACGATTTTTCGCATAAACCAATATCATCATATCAAGATGAGCTGCGTTATTTTGTTTCATGTATTCTGAATAATAAACAGCCGTTGCCTAGCGCCAATGATGGTGCAGCTGTCATTCAGATGATTGAAGCAGTATATACATCTGCTAAAACAAAGCGCTCTGTTCGTTTGTCTACCTATGATTCCCGTAAATAAACCTTCCATCTATCCTGAAATGTATAATCTCACAAAAGAAGCACTTGATTCTGGGTGGCTTAGTGGTGAAGGACCAATGGTGCGGACGTTTGAAATAGAATTTTCTAGATATATAAAAACGCGATACGGCTCTGCAACAAATTCTGGAACCGCTGCGCTTCATCTCGCTGTTGTTGCACTTGGTATTGGAAAAGGGGATGAAGTACTGATTCCGGCACTAACCATTGCCTCCTGTTATTTTGCTGTGTGGTATGCAGGAGCAACAGTGATTCCTGTTGATATCGATCCGGAAACATACACAATAAATCCTGTTCTTATAGAAAAATCAATAACAAAGAAGACAAGGGCTGTTATGCCCGTTCATTTATATGGACATCCCTGTGATATGGATCCAATTATGCAGATTGCAAAAAAACACAATCTATATGTTATTGAAGACGCCGCAGAAGCTCATGGAGCAGAATACAAAGGAAGAAAAGTCGGAGCATTTGGAGACATATCGATTTTCAGTTTCTACGCCAATAAAATTGTGACGTGTGGAGAGGGGGGAATGCTTCTTACCAATAACAAATCAATCTACGAACGTGCTGTGCGATTAAAAAGTCTTTCTCACTCAAAAAAACGGCGTTTTGTTCATGATGCCATTGGATATAACTATCAAATGACTAACGTGCAGGCGGCAATAGGTCTTGCCAGCTTTTCACACATCAATGAATCAATACAAAAAAAACGGATGATGGCACAATTTTATACTGATCGTCTTAAACGGGTTCCTGGGCTTATTTTACCAACCGAAAAGCCTTGGGCAAAAAACGTGTATTGGATGTATGCGGCGCGCATTAAACAAAAAACCTTCGGTATGAATCGCGATGCTCTCATCGATAAATTATTGATAAACAATATTCAAACAAGAACATTTTTCTTTTCTCCCAGAACCGCTTTTAAAAAATTTCGCGTGTTTCAAAACCGCCATTATCCAGTGGCTGAAATGGTTGAAAAAGAAGGGTTATATCTTCCTTCTGGGCTTGGAAATACAAAAAGTGAAATGTTGACTGTTGTAAGCGTAATAAAACAGTTAGCAACTTTTACTTATGAAACCTGATATATCAATAATTACCATTTCAAATAATATGTTGCCCCTGCTTCTTAAAAGTCTTCATTCAATTTTTTTAACTAGCAAAAATATAAATATAGAAATATTTGTTGTTGATAATGCTTCAACAGATTATACTGGTGAAGTTGTTTCTGTTAAGTATCCACAAATAAAAATTATCAGAAATAAAAAACGAAAGGGTTTTGCATCGAATAACAACGCCTGCATAAAAAGAGCAAAAGGAAAATATATTCTCCTACTTAATCCTGACACAGAATTGTTACCAAGTGCTCTCAAAAATATTATTTCCTTTATGGACACGTATAAAAATGTGGGTGTTTGTGCGCCGCAATTACTTAATCCCGACAGAACCCTTCAGTATTCATGTCGTCATTTTCCCACATGGAAGACCTTTTTTATACGAAGAACACCACTTCGTTATATTTTTCCAAGCACCGCAATTAACGATTTTCACTTAATGAAAAATGAAAATCATAATAAAACTCAGAAAGTGGATTGGGTACTAGGCGGATGCATGTGTATTCGAAAAAAAATGATTGATTTAGTTGGCTATTTAGACGAACGATTTTATTTATACGTTGAAGATATTGATTATTGCCTTCGCGTGTGGCATGCTGGTTGGAAAGTGTGCTATGTGCCAACAGCAAGAGTAATACATCATCACCAGGCACGTAGTGATAAAAAATTATTCAGTATTTACTCGTGGCACCACATGCAAAGCGTTATTAGATTTACTCTCAAACATGGAATGTTCTTAAAAAGAGTTATGTGTAACTAAGCAGTATGATAATAACGTGCATCATTTCTTCCTCCGGAACGCTACGGGTCATCCCGGTTCTGACCAGATGTATAACTTCAATATATAAAGCAAAAATCAAAACAATAACCGTTCGCGTTGTGGTAACGACAAATAACGCACACCATCTGCTGTCTTCTGTAAAAGTCCATATTCACAAAATAATAGTGTCCCCAAACAAGGCGGGTTTTGTGGGAATTAATAACAGAGCGGTGAATAAAACAATTCAACAAAAAAGCGATTATTATCTCATTATTAACGACGATGCGTGGATTGACAAAAATTTTTTTAAAAATTTAAAAAAAATAATACAAAAAAGATCTGTTAACAGGGAGATTATTGTCCCACTCGTTTATGAGTCAAAAGGGAAAAACATTGATTCTTTCGGAGTTGAATATTTCCGAACTGGGTATGCCAAAAATGCGTACTCAAAAACAATTTCCACAACCCTTGCGTCTATGTCTTGCCTGCTTATTCAATACAGCTTTATGAAAAAAATGATTGACTTATATGGATACTTTCTCAACCCTATTCTGGTGTGGTATCTGGAGGATGTAGAATTCTCAATCCGCGCAAATGCTGTAGGGGCAACCTTGTACAAAAACGACTCCCTTGTTGCAAGACATATGCGTACGTTTACGTGGGGAAGAAAAAGCTATATGGTCATGTACTATAGTTTCCGTAATCTTATTTGGACCATTTACGTTACATGGCCTAAAAAAATAATTATAAAACAACTTATCCACTTGCTGTTGTGGCAAAATCTTGTTCATATATATTGTTTAATAAAATACAATCCCGTAATGTATCTAAGAATAATCTGGGAAACTATCCTTAATTGGAAAAAATTAACTCGTTGTAGGAACAGAACTCAAAAAACGTACCTTTCTTCTTTTCAATTTGAATCGCTTTTTTCTCGCTTAGAAGTGAGACACGACATTCTTACGTTTTAACCATGTAATGCTGGCCGCATAAAGAAAAAATATAAATACCACAGTATGGGGTGCTGTATTTTCAAACAATCCAATAAGATAAAACAAAATAATTGCTGTTAATAAAGAAAGCGGCAAGACGACGCTCT
>JAZDOQ010000026.1:0-50903 GCA_043798445.1 Candidatus Gottesmanbacteria bacterium | reverse complement strand
TACATCGGGTAGATACGATTATCGCTTGTTGATTCCTGGTAGTTAATGATTTTGCCGAGTTTAAACCCTGCTGTTTGCGCTGCAAGTTCAGCTTTTGCTTTGGCGTCAGCTACTGCTAATTTTCTCGCTTCCCCTTCTGCTTTTGTTTTGTCATCAACATCAAATGTTATGCCACCAATCGTGTTTGCTCCTGCGGCTGTTGCGGAATCAACAACGCTGTTTGCCTTTTCAATATCCCGAACTTTAATGGTTAAATTACTTGATGCTTCATAGCCAATGATTTTTTGTGTTCCGTTATTGTAGTTATAGGTAGGATTGAGATTGTAATTACTTGTTTTTATATCTTTGCTATCAACGCCCACTTTTTTAACAGCAGCTGACACTGCGTTGATTACAGTATTTAGGTTATCCTGTACTGTTTTGACGGTGCTTCCCTGGGCTTGGACACCGACAATAACCGTTGCAATATCCGGTTTAATTGACACGGTCCCTTCACCAGTAACGGTGAATGCTTCTGATTTATTTGATGTGACATTAGTGATTGAAAATGGAATGGGGCCGGCAAATTTGGTATAGACAAAAAGTGCTACAAAAAATACGAGTAAGGACACAATAGTGTTTTTCATATAGATTCAGTATAGCAAATTTTTATGAATTTATTCTATATTTTGGTTTCATACAACATTTTTTCGCTTACGCGGGATTTTGTTGCGATTAGATTATTCCAAAATATTCACGATATGGTGTATCATCTTCAAGAATATTGGTGACAATATACATTACTTCATTACCCACGCCATCATATTCACGTAAAAAAGATATCTGTTCATCGCATGGATATGGATAGAGCCAAACACTTTTCTGTAATTGAAAAAATCCGAGCATTTTTAGTTGACTTCGAAATAAATCACGCATTTTTTTATGATTGTCTTCGATATCATAAATAATAAGTCGCCATTGTCCATCCCATGTTTTCGGTTTTTCGATAGCCATCTCGGTGAGAGCGTATTTTAAAATTTTTCGTTTTCCGTTCACTGTCAGTATTATGCATTGTTGGCCATTGTGTTCAGAAATTTCGACCATCTTTTGTTTATGTAAGCGTTGTATTGTTCGTTTGAGAAAATACGGATTATATTGCTTCCAACTGTCCTGGTCTTTTTGTGTTTGACTGTTGATGATTTGCTTTGTGATTGGCGCTATACCGGGCGCAAGAAGTGTTAGTCCGAGTGCACCAGCAATGCCGATGAGCGTAAGCACTTTTTTGATTGGTGCATAACGACGGTGCAGGTCCTCTTTTTGGAATTGTTTAGATAACAGTAAACAGAGATTTGTTATCCGTTCGTTTGAGGGTATTGTTTTTTCTTCAGGCATTATATCTATATTACAACATTTTTTTGCCTACGCAGGATTTTGTTGTGGTTATTGGTTTTTGGTAAAGGTGCTCAAGAGTTTTTGACTAGATTCCTCAGGATTTGTTGAATCATAGAGAAATGTTTGCCATCCGAGCGCTTCTGCTGCTTGGATATTTTCAAGAAGGTTATCGATAAATAGTATTTCATTATGGGGTACATCCGCTTGTTTTTGGGCGAATTCAAATATTGCTTTATCTGGTTTTTTTAAATGAACGATACTGGAATCAATAATGATATCCCATGGTTCATTTGGAAGAAGATGTTGGCTTTTGATTTTGTCGAGCATGCCGACGAACATGTTGGTTAATAAGCCAACTTTGTGTGTTTTGTGAATATCGGCTATGACTGGCCAGATCGAAGGATTTTGTTCGAATCGATTCACCAGATCATCGAGGAGTGAATAATCAGTAGGAATTTGGAGCTGCAGTTTTTGTCTTGCGCCGTCAATTTCATCATCAAGAGTCATGAGCCCAGTACTTATTTTTGGTCTATATGATGTCATTAGCCGATTGAACGCTTCCTTTTTGTTATCCGGAATACGAAGATCATGCATCAGTTCATGCCATTTGTTGGTACCTGAGAAGTCTTGCATGACTACACCACCCACATCAAAATAAACAAATGAAATCATATATTAATTATTTTTAGCCAGATACAATTGCGCTATTGTTTGCATGTCTTTTAAGGCAGCAACTGGTGATATTCCCCGTATAACACAAAGTTGGATAAAAGGAGATTCCGTTACGTGTCCATCGAGTGGATCTCGTTCATTTCCAAACAAGAGTGCAGCAATTGGTAGTCCATTTCGTATATGTTGATATCTATATTTTCCCTCCAACTCTTCATCTTGTGGATATAGCTCCAATTTATGAGGAATGGTTAGGTGTATGATTTTAGAATAGCATTCTAATTCAGTGTGTTGTTTTGGTTGGTCGAGATATATTTGCAATGATATTTTTGAAAAAGAAGTTCGGTTGAATTGAAAGAGTCCAGTTACTGTATCAACATACGCTGTTTTCGCATGATCACCTTCGAGCCTAAATCTATTTACGCCGTTTTGAGGGGATATATTTATAAACTCCATCATTTTTCCAATGATAACTGAACTAGGAATTTCTGGAGTCATGTTATTTTGTTAAACATGTTGCAGCTGCGACTGTGTCTGTTTTATCCGTAAACCGCATAAGGATGACACCGGATGTTGCCCGTCCAAGACGTGGTGTTGAGGCAATCGGAAGTTTGACAACTTGGCCTTTGATTGATGTAATGATAATCGATTCCGTTTCTGATGGAACGATTTGGGATACCACTACTTTTCCTGTTTTGTCTTTTATTTCTGCAACTTTTACCCCTTGACCGCCACGGCGTTGTTTTGGAAAACCCGCTATTGCCGTTTTTTTACCGATCCCCTTTTCCATGATTGTTAAGAAATCATGGGACTTATTTTCTTTTGTAATAACATCCATGCTGACAAGATAATCAGTGCCCTTGAGGAGTATTCCCCGGACACCCATGGTATCTCTTCCGGTTCCCCGTACTTCTTCTTCATTAAACCGTATGGTCTTTCCTTCGTGCGTCACAAGCAGTACTTCATCCGTTCCCCCGGTAAGTCTCACCCATTCTAGTTCATCTCCGCTGTCCAGTTTTATGGCGACGAGTCCGTTCCTTCGGATATTTTCATATTCTGTGAGTTTACTTTTTTTAATGACGCCTTTTTTGGTGGCCATGATGATAAACCGGACGCCCTGTTCTTTTTGAAGTTTTCCATCAAGGGTGTAGGTCAACATGGATGTGACTTTTTCTCCGGATTCGATGTTAATCACATTTACCACTGCTTGGCCTTTGGACTGCCTACTGGCTTCTGGGAGGTCCCAGGCGCGCACCTGATACACTTTTCCTTTTTCCGTAAAGAAGAGTAAGTTATCGTGTGTTCTTGCAGAGACTACCATGTCGATTGCGTCTTCTTCTTTGGTCGTCATGCCGATGACCCCTTTGCCGCCGCGCTCCTGGGTTTTAAATGATGTTGGAGGTACACGCTTGATATATCCTGACGTGCTCATCGTGATAATGGTGTCTTCGTTTGGAATGAGTTGTTCTTCGCTAAATTCTCCGACTTTGCTTTTATACACTTTAGTACGCCTGTTGTCGCCGTATTTTTCTTTAAGTTTAAGAAGTTCGTCTTTAATGACCTTAAATATTTTTTCCGGGTGTTCAAGAAGATCGTTTAAATAGCTGATGGTTTCTTTGATCATCGCAAGTTCATCCTCGATCTTTTCCCGTTCAAGGGCAGCCAGTTTCCGAAGCTGCATATCAAGAATGGCGGTTGCCTGGATTTCCGACAGTTTAAACCGTGTCATCAATTTAATTTTTGCTTCATCGGCGTTTTTACTCTTTTTGATGATGGCGATAACTTCATCAATATGATCGACGGCAATTTTTAATCCTTCAAGAATATGTTCGCGCTTTCTTGCTTCCGCAAGTTCAAATTCACTGCGTCGTCTGATGACAAATTGACGGTGCTTCAAGTATTCTTCAAGAATGAGTTTCAACGTACAGGTTTGCGGTGTGTTATCAACCAAGGCCACCATGTTCACCGGAAACGTGGTTTGGAGATCTGTGTATTTGTATAAGTTGTTTAATACTTGTTTTGGATGGGCATCGCGTTTTAGCTCTACAACGACGCGAATGCCATGTCGGTCTGATTCGTCCCTGAGATCAGAAATGCCATCAATTTTTTTATCTTTCACAAGATCTGCAATTTTAATGACAAGGTTTGCCTTGTTCACCTGATATGGAAGTTCCGTTATGGAAATTGCTGATTTTCCCTGCCCGATTTCTTCAATTTCTGCTTTCCCGCGCATGACGATTTTGCCTTTTCCGGTTCCGTATGCCAATTTGATTTCGTTGATGTCATAGATGACACCAGCTGTTGGGAAATCCGGTCCCTGTACAAATTCCATGAGTTCATCAAGCGTTGTATTAAAAGAATACGCAGGTGTTTCATGACTGTCTGCTTTTGCATTTTTTACGATTGTGATTTTTCCAATCATGTGCACCAGGGCATCAACAATTTCCGTTAAATTGTGCGGTGGAATTTTTGTGGCCATTCCAACAGCAATTCCCTCTGATCCCATGAGAAGCAAATTCGGAAGCTTTGCCGGTAAATAACAGGGCTCTTTCGTCGATCCGTCAAAATTTGGCAAAAATTCAACAGTGTCTTTTTCAATATCAAGAATCATTTCTGATGAAATTGCTGCAAGTCGGCACTCGGTGTAACGCATGGCAGCCGGCGGATCTCCGTCAATGGAACCAAAGTTTCCCTGTCCATCAACAAGCGGGTACCGCATGGAAAATTCTTGCGCGAGTCTTACAAGAGCTTCGTACACAGATGAGTCTCCGTGTGGATGATATTTTCCCAAGACTTCTCCGACGACAGATGCGCTTTTTTTGTATTTTGAACTGTGCGCAAGTCCTGTTGTATGCATTGCGTACAAAATACGCCGGTGCACTGGCTTCATACCATCACGAACATCAGGAAGCGCACGGGACACGATGACAGACATAGCATAGTCAAGATATGACTTCTGCATTTCTGTCACAATTTCTGATTGTATGATTTTTCCAATATTCATGACACGTTACTTTCCAATGAATTTTACGACAAAGGGGGCAATCAAAAGCGCCACGACTTGTACGATTTTCATCATTGGATTTAAGGCCGGACCAGCGGTATCTTTTAACGGATCTCCGACCGTGTCCCCTACTACAGCAGCTTTATGGGTGTCGCTGCCTTTGCCGCCGAAATTTCCGTCCTCAATATATTTTTTGGCGTTGTCCCATGCTCCTCCGGTGTTGCACATAAAAAATGCCAACATGAGTCCGACGATGACAACTCCTCCTAAGAAACCTCCAAGAGCTTGTGCTCCAAGAAGTCCTGCGGCGACTGGCATCAAAACAACCATCATTGCAGGGATGACGAGCTCGCGTTGTGCTGCCTCAGTCACGATGGTGATAGCCCTGGAATAATCGGGAAGTGCTTTTCCTTCCATGATGCCTTTAATTTCCCTAAATTGTCGCCTCACTTCTTCCACAACTTCAAACGCTGCCTTGCCGACTGAGTTGATGAGCCGTGAGCTAAACAAAAATGGAAGCGCTCCTCCAAGGAGTATTCCAACGAACACTTTTGGATTTGCCATATCTATTGTTAACAATCCGGTTGCTTCAAAGTATGTTGCAAACAACGAGCTAGCAGCAACAGCCGCTGATCCAACGGCAAATCCTTTAGTGAGTGCTTTTGTCGTGTTTCCGACCGCGTCTAACTTACCAGTTATTTCTGGAGCTTTTCCTTTCAGCCCTGCCATTTCAACCATGCCTTGGGCATTGTCAGAAATCGGACCGAAGGTATCAAGCGCCATGATAATACCGGTTGTTGCAAGCATTCCCATACCAACGAGTGATATGCCGTAAAATCCGAATATTGCATACCCTGCGTAAATTGAGGCTGCAACGACCAGGACAGAAACAAACGTTGATTCCATGCCGTATCCAAGTCCTGCAATGATATTTGTTCCCGCTCCGGTATTGGATGCTTTTGCTATACTTACCACTGGTTTTTCACCAGGACCGGTGTAGAATTTTGTGATCAAAAGAAGCGCAATCATGGCGGCAATACCAACGACTGCTGCATATCCGGCTTTTGGTTCATTCAAAAGATATGTAGCAAGTCCCATAAATATGACGGCTGCGGAAATTGCTGAAACCATAAATCCTCTGATAAGTGGTTTAATCGGATTTTCTTTTTCATTTTTCGCCTTAACAAAAAATGAACCTAAAATTGAAGTAAGGATTGCTCCTGACCTGGCAAGAAGTGGGAATACCACACCTTTTAGACCAAACAAATTGCCTCCTAGTATCATGGCAGCAACGATGGTTAATGCGTATGATTCAAATACGTCAGCAGCCATTCCTGCACAATCTCCGACGTTATCTCCCACGTTGTCAGCAATAGTTGCAGGATTTCGTGGATCATCCTCAGGAATTCCTTTTTCAACTTTTCCGACGAGATCTGCTCCGACATCAGCTGCTTTTGTGAAGATTCCTCCACCGACTCTCATAAACAGTGCAAGCAGTGCTGCTCCGAATCCGTATCCGACAAGCACATTTGTTGCGCTTTTGGCAACTGCATCAGCACCAAGGTGTATGAATGAGAAATAGGACCACATGTAAACGATAGAAACACCTAATAGTCCAAGACCAACGACAAGCATTCCATTGACGGTTCCTGCGCCGAAGGCGACTCGAAGTGCAGGACTTAATCCTTTAATTGCGGCATTTGCAGTCCGTACGTTTGCTTTGACTGCAACCCACATGCCAACATAGCCGATAATGGCGGAAAACGTTCCTCCAAGAATAAACGTGGCTGCCATACCAACGCCAAGTGTAAGAGCAATGATGATGGCAAGGACGATCATGAATGGAATGATAACTTTAAATTGCTTGGCAAGATATGCCATAGCCCCGTCAGAAACCGCTTTGCCGATTTGTTTTAATTTATCTGATCCCTCTTCTTCTTTGAGGGTGCGTTTTACTAAAATAGCTCCATAAATAAGTGCAATAAGAGCGGTTGCCGGAGCAGTGAAAAGAGCAATTATCTGTATATCCATATATCTCCCTATAAAATTTTTATACTAATTATTCCGAATTGAGCTTTCCTATTATATAAATATTTTCCTTATATATCCAATGTTGCTGATTTTGCGTGAGTCTGTATGAACCGTTTTCGTGGCGGTACTTCATCCCCCATCAGCATTGTAAAGACTTGATCGGCTGCTGCAGCATCAGCAATCGTTACTTGACGCATGATTCTGTTTTCCGGGTTCATGGTTGTGTCCCAAAGTTGTTCAGGGTTCATTTCCCCCAAACCCTTATACCGCTGGATATTCGCTGCCCCTTTAATTTCAGCAGCATGGTTTTTCAATATTTTATCTCGCTCGTCATCGGAATATGCATAATACATTTGTTTTCCAAAGCTTATTTTAAACAGCGGCGGTTGCGCAATATAGAGATGTCCGTGTTCAGCCAGGTATGGAAGGTGGCGGTAGAAAAATGTCAGAAGCAGGGTCATGATGTGTTCTCCGTCAACGTCAGCATCAGTCATGATGACAACACGGTGATAACGGAGTTTATCCGGATTTAACGTGTCAGCAATACCCATGCCAAGCGCAATCACGAGTGCTTTTAACTCTTCAAATTCAATGATTTTATCCAGCCTGGCGCGTTCGGTATTGAGTACTTTTCCCCGAAGCGGGAGGATTGCCTGGAATTTCCGGTCCCTTCCTTGTTTTGCACTTCCTCCTGCGCTGTCCCCCTCAACAATGAAGAGTTCTGATTGTGTTGCATCCCTGCTTTGACAGTCTGCAAGTTTTCCGGGCAATGATGCGCCTTCAAGTGCGCCTTTCCTGATGATTGCATCTTTTGCAGCTTTGGCTGCAAGTCTGGCTTTCGCTGCCAGGAACACTTTTTCAAGAATTGATTTTGCGTCCCCCGGGTTTTCTTCAAAATAGGTATCTAAGCCTTCTTTTACCGCAGCCTGGACAAAGGGTTGTACTTCTGCATTGCCGAGTTTCCCCTTTGTTTGTCCTTCAAACTGGAGGTTTTGCGATGGCATTTTCATGTAGACGACCGCTGTTAACCCTTCGCGGGTGTCATCGCCGACGATATTATCATCCCCGTTTTTCGTCACGCCGATTTTTTTGGCATAATCATTGATTGCGCGCGTGAGTGCCATGCGGAAGCCTGTAAGGTGGGAACCGCCTTCCGGCGTTGGAATGACATTGACGTAGGATTCAACTGTTTCAGAGAAGCTGTCATTGTACTGAATGGCGATTTCAACAATGGAATTAGTGCTTTCAGAGAGTTTTGTGATGAAGATCGGGTTGTGGAGCACCTCTTTGTTTCTGTTTAATGCTTTCACAAGCGACACGATACCGCCCTCAAAGTAGAAGTTCGCTTCTTCTCCGCTTTTGTCATTTTTGAGGCAAAAAGCAAGTTTCGCAACAAGATACGCACGGTCCCGAACCTGTTTTTTTACGATTTCAAAATTGAGTTCCGTTCCCTCTTTAAAAATATCTGGATCTGCGAAGTAGGTTGTCGTTGTTCCTGTATCGGTTGCTTTTCCAATTGCTTTTACCGATGCGACAGGAATACCCTTTTTATATGACTGTTCGTAAAGTTTTCCGTCCCGACGGACTTGCACTGTCATAAGGGTAGATAGTGCATTTACAACAGATGCTCCAACACCGTGGAGACCGCCGGATACTTTGTATGCTTTTCCTTCGAATTTTCCGCCTGCATGAAGCTTTGTCATGACAACTTCAAGGGCAGAGGTTTTATATTTTGGGATTGGATCAACCGGAATGCCGCGGCCGTCGTCTTTCACTGTTACGCTGCCGTCTTTGTTGATCGTGACCCACACGTGTGATGCAAATCCAGCCAAGGCTTCGTCAATGGAGTTATCGATAATTTCGTTTAAACAGTGATGAACGCCAGCCAGAGAGGTAGTACCAATATACATAGCCGGCCGTTTTCGCACCGGTTCAAGTCCTTCAAGGACAACGATTTGATCACTGTTGTAACTATCGTTTTTTTTGTTTTTTGCCATGATGGATTTTAAGAAAAAAGGAGCCTCAAAATACGAAGCTCAAGCTTCATTCATTGTATACAAATGGTAGTTGTTTGTCTAGTGTTTTGCGGATAAAAATACGTGATCGATAATTAATTTGTATGACACGTTTGAAGAAAGTTGTTTGACCGCCTGAAGTAATTGTTTCATTAGGCACACGTATGTTTGTTTTGGCCAGGTCCGGCGTGTTTGATGGAGTGTATTGATTGCGTCCGTTATCCAGATTTTCGCTTCCTCTTTATTTTTTATTTGTTCGTCAAGGGTGGCAATTGTTTGTCCGGCCGTTGTTTTGGGGTTTACCAGCGTTTGGAGATCCTCATATATATGGGATGATGCGTCGATAGCGGATTTGCTTGTTGACAGCTGAATAATGTCGCACCTGGAAAGAATCGTTGGCAAGAAAAAGCTGTCCGATTGAGCTTCCATATATATACGTGTGTGAGCGGGCGGCTCTTCCAGTGATTTAAGGAGCGCATTTTGTGCTTCTATTGTCAGAAGATGCGCGTTTTTGATGACACCGGCAGTGTAGGGAGATGCGTGCGGCATAAGAAGTAATTGTTTTTGCCATTCCCTCACTGTTTTAATTCCCAGTGAAAGCGCGTCAGGAGTAATGTCAAGCGGTTTAATATCGTACGGCTTTATACCGCATGCATTGATGAGGGTTGTTATATGCTGTTTGCGGTCTTCTTCTGAACCGCCGATGATAAGGAATGCATGCATAAGGATAATGTTTCTCTTGCAATATATCATAAAACATTCAATAATAACTAAAGGACAACAATATTGTTTATTTTATGCCTGCCGCTGCCCAAGAACTACTCACAACACTCGTAAAAAATAACCGTTTAACCAAAGAACAAGCGGATGAGGTGCTTATCCAGTCAATTAATCTTGGTGAATCAGTCGAAATCATTTTACTTCGGAAACGGCTGGTTGTAGAGGAAGATATTATTCGGGCGCGGGCGACCGTACTGAATATTCCCTTTATTGATCTTACCTCGTTAGCATTTTCTCCGGAGCTTGTTAATTATATCCCGGAGGCGGTTGCGCGAAAATATGTGCTTCTTCCATTTGAATTCGATAGTAAAACAAATACATTATCGGTTGCGATGGCAGATCCGCTCGATGCACAGATTATTGATTTTTTGGAAAAGAAAACAACCAAGACGATCAAGGCGCACATGGCGTTGAAGGAAGATATTTTGACCGCGATTAATAATTTGTATACACAGCATCTTGGGGAAGACGTGACGGCCGCGCTAAAGGAAACTGCGCCATCTGATATTAAGACGTACGAAGCAGGACATTTAAATGAAGTTATTCGTGAAGCACCTATTGCACAAATCGTATCAGCTGTTCTCGAACAGGCAATCCGTATCCGGGCATCAGACGTTCATATTGAACCGCAGGATGCTGATACACGGGTCAGGTACCGTGTTGACGGTATTTTACAGGAACGGTTACTGCTCCCTCGACGTCTTCATGAAGCAGTCATATCACGAATCAAAATATTGGGAGACATGAAAATTGATGAGAAACGTATTCCACAAGACGGACGCTTTAATTTCAAAATGGGTGAAGAGGAAGTTGACCTTCGTGTATCTTCACTCCCGACGGTATTTGGTGAAAAAATTGTCATGAGGCTTCTTAAAAAATCCGGCGGTGTCCCATCGCTTCCGGAGCTTGGACTGAGAGGACTTGCCTTAAAAAATTTGGAAACATCGATTATGCGTCCGCACGGCATTATACTCGTCACCGGACCAACGGGTTCAGGAAAAACGACGACGCTCTATTCAGTATTGAATAAGTTAAACAATGCGCGGGTCAATATTATGACGCTGGAAGATCCGGTCGAGTACCAAATAGCTGGTGTCAATCAGGTGCAGGTGAATGCTCCTGCAGGGCTCACATTTGCTACAGGACTCCGTTCGTTTTTGCGGCAAGACCCCAACATTATTCTGGTTGGAGAGATCCGTGACCAGGAAACAACGGAACTTGCGGTGCAAGCAGCACTCACCGGACATCTTGTCTTTTCTACTCTTCACACCAACAATGCAGCAGGAGCAATCCCCCGGCTTATTGATCTTGGCGCTGAACCATTTCTGATCGCATCAGCACTCAATGCGGTGGTCGGACAACGTATTGCACGACGGCTTTGTTCCAGCTGCAAGGAAGAATATGTTCCTGAGGAGGCAATACAGCAAGATATCCGTCAGGTGTTGGGGAATTTATTGCCAAAAGAGACACCGATAAAGCTGTATCGGGGAAAAGGGACTATTGGTGATGCACCGTGTTCAACGTGCAGTGGTACCGGATATCATGGCAGACTTGGAGTATTTGAGGTGTTTGCCGTAACGGACGCAATCAGCAGGTTAACGTTATCGCGCTCAACCATGAAAGATATTGAAAATCAGGCGATTACCGAAGGAATGATTACGATGAAACAAGATGGCTATATGAAAGCGCTTGAAGCAGCAACATCCATTGAAGAAGTGTTGCGTGTTGCGCAAGACTAAAAGAAAGGGAGCAATGTATGAACATGCAGGAGTTATTTGCAGAAGCAGCGAGAATTTCAGCGTCAGACATTCATATCCTTGTAGGATATTCTCCTATGCTTCGTGTTTCAGGAAAGCTCCAGATGATTAGCGGCCAATCCGTGCTTACTGAGTCAGCAGTGAATGATCTTCTTTTTTCTATTTGTTCTTCTGAACAAAAGGAATTATTTTTAACCAATAAAGAAGTGGATTTTTCGTTTGTTGCGGCAACAGGACGGTTCAGGGTGAATTTGTATCACCAACGCGGATCAACGGCCGGTGCGTTTCGGTATATTCCTGACAAAATCCGGTCCATTGAAGATTTAGGGCTTCCTGAAGTGCTCCATAGTTTTGTCAAGCTTCGTCAAGGACTGATTTTAGTCACAGGACCAACAGGACAAGGAAAATCAACAACCCTGGCTGCGATGATCGATCGGATTAATCAGACAAAAGCATCTCATATTGTGACCATTGAAGATCCGGTTGAGTATATATATCCTCCCGCCATGTCCATTGTGTCGCAACGCGAGATGCATGGAGACACGCATTCGTGGTCGATTGCACTCCGCAGCGTCCTTCGTGAGGATCCGGATATCGTATTGATTGGAGAAATGCGGGATTATGAGACGATTGCCGCAGCAATTACGATTGCTGAAACCGGGCACTTAGTGCTTGCGACTCTGCATACCAATTCAGCTGCGCAAACCATTGACCGTATCATCGACGTATTCCCAGAACATCAGCAGGCGCAGGTACGGTTGCAATTATCCAACACCCTTGAAGGTGTTATTTCTCAGCGGCTGGTTCCTGCTATCAAAGGAGGGTTGGTTGCTGTTTGCGAGGTAATGACGGCAACACCTGCAGTCAGGTCAGTTATTCGTGATGGAAAGACACATCAACTGGACAATATTATTCAGACATCTGCTGAATTTAGCATGATAACGCTTGAAGCGTCCTTAGCAAAAGCAGTCAATGACGGGAAAATCAGCGTTGATGTTGCAACCGCGTATGCCTTACGACCTGAGGATATCGGTAAATTGCTGAAACGGGCGTAGCTTTTATCTATGGCATTTTTTAAATACAAGGCATTCACTCCAGACGGAAAATCAGCAACAGGATTGGTTGAAGCGGCGTCGCAGGATCAGGCAGTAAAACTTTTGAAAGAAAAACAGTTGTTTGTTGTGTCTTTGAATCAGACGCAGGAAAAAGCACTTTCTTCCGTATTTACGAAAATGCAAAAAATCAGTTTTTCTGACATTGTCAATTTTACACGCCAGTTATCAACGATGGTTACGGCAGGACTTTCGATCCCCGATGCGCTGGGGATTTTGAAAACACAAGCCGCAAATTCGATGCTTTCTCATGTCATAGGAGAAATAGAACGAAATATCATTGGCGGTGGAAACTTGGGTGATGCATTGTCAAAATATCCGCAATATTTTTCAAATATTTATATTTCTCTTGTCCGGGCCGGTGAAGCATCAGGACAGCTTGATAAAGTGCTCGCTCAGCTTGCCGACACCCTTGAGGGACAACGGGAGTTCCGAAACAAGGTTGTTGGTGCTTTGATTTATCCAGTCATCATCGTTGTTGGGATGATTGCGGTTGTTATTATCATGATGATTGTCGTGATGCCGAGACTTACGGATTTGTACAAAGATTTCGGTATTGAACTTCCCTGGTCAACAAAAATGCTCATCGGACTTTCCAATTTTATTCTCTACAAATGGTGGCTGGCGCTTGCCGTCATTGTTGGACTGATCGTTCTGTTCAGGCGGTGGAAAAAAACAGAAGCCGGAGAATACATTCTCGATTCATTAATGTTTAAAATTCCTCTTTTTGGCGTATTACAGCAAAAACTTATTCTTGTTGAATTTACAAGAACATTAGCTATGCTGATCGGGTCCGGTATTCATATTTTGGATGCACTGCGGATTTTAAAAGGATCGCTGGGAAACGTGTTGTTCCGCAACGCTATTGACGATATCGCAAAAAAAGTGGAAAAAGGGTTTCCTTTGGGTGATATGTTTGCGTCACACAAAGAATTTCCTCCGATTGTGTCTCAGATGGTAAAGGTTGGAGAAGAAACAGGTAAACTTGATGAAACACTGCTAAAGATTTCCAAATATTTTCAGGTGGAAACAGAGGGAATGGTGAAGGGGCTGACGACGGCAATTGAACCGATTATTATGGTTGTGTTGGGTGTGGGTGTAGGGTTTATTGTTATCTCCGTCATTACCCCGATTTACAACTTAACAGCGCAGTTTAAATAAGGGAAAGATTGTTGACAATCCTACGGACACTCCTATACAGTAATACTAGAAGTATTTTTTAGGATTGGAGGTGATAACATGAGAAAAATAACTTTACGCAAGGGATTTACATTGGTCGAGCTTCTTATCGTTATCGCCTTGCTCGGAGCTTTGGCCATCGGTCTTATCGGAGCACTCGATCCGTTTGAACAGTTGAAAAAAGGAACGGATACGGGAACGCGGGATTTGGTCAACCAAGTTCAGACAGCAGTGTTGCGGTACTACGCAACAACCAATAAAATGCCATGGCCGGAAGCAGATGAGTTTGAATCAACAGATTTGGAAACAGGTCCACTGCCGACTGCTATTATAAACATGATTACAGCTGGAGAAATGAAATCCAATTTTAATGAAATTTACAGCGGACAACTGAATAAAGTATGGGTTTCATATGTTAAGATGAGCGATACGTCATCTGTTCAGGTTCGGGTATGTTATGCTCCGGGATCAAAATCATTCCAGGTTGACCCAGCTACAAAATACCTTAAAACTGGTCTAGAAAATACAGGAACGGAAACAGCGGCATGTAAGAGTGTGACTGGAGGAGCAGCACTGTGTTATTGGTGTGTTCAATAATGAGATTACAGTAAGAGTATAACGATAAACCGCGTGAGGAAACGAGCGCGGTTTATTTTTTGTATACTATATCTATGGAGTTTATGTTGATTATTGTTTTTGCGTTGGGACTCGCAATCGGTTCATTCTTAAACGTGCTTATTGACCGGTTGCCTTTGGGTCAGGATGTTATACGAAGCCGTTCCCACTGTGATCATTGCAAGCACGTTCTTTATTGGTATGAACTAATTCCTGTTTTTTCATGGATTTTCCAGGAAGGAAAAAGCAGGTGTTGTCACAAACATATATCTATTCAGTATCCACTAATTGAGCTTGTCACCGGTATAGGGTTTATTTTAATTTTTTTATTTGCATCCACTCTTCTTCTTTTTATATCGTCCCTCATTTTGTTTTGTTCATTCCTTGTTATTTTTGTTGTTGATTTAAAAACAGAACATATTCCTGTTGAAATGTTGTATATTGCTGGTGTCGGCGTGTTGCTGCGATTGTGTGGAGCGGTATCCTTCGGACAGCTTGTTTTAACACATATTTTTCCTGCACTCCTTGGAGCAAGTTTTTTTTATTTGTTATGGTTTTTTTCAAAAGGAAAAGCTATGGGTGACGGAGATATTCCCCTTGCGTTTCTTATCGGGCTTGTCACTGGGTATCCTGGTATTATTATTGCTTTTTACACGGCTTTCTTGACTGGTGCGGTGGTGGGTGTCATACTAATTTTAAGAAGGGTTCGGACGATGAAAAGCCATATTCCGTTCGGTCCGTTTCTTATTTTGGGAATGGGTATAGCACTTGTATACAGTCGTCCCATTATCGAGTGGTGGAGCACATTATGGTAAAACGTGGCTTTAGTCTCATTGAACTTCTTATTGTTATTGCGATTATCGCTATATTAACTGCAATTGCGACAGCGTCGTATTCAACTATGCAGAAAAAAGCGCGGGACAACAGAAGGATATCTGACATGAAAGCAATTCAAAACGGTTTTGAACAATATTTTGCCGATAATACCTCGTCATACCCCGTAAGCCTTCCTTGTTTTCTTGGGGTAACATATTTTCCCAATGATTTTCCGACAGACCCAAAACCCGGCTGGAGTTATTCGTATTATTGTAATGGGTCAACATATTGTGTTTGTGCGAAACTTGAAGTTGAAAGCGGAAATAGACAAACCGACTGTGGAGGTGTCGTTGGCAAATTTTATTGCGTGTCTGAACGGCAATAAGAAAGGAAGAATTATGAAAATGAAAAAGGCCTGCCTGCCGGCGAGGCAGGGTTTCACCTTGATGGAAATATTGGTTGCAATTTCTATTATTGCCGTGTTGACGGCAATCGGCATTGTGTCCTATACCAGTATTAACAAAAACGCACGGAATGCAAAAAGACGAAGCGATATTGAACAAATGAGATCGGCCTTAGAATTGTACCGATCGGATTTTGGCTATTATCCGGCTGTAAATACAGGAGGCTTGAATGCCGCCTCAAATTTAGTAGGTGTTATTGATGCATATATGTCCTCTATTCCAACCGATCCAAAAGCAGTTGATTATAATTATCCCTATGCGTATCAAGCAACGGATCTAAGCGGCAGTCAATATTATGGGTATTGTATAGCGGCGATCATGGAGACATCATCTACTGATACATCAGTCTGTTCCGTTGGTTCAGGATATAACTACAGTCGAAAAAATCCATGAAGCAGAAAAACGGATTTACTTTGATAGAGCTCATTGTAGTTGTTGCTGTTATTCTTGTTATTTCCGTTCTTACTATTTTAAATTACAATTCGTATACAGACAAGCAGCGGGTGAAACAATCCGGAATGACGCTCCGTTCTGATCTTCGGTTGGCAAGAACAAAAGCAACGTCTGGTCAAAAAACCGCGCTTTGCGACGATACGACGGTACTCGAGAGTTACAATGTTGAATTTAGTGCTGTGTGCGGTGGAAAAGGACCGTGTTATAAAATAAAACCGGTATGTTCAAATGGTGGGGTTTTGGTGGATACGACGAATGAAATAACAAGAGTTTTTTTGCCAAGCAGTGTAATATTTGCAGGAACAAACGCATATCAAACGATACGTTTTTTTACGGTTACCGGCATTACCAATTTGGCATCTGATAGGATCATTGTGCTTTCTGGATCGGGAGTCACGTATTCTATCCGCGTGACAACATCAGGAGTCATTAGTGATTATTAATGTAATTATGATACGGAACAAACAACAGTATCACGGTCAATCGCTTGTTGAATCAGTGGTAACGCTCGGTGTTGTTGTGCTTTTAGTGACTGGGCTTATTGTTGGAACAACATCATCTCTTCGGTATGCAGAAAACAGCAGGTCACGGTCGCGTGCAACACAATACGCTCAGGAAGGAATTGAACTTGCCAGGAAAGAACGTGATGCGGGATGGATCGCGTTTGCCCGTACAGGAATGTTTTGTGTGGACCGTTCCGGAGCAATACCGTCAGATCCGTGTGAATTAATAGACAATCGTTTTACGAGGGAATTGAGATATGAATATGATGTGGGAAATATGAATGTTAACGTTCAATCAAGCGTCAGCTGGATTGAAGGAGGAGCGACAAAAAATATTACGCTGCAAACAACACTGACGGATTGGAAATAATATGATTACGTTTACAAAAAAAAACAGACAGGGATTTACGCTTCTTGAATTATTAGTATCAGCAAGTGTTCTCTCGCTTGTTTCCGTCATTATCGCGCAGGTTTTATTTACGACCGTACGGTTAAACACGAAGACCGAACTTTTGAAGGAAATGAAACAAACGGGAACTGCATCCGTTGAGACGATACGGAGAATGATTCAAAATGCGCAAAACATCTCGTCCGCGTGCACAGGTTCTGTGCAATCGGAATTAACGATTACTAACGTTGGTGGGGGGCAAACAACGTTTCGGTGTCTGCAGGACATTACGTATGAAACAAGAAGCGTCTATCGCATTGCTTCAGAGAGTGCGACACCGCCAACTTCATCGTATATTTCAAGCGGTAATGTGACACTGGTTGATGGAAACGGTGAAGCCGGATGTGGTTTGCCAGATAGTGATGATGCAGCAGTACGGTTTATCTGTTCATCAGTTGGCGGGAAAGCTACATCTATAACTATTCTTTTTCGGCTGCGTCAACAAAATCCAAGAACTGGGGTATTTGAGGGCACTGCCGAAATGTTTCAATCAACGGGAACAACGCGTAATAAATAAAGAACTTGCGTCTTTCGTCAATTGGACCGTATACTAGATATATGAAGAAATATGCGGTTCGCGGACAAGTACTTCTTATCACTGTTCTTGTGTTGTCAATCGCTGTAACGATCGCGCTTTCTCTAATTGGACGGAGCGTTGCTGATATCAGTATGAGCAGAAACTTAGAAGAATCCGCTCGCGCGTTCAGCGCAGCCGAAGCCGGTCTCGAGGCAGCGCTTCAAGGTACGCTTACAGATGCACAAGAGGGCTTTGTTCCGTATGCTGACCGCGTAAGTTATCAATCTTCCTCAACAATTATTGGAGGAACAACAGGTGCGTATACGCTTCCGTCAACGAGCCCCGGACTCGTTGGATCTGTGTGGCTTGTTGGGCATACAATTGACAATGCTATTGATGAAGCACAGTATTATACTGGCACATCTCTTGATATCTGTTGGACACCGCCAGGTGCAGGACAACCGATTCCGGCAATTGAGGTTGTGCTGTATTACAAATCCGGTGGTCTTTATTTGGTAGAACGTGGTGCATACGATCCGGATATTACCCGACGGTCAGAAAACGCTTTTTCCTCTGTTTCCGAGATAAACGGGTCGTGTGGTACGGTGACTAACGTATACAAGCAGAGCATTGTGCTTCCTGGCGGCATTCCCCTTCTTGTCCGTATTCGTCCGTTTTACGGCAGCACAACCGTAACTGTTGCTCCAGTCGGAACGGATATTCTGCTGCCAAGACAAGGCGTTGAAATAACGTCGACCGGCAAAACAGATGGCGGCGTAACGAGAAAAATTGTGGTAAAACGGCAATACCCATGGCCGGCTTCGATATTTGATTACAGTGTATATAGTCAAGATTCTTTTTTACATTAACGTATATATTGCCTGCCTATGGAAAGCATTTTAGGAATTGATGTCGGTACACACAGTATTAAACTGATTGAAATTGCGCAAGAAAAAAATATTCGTACCTTGCTTTCTGCAGGTAGTATGCCGACACCTTCAAAAGCATTATCCTCTACACTCACCGCTGACTTTGAGGCAATTGCGTATGTTATTAAACAATTAGTAAAAGAAACGGGTGCAAAATCTGATAAAGTAAACATCGCACTTCCGGAATCTCAGGTGTTTACACGGGTTATTGAAGTGCCGCAATTGTCAAATAGGGAACTTACCTCAGCAATCCAGTGGGAAGCAGAACAATATATTCCTCTCCCATTGGATCAGGTAAACATGGATTTTACGATTCTTCGGGATGCAAAGACAACGGCAAATGGAAAAATGGAAGTACTCTTGATTGCGGCGCCGAAAGCGCTTATTGAACGCTATATGACAATTTTAGAGCTTGCTGATTTAGTTCCTGCGTTTGCTGAAACAGAAATTATTGCCAGTGCAAGAGCAATCGCAGCATCCGTGTCTATGGTGAAAAACGTTATGCTTGTGTCAATAGGAGCACAGACTACCGATATGACGATTCTTCATGGCGGGGTTATTGCATTTACCCGGTCAATAAGCGCAGGCGGTGAAGCATTATCCCGTGCACTGTCTCAATCGCTGGATTTCACTGTTGTCCAGGCGGAGGAATACAAAAAAACATATGGATTACAAAAGGAGCTTCTGGAAGGGAAGTTGATTGTGGCAATGGAACCAATTATGGCAACGATTATGAATGAAATTAAGCGCGCCATCGCATTTTTTGGAGAAAAATACGCAAATGAACGCATTGAAGCTATTGTTTTATCAGGAGGAAGCGCAAAACTGCCTGGTATCGTTTCGTTTATGACTGAAAGCGTGAATATAGAAACACAACTTGCGAATCCTTGGATTGGTATTCAGAAGGAAGCACGATTTGCCGTGTTATCAGCAGAAGGGCCGTTATTTGCCGTTGCAGTTGGACTTGCCATCAGGTCATAAAAAAAGTTGTATGGAAAAACATCCGATTAATTTATTTCAAACCCAAGTGACGTACTCCCCAACATTATCCTTGATGGAACGATATCTTCGGGTGGCTCGGTATGTGCTGCTCTCTTTTCTTTTTGGCGTTGGTGTTGTCACACTCGTTGTTTTTATTATTATTCGGTTTCAAGAGCAATCTCTTGATCGTCAGCGGCAAGCGCTGTATTCTTCTGTTCAGAACAATATGACAAAAGAAGCCATGTTGTTGGCGCTCCGGGCACGTGTTACTTCCTTGATGAAAATCATGCAGTTTCAGGTTTCTATTGCTCCGTATATTGACACAACACTGCTCATTGCATCCCCTCCCCGTTTGACATCATTCTCTTTAGGAGACGGAAGCTTGATTCGTATCGGTGTTGACGCGCAACATCTTGAAGAAGCGATCGATATAATAAAGACTGTCGTTCAGCTGACAAATGAAAACAAAATCAAAAATCCAACCATTACTTCCATTGTGCTGGATAAAGATGGAACGGTAACATTGGGATTTACGTATGTGATAGTACTCTGAAAGACATACAACCTATATGAGAGCAATACGACGATTTTTGCGCATGTATCAAAGCTTTGTTGTCTCGGGAACCGTTATTGTATTTTGTTGCATCGCATTGTTTGCAGGTATCATCCCCGGAGTTACGATGACCATCAGGTTTTTTCAGGAGACACAATCGCTTCGAACATTGGTAAAAACACTTGAGGAAAAGAAACGTGTACTTGATGAACTGGATGTTGATATGCTCACTTCATACGCAAAAGCGGCTATCGCTGCAGTGCCGGCGGATAAGTCATTAGGTTCGTTGTTTTCAACGGTTGACGCATTAACGGCACGTGAGGGTGTTACTGTTACCGCAGTGTCATTAGGTCACGTTGGTTCTGTTGCAACAGATTCTGCAGGCAAATTGTCGGTTGATGAACAAAAAATTGGTGTGAACATTGTTCCTTTTTCAATCGTGATTGAAGGAGAAATTAACCGGGTCCGCAATGTTGTGGATCAAGCAGTGAAAATCCGGCGGTTTTTTAGGGTACGAAGTTTTGATCTTCTTTTTGATACGAAATCCGGTATTACCAAGTCAACACTCACGATGGATGCCTATTATGTTCCTGATCCAAAACAACTTGGGAAAGTGACTGATCCGTTAAAAACGCTAAGCGCTGAGGAAATTGAAATACTGGACAAGGTTGCGTCATTTCCCTTGTTAACGCCTGAAGTGATGGTTGCTCCGGGCAGCGCAACAATTCAGACTGAACCGGTGACCAGTGATCCGTTTGCTCCTTAGGTAAGGTCAGGACGTTTCGTTGACGTTCGTTTTATTGCTTCTTTTTTTTGCCATTCAAGAATTTTGCTATGATTGCCGGAACGTAGGATGTCAGGAACGGCTAATCCGTTAAAAATATCGGGTTTTGTGTATTGCGGGTATTCAAGAAGATTGTCTTCAAATGATTCGTTTGTCGTGACGCCTTCTTTTTTGAGGACCCCGGGGAGAAGTCGGACAACCGTATCAACAATCACCATTGCCGGCAGCTCTCCGCAGGTTAATACATAATCGCCGATGGAGAATTCGTCGTCAACGAGCGTTCTAATACGTTCATCAACACCTTCGTAATGACCGCAAAGCAAAATAAGGTGATCAACGGTTGCCATCTGTTTTACATACCGCTGGCTAAATTGTTTTCCTTGCGGATCCATGAGGATAGTTTTCGTGTTTGTGTTTGGATGGAGTGTTTTCGCGTGGTCGATGGCCTTAGAAACTACGTCAACGCGGAGAATCATGCCAGCCCCCCCACCGTATGGGTGATCGTCAACACTCTTGTGTTTATCTGTTGCAAAATCGCGGATATTCACGTACTTGATGGAAACAACGCCTTTTTGTATGGCACGATTGATGATCGACATGTCAAAGGGGCCGCGGAACATGTCAGGAAATAGTGTCAGAATGGTTATATACATGTATTCTTACTTTGTATCAACAGAAACTGGGGATTCCTGTATTAGTTCTTCAAATAATTCAATATCAACGTAACTGTTTCGTTTCGCTGCCATGAGTTTAATGAGGTCGCGAAGTGCCCGTATGATGCGTCCTTGTTTGCCGATAACTTTTCCCATGTCATCAGGATGGACGTGGAGAACAAGTATATCACGGGTTTCTTCCTTATTGATTTCAACCAGAATATCTTCAGGATGATCAACAATTTTGGAAACAAGAAAAATCAGTGTGTCTTTCATGATTTCTTTGCGAGGATATTTTTTACGCCGTCTGTTTCCTGCGCACCAACAGAAAGCCAGTACTGCAATCGGTCTTCTTTAATAATGAGCTGTGGCGGTGTAACGAGTGGGTTGTATGATCCGAGGATTTCAATATTCCGTCCATCCCGTCGTTTCCCCTCTTCCATGACGACGATGCGGTACGTTTTTCTGTTTCTTGACCCTGTCTGTGTTAACTTTATTTTAACCATAGGTAGCTAGAATATCATATTTCACCCATCTTCTCAAGCGCATCAAGAGCTGCTGCCTGCTCACCTTCCTGTTTTGATTTCCCTTTTCCCTCACCGAGTTTTCTGGTACCGATATGTGCGTCAATGTAAAATATTCTATTATGGTCCGGTCCTTCGCTATTAGACACTGTATATGTTGGAGAAATTTTGGTTTCCCCTTGAATGATTTCCTGCAGCAGACTTTTGTAATCAATGTATGATTTTGCTTCCACAATGGTGGCTGTTTTTTGAAATAGGTACGTCGAGAGGAATTGTTTTGCCGCATCGATTCCCTGGTCAAGAAAGAGTGCGCCCAAAAATGCTTCAAATGAATCAGCAAGAAGCGACATGTTGTTTCGTCCGCCTGATTCTTCTTCTCCATGACTTAAAAACAATAAATCGCCAAATCCTAGTGTTTGTGCGGTTTCTCCTAATGTTTTTGTTTTCACAAGACTTGAACGGATGTTTGTGAGGGTTCCTTCGGGGTAGTCAGGGTAGGTCTCATAAAGAAACCGTGATGTACAGAAGGAAAGAATTGCGTCTCCTAAAAATTCCAAACGCTCATTAGAGTGTTGAATATGTTTTGCTTCATTGAGATATGAGCGGTGGTAGAATGCATTTTTCAGCAATTCCTGACTTTTGAATGGTACACCGATTGTTTGTTGCAGTTCTTTAAATGTCATAGGGTTTGGACAATAGTCCCAAGGACGCCGTTGATAAATTTTGCGCTGTTTGGATTTCCATACGCTTTAGCTAGCTCAACCGCTTCATCAATAACAACCTTTATAGGTGTTTCTTTACGTTCCGTCATTTCAAAGAGTGAAAGCCGGAGGATGGCAAGATCGATTTTTGCAATTTTATCAATGGGCCATTCCGGTGCAGCAACAGCTATCATGTTGTCGATATCTGGAAGATGCGAAAGCATGTTTTCAATTTTTTTTGCTTCAGTTTCGTTTCCAAAGCTGTGCGCAAACAAATGCTGCATGTTGTTGATTCGATGTTGATGCCTGGGGTCTTGAGCGGTCTTCACAAGGATTGATATAACGTTATTTTTTCTTAGTTTTTTTCACTTTTTGTTTTTGTACCTCTTTACCGTCGTAGAATCCGCAACGTGGACAAATGGTATGTGGCTGCTTCGGTTTATGGCAATGACTGCATAGGCCAAAAGCTGTGATGCGTAGTTTGATTGCGGCCTTGCGTTTGCCTCCGCGCCTCGTAGAATGTCTTCGTTTTGGTAGTGGTGTCATAGGTTCTTAAAAATACCTGCACATCACTAATCTTGTGCAATATTCTGTATTTTACTCTCATTGAGGCGTTCTCTCAAGTGGGGAAATGAAATAAACGTTGGATCGCTTGTGGTAAGCCGAGCGACAACCTCGCGTGAATCATTCAGGATTTGGTCGTCGGCAAGGGCTGAATACACCATTGCCGGGATGCCGTGTTGTCTGCTTCCGAACAGATCTCCTTGACCGCGAATGCGCATATCGTGTTCCGCAAGTTCCGGACCGTTATGGATGGTTTCAAGAATTTTGAGTCTATTCGTTGTTTTTTCATCACCGGTTTCCGTGAACAGCAAACAGTAGGATTGTTTATCACCTCTCCCTACACGGCCGCGTAATTGATGAAGTTGAGATAATCCAAATCGTTCCGCTCCTTCAATCATCATGATTGTTGCGTTTGGAATGTCGATACCGACTTCAACAACGGGTGTTGAAACGAGCACGTTAGTTTTTCCTGACCTGAAATCATCAAGAAGGTTCGTTTTATCTGTTTGTTTCATTCTGCCATGAAGAAGTTGAACGGATAGATCTGTGAATATGTGGGTTTTCAGATATTCAAATTCTTTCGTTGCCGCTTTGACAGAGATTATCGATTCTGATTCTTCAATAAACGGACAAATGATAAAGGCTTGTGAATTATGAGCTTTTATTTCTTTTTCTATCCATGTATATGCTGATTCCCGTTTTTGCGCAGCAACAACCCATGTTTTAATAGGTAGTCTGCCGATTGGCATTTCTTTGAGTGTTGAAAGGCTAAGATTGCCGTACATGGTAAGGGCAAGCGTTCGTGGAATTGGTGTAGCCGTCATGGTCAAGAGATGTGGCGTCATGTCAGAAGGGCTTTTTGAACGAAGAAGTGCCCGTTGATACACGCCAAACCGTTGTTGTTCATCAATGACGATAAGCCCGACATGTGAAAAATTTACTGATTGTTCAAGGAGTGCATGCGTACCGATGATAATATCGGTTTTCTTTTGTTTGGATATGTCCTGCTTGGTGCCGCCAACAATCAGTTCAACGGTGATACCACGCGGTGTGAGAAGAGAGGAAATCGTTTTGTAGTGCTGATCAGCCAGGATTTGCGTTGGTGCCATGAGAATGGATTGATAGCCATTTTTTGATGCGGCAAGCATGGCGGCGGCGGCAACAACAGTTTTACCGCTTCCAACATCTCCTTCAAGAAGTCGGTTCATTGGAATGGTTTTTGAAAGATCATGAAGTATAGCATTTAATGCTGTTGTTTGATCGTTTGTGAGGCAAAATGGTAACGAGTTGATAAATTCATCTTTTATATTTTGAGTGATGCTAAATGCGAAAGCACGTTTTGTTTCCTCCCAGATACGTTTTTGTTCAAAGGACATACATTGCATGAGGACGATCTCATCAAACGCCAGTCTCCGCTCAGCAAACTCCCCTTCCTTGACAGTTGACGGGAAATGGACGGTTCGCATGGCTTCTTCAAGCGGTGGTAATGTGTATTCCTTTCGGATAACTTCCGGAAGATACTCATGCACGAGTGAATCATACTCAGTCAACAAAAAATAGATGCGTGATCGTAACCACTTCGACGTTATTCCGGCAGTTTCAGGATAGATTGGTACTACACGGCCGGTATGGAGATGCGGTTTATCTGGTGTGATGAGTTCATATTCAGGTGACTCGATGGCAAGCTTATTGCCAAAGAATCCGACGGTACCTGAAAGGGAGATTGCGTCATCGGCATGGATGATTTTCGGCAAATAGAGCTGATTAAACCAAATGACACTAATGCTACCGGTATCGTCAGTGACGACGGCTTCCTGGATTTTTTTACCTGTTTTGGTAAAAATGTTTTTGATCTGCTTGACGACACCGTTCACACTTGCAGTCATTCCCGGGTGAAGACTTGTAATGTGTGTCGTATTTGAAAAGTCGTTATAGCGAAATGGTGTGTGATACAGAAGGTCCCTGACGGTGAGAATGCCAAGATGTTCAAGTTTTTTGGCCATCGCAGGACCAATCCTCGGTACATATTGTACAGGCGAAGATGAGGATAGGGTCATGAGTTTTTAATTATCGAATGGATAATAATGGAATAAATGATGTTGCGACAAGCGCTAAGGATGCGATAACAACAATCACTTTCCAAAACACCTGATGTTTTCTAAAAAAGTTCATATGATATGTATTTTCACAAACTTCTTTTTACCGACTTTGATTATATCATGAGATTTGACAGTAACGTCGGCAGTTTGGAATTTTATACCAATGCCATTAATTTCAATGGCATCCTGTTCGATTAATCGTCTACCTTCGGATTTGCTTGTGACCATTCCTGTTGCGACCAATAGGTCAGCAAGTTTCCAGTGTGTTTCTTTCGTTTTAAACTCCGGCACGTCTGCCGAGCTTGGTGCCCTTTTTTGAAACATGGATTCAAATGATGTTTGTGCAATCTCCGCGTCCTTTTTAGAATGCAGTTCCGTTACCATAATGAACGCAAGTTCTTTTTTGACGATCATGGGATTTTCGCCTGACTTCAATCGCTTTTTAATCTCTGCAATCTGTTCAAGCGGTGTATTTGTTGCCAGAAGAAAATATTGTTCAATAAGTTCATCTTTAAGAGACATGATTTTTCCGTACATGTCAGTTGGCATATCAGTCAGCCAGAGAGCATTGTTCCAGGATTTGCTCATTTTCCGTCCGTCAGTCCCTTCAAGAAATCCGTTTGCTATGATGCAGGATTCTTTGTTACGCATATCTTTCTGAAGTGTCCGTCCTGCCTGCATGTTGAATGTCTGATCCGTTCCGCCAAGCTGGATGTCCGTGTCAAGAAAGTAACTGTCAAATCCTTGCATCACAGGGTACAGAAGCTCATGCAGGCCGACCTTCTTGCCTTCGTTCAGGCGTTTCTTGATGAGTTCCCTGCCGACAAATTCTCCTGCCGAAAAGTGCTGCGTGAGTTTGACGATATCAGTGAATGTCAGTTTTTTTAACCATTCGCTGTTGTGCCGTACTGTTATTTTTGAGAAGTCCAAAATCCTGCTTGCCTGTTTTTTGTATGTTTGGAAGTTTGCCTCGATTTGTTCACTGGTAAGGACTGGTCTCTCCCCCTCCTTATCCGATGTGTCACCGATGAGTGCGGTGAAGTCTCCGATAAGGAATGTGACATGATGTCCTAGCTCTGCTAAGGCTTGCAATTTTCGAAGTGGAACAGCATGGCCAACATGAATGTTGGTTGCTGTTGGATCGATACCAAGGTACACATTGAGCTTCTTTCCAGACTGAAGCATCTTCTTCAATGCATCCTTGTTTGGGATAATATTTTCAACACCACGTGTAACGATTTCTTCAATTTTGTCCATAAATATCTCCTTTTTTACTATATCATAATTAAAATAATACGACTATTTTATATTTTGCTTCCCCACACTTTTCTTGCGACCGATGAAACCAATTTTAATTTTCGTTCCTGGTCTTTAAATGTGAGGTTATTTCCTTTAGCAACTGATGCAAATCCGCATTGAGTGCTAAGGGCTAAACGATTTATAGGTACAAATTTACTCGCTTCCCTAATTCTTTTTATTATGTCCCGCTGCCTTTCTATTATTGGAGACTTTGTTGTGATGAGGCCTAGTACTACAGTTTTGTTTATTGGCACAAAACGTAACGGTGAAAAATCACCAGCCCTATCACTGTCAAATTCTAACAATAACCGATCTACTCGGACATTTTTGAATACGGTTTTAGCAATTGCTTCATAGCCTCCTTTTGCCATAAAACGATTTTTGTCATTTCCTCGACATATATGGAGTGCTTTGAGTCCATGAAAATCTTTTAGAACTTCATTGATCATTTCTACCCCCGTACTCACAAGCGTTTTCGGATTGAACCCCTTACTTGCAAACCACACCTGTTGTATAGGATCAAGGAGCATACCAAATTCTGGTGCGTCAATTTGAATATACGTTACACCAATACGTTCAAGTTCCGTCACAGCGTCTTTCAATATATGGGTAACCTCTCTCAGAAATTCAAGAGATGAACGATATATTTTATTTGACACTCCGGGTGCAAAGTAGTAGCTCATCATCGTCGGGCTCGGTATGGTAATCTTTTTTGGTTTCTCAGTTATGGCTCGCAAAAAGGAAAATTCATCGACGGATATATCGTGTTTTTTTTGCATCCGTTTCACGACCCCTACGGTAACAGGATCCACTATTCTATTTCCCTTCATGTCGAACCAAATTACTGTGTTGCCCTTAATATTCAACTGAAATCCATCAACAGCTTTGACAAAATTGTGACAAAAAACCGGTCGACGCATTTCTCCGTCAGTAATAACATCCACACCGGTTTGTTCCTGAATTGCAATCGCTTCTTTGATTGCTTTGTCTTCAAACAGGGTTAATTCGGCAGGCGAAATCTTTCCTTGCTTTAGTTTTTCCTGAGCGTCTAAAAGGAATCGTGGTCGGAGCATGCTACCGACAACATCTGCTCGAATAATTTTTTGGTTTTTATGTTTCATATTTCTCCTTTTTGGGCAATAACCCGTAACGATATTGGACTGTAGTCTAATACATGTCCTTTTACAGGATCTTGATTAACACGTGTTTGTAATTCTGATGTTAGTGCCGGCAGCGCGGCGTCAAACACCAGCCAATTACGTGTGCTCGGCATGATATTAAGCAACACATGGTCAAATTCTTGTTTGGAAAACGCAGCCTGCCATGATGGAATCAAAAGTGGCACAATTGACGGTTTTGTAAAATTTAAACGGTTTTCTAAACTTCCCAAAAACTCATTCGATTCACTTCGTTGGTAGTCAGCGATAAAGACAAAGCCTCCGGGAACGGTTACGCGCAGAAATTCCTCCATCACCTGTTGTAGTTTTTCTACACTATTCAGTTGATGTGTGGAATTATGACAGACCACCAAATCAAATGTATCATCTGGTACTGGTATATGTTCTACTGGTGACAATATCGATGCAATTCGTTTTTCTTTACTAAGATTTTTTGATGCTTTCTTCATTGCATGATTAAGCATCGTTTCATCCCCGTCATGAAACGACACGTGCTGCGATCCGATACTTATCAAGTCTCTTCCCAATCTTCCTGGTCCACACATAGCATCAAGAATGTGAAGATGCTCGACAGTTCCAAACCGCTCCTTTATTTCCAGAGCTAACAAAAAATCGTCTGCGGATTCCGGAAAATCACATCCCTCAATGTACGTCAACGCTTCTTCTTTTGAAAACATTTCAGACTTTTCCGGTGTCCGGTGTTTGAAATCACATTTTTTCAACCCGAACGGATCCTGTTCCGACAATTTAATCGGTTCATTATTTTCCCTATTCATACCACCCTCCTTTATAAAATTTTTATATATTAAATAAGTATTTTGGTGCTGAGAGGAGGATTTGAGCCTCCGTAGATCTTTTAGATCGCCTGTTTTACAGACAGGTACATTTGACCACTCTGTCATCTCAGCTATTATTTTTTCCAACAAAAAACTCGCCTCTATCCCCAAAAATTGATTAGGGACAAGGGCGAGTTTTTCTCGCGGTACCACCTTGTATTTTGCTTTAAGCCATTAAAAAACCGACGTTACGAGGTCGGTTATACCTAAAGCCTCTAACTACTCCACCTTGTTATGGGCGACATAGCCTTTTGCTATTACGGGCTGACCCGGTCATTTCGCTTACTTTGCTTTTTCAGCTGACAGCTCAGGAGGGTATTTCGAAAAAGAAAATTCGGCAAGTCTTGCATCAACCGCTTGCTTTCTGTTTGTCACTTTTCTTTCTCTACTTCGTCTCCATCAACGCTTTTCCTATTAACTTGTATTTGAGATGATAGCACCGCAATTGCATTCTTGTCAAGAAGTTGGGTACAATAACAACATGCAGCAGATTTTTTGGGAACGCCAACTTCGAAAGCGTTTTGGCACGCAACGGAATCGGTTGAAAACCTTCAGTACCCTTGCAACCGCTGCCTTATTTCTTGTCATTGCAGGAGTCATTTTTGTTGGCATTCTGTTTGCCTGGTATGCAAAGGATCTTCCAAGACCAGACAAGGTATCAAGAGACGAAGGCTTGTCGACTGTCATTCTCGACCGCAATGGTGAAACGATTTATGACATCTTTGAAAACGAGAATCGAATCCCTGTAAAGTTTGAAGATATCCCAAAATCTCTTAAAGAAGCAACGATAGCTGTTGAGGACAAGGATTTTTATAAACATAAGGGGCTGTCAACCACAGGGCTTCTCCGTGCCATCGTTAACATTTTTGTGTTTCATAATCTTCAGGGAGGATCAACACTTACTCAGCAACTCGTAAAGAATGCGCTTTTGTCTCAGGAGCAGACCTTGCCAAGAAAAATGAAAGAAGCAATCCTTGCTATCCAGATTGAGAAAAAATATACAAAAGATCAGATATTACAAATGTATCTGAACGAGATTCCCTATGGAGGAACGGCGGCGGGAGTTGAGGCTGCAGCATCCTATTACTTTGATAAACATGCAAAAGATATGACGGTTCCTGAGTGTGTTATCTTAGCGGGTCTTCCCCAATCCCCCTCTGTATATTCGCCATTTGGCGATGATCCAAAGGCGTACGTGGGAAGAACGCATCAGGTATTACGCCGTATGCGGGAGGACAGTTATATTACTGCGCAACAAGAAGCAGATTTAAAAAAAGAAATTGAGACGGTCAAATTTGCATCAGGCAGTGCAGGACTGAACGCACCGCATTTTGTTGCGTACGTCAAAGAACAGTTGATTACCAAATTTGGTCAGAAAAAAGTTGACGCCGGTGGTTTGCGGGTTACGACCACATTAGACCTAAAACTTCAACAAGCTGCACAAAAAATCGTAAAAGAAGAAGTCGATAAGGTGAAAAATTTGAAGGTTTCCAACGGTGCGGCAATTGTCATTGATCCAAAAACCGGTGAGATTTTAGTTATGGTGGGGTCGAAGGATTATGAGGCAACAGACGCAAGCGGGTTTAAGTTTAACGTGGTTACCCAGGGGCTTCGTCAGCCAGGATCGACTATCAAGCCTATTTCGTATGCAACAGCCTTTAAAAAGGGCTACACAGCCTCTACGCTCCTTCTGGACGTGGATACGAAGTACCCGTCAGGAGAGGTGAGTAAGCCGGATTACAACCCAAAAAATTATGATGGAAAATATAGAGGACCGATGCAGCTTCGGTATGCGCTTGGGAATTCCATTAATACCATTGCTGTGAAAGTGATTGCACTGGTCGGCATAAAAGACGTGCTTCGAACCGCCTATGACATGGGTATTACCACGCTTGAGCCAACGAACGAAAATGTGTCACGGTTTGGGTTATCCCTAACCCTTGGTGGCGGTGAAGTAAAACTTATTGATATCACGAGTGCATTTGGCGTTCTTGCAACAGGAGGAATGAGACAAGATCCTGTTTCAATTTTAAAAGTCGAAGATGTAAAAGGGAAAGTGTTATTTGAACACAAAACCGTAACGCTACGCCGAGTGTTGCCTGCTGATGTGTCATTCATCGTTTCCAATATTTTATCTGACAATGGAGCACGGAAAGACACGTTTGGTGAGCGGTCCTATCTTGTTATCTCTGGAAAAACGGTGGCTGTCAAAACCGGAACAACAGATGACAAACGGGATAACTGGACCATTGGATATACTCCATCAGTAGTGGTCGGTGTATGGGTTGGAAATAACGATAACTCTCCCATGAATCAGGCACTTGCCTCCGGTATTACGGGAGCAGCTCCGATTTGGAACAGGATCATGAAGGAAGCGTTGACCGGAAAGTCAGATGAACCGTTTACCCGGCCGGATACAATCATAGAAATGGATGTTGATGCGTATGCAGGCGGGACACCAGTATCTGACGCAAAACGCAAAGAACTGTTTATTAAAGGGACAGAACCAACCGGTCCGTCTTCTGTGTATCAGAATATTAAAATATCTCGAAAAGAATCAAACAAACTTGCTAATGCGGTTGAAATTCTTCGTGGGGATTATGATATCAAACAATTTATTGTGTTCAAAGAAACGGATCCGATTTCAACAGATGGAAAGAACCGTTTGCAGGATGCGATTAATGCATGGGTGAATGGTCAAAGCGATTCGAAATTCCATCCGCCGACAGAGACCTATTCTGGCGGTGATACATTTGCCTTATCCATTAAAGAACCGTCGGATCGCGCACAAGTAAATGATAATAATGTGAAGGTAGTTGTCAAAGCATCTTCAGCAAACGGCATATCGAAAATTGAAATATACGTTGATGGGGAAAAGAAAAAAGAAGTAAACGGCGACAATTTTTCTGATACCGTACGTGTTGAGAATGGTTCAAACAGATCAATTAAGGCACGCGCAATTGACACGAAAGGAAATGCAACGGAAAGTGAAATACATGTAGGGGTAAATACTGCTTACGCGGAGCCAACACCAGTGCCGACAGCTACGCCCATTCCTCTGACGTCAACACCCTGATTAATTTTTTAGTGTTGCGTGAAATTCATGTTTCATGTGTTTGATGATTGTTTCCCGTATGTGCGCGGTATTCTCTTTCGTCAAATTTTTGGTATCGCTTTGATAGGTAATGTGAAATGTCCTGATATTCTTGTAACTATCAAATAACGAAACGTCTTTAATGATGGGATTAAGAGAACGAATTGCCTTAATCATAGGTGCGATATACGTTTTTTCCGGTACGATAAACGCCATATCTTCGAAGCTTGCCGGATTTTTTGGAATGGGAACATAGTGTTTTTGTGTATCGACATGCCGCATCAGCTCACGGATGGAAAGTTCAAGAACGGTAACAGCTTTTGTTAACCCAATGGATTGCAATAGTGCGTCATGAATTTCACCAAGTTGTCCGAAATTGGCTAAACGTAGCGATCGATCCTGTCGGTAACACGTGTTTGCAGGATCTGTTGTTTCGGGGAATGGAACGCCAAACAACGCGAATATGCTTTCCGCGACGCCTTTTATTTTTCCATATCGTGCTCCTGACACAGCAACGATGAGTGTTGATTGTTCTTCAGGAATGTCTTTTTCTTTGAACGCATACGTCATGGATATTTCAAACAATTTCAAATCAGACTCATATGGGATGTTTTGTTTCATTGCAAGAAGCATGGAGGGAAGCAGTGTCGGACGCATATACACCCAGTCGTTTGATAATGGATTTGTTATGCTGTAAGTCGAGTCTTTTGGAAGATGGAAAAGATCCATAAGTTCTTCTGAAATCATGGAATAGGTATAGGTTTCTGTGTATCCCCAATCGGCTAATTTTGTTTTAAGGGTTTGTTCAAAACTTAAGATTGGATCTTCATAGACCATAGGCGGTTCTGTTTCAGGAAGTTTTCCTTTAATGGTGTGATAGCCGTAGATGCGTGCAAGTTCCTCAATGATATCAACATCAATTGTTATATCACGCCTATAACTTGGTGGTGTAACCGTTACTATTTCATCGGTTACAACGGTCTCACATCCTAATGCTGTTAAGATCGTTTTAATTTCTTCTGTTTCCAGATACATTCCGATGTAGTTATCTATTTTTTTACGACAAACTTTCACGGTTGGAGCGACGTATGGATTCGGATATATATCGGTAATAGAGCTTGCTATTTTTCCGTCAGTTAGTTTTTGCATGAGTTGTATGCCTTCCAAAAATACCGGCATGACCAGTTCAGTATCCAGTCCTTTTTCAAATAGCCCTGCTGCTTCTGAATGGTGAGCCAATGCCATGGAGGTTTTTCTTATTTGCACGGGATTATACGTTTGCAAAAATAACACAACCCGTGTTGTGTTTTCTGAGATTGCAGAATTTTTTCCTCCCATGATACCGCAAAGGTCAATGAATGTTCCTTCTCCATCTTCAATGACAATATCTCCACTTTGCAGTGAATGTGTTTTACCATCAAGGGTAGTTACCTGCTCTCCCTTTACTGCCCCGCGAAGCGTCATAGTCTTTTTTTCGATTTTGTCGTAGTCAAAAACATGAGCTGGCTGTCCGTATGCATGCATGAGGTAATTGGTAATATCGATGACATTATTGATTGATCGAACACCAACAAGCTCTAATCGTTTGGCAAGCCATGCAGGTGATTGTTTTATTACGACATGATCAAAGATAACACTGGTCCAGCGAGGATTGAGTTTGGAATCAGTGGTAATGTTGAGTGATAATTTATGCGATTTTTTTTGTTTGATTTTGGTTGGTTGTTGATATGGATCACCGATGACGGTTGCGTTAATGCCAAAGCGGGGAAGTATTACTCCGGCCTCTCTGGCGATACCAATAATGGACATGGTATCTGGCCGGTTTCCTGTCACTTCAATATCATAGACGGTTTCTCCGTGAACTTCGTTTATTCGTTCAATAGAAGGACCACAGAGCGAAAGATACTCCTTAAGTTGTTTTGGTGTTGCATCGGTTTTGAGATATTCCCGAAGCCATGCATCTGGTACAAGTATGTTCATATTAAAATTGTGTTAAAAAGCGAATATCATTTCCATATAACAATCGAATGTCATCAATATTGGTATTGGCCTTCATCATGTATGCGCGTTCCACTCCCCACCCGAACGCAAAACCGTTGAAGATATTTGTATCAACGCTTCCGTTTGCAAGTACAACCGGATGCACCATGCCCGCCCCTCCAAGCTCTAGCCATCCTTCCTTGCACAGTTTGCAGCCACGACCTCCACAAATTCCACAGGAGATATCAATTTCAAACGACGGTTCTGTAAATTGAAAATGAAATGGACGTATGCGTGTTGTCCTATCTTTTCCAAAAAAATGTTTCGCAAAGTAATCGAGTACTCCTTTGAGGTGTGCAATCGATACGTTTTTATCGACATATAATCCTTCGAATTGATGAAACATCGGGGTATGAGAGACATCAATTTGACGTCTGTAGCATTTTGCAATGTTGATCATGCGGATGGGGAGATTCCCCTTTTCCATTTCCCGTACCTGGCCGTTTGATGTATGGGGCGTTAAGACAATTTTGTTAAACTTTTCGTTTTTCTTTTGCGTATCGATGAAAAATGTTTCCCATTCATCGCGTGCAGGATGTTGTTCCGGCATATTCAGTGAGGTAAAAGCATACCAATCCCAATCTATTTCAGGATGTCTGACACGGGTAAACCCAAGACGGTTAAAAATAGTGGTGATTTCCTCAATTGCCTGACTTACTATATGGAGATGTCCCTGTGGTGGTTTTTCTCCGGGAATCGTGGTGTCAAACCAGCCTGAGAAAGTTGATCGTTGATCGTTGATCGTTGATAGTTTTTGATGTAGAGCAGATTCGATGGATTTTTTCACTCCGTTTAAGACTGCGCCAATTTGCTGTTTATCATCTGGATTTACGGATCGCATTGAGGAAGCGAGTTTGATAAATTCGCTGTTTTTCCCAAGCCAGGTGAGTCTTAGGGTATCTATTGATTCTGCGCTGCCGCTAATTGCAGTCGCTGCATCCTCTTGTAATGTCAAAAGGAGTCGAATCAGCTGATCCTTTACAATCGGTTCTTCTTTTTGTACTATTTTTTTCATATCGCCTTTATCTATTGTACGTTGTTTTTTCTCACAAAAAAAGCCCTCTTTCGGGACTCTTGGGTTGTTAATTGTTAATTCGTTACTTTGTTAATTGTTATACCTATTTAAGGATTTCCCGCTGTGCGAGGCAAAAAAGAATCCTTCGACGCTGCTTAGGATGAATTTTTGGTTTATCATAGTGTAATTCCTAACTTTCCGTTTATAATCTCCAAATTATCTGAATGTTCTGAAACTTTATTATTTAATAGTGTATGTTCTTCCTCGTGACCTCGATATTGACCAACCAGATAGTCTAATTGTTCAGACATTTTGTCAAGTTTTTCGACTTTCTTTTCGATTTTTTCAATTACCTCATCGAAATGCGATTTGGTTAGGTAATCTTTTGGCATGATGATATCTTAGTTAACGATTTTAACTTTGTCAACGATTGCGTCAAATGCCTCCGGCTTATTCACAATAAGGTGAGCCATGATTTTTCGGTCAATGACAATATTTGCTTGCTTTACGGCATGCATGAATTTGCTGTATGACATACCCTTGATGACGACTGCGTGAGAGATTCTGCTGATCCATGTAGCTCGGAAATCACGTTTCTTGTTTTTACGTCCGGCGAATGCATATTCACCGGCATGAAGGTATGCTTCTTTGGCGACTTTAATCAGTCGGCGTTTTGTCATTCGGTAGCCTTTGTTGGCTTCGAATATTTTTTTATGTTTTGCGTGACTGGTAACTGCGCGTTTTATTCGCATATTAAGTTTGCAAAAATCGTTTCATGTTTTGAATATATTTGTGATTTGTTAATGCTTTTGCCCTATCCTGCCTGCGTTTTCTAGATGAACTCTTTTTTGCCCGTAAATGTCGCGCGCCTTGCACTCGATGCATGACTTTACCGTTTTTTGTTATTTTAAAGCGTTTTGTCGCGATTTTTTTCGTTTTCACTTTTGGCATATAGGGTATTATACGGCTTTTTTTATGGTGACGCAAGGATAATTATGGGGATTTTTTTGTTGGTACTGCCATGGCGGAAAGTACTTTTCCTTCAAGGCGGGGTTCCCTGACTACTTTGACGGATTCAAGACTTCCCAAAAATCGCTTCATAACGTCAAAACCAAATTCTTTTCTTGTGATTTCCCTGCCTTTAAATATCACGTTTATTTTAATTTGGTTGCCATCGGTAATCCATTCCGTTGCTTGTTTAAGGCGTGTGTCAAAGTCGTGTTGACCGATGAATGGCCGAAGCCTGACTTCCTTTACGCCGACATTTTTTTGGCTTTTCTTGTTATCCCGTTCTTTTTTTTGTTCCTGATATTTGAACTTCTTAAAATCAATGAGTTTGGCTACCGGCGGAACAGCATTTGACGAAATTTCTACGACATCCATGTCCAGCTCTTTTGCTTTTTGGAGTGCCTCAATTTTTGAGAGAATTCCTATCTGTTTTCCCTCTTCATCCAACAGCCGTAAGGTAGGTGAAATGATTTGGTAATTAATGCGGTGGTGTTTAAAGCTTGTGTTCAATGTCGTTTGATAAACGGTTAATAAAATCGGAAAGCTTGATGGCTTTGAGATCCTCTCCGTTTCTCGTTCGTACGCTGACGGTATTATCAGCTATTTCTCTATCGCCAATTATAGCCATAAAAGGAATTTTTTGCAATGTCGCTTCTCTGATTTTTGCTCCCATCGGTTCGTTTTTCTCATTGAGTTCCACGCGGATTCCAGCTCCCTTACATTGCTCAGCAATCTTTTTTGCTCCGTTAACATGACGTTCTGCAATAGGGATAATTGATAGTTGGATTGGTGAAAGCCATAATGGAAACGCACCGGCATATTTTTCAATTAAAAACGCCATTGTTCTTTCGAATGCACCGAGACTGGACCTATGAATGACGATTGGCTCTTTTTCTTTCCCGTCAGTGTCAATGTAGGTTAATTGAAACCGTTTTGGCATAACAAAGTCGTATTGAACAGTGATTGCTGTTTCTTCATGTCCTGCTATATTTTTGAATTGAATATCAATTTTTGGTCCATAAAAGGCAGCTTCATTTGCTCCTTCAAAATAGGGTGCATTTGTTTCGATAAGAACATCCCGAAGGACCTGCTCTGCATTGTCCCAGGCTGCATCATCTTTATAATATTTTTTGGTGTCCTTCCTGTCGCCGAGCGATAACCGATAGCGATAATCTACGCCTTTTTTCATGCCAAGTGTTGTGTTGACAAAATCAATAAGGTCAAGGACATTTTTGATTTCTTCCCTTACATTTTCTTTTTGACTGACAATGTGTGCATCAGCAAGACAGAACATACGGACCCGCATGAGTCCCGTAAGTTCCCCACTTTTCTCATAACGGAATTGTGGAGAAATTTCAGCGATGCGGATAGGTAATTCCCGATAACTATGCTGTTCTGATTTATACAACATAAAATGATGAGGACAGGTCATTGGCCGCAGGATGAGTTCCTCATCGTCCACTTTCATTGGAGGATACATCGTATTTTTGTAATACGGGTAATGACCGCTGGTTTTATACAAATCCACTTTTGCAAGCGGGGGTGTAATCACATGGGTATATCCGCGTTTGAGTTCTTCATCAACGATAAACCGTTCCAGTTCCCGTCTGATGGTTGCACCTTTTCCTGTAAGCATGGGAAGTCCTTTCCCTACGAGATCGGAAAAGACAAATAATCCTAAATCTTTACCGAGTTTTCTGTGGTCGTGTTCTTTTGCCGATTTTTCCTGTTCAAGAAACGCATCAAGTTCTTTCTGAGTTTCAAATGCTGTTCCGTAGATACGGGTAAGCATGATGTTATGCTCATCCCCTTTCCAGTACGCTCCGGCAATAGATAGAATTTTAAATGCTCCGATTTTTCCTGTTGTGTCAACATGAGGACCTTTACACAGGTCTTCAAAATTTCCTGCTTTGTAGATGCTCACTTCCTTTTCCGTTGTTTTTAACTGTTCAAGAAGTTCCTGTTTGTATGATTGTCCTTCTTTTTTGGCATTCTCAATTGCCGCATCAATGGAAAAAATTTGTTTTTCAAACGCGATATCTTTGTTTTTTAGCTTTTGCATTTCCTTTTCAATTGTTTCAAAATCATTTTCTGAAATTTTAGAAGTGAAGGCAAAATCATAATAGAAGCCGTTTTCTGTTGTTGGACCGATACCAAATTTTGTTTCTGGATAAAGATTTTTAACAGCTGCAGCCATGAGATGAGCTGCACTATGGCGCATGGTATCAAGTTCGTTATATTCTGTATGTCCTGATTTATAGACATCCGTTCGTTTTGTTTTCATGGTGCTTCCTATTATATGCGTTTTTTAGGTACTGTAAACAGATAAACATGCTGTGCTTCATCTTTTTTCGTACACGGGATGTGAGGAAAAATAAAACTGTTTGATACAATGTTGCTTCCCGGCTTCAATTCGTTTAGAAGCTTTTTTTCGAGCCGTTTCATTTTCCAGGGGAGAAGATAAACGAAGACGACGTCTGCTTTTGAGAAGTCAGCGCGCCAAAAGTTCTTCCAGTATGTTCGTACGTTCTTTCTATAGGGAGAAAAAAAAGTTTTTATGGAAGCGTACAACACTAAGTATGGATTGATTTCAAGTCCAATTGCTTTTGCTCCGCGGGCTGCCGCAAGAAACAATAATCTTCCGTCGCCTGATCCCAAATCGTACACCGTCATTCCTTTTTTTATTCCAGCAATGTCTATCATTGTTGTTGCTGCATGTTTTGTAGAGGGTACAAATGGTGCTCCGGTTAAGAAGGCAAGAGCAAGATAGAAAAATAAAAATGCGAAGAGGAGTTGAATACTAAGAAAAAGAAAATCAAGCATAGTTACGGTTGTTCGAGGATGGCGCGCACGATAAGACGTTTGAAAGTAGTGCCCGGGGGCCAACAGGTCATGAGTGTGACGAGTTTGTCGCTCGTTTTTTCCGTGAGATAGAACGTTGTGTTTGGTTCGACAAGTTTTTTCTCTATCACGCGATAGATAAATTTTGTAGAGTTCATATAAATATAGATTTCATCTCCTGTTTCAAGTTTATTGAGAAGATAAAAAACGGAATTATACCGGAGTGCTTCATAAAAATTAACTGATGAATGAGAAAAGAGAAACATATTTCCTACGCGACCGGGAAATACGCTTCCTTTGGCGTGCGCTATTCCTTTAGCTAATGCACGTTGATAGATGCTGCTGTCATACGGATCCACATTCGGAATAATTACTGCGTTAGCACCGATTTTCGGAATCACAATGCCAAATGCAGCATTAACAGGTTTTTGTGAATCACTCGTATGTTTTGGAGTACGTTGCATGATGGTATATCGTATTTCTACACTGATGACAGGTAAGAAGGTGGAAATAAGAATGAGTAGTCCAATGACAATACTGCCTAAACCAGCAATAAGAATAATTCTGGATAGTTGCCGAGGAGCTTTTTTCTTAGATTTTTTTCTTTTTGGAGACATACAAGCCGATGATGCCGATGATCAAAAGAATAATACCGAATACCAGTATACCATTGTTTTTGAGAAATTCTCTGAGTGTCGTTCGTGATTTTTCGGTTGATGGCGTTTCTTCTCCAAGTACTTTCCCTTCTTCAGTTGCAGCTTCCCCGTTTCCAAGAACTGATCCTTCACCAGGAGTACCAAGAGCAACCGCTCCTTGCGTTGGTGATGTAGTCGTCGATGTTGTCGTTGTTGTAGTTGTAATTTTTGTTTCACTGTCCCCGACGATATTTGATCCATTTCCTGCGCTGTCAAATGCGCGGATTCCGAAGTAGTATTCTTTGTTGCAGTCGGGAGGAGTTGTGATGGATTGCCCGTCAGTGTTTGATCCGATGGTAATCGTGTCAACGCGTGATCCGCTATCGGCGGTAAATGATTTATTTTCGGATCGGTACACTTCCACTTTGATTGTCTTTCCTGAATCATCTGCGCTGTGGAATTTAATTTTATAATCGCAGAGGTTAGCACGTTCTTTTACGTATCCTGTCGGATCGCCTGGGCCTTCAGAATTGAATGTCATGGAAACAGTGTCAGATTTTGTATCACTCCCTGCTGTTGCGATAACTTTAAACGAATAATCACCTTTTGTATTGAGGATTGATGATGTAATTGGACACACTCCCGTGTTGCCTCCGCCTGTAAATGTTTGTGCTCCCCCAAACTGGACAAAATCTGCGTCATACGGTCCTTTTTTGTTGCAGGTGACTGTTACATCGCGGCCCAACACATCAAGCGTCACAAAGACAATGTCAAATTCCTGTTGATTGGTTGGTGTCTTTGGTTGCTCAAGACGAATAGATAAAGCATTAAATGTTTTAGCAAACACGGATTGCTGAAGCGCCATCGAAATAACAATAATTGATATAAATATTGCAAATAGTTTACGCATGGTATCTCCTCATTTTAGAGCTAATAACAATTGCTCCAAGACCCGTGATCATAAATGATATGGCAATAATAATCCAATTTGCGTTAGCTCCAGTTGCTGGAAGTTCAGTTGATGCGCCAAGGACGCTGCCTGTTTCTGTCCGTTCTACATTCAGCGTTTTTGCATCCTGTTGGTCTTTGACAATGGTAATGTTTGTACCGACGTGATGTGTCTCACCGATGTCTCCCGGTGCGATAGCAGTTGCGATAACACTATTTGTTCCACCGATTGCACATTTTTCTTCAGTTTGACAACCATAAGCTAATGCCAAATCTTTGTATAATCCCGGTTTCTGATCGCCTGAAACATCAGCAATAAATGTTAATGCAACTTCATAGTCTTCGTGTAAGTCTTTGAGATTCCACGTTCCTGGTGAAGCGTAGGTTGGTTCATCAACATCATAGAATGCTCCATTTCTTGTTGCACTCCGTGAACCTGGTCGGTATACAAAACCTTGAGGTAATAGATCAATAAGGTTTACATGGAATACATTATTTCCTTTTACTTTTAATGTTAACGTATAGAGAATGCTTGATCCCGGTGATCTATCCAGTCCCGCTGTGTCATTTTCTTTTGAAATTTCAAAAGTCGGAGGTGAATAATGATTGCCGATCAGACAATTAACCGTTTCTCCAGGATTAACTGTAATTTCATTGTCTGGTCTGGTATCAACAGCATTTACCTTTTCAATTGGTAATAAGGTTAGTTCCTGATTTGGCGTTGGGGTCGGAGTTGGTTGGGCTGTAGTGCATGAGATATGTGTTTGTTTCCAGAGTGGCTGCATGTTTTCTCCGACAACATAATTACCCGCTAAAACATTAGAAAATTGAGCAACCCCGTCTGCACTTGTCGTGGACACACCATAATCAGATAACGTCATCTCCCAACCTGATAGATATGGTTCATTTTCATCCTTTTCTCCATCGCCATCCTCATCATCAAACTTTGTAACATTGACTGTTCCGTATTGGGTGTTGCCGAATCGTAAAAGATAATTAAATTCTCCGGAATGATCAATGACTGTCTGCCAACAAACAGGGGCTTCATCCGTTGCTAGTGAAAGATTTGTTATTGCGGTGCCGTACTCGGAATGTGCGGTTCCGTTGTCAGCAATCGGAACATCTCCTACGCGCGGCCACGTTTGGGTCCACCCAGGATGCAACACTTCACAGACTTGATACGTTCCCGGTAAAAGATTTGAAAATCTGTATTGTCCCAACACATCAGTATTAGTCGTTGTTACTTCAATCGGTTCCTCCCAATTGTTGTAGAGTCTCATCGTCCAGCCATTAAGAAATGCTTCTCCGGACTCATGAGGCGCTTCGTCACCGTCAACATCTTCAAACTTCTTTCCCTGGACTTTGCCGAGTTCAAAATTACCGAAGTGTCTTTCGCCAATGCTTTCTTGACCGGATTGGTTGATGATTACTCTTCGACAGCGGGATGCTTCATCGTTTTGTCCTGACAGATTGGCAAATCCTTCACTTGAATCCGGGTCAGACTGCGCCCAACCAGACTGTAAAACTTCACAAAGATAATACGTGCCCTTGTTTAAATTCTCGAATCGGTATTGACCAAGTGTCCCCGTGTGTCCGGTAACTTTGCTATCAGCTAATTGCCAGCCATCCCCTTGTTTGTACAACCTAATTGTCCAACCATCAAGATACGGCTCACCGGTGTCTATAGTGCTGTCATTGTTTAAATCTTCATATTTTCTACTTTGAATCACGCCTAATTTAAAGTTGCCAAAGTGTTTACCGGAGACATTTTGTCCGGCATTTACCGTTACCTCGTGACAATAAGTATCGTTTCTCGTTTCGCCTGAATTCGGTTGTGTTTGTGCCCAGCTGGTTTCCATGTCTTCACAGACATAGTAGGTATTTGGTTCAAGATTGGTAAATTTGTACTGGCCGGTTATACCGGTATCGCCGGTGGTCATCTCACCTAACTGATTCCAAGCTGTATCAAAGAGATGAATTCTCCAATTATTAAGGTATGATTCGCCGCTATCCCAATTGCCGTCACCGTTGACGTCTTCATATTTTCGGCCCTGAATAGAACCGTTTTGGGTATTTTCAAAAGTACAAATAATGTTTTCTCCTGGTTGATCCAGATTAATCGTAACGGTACGGTTGTTTTGATCAATTTGAGCATTGTCGTCACCGTCACAGCTCAAGTTCGTTAAACGCCAGTCGCTAACTTCGGCTTCGGTAATCGTGTAACTATTACTGCCCAAATCGGTAAAGACCTTTTCATTAGAAAGAGTCGGATTGTTATCGTCGTCCAGTAAAAAATTGCCTAGTTGGCTGCTGATAAATCTAAAGTTTTGTGCCCGGTCCGGTACGGCATCTTTGCGGATAGTAATGCTACCGCGCATTTGGTTGCCGAAATCATTTCTGGTTGACGTGACTTGTGTATGGACATCAATGTCGTAATGACCGGCGGTCGGTTGAGTTTGACCCCAACCAGGCATAAGGTCTTCAGCAATTGTGTACGAATCAGCTGTTAAATTGCTAAATTCATAGTTGCCATCGGCGTCAGTGATAGTAGACGGTTCTCCACCCTCAAGAATTCCGTTGTTGTTATAGTCAATGAAAATCGTCCAATTCTCTAACCCCAGTTCATCAGGATCTCTCGAGCCGTTGCCATTGAGATCATTGTATTTGGTTCCGGATATTGTCCGATATAACGCATTAAGAAATATTTTAGTTTCATCTGTTCCGGAACTGACGTTAACATCATGATGGGTAATTCCGTTGGTTGAGTAATATCCGTCGAGGTCCGGATCGGTATAATCTTCCTCCACCCGATACGTTCCCGCTGATAATCCATCAAACGTAACACAACCGTTCTCTCCGGTTGATTTTGTATCAATAGGATTAGTTGCCTGAGAGAGTGTGATGTCAATATTTGTTAACGGCTGATCGTCAGCGGAATCATATTGACCATTACCTGTTAGGTCGTTGTATTTACATACAGTAATTTTGCCGAGTTCGAAATTGGCAAAGTCTACTTGTTTATTTTCCCCGCTTTGGACAGCGAACGGTGTTGGGGTTGGCGTTGGGCCATACGTCTGTGTCCAGCCCGGAAGTAATTGTTCTAAGACATAGTATGTTTTATTAACCAAAAGTCCTGTAAATTCGTAATAACCGCCTGTAATTGTTTCAAATGTATCTATTATTAAATTAGTTGCTCCATCGTACAAATCAAACGTCCAACCAGCTAATGTGTCGCCTAAATCATCGGCATCCAAGACTCCGTCACCATCATTATCTCTGTATTTAAATCCTGAAATTTTTGCATAGCGCGCATTCCCAAAATCATTCCCTGTATACTCCCCGCCGCTGGTTACATCCACTTGATGATTTGGTGAAGCGCCCCCGGGAGAGGTCTGATACCAATCACTATTTGGGAACGTCTCTGTTAGCGTATAATTTCCTGCTTTACAGACTTTAAACGAATAGTTTCCGTCGGCGTTGGTAGTTGTCGAACTATCTTCTGGACCGTCCAGATTAATCGTCCAGCCGGATTTGATGGGTTCCCCGGTATCCTTCACTCTGTCGCCGTTGCTATCTTCCCATTTTAATCCGCCAATAGTGGCGCACTGAAAGTTGAAGAAGTTATAGTTTGCGCTGTCCTGACCTGCAATGACCGTTACCGTATGGCAACTTGCCGGTGCAGTTTTCGTCCAATCGGTTTGTTGCACTTCACAGACGGAATAGTCGCCCGGAACAAGATTTGCGAAAGTATATACCCCGCTTGAGTCTGTTGGTGTTGACGTTTCTCCACTGTCTATTGCTTGATTATCATTTCCGTCAATAAATATCGTCCATTCTGGAAGTCCGGGTTCGTCGGAATCATGTCCGCCGTTCCCGTTAAGATCATTGTATTTATGGCCGGAAATTGCGCCTCTTTGTGTATTGGTAAACGTACAGGTAACCGTTTCTCCTGAGTCAATAATGATGGTTGCTGTATTTCCTGCAAACGCGCTGGTGCCACTATTGGCATCATTACATGAAATACTAGTGAGATCCCATCCGGTCGGAACTGTTTCACTGACACTATATGTTCCTGATGCAAGCCAACTTGACATATTGGTTTGTCCATCCATTAAGGTAAATCCAGTTCCATAGTTTGGGGTAAATGCAAAAGTTTGTGGAGAACCATCCGGTAATGTTTGTTTTTCGATAATAATTTTTCCTTCCTGTTGACACGTCGCATTGCAACCGTCACCGTCTGATGTATTTCCATCGTCACATTGCTCTCCATTATTTGTATCAATAGTGTTGTCACCGCAATAAGGAATGTATTCTAAGAGACACAAATCAGTACATTGATAATGTTCGCTAACTCCGTTTGTACCGTCACATTCTTCTGGTCCATTGATGAGGCTATCACCGCAATATCCATCCGTTACCGTCACTGTTTGACACGTGTCACTACAGTAATTACATGAATCTGGTTGACCTCCGATCCCATAGGCAGGCGTACATGCAAATCCATTTTGTGCTCCATCATCACATTGCTCAGACGTTTGATTTACCAATCCATCGCCACACACAGCAGCTGGATTAATAGTTGTGTCTTCGGAGTCATTATTATTTGATTGATTAGTATCAATACTTACTGTTGTATCTAACGTAACAGAAGCGGTATTTGTTACTGTTCCCGATCCTGTCATTGTGCCGACTATCGTCATTGTTGCATCAGCTCCGTTTACCATTGAACCGAGTTCACACTGAATTGAAGAACCAGTTATATCAGAACAAGTGCCTTGGCTGGGAGTCACTGATGTAACAGAATAACCAACTGGAAGAGTATCGCTAACCACAACGCCTGAAGCGGTATCAGGTCCAGCGTTGTGAATTGACAACGTATACGTTAGTGTACCTCCGCTTGTCACTGGATCGGGATTGTCACTTTTTATAATTGAGATATCTGACATCGTCTCATAGCATTTGAGGTGATCTTTGTTGTAATTATTGGCGTTAGATGATGTAGCAAAAAATTTTGTGGTCGATGAGGATATGCCTCTTGAGGTTAATTCGGTTAAAGGGATAGCCCAATCTATGTAATATATTCCGCTTCCGGCGTTAACTACTCTGGAATAAATGTTGGATGCCCCAGACCATAAAACACTGTCAGCGGTATCTCCAAATAAAGGGTTAAAATCAATAGATGCGGTTGCTGGATCGTTTAACCACAATGAGACTTTATTTTTTCCTCCTAACTCTGTTGTATTTTTACCTGTTACAGAGGCTAAATATTGGTATTTTGGGCTAGTTGTTTGAAATAAAACCACCCAAGAATATTCATGCAAATCATTTGATGATCCTGGATTCCCATCAACCCGTTCTCTAAAGTATTGATAGTTAGAATCAGAATAAAACCCAACCGCTGGATTTGAGCTATTGCCGGTTAAATCCACTTCATCTGGACTTACTCCTGGTTCACCTGTTGGGTCAGTAACACAGCTATTTGGAGTAGTCCAACTTGTTGGCCAATTCAAAGTAACATTAAAATGATCTGTGTCTTTTTTCACTTCATCTTTTTGTATTTCAATACCCCATTTTCCATAAGGGGCATCTGATGGTAAACTATATTCGCAAGTGGTAATAGTACTATTAATTGAAGAACAAGTTTTTACGACGATATTACTTGGATTTTTAAAAACCAATCTTATATTAGCGCTACTACCACCAAGTATAGCCCCTTTTCCATAAACAGTTTCACCCGGGAGAAAATCATTCTTGACTGTGAGATAGGTATTATCGCTATAACTTTCAACTGAATAACTGGTATCTGTAAATGTTGTACTAGCAACCACAGTTTCTCCGGATTTGATAGTGACGGAGTAATTAGGTCTATAGTTGCCGTCGAGTTGGTAAGCGTAAATAAAGTTCCCCTTTTCATCCGCGGTTACATCAGCAGTGATGGAAGTAGCTGGTTCGTCTTGCGAGCTAATTATTAATTGAAAGGTTCTACCTGGTGTAAAATCTGTTCCTGTGATGATTGCTGTATCTGTTGGAGCATAATCTGCTTTATCCGTTGAGAGTTGTGCACTTCCATCTGGGTTTACTCCATCAAGATCAAGTGTTGGAGCTGCGATGTTTTTAAGAATAGTTGCTTGAATCTCCCCTGTTTCAGGTTGAATGGGGGTAATCGTGGGAACTGGTGTTGGAGATTCGGTTGATACACCATCGAGAATTTCTCCTTTTTTATCATCAGCTGGAGGACCTGTCTCTTTTGGAGGATCACTAGGTGTGTTTTCAGGTGTTGGTGTTGTCGGTTCGATTGTAGGTGTTACTTCTTCGGTAGGTGTTGGAGTTATCTCTTGTGTTGGTTCAATAGCAGGTGTTGGTGTTTGAGTAGGTTCAACAATTTGTGTTGGTTCTGGTGTTATTACCGGAGTAGGTGTTGGCGTTTCTGTTACTGTTGCGTCTTGGGCTGCGACTTGTGAAGCAATAAAAAAACCTGGTGTCAACGATTGGAACACCAGGAGAAATCCTGTAATAAGTGAGACGGTTTTCTGAAACAATAAACGCCGTTTTTTCACAATGATTAATACAGACTGCAGGTACTGCCTTGATTTATACATCCTATAGCATATATTGTCAAGCATCTGTGGGCTTACCTGGATTCGAACCAGGGACCTTACGAATGTGAATCGTACGCTCTAACCAGCTGAGCTATAAGCCCCCAGCTTCTATTATATATGATAGTTAGCCTGCTTGAGTGGCGATATTCCGTTCACTTGAAAGACCAAAAGACGTACCGTGTTTTTTATACATTCCCCAATATCCACGTCGTTTCTTTGATTTTGTGTTTACTGCTTGAAGCCATACACGGCTATCATCGACGCGTTCGCGAATAGATAAAATCATCTGGCGTAATTGTTCAAAGAAGTTTATATGGTAAACACCTGGATTAACAGGCATTTCCATGACTGCTGTTTGCACTTCCTGTTGCAGACCATGTATAGATTTTGCGAGTGCCTGTAATTCTTGCCGGATTGCATCCAGTTTTTGTTTTGTTTCGGAAAGATCTTTTTGAATCATCGGTTGCAAGAGTTCGCTTGTTCGAATTGGTGCCGGTTGAACCTTTTCGTTATTGAAATTGACAGATTCATTGGTGTGCAGTTCACCCGATCGTTGTCCAGTACCGAATATATCCCGCAGCATATCCTCCGGAATTTTATTGATTACATCTTGTTGTATTGTTTTTCCAACAGTTCCACCAAGACTCCGAACCGTTTCCAACACGTTATCTCCCACAATATATGGATTTGTTTTTTTGATATTTGGTTTAGATTGTCCTTGATTCATATTACGCCCATAGTATACATCAAATTTGGGCAGAGTCCATATACATCATAGATGAGAATAGTAGCGGACTAACACTTAGCTATTTGCGAGCATGTCGATTGTTTTTTGTCTCCGCAAAATCGTTGCTAAATAGTAGCGTTGTTTTTCGAGTGATTTTTTTTCTTCTTCTGATTTTGCTGTTTTGATAACGGTCTCAATTTCGTCATCAGAAACGAGCACGCCTTCTTTATCTGCAATTTCCTCAAGGGCGAATTCCAGGGTTAATGTTCGTTTGGCCTGTTCTTCATATTCATGACGGATGCTGTCAGCAGTTCTATTGGTTGATGTCAGATATTGCTCGACGGTGAGTCCAAGCTTTTTTGTTTGATCAACCAGGTCTGACAAAAGACGATTTACTTCCTGGTCAACGAGAATTGTTGGAAGTGTTGTTTTTACCGCACCATAAATTGCACTTAGAAGTTCATCAAGTGAAAGTTTTTTTTCTTTTGCATCATCTTCTTTTGCCGGTTCCTGTCCCGGTGTCCAGATTTTCTTTTCTTTTGTAGCCTTTATGTTTTGGACTGCTTTTTTGTAGTCGCCAAGTTCTATTGTTGGCCGTTCACACGTTATCGCAAGGATCGTCCATGCACTTCCCTCCTTGGCTTCCGTCAGGGTAATTTTTGGCATGACGATTGGGTGCACTTTTTCCTTTTCAACTGCATCTGAATAGACCTTAGGAATCATCCGTTGCATGACTTCTTCATACACCTTGTTTTTGTCGAGTTTTTCCTCTACTGCAGCTCGGGGAGCTTTGCCCTTTCGAAATCCTGGAACTTCCGTTTCTTTCACAAAGTCGTCAACGACCACGCTATACATTTTTTGAATATCTTCCCAAGGAATGGAAAGGGTAAGTTCTATAGTTTTGTCTTCGAGACGTTTAAGTTGTGTATTCATGTGGAGCAGTTTACCATAGAACGCGCCTCTTGAAAAGATGTTTTTACTTTGTTTCAAGGCCCAAGGGGAGATCAAGAGAGGGATGGTTTAATGTTGTGTCGCTTACATTTAATACTTTTGCAGCAGCCGAAAGTGATGCAATCGCGCTTTCTGTTTGCAAAAATGCGCTCGTTGATGCTATAGCTGATAATGGTTGATTAGTTGACATAGTTGGTGTCGGCGTGGGGCTACTGGTTTGTATGACATCAGGTGTTTGCCGTTTAAGGTCATCGCGTAAAAGAATGCCAAAGATTGCTCCAAGGATGAGAACAGCAACTCCGAGGAGTATGGGAACAAGAAGTGATTTTTTTTCAGGAATTTCAGGTATTTCGGCCAAAGTCCGGTCAGCCGTTTGCTGAGATTCGATAGTAGTTGGTATCGTGTCCTCCATATTAGTTTTGATATCGTAATAAATTGACGAGTTCCTGCATATATGACGATCCTTCTATTAAGTATTGTTTCGCTTCAGCAAGGTTTTTTTGAACCCCAACAAATAACGCATCCATTTCCTGTTGTGAGTTGCCTTTGATTTGACCATTAGCAACCGTGATCTGTTCTGTTTTCTGTTGGAATAATTGTTGTTTGTTGTTAATCTGTAATATCCATCGGTCAATCGTACTTTGTTTTTGTGGAGTCGTTTGTGAAGCGTTCGTTTTTGCAAGATCACGAAGGGAGCTAAATGATGTGTCATATTGTTTATTGAGTTTCATGAGGTCTCCGAGGCCGAGCGCAATAATAGTTTGCCGTGTGGATACTTCCAAAACAAGATAATGTGATTCGAGTTGTTTAGACACATTTGTTGCATCTGTCAGTGAACCGATAGAGGGAATGAGTTGTGCATGGCTCTCCAGGAATTTTACTTCGTTTTGAATGAGTGTTTGATACAGATTTTTGTCTGATGAAGACAGGCCAGTGTTTTCGTTCAGCTTTTCATTTAAAAATAAGAGGTAGGAACGAAGTAATTGATCACGCTGGGCAAGCATAGCTTTGACTGTATCAAGTGCTGTTGTTTCAGAAAGAAGTGTCTTGTATTTGAGATACTCAGTCCGTGCGACTTTGAAGTTGTTGAGTTTTGTCCGGTACCCATCAAATTGATAGAGGTAGTCTTTATATGCCGTGTCAGAAGATGCGACCACCTGTTTTGGTTGCAGAAAAAAAAGAACTGTGAATAGTATACAAAGAAGAGTGATTTTTCCTCTCATAGATTCATGCTACAGGGAATATTGTATAGGGTCAACAGGAGAGAAACAAACTTATTCGATAAATCGCATGCCTGAATAGAGAATTTCTTTATATTCTTGATACGCTTCAATTGTTATATTTTTTCCTCCGATAAAAATTGCATAATCAATTTTTTCTTTTGGGTGTTTTGGGTATCCAGCGAAAAGTGAATTTGTTCCTTCACAAACATTTGCAGCTTGGCCTAAAATAATTTTTGTTTGATATCCATCTGGTGAGCATGCACCGCCTTTGCCATTAATCTCAGGAATACCATATACAATGGTTATATGGCTTATTTCTTCATTTCCACCTGGAAATAATGAAATAACTATTCGACCTTCTTTCCATCCTTCCTTGTCAGTAATTTCTTCGTTTACATACATGTGATTTTTAAAGGTAAAGTGTAGTTTTGCTGTTTGAGAGTCATATGTAGAAGTTTGAACCTCATTGGTTTTCAGAGGTGCCGTAGAGGAAGTAGGATTATATGGCGTATTGAATACTCGTCTTAGATGCAATGTAAATAATACAGTTGTGCTAAGAAGCACTACGATACCTATAAAAAAGATATGTTTTGTTTGTTTTTGAGATTTTATCTTCATATATAAATGAGTTTATCATATAAAAAGTTTTTGTGCTCTCGAGAGGACTTGAACCTCTAATCCTTACGGAACAGGTTCCTAAAACCTGCGCGTATACCAATTCCGCCACGAGAGCTTTATATATTTATTAGGCTGTTTTTAATTTGTTTTTTTAAATCTTGCTTCGCTTTGTGATCTTTTAGTTGTTTTTCTCTTTCTGTCGCATCTTTTTTGGCAATATATCCCTCATAATAAACAAGTTTCCAAGGTCTGTATCCTTTTGTAGATTTGACCATTCCATTGTTGTGTTGAGCAAATCTGCGTTTTAGGTCTTCGCTATACCCGATATATAAATCGTTATTTTTTTGACTTAACAATGTATATACATAA
>JAZDOQ010000014.1:0-2772 GCA_043798445.1 Candidatus Gottesmanbacteria bacterium | reverse complement strand
AAACACATGGCAAAATCAGACGCATATACAGGTGAACAAATTGTTGTTCTGGAAGGACTCGATCCCGTACGGAAACGGCCCGCGATGTACATTGGAACAACGTCCCTTGCCGGAGTTCACCGCTGTTTAAATGAAATCATTGATAATTCTATAGACGAAACTCTTGCAGGGTATGCTAGCAATATTTGGATAACGCTCAATAGCGACGGCAGTGCCACTGTAAAAGATGACGGACGGGGAATTCCAGTTGATAAAGTAGCGAAATACAACACTTCCGCTCTTGAAATTGTCATGACCAAACTTCACGCCGGAGGAAAATTCGAAGGAAAAGCATATAAAGTATCCGGAGGACTCCATGGCGTTGGTGCATCGGTTGTCAACGCCCTTTCAACGCTTCTTACCGTACAGGTCCATAGAGACGGAAAAATATACGAGCAATCATACAAAAGGGGGAAACCCGTGGCGCCTGTAAAATCCGTTGGAAAAACGAGTGACACCGGAACCATTACGACATTTTACCCTGATGGTGCGATATTTAAAGAAGGAACACAGCTCAACTTCGACATGGTGAAAAAAACAGTCAGAGACCGCGCATATCTTGTAGCAAAAATTGCATTCCACCTGAAAGATGACCGAACCGGGGAGGCTGCAACCTTTTATTTCGAAGGCGGAATCGTATCCCTCGTTAAAGCGTTAAACCGCAATAAAGAAACGCTCCATCCGCCCATGTATATTACAAAAACGTCCCGCGAGTTAAGTTCAACAGTAGAAATTGCCATTCAATACAATGACAGTTTTTCTGAAACCGTTGAATCATATGTCAATGTCATACCAACTCCTGAAGGAGGAGCCCATTTAACAGGATTTCGAATGGCATTAACCCGCGCCATTAATGATTATGCGAAAAAAATAGGAGCCACCAAAAACGGAGATGACAATATCATCGGAGATGATACGCGTGAAGGACTGACAGCAGTTGTGTACATGAAGATGCCGTCACAAATTCTCCAATTTGAAGGCCAGACAAAAGGAAAGCTGGGGAACGCTGAAGTTCAGCCATTTGTTCAGGCAGCTGTAAAAGAGGGAATAGAAACCTATTTTGAGGAAAACCCAAGCGACGCAAAAGCAATTTTGGAAAAAGTATTTCTTGCTTCCAAAGCACGACTTGCTGCGAAAGCTGCCAAAGATGCAATCATCAGAAAAGGAGCTCTGGAAGGAGCGTCTCTTCCGGGAAAACTCGCTGATTGTCAAAGCAGGGATGCAACGCAGTCGGAACTGTTTATCGTTGAGGGAGACAGCGCCGGCGGTTGTTTTTCTGCTAATACAAAAGTAGCACTCACAGATGGACGCAATGTCACATTTAATGATCTCATCAAAGAAAATGATTCGGGCAAAAAGAATTACTGTTACACCATAAAAACAAACGGCACGATCGGTATCGCGCCTGTACAAAATCCACGATGTACTAAAAAACAAACACAGGTAATTAAGGTTATTCTTGACACTGGTGAAGAAATTATCTGTACTCCGCAACATCGTTTTATGCTTCGTGACGGTTCATATAAAGAAGCGCAATATCTTACTTTAACAGATTCTCTGATGCCTTTGAGACGCCAACTATCCCATATCGGTAAACGCATTACCATTAAAGGGTATGAATTGGTGTTTGATCCAGGGTTAAACCGTTGGCTATTCACTCATCTTTTGACCGATCAATACAACATAGAGCGTGGCGTATATAAAGAAAACGGCGGGGATTATCGTCATCATATCGACTTTAACAAACGAAACAACAATCCTGATAACATGACACGGCTCTCAAAGGAGGCCCACCTTGCGCTCCATTCATCAATTCTTGAAAAAACTCTCCACAGACCGGATGTTAAGTTAAAAGTTGCTGCTCTCCATAAAACCGCCGAGTTTCGTCAAAAAATAAAACACGCCATGACTACGCCTCATATGCGCGCACTCCTCAGTACCCGCGCCAAAAAACAGTGGCAGGATGAAGTATATAAAAAATTCATGGGTCAAAAATTTCTGGAATTCTATCAAAGCAACCAACAATACCGGGAAGAAAACAATAAACGCCTCGGTGATGAACAAAAAAAATATTGGAGCGATTCTAATCATAAACATCTCCAATCTCATCAGGTGATGACATTCTTCATTAACCATCCTGAACAAAAAGAGAGATTGCGAACACTCGCCAAGAAGCAATGGTCCGATGAAGCACTTCGCACATGGCGACGCCAGAAAACGAAAGAGCAGTGGAGCGATGCATTCCGATTACAACGAAAAATTTCATATAATAAAACGTATCTGCGAAAAGCACTTTCCACACTCCATTCTCTTTACGAAACAACAGGAAAAATCAATGTAAGCGAATATCAACAAATACGATTAAGCACGCGGGACAAAAGTCTTATCCGATACGAAACAATCCGAAGAAAATTTTTCAACGACAATGAAGAGATATTTCAACAGACTATCACCAACTACAACCATAAAATAAAAAAAATAATTTCTTTGGAAAAACGAATGGACGTCTATGATATTGAGGTTCCTGAAACGCATAATTTTGCATTGGCATCGGGTGTATTTGTCCACAACAGCGCTAAACAAGGACGGGACAGAAAATTCCAGGCAATCCTGCCGCTTCGGGGAAAAATCCTCAATACAGAACGCGCGAGACTTGATAAAATTATTGAATTTGAAGAACTCAAAGCGCTCGTGATAGCTCTTGGAATGGGAATAGCTGATAGTTTAAATCCG
>JAZDOQ010000027.1:0-119535 GCA_043798445.1 Candidatus Gottesmanbacteria bacterium | reverse complement strand
TGGACAATGTGGACCGGGAATAACTGATAAAACGGTATGTTTATCAAAAAGGGGCACAAAAATTATTCCACCAGCGACAACTGGAGTAGCGTGTTGCAACTGGGTAGATGCTAACGTTCAAACACCAACGCCGAAACCAACCTCAATACCGGTACCAACTGGAACTGGTGGTCAAGACGGTGTGTATCGTGATTGTCCATACAAAAATGCTGTGTCCACCACGAACTGTGATAGTTGTAAAGATCCAAATGATAGTACTAAAACAATAGATTGTGGAATATTTAAATACAGTTGCGGAATATATTGTTTAAAAAACGATTGTGGAAAAGCTGCTTGTGATGGGCCAGGACCAACGAACGCGCCAACTTCTGGACCAACGGCAACACCAGGACCAACTTCTGGACCAACGGCAACACCAGGACCAACAGCGGCACCTGGCGGATGTGATGCTTCATGCGTCAGTGATGCGAACTGTATATCAGGACTAAGCTGCGCATCTGTTGATGGCGTCAATCGTTGCCGTAAATCATCGTGTCCAAGTGAATCCTCCTGCACTTGTCCCAGCGCTCCAACAAATACTCCTACTCCCATTGTGGATAATTCAACAGGGGGAACTGATGTTGCCACCGGTCAGGAAATGCCGGTGTCAGGTGTGGGTCCGGGAATACTAGGGTCTCTGACTGTCATCGGAAGCATCCTGCTTCTTATTGTTGGATTGATATTATAACAAGTAATATATCTTCCTTTTTTCATCATCTCCTTGACTGTTTAGTCATAAATGATTTACGCTGGATATAGGACTCATTTTTGTCCGGAATATTTCATGTCAGACGAACCAATTTCTCCTCAAAAACTCATTGATGATGCAGCAAAAGCACTGGAACAGACTCCGGTTCTTCCGACACCCGAAGTGACTAAAGAAAAACAACCAAAAGAAGAATTCCCTACACCTCCATCTCCGCCAATACCGGAACCAATGATTATTCCGGCCACACCACCCTCGTCTCATCCAACGCTAGAAAAGAAAAAATCAGGAAAAGGTATCTTTATCGCAATCCTTCTATTCTTTATCTTTACCCTTCCTATTGCCATTTACTATATTACACAGTCTCCGCAGTTTGCGGAAATTAGAAGTAGAGCAACAGAAGTGTATCCTTGTCATTTTAATGGTACTGGAGACTTTCAAACAGTAAACGGATGCACTGGACAATGTGGACCGGGAATAACTGATAAAACGGTATGTTTATCAAAAAGGGGCACAAAAATTATTCCACCAGCGACAACTGGAGTAGCGTGTTGCAACTGGGTAGATGCAAATGCAATTACACCAACAGTAAAACCAACGAGTACACCAGATGATGCTTGTAAACCTTATGGTAAGGTGATATATACAACGGATGCTTGTGCAGGAAAAGCATCGTCAGCTACGTATTGCCCACTTGACTGTGGAAACAAATGCTGCAACCGAATCGACCAGGTATGTTGTTGCATGGGTTGTTTTCCAGAAGGAACTGACTGTTCAAAGCCACCACAGAATTGTCAAACACCACTGGGATGTCCTGAAACGACTTGCTATAACTACCCAAAAGAATCCGCGCCTCATGAAAATTGTCTTGTATGTAATCCTGATAGAAGCAAGTTAAACAATGTAACGTTTGCATCCGCTGGAACTGTACGAATTCATATGGAAGGCATGACATCTGGGGCAACTGTAAAATTAACTAAGGGGGGAACGGCTACAACAGTAACAACGATAAGCGAGGGTAATTTTAGCGCAGTTATTTCCGCTGGAACATATGTAATTTCAGTTCAATTAGGAAATGAGGGCGGTGTAAACTCACTTGGTTTTATCAAACCGAATAGTAATAATAAATGTGGTAGATATGATCCAAATAATAAAAGAGACGTTAGCGCATATATAACGGCTGCTGCATTGACAAGTTATGGAATAATTACCACAACAGGAGTAGATATCCCCGTTCAATGTTGGGCAGACAAAATTCAAGGAGAAGACAATAACTCCCGGGGACAACTGGATGCTAACTATGATTTCAATGACTTTAATTTAATTATCGGCTATACAACAGGACCAGCAACACCAACAGCTGGACCAACAGCGACACCGACTAGTGGACCAACGTCAACACCTGGGTCAACAGCAACACCAGTACCGACAGCTGGACCAACGTCAACACAGGGACCAACAGCAACGCCAACAACAGCTTATTACGCAGACAATACACCCACACCAACACGTGCACGGTTAATTGCTGAAGCTCCAACGACAACACCAACAGAACAACCGACACCGAAAATCCCTGTAGCCGGTGTCGGGCCCGGTATTCTTGGAATAATCACTGTCGCCGGAAGCATTATCCTTCTCCTTGTTGGACTTATCCTCTAGTTATTTCCCTAATTCACTTTGAACATACGTGTGGATTGTATCGTAGTCTTTTTCAGGAACCAGCACATATCGCCCGTACATCCATGTTGGTGGAACAATGAGAAATGATTCAATTGATATTTTCTTGAACGAATCTGGTTTTGTTTGTACCGCTGCTTTTCCGATGGTTAATTGTTCTCCAACAGTCATATCCGTATCCGTTGCATCTTCCGCGGTTTTTAACAGTTTGATCGCAAGTGACGGATGAAACCATAGTTTTGACTGAAAAATTTTCTCCTTTAATGCAACCATGACATCTTGCTGTCTTTTACCCCTGGCAAAATCAGTACCCTCGTCTCCTTCTGAATGACGACTCCTCACATATTTGAGTGCAGTACTTCCGTTCATATGTTGTGTTCCGGCATCAAAATGAATTGTTTCATACCGGCAAGGAAATGTATTGTCGCCATCACACAAATCATTTTCCCTTCCGGCAATTGGATACTCTGTGTCCGTAAATGATTGCGTTACCATGACGTCAATACCTCCTAACACATCAATGATTGTTTCAAACTGAGTAAAATCAAGCGTTACTATATAGTGAATAGGAAGACCGGTGATATCTTCGATGATCGCTCGGGAAAGTGTCATTCCTCCACCCCTTTTTTTTGCTTCTCCGTAATGATATGCGCTGTTTACTTTATCTTTCAATGTTTCAGACCAGATGTCTCTCGGAACAGTAATGAGTGCTATGGAACGGTTTTTAAGATGAAATGATGCAACGATGATGGTATCCGTAAGATCAGGTCCTTCATGCATACCCCCTGCCATTCCAAGAAGCAAAATATTTACCCTATCATCTGTTGATTTAAGTGATGCCCCACCATCAACAATGAGTTTGCCAACCGTCAACAAATTTAATCCTGTTTGCTTGGTAAAATCAGTATTTAATCGCCATAGTTTTACTATCCCCATCAAAAAAATAACAACAAGGACAAGAAGCATAAGGATGGCATATGGAGAAAAACGGGTGCGTTTCATAAAAATACGCTGCTGCAAATGCGTCCTATGGCTGAAAACTTTACAGGGTCGAGGCTTGAACCACCAACCAGCAAGCCGTCAACTGATTTTGTATGAAGAATATCCATGATGGTTTCCTCTGTCACACTTCCTCCATATATAACCGGTTTTCCTGAAGTTTTTCTGAATGCAGTACATACTGTTTGTATGGCGTCGGGCTTTTCCGGTATTCCTGTTCCGATCGCTTCAATTGGTTCATACGCAACAATATCTACCGATTGAGGAATGGTTTCCTGTTCATCACCAGTACAATAAATAACAGTAAGACCTGCAGATTTTGCTTGCAAAGATTGGAACGCAAGCTCTTCAGCTGATTCATTAAAGTATTGCCGCCTTTCGGAATGTCCAACAAGTACGTAGGAAGCAAATTCTTTAATCATCTCTGCACTTATTTCTCCCGTATATGGACCGCTGCCAAACGGAGAAACATCTTGTGCCCCAATAGCTACATCAAGTTGTTTTTCAAGGATGACGTTTTTTACTGATGAAAGAAGCGTAAACGGAACACAAAGAACAATTGTGAGATTGGGTGACGGTGTATAGAGAGAAAACCATTCATTCATCGCAACAAGCGTCATGTTGCTTTTCCAATTTCCTATCAAAAACAAAGGAGTCATTATGATAAGATTATACTCTATGGGAAGCGATCTCCTCAATGAATTAAACACTGACCAACAAAAAGCCGTGCGTACAACTGATGGACCTATTCTTATTTTGGCCGGAGCAGGAAGCGGAAAAACACGCGTCCTCACATACAAAGTCGCATATCTTATTCTTGAAAAACACATTGACCCAACATCTATTCTTATGGTCACGTTTACCAATAAGGCGGCTGGTGAAATGAAGGAACGTATCACACGCTTACTCGGAGGAAAAACCAATCTTCCGTTTGCAGGAACATTCCATTCGTTTTGCGCAAAAGTACTTCGAACGAAAGGCTCTGCCATGAGAATCCCTATCAACTTTACCATTTATGACAGTCAGGATCAGCTTGATGCAATCAAAGATGTGATGAAAGAGGCTGATATTTCCAGCAAAGATTTTAATCCACGTGCCGTTCTTACGACCATTTCAGAAGCAAAAAATGAACTTATACATGCCCTTGAATATCCGCAGTATGCACATGGATTTTTCCAGGAAACCGTCGCCCGCGTCTATCTTCTTTATCAAAAAAAACTTATTGAAAACAGTGCGCTTGATTTTGATGATCTTCTGATGAAGACCGTTGAACTGTTTGATAAACACCCTGATATTCTCGGGCATTTCCAAGAACAATACCGGTATGTCCTCGTTGACGAATACCAGGATACTAATCACGCACAATATGCACTCACAAAACAACTTGGCAAACGGTACAGGAATATCACCATTGTTGGTGATGCGTCTCAAAGTATCTATAAATTCCGCGGTGCAGATTTTACAAATATCACCAATTTTAAACGCGATTATCCTGACACAAAAGAATTTCATCTTGAACAAAACTATCGCTCAACACAGACCATTCTTGATGCCGCCACAAATGTCATTTCAAAAAACACTTCTCATCCGATTTTAAAGTTATGGACAAACAAAAAGGGTGGAGCGTCCATCATGCTGTATGAAGCACGGACAGAACATGATGAGGCATTATTCTTAGTTACCACCATCTTACAGTCCCGTCGCACATTTACTGACTTTGCAGTCCTCTACCGAACGAACGCCCAATCCCGAACGATTGAGGAAGCATTCCTACGCGGAGGAGTTCCGTATGTTCTTGTTGGAGGAACACGGTTTTATGAACGAAAAGAAATCAAAGATGTCATCTCTTACTTAAAACTATTAGCAAACCCTAAAGACACGGTTTCCTACAAACGTATCGAGAAGCTTGGTAAAGGGAGACTTGCCAAATTTTTGTCGTATGCTGACGTTGTCAAAAAGGATACCAAACTTATCTCAGACACTACACTGCAACTCATGGACCAAACACTCGAAAAAACTGAGTATCTCTCCCTCTATGATGCAAACATTGAAGAAGAGGCATCAAGACTTGAAAACATCAAGGAACTCCGATCTGTTGCCGCTGAATATCCGTCACTTCAGGATTTTTTGGAAGTGGTCGCACTTCTTGAAGACCAGTATATAAAGAAAGAATCTAAAACAAAGGATGCAAAACGAAATGCGGTAACACTCATGACCATGCATGCAGCAAAAGGATTAGAATTTCCTATTGTTTTTATCGTTGGTATGGAAGAGGGGTTATTTCCTCACAGTAGATCGCTTATGGATAAAGGTGAACTAGAAGAAGAGCGACGGCTCTGTTATGTTGGTGTAACTCGAGCAAAAGAACGCGTGTACCTCACGTATGCAAACAGACGGCTATTTTTTGGTACGAGAACACAAAATATGGTTTCCAGATTCATTGCAGATATCCCGGAACACTTGATTGAACGGCATGTTTCTATTGATTCATCATGGGGATGTAACGAAGATTCGCTTCTTCTTTAATACGGCCAAAAATGTATGATAACCGCAAGGGATGTTCCAATCACTAGAAGAAGTGCAAAAATCATCTCCAGTTGAAGAAACAGCCTGGCAATTCCTTTAACGCGTCCGAATGAAAAAATGTAAGGAAAAATACTATGATCAACAAATGGAAGCCATGTTGATTGGTGCACTCTTGATGCTCGTCGAGGCAGGTGACGTTTTTTCATACTAGAAACATTGTAACACATCGGAAAAAGCGCCATAATATGCCTATGGAAAAAATAAAGAAGACACTGACTCACCCTCTTCAAACAGCGGCGTGGGCGGAATTTCGAAAAGCAATGGGTGTCACTGTTGTTAAGATTTCTTCGGGGTACGTCTCCTTTCACAAAATTCCGTATACCCCATGGACCGTTGGGTATTTTCCAAAAGGACCACAACCGACATCTGCAATGATAAAAGAGTTACAAAAAATAGGAAAAGAACAACACGCTGTATACGTACAGCTTGAACCAAATAGTACAACCAAATTCGCGTCACTTAGACCCAGTCATCATCCGTTATTTACAAAATATACCTTTCTCCTCGACCTTACAAAATCAGAAGATGAGCTTTTAAAAGCCATGCATTCTAAAACCAGATACAACATTCATATCGCTGAGAAGCACGGTGTAACCATTCGGGAAGACACCAGTGAAAAAGGATTTGAAGAATATCTCCGTCTTGAAAAAGAAACAACGGACAGACAAGGGTATTATGCCCATAACACAAAATATCACAGAGAAATGTGGCGCGTGATGAAGGATGCCGGGATTGCACATCTATTCACTGCAACATACGAAGGAGAGATACTCGCTGCGTGGATTATTTTTGTTCATGACGGCGTGATGTATTACCCATACGGTGCCTCATCCCGAAGTCATCGTGATGTCATGGCGCCAAATTTACTTCTTTGGGAGCTTATGAAATGGGGAAAAACACACGGAATACACACATTTGATCTCTGGGGAGCAATGGGACCTGATCCTGATGTAAAAGATCCATGGTATGGATTTCATCGTTTTAAGACAGGATACAATCCCACTCTTGTTGAATTTGCCGGATCATATGATCTTGTCATCAAACCGATATTGTATTCTTTATACTGCATCGCCGATTCTATACGATGGAGTTTTTTAAAGCTTCTTAAATAACAAAAACAATGGATTTGCAACAAAGTCAATTATATCAACAGTATATTGCCGCGTTAGGCTGGTCTGTCGAAACTATTGATGGATCAGCTCTGTTTTATCGTTCGATTCCCTTTGTCGGGACGATTGCAAAAATTCAGCGCCCCATCTCATTACCGTATCTTCCAAAACTCATTCCACTATTACGAAGTCATCACGTTAAGTCACTTTCAGTAGAGCCACGATCTGATGAAAATCCAGAACAGTTTTCTTTTTATATAAAATCATTATCTAAATTTTTTCCCATTATTTCTTCCCCTTTTCTTCCGACTAAAACAATTTTTATTGACGTTTCAAAATCTGAAAAAGATATGTTTTCAACATTTACTTCAGCAAAACGTCGCGCAGTACGGCGTGCAGAAAAAAACGGCATCACCATAACATCGTCCAATGATATTACCGATTTAACTGGAATCAAAAACAAATCAGCCGGTATGTTTGGCGGGATTACCACGTATGGAATAGATAAATTATGGAATATTTTTTATCCAAAAAAGAAAGCGCATATTCTTCTTGCTAAAAAACAAAATGGGTCAGTTGTTGCAGGTGTACTGTTGCTTCTATGGGAGAAACGGTGCCACTACTGGATCGCAGGAGCCACAAAAGAAGGGAAAAAACTGTTTGCGCCAACACTGCTTGTTTGGGAAGCACTACAATTTGCTCATAAACAGAAATGTCAGGATTTTGATTTTGTTGGCGTCTGGGATGAACGGACGCCAAAACAATACACAGCATGGAAAGGATTTACAAAATTTAAGGAGGGGTTTGGCGGAATCACGCTCTATTATCCTATTTCCACGCTTCACAAAGCAATCGATATTCACAAAACGCACAGTGCATCCCAGGGGCAGCGTGAAAATCGCTCTTGTTCATTTCTTCTACCACATTGATGATTTCCTTTTTCATTTCCTGTAATTTTTCTTTCGTTCTTGTACCGGAAATTCGCTCTTGTCCTTCAAAAAAATAAAAGGAAACGACAATGGATTCAGGTTTTTCCCCATACACCCCGGGATCTGCTGCAGCAAGAGCATACAGCGACAACTGAAAATCTTCTTGTGGATCACGTTTTTTTGGAGCTGCACCTGTTTTGTAATCAATGATTTCCAATGTTCCTTTTGGTGTTCTATCTATCCGATCAATTTTCCCACCGAGTGTAATATTTTTTGAAATTTTAATTTTAAACGCCTGTTCCACAGCGATTGTTTTTGTTTTTTTATCATATCCTTTTTCAAAATATTCTGATAATAATTCCTCTCCATGTTTTTTCATTTCCGCTTCGTAGGCTTTACTTATAAATCCTTTTGATTTCCATTGTTCGCGATAGAGAGCAAGGAGCATTTCTTTTGTTACCTCTTCACCTGCGATCACACGCTTGTAAAACTCCTGCATTGTTTTATGCACAATGTCACCAAATCCAAGAGCTGCTGATGTGGGAACTGGAATTTTTATGACATATCTATATTTATATTGAAGCGGACACCGTTTGAATGATTCGATATGTGTATACCAAATTGATGTAATTGGTTTCTTAGGTTCCAATTTTTGAGCTTTTGATAATGTGGCTTCATTTGCTGACCAATCGATTAAGAATAATTGTTTGTCATTTTTTTCCGGTGGCCTGGTAACCGACGATATTTCTTGATTTCCCAAACATTCTTGAATAAACGGAGAGAGTTTCTTTTCCCGCTTTCCGTCCCCATAATATTTAGCTCCCGTTAAATACAGACGGTCTTTTGCTCGGGTAATACCAACATAAAATAACCGCCGCTCTTCCTCCATGTGATAATCACCAACAGGTAATATTTCTTTTACCAGTGCATCAGGAATTGGTATCTGTTCATGGCGCTCATTTGTTGGGAACCGTGCACTCACAAGGTTTACCAAAAACACCGCTTTAAATTCCAAACCTTTTGCCGAATGGACGGTTAGAATATTAACAGCATTTATCTCTCCCCAATCACTGTTTGATGCAAGCGGCGATTCTCCAAGATCAATTGCAAGATCAAGCCAATCAACAACAGCAAATATGCTTGCGTCTTCATGATCTGCCTCATATGTTTTTACCTTATCAAAAAATTTCGCTATATTTTCTGCCCTATGTTGTTCTTTTGTATTCGTCACTACTGTCAGCGATTGAAGCAATCCTGAATCCTGAAGGAAATAGTACGCAATTTGTCCTGCCGTTTCTTTCTTGATAAGCGCCAAATGTTTAAGAATCATCGCTACGATAGATTTCACCGCTACTATGTTTTTCTGAAGTTCTTCAATTGCAGAAAAAATGGAAATTGTATGCTGTTTTGCATATGAGACAATCTCTGCAACATCCCGGGGAGATACGTCAAACACATCCATGGTGAGCACGCGATACATGGAGACACTGTCGTGTATGTTAGACAATAATTTCAAGTACGCAATAATATCTTTTACTTCTGGTTGCCTAAATAATTGTCCGGGGCCTAAGAATTGAAATGGAATACCCGCTCTTGATAAAGCTCTCACAAATGCCTCTGCGTGTGCATTTGCCCGAACAAGAATTGCAACATCCTTCCATGATATTTTGTCTCCGCATAATTTTGTAATTTCCTTCGCGACCAATTCTGCTTCGTCCTCAACGCGTTCAGCATTTAATACAACAACCCTTTCTCCATTTACTCGTCGTGTGCATTCAAGTCGCTTGTTGATCTTTTCAACAACTTCTAAACGATCCGGATTATTGTGTTGTATGAGATCATACGAACGATTTAATATTTCTTGTGTTGATCGATAATTTTTAGTCAATACAACAATTTTTGCTTTTTTAAAATGTTTCCTAAATTGAATAATGTTTGAAATTGCAGCTCCCCGCCACCTGTAAATTGCTTGATCATCATCCCCAACAACCGTAATATTCTGTTTTGTTCCCGCAAGGAGCATTGCAATTTCATTCTGTGCAAAATTTGTGTCCTGGAATTCATCAATTAATATATATTTAAATTGTTTTTGATATTGTGCAAGAATTTTCTTCCGTGTACGAAACACTGTAAGGGTGTTTGCAATAAGATCGCCATAATCAGCAAGACTCTCTTTTGTTTTTAACTCTTCATATTTCCGATATGCATTTGCTAATTCTTCATACTTTCTATATTCTTCTCTTTTTTCCGGACTCGTTGCCTTTTTACCAAACTTTGTAACCCACACCATGTATTGACCAGGAGTGATATCTTCATCTTTCAACCGAGAAAAATGCTGTAAAATACCGGAAATAAATTTTGTTGGATTACCGAGGGGTCGAAAATATTCAAGAGTAAATTCAAATAAATGCTTCGTAAAAAACTGTATGCTTTCCGCTTCTCCCATGAGTTTAAAGTTGGGATTAAGACCAATAGATAAACTTTCATTTTTAAGTACCCGATCACAGAATGCATGAAAGGTTGATATCCACATTTGGGTGGTTCCGTACGGCATTGTAAGATCAACACGCTCTTCCATCTCGCGTGATGCTTTTTCTGTAAATGTAAGCGCAAGGATTTCTTCAGGACGTGCTTTTTTGGAAGAGATGAGATAGTGGATACGCTCAGAAATGACGGTTGTCTTTCCCGTACCAGCTCCTGCAATAATAAGAAGCGGGCCTTTACCGAACGTAACGGCTTTTTTTTGTTCGGTATTGAGTATTTTTTTTTTCTGAAGATATCTGCTTCATTTGTATCAACATTATACCATTGCCATTATTTTTTCTTGGAACTTTCCTCGCATGAGTAAGATAAGAATACTCACGCTTATCGCAATACCAATGGCACATATCGTAACGATCATCTGTGGACCGATGATGTCAACTAACAAACTTGCAAGCAGTGCACCAAATGGCATAAAACCCATAAAGACGAATGTGTAAATACTTAAGACTCTTCCACGAAGCTCTCCCGGAAGTGCAATGACCATGAGTGTTCCGTTCAAGGCAAATACTGTTGATATAGCCCAACCGGCTATAATTTGCATGAGAAGGGCAAACCAGAACCATGGAGCCCACGCGTATCCAATCATTGTAATAACAGCAACTCCAACGCTTACGTATAACAAACGGTATTTCTTTTTTAATTTTTCGAATACTTTTGAAAACGTTAATCCTCCAACCATGGCGCCTATTCCAAAAAAACTTTGAATAAATCCGAATCCCACTTCTCCCTTTTTAAATATGTCGTGTGCAAATACCGGCTGTAATGTTGATCCCGGCCAAGTAAAAAACGTCATTATTCCGACAATTGCAAGGATCGCAAGATAGATTTTATTATTTTTTATGTACTGCAATCCTTCTTTCATACCAGCAAAAAATGGTGTTTCCTGTTTTACTTCTTCAATCCGAGGAGGAAATTTCATCAAAAACAAACTGATAATTACAGCAAAGAAACTAATGCTGTTTATGAGATATGCCGGGGCAATGCCTAAAGATGCAATCACAATACCCGCTGCAGCCGGTCCGAGTGCACGGGCACTATTAAATAAGGCAGAGCTTAATGATAACGCTGAGGGCCAATACTTCTTCTCGACAAGATCCATCATGAATGTTTGTCTGGTCGGGTGTTCAAAGGCAAATACAACACCTCCAACGAATGCTGCGCAAAAAATATGCCAAAGCTGAATGGTTTTTGTAACGATTAACAGATACAAAACAAACGCGATAACGGCATATACAATCTGAAACACAATAAACATACGGCGTTTGTTTATCCGGTCAACGAGTACTCCTGCAAACAGCACAAAAATAATGGTTGGGATCATATTCACCGCACTGATAATTCCAAGAAGTGATTTATTGGACGTTAACACAGGATATACAAGCCATTGCTCTGCAACGGATTGCATCCATGAACCAGTTAAAGAAATTCCCTGACCCATAAAAAATAACCGGTAGTTGGAAGATTGGAGCGCCGGAACAAAACTAGCGATTTTGTGTTTAACCGTATAGAGCATGATAGAAAGTATATCACGCGGACTTTTTTTCGTCAGGAGCTTCAATTTCTTTTGACCTTGAAAGTTTTTGGCCGAGACTTGCAAAACCTGAAGACACACTATTCATTGTGTTAAATGCATTCGTCACGTGTTTTCCGAGTGTCGCAAGATGTTCATCAATTTTTTCATAATCTTTCTGTACTGCCCGAAGCAGTCGAAATATTTCTTTTGTCCGTGCTTCTAAGTCTTTCCCCTGAAAAGAAAGCAGTAATACTTGGAGATGTGCATACAACGTATTTGGAGAGACACAGTAGACGCGGGATTTTCTTGCCAGCTCCATGAGAGACTCGTTGTTAACGATATCGTAATATACGGATTCTGAAGGAATATACATGAGCGCAAAATCCATGGTTCCTTCTTCGGGAAGAATGTATTTTTTTGCGATGTCCGTGATATGTTTTTTCACGTCTGCAAAAAAATCTTTCTTTGCATCTGCCCTAATTTTTTCTGTTTCACCTTTATGCATCAGGGAAAAATTCTCCATGGGGAATTTCGAATCAATACAAAGAAGACCTGCATCGGTTTTTAGCACTGCATCAACTTTCACTCCGGAACGGAATGCATACTGCAGGTGAAATGCATTTTTTGGGAATGTTTGACCGATCATATCAGATAACACCTGTTCTCCAATGTTTCCCCGTAGTTTTGGTGATTGAAGAAACTCTTGAAGACTTCGTATTCCTTTCCCGACTTCAGACATTTCTCCAAGGTTTCGTTTTAAATCTCCAATCACTTGGGTTGCTGAATCCAATCGCTCATTTAATTCTCTCGTATTTGCCTGCAAGAGCCTGGAAACATCTCCTGTTTGCCCACGCATTGTTTCATTGAGTGTTTTGTTGGTATGCTCTATGGTTGCCTGCATCGACTGAAGCCATTTGGTGAGCGCAATATTTTCATCCGGACGATGGAGTTTAGATAATTCGGTTTTAAGAATATAAACGATAATAATGATACCAATAACAAGAATGATGAAGATAGGCAGTAGATCCATAGTGAGGGTATTCTAACATTGACTCATTCACGTTACAATATGAGTATGAAACGGTTTTTCCATAAAAAACGAAATATCGGATTTTTGCTCCTTGCAGTTGTTTTACTTTCCATTTTTTCATGGTTTATTGTCTCGTTTTCACCACTAGCAATACTTCAATATGTTGTGTTTTATCTTCTTTTATTTGGTTTAAGTATAACTCTGTCGATGTACATTTTTGCTGATGTTCGCCAGTCACTTATTCTCTCTGTCGGAGTAGTTATATACCTCCTTCTTCGATCGTGTAACCTTCGGCATCCCGTGTATCTATTTCTCCTATTTGTCTGCTGCGTTTCCGTTCTTCGTCTTTTTTCTCAACCAAAAAATGAGTAAGAATGTATAATACGAGCTATGTCGAATAAATTCTATATCACAACTGCAATTCCGTATGTCAATGCCGCACCGCATGTGGGGCATGCCTTGGAATTTGTACAGGCAGATACGATTGCCCGTATTCATCGGCTGCTTGGAGATGAAACGTGTTTACTTTCCGGAGGCGATGAAAACGCACTAAAGAACGTACAAGCAGCTGAAAAAGCAGGAATCCCCCTCCAACAGTTTATTAATACATATTCAGATTTGTTTAAAACACTCGCTGCCAGTCTTCATGTCCGGTTTGACGTGTTCCAAAAAGGAAGCGAGCGGGAACATCACTACCCGGCAAGCCAAAAACTCTGGAAATTATGTGAACACGATATCTACAAGAAATCATACGAGGGACTGTATTGCGTTGGGTGTGAACAATACTACACATCACATGAGTTAAATGAACAGGGTGAGTGTTTTGAACATCCAGGAAAAAAATTAGTACTTATCCAGGAAGAAAATTATTTCTTCAAACTTTCCAAGTATCAACAACAACTCATTTATCTTATCACTTCAGATACACTCAGGATCGTTCCGGAAACGAAAAAGAATGAGATGTTGTCGTTTCTCAAACAACCACTGCAGGACATCAGCATTTCAAGAAGTAATGAACGGGCAAAAAACTGGGGGGTCCCTGTACCGGAAGATGACACGCAGCGCATGTATGTTTGGTTTGATGCCTTAAACATCTATCAATCCGGTGTTGGATTTGGATGGAATGACGAACAGTACAAAAAATGGTGGCCAACTGATGTTCATGTGATTGGAAAAGGAATCATGCGGTTTCATGCAATTTATTGGCCGGCATTTTTACTTTCTGCAGGACTTGAGTTACCGAAAACCATTCTTGTTCACGGATACTTTACCATAAACGGACAAAAGATGAGCAAGACCGTGGGCAACATTGTTGATCCAACCATGCTCATTTCAAAATATGGTGCAGAAAGTTTACGATACTATTTCCTAAAGGAACTCCCAACATTTGCAGATGGAGATTTTTCCGAACGACGGTTCAAAGAACTCTACAACGCAGATCTTGCAAATGGATTAGGAAATCTCACGTCCCGTGTTGCCAAACTTTCAGGAACAATTACTTATTCAAAAAATACTCTTACGTATCAAGATGTCTTCAATGACGAATATAAAAAAGCGATCGATGATTTTCGACTTCACGATGCGCTTACAATTATATGGGAAAAAATCAAAACCTGTGACAAACTCATTAATGATAAAGAACCATGGAGATTATCAGAAACCGAGAGAGCTCCTATACTTATTGATGTAGTAAAACAAATTCAAATCATTGCGACGTTGCTTCAACCATTTCTTCCAGAAACAGCCAAAAAAATTCTTAGGCAATTTAACGGACCAACCATACCATTACTGCCACCATTATTTCCACGAATACCATAAACTATTTATGTACATCGACACACACTGTCATCTAAATTTCAGTGATTTTGACGCAGACCGAGCGATGGTTATTGGAAATGCAAAAAAAGCTGGGGTAAAAAAATTCATCAATCCCGGAGATGATATCAAGACATCACTTAGTGCTGCAGCGCTTTCTTTGCAACATCCAGGTGTCATCTATGCATCTGTTGGTGTTCATCCATACAACGCAGGTGAAAAAATAGAACGAAATGATATTGTCAAAATCATAACCAAACAGACAATCGCTATTGGAGAATGCGGATTAGATTATCATCCGTACAAAGGTTTTGATGCTATCGGGAAAAAAGACGAACAAATTGGACTATTCGATACACAACTTCGGATTGCCCTTGAATTTGATTTGCCTGTCATTATCCACAGCAGAGACGCATTTTCTGATATTTTCAATGTCCTTGATCAGCTTCCAACACTTCCTCGTGGAGTATTCCACTGTTTTAGTGGCGGTCTTGAAGACATCCGAAATATAACTGACAGAGGATTTTATATTGGTTTGGATGGAAATGCTACGTATTCAAAACAGCTTGCTATGGTCATTCCTCATATTCCTCTCTCACGACTTCTCCTTGAAACAGATTCACCGTATCTTCCCCCTGAGGGACACCGGGGAAAACGCTGTGAACCAAAATATGTTCCTCTTATCGCACAGACAGTTGCAAAACTGCAGGACAAAAAAATAAAAGAAATAGAGGAACAAACAACAAAGAATGCAATACAACTATTTCATCTATAACAACAGCTATTACTACCACAAGCCGGTTTCATATTTTTCCCTTCTCTTTAATTGTTCTTGGTAATGAGCAGCTTTTTTTGGATCTATAATTTTTAATAAACTAATAGATTTTTTTGGCTCAGAAAAAAAATCGGAATCTATTCTTCTTCTGTCTTCAGGAGCCATACTGTTTAATGTTAAATACCCAAGAGTTTTTTCTATATCTTTTTCTAGTAATGTTTGCACCCTATCAATCTTACCAGTTTGAACATCTAATGTAGCCGCTTTTATATAAGATAATTCTTCCTTACTGCTTTTCATACTTTGAGAATCGTTTGGATCTTCTGGTTTTAGCGTGTCGTATTTTACTAATACAGAAATTTTTTGCAGAACATTTCTTGCATTATCTTTTTCTTCCTGCACCCTTGCATAGTAATCTACTATATTCTTAATACCAGCTTCTGTGCCCTTCTGTTGTATTCCTAGCCATTTAGTAAATTGTTTTTTTTGGCTTTCATCAAGCACAATACGTTTTGGTATTATTGAAGGAACATTTTCTTTAGTTTCCATACAGTTTACTAATTATGGTCTTTGCCAACCTGATTCTCTTGTCCATATTCTTTCAGGTTTAATCGGTTCTAAAATATTTGCAATAACAGGACCGTACAATTCAGTATCTGCCTTTATTTCAACATGTGTTTTTGGTCCACCAACTGCGAGAATTACCCTGGTATCCGCATTATTTTTAAACTTTCCTTTCAGTCGTGCAATAATTGCGTCTGTCGTCTTTTCAGCTTTTTCGTTTTCATCAATTATTGACGAAATATTTTGTCTATCTGATTCCTGTAAAAATTCCATCGGAGGAACCGCCTGATCGTCCATACCCAATACGAGGACAACTTTTTTTCCTGTAATCTTGTCCCGTGCTTGTTCTGTTGTATTTTTTGCAACCAAGGATAAGTCTTTTTTGTAATCGGTACCAATAATTGGCACATGTGGATCAGAGTCTCCCCACATACCTGTAAAATGCTGCCAAAAACGTGGAAACTTTCTTCCTACTTTAAATGCAATTTCAAAGAGAAAGTTTTGGAATTTTATTCCCTTTAATGCCTCTTCAGATATTCGTTCTTTTGCTGTGTGAGGGATTGATTTCACTACACCTACCGGTTCAATTTGATCTCTTTCCGATTTTGGTATCAAATATTTTTCTGGTACCCTTTTAAAAAGGTCTGTAAAAAATTGTTTTAAATATTCATCTCCTCCATGCGCTCCACCCGTCATTATCTGTTTTTCAGTTCTATCAAGCATTCCAGCTGGAGCACAGAGAATCAGCGTGTCAATCATTTTTGGATTTATTGCAGCAACTTCTTCAAGAACGGCACAACCGGTGGAAATACCAATTGCTGTTTGCCCCTTTTTTATTTCTCCTCTTTCAAGAAGTGCTTCCATCGCTTTAGAAACAACTTTTGCTGAATTTTCAAATGAATTGGTATTGAGCGCGACATCTCTGTTTTCGTGACGAACACCTGATGTTGACGGATGATCAAGAAGCGTAATTTGTTCAACACTTGGCATATCAAGCATTAATTGCTCCGCCATACGAAGCCAGTCAGTACCAGTTGTATCAAGACCGGATATTAACACCATTTGTTTCTTATCTCCTTCTATGTGCTCCTTTCCTAACTGCGGATTGTTTCTTCGATGAATAATATGAAGAGAATAATCCACCTTTCCTACTGTTTCTGTCTGTATCCCAAATTCGTGCTTTGTTGCAGTAAACATACCGCTTCCTCCAAACCGTTCTCCTTGGATCTGCGTAACAACCGGAATTTGTTGTTCTATTTCCATAATAGTTGAATTATAGATATATATGACAAGACGTGTCAATCTTGATAAGATGGTTATAATATGAAAATATCTGTTGTCATTCCGGCGCTTAATGAAGAAAAATTGCTTCCAACAACACTTGCATCCCTTGCGAAACTTGATCGAAAACCTGATGAAATTGTTGTTGTTGATGCTTCTTCAACTGACAAGACGGTTGAAGTTGCAAAAAATGCAGGTGCTATTGTCATAACAGTTCCAAAAGGAACAATTGGGTTTTCAAGACAACGGGGAATCGAGCATGCAACGGGAGATGTGATTGCATTTACGGATGCCGATGCGGTCTTACCGCATGATTGGTTAAATCGTGTTGAACGAGCACTTAACACACCGGGGATCGTCGGGTATTTTGGTGGATTTCGAGTATTTGATGGACCCCCTATGTATCGTTTCTTTATCAACGTCATCCAACCAATCGTAAACCGTATTATGTTTTTTGTTTTCCGCATGCCTATGGCAACGGGACAAAATATGGCTTTTTACAAAAAAACAGCCATCGCTGTCGGAGGAATTCCAACCAATTTCCGCATGGCTGAGGATATTGAAATCGCCCGTCGTCTTATGACAGCAGGGAAAATTATGCTCACTCAAAGTGAATATGTATCAGCTTCAGGAAGGCGTGGATTTGAAAAGGGATTGTTTCTTCGGGTATTTAAAGTGTTTGTTTTATATTTCCTATTCCGCAAGGCAGATACCATCGGCTTCCCGGAAGTTCGTTAATATCACCACCCGTGGTACAATACAAAATAGGTTATTCGTATGCGCCGATTGTTCCTTCTCTATCCAAATAAAACACAGCGGTTATTGGAAATTCTTATTCCGCTCACGTCATGGATGTTTATCACGATGCCCTTATGGCTTTCATTTTGGCATCCGGCACTTGTTGCCTATCTTATTATCACATTTGACGTATATTGGTTTTACAAATCATTTACTTTAGGATATTCCGCTATTCGCTCATATTTAACAATGCAGGCGCATATAAAAGTAGATTGGTTAAAGAAAGCCAAAGCACTAAAAACATTTGCCAAATGTAAACATATTGTCATCATTCCTGAATATAAAGAACCTTTACACATATTACGACGCACACTTGACAATCTTTGTTTACAGGACATTCCAAAAGAGAAACTCATCGTTGTGTTGGCAACAGAAGCAAAAGATGCTAATGCAGACACAACCGGAACAATGATGGAACAAGAGTATGGATCAAAATTTGGTGCATTTATTGTTACCAAACACGCACTCACACCTGATGAGGTTATGGGGAAATCATCAAACATGGCGTGGGCAGCAAAAGAGGCGGTTCGAATACTACGACCTTCTTTCGATCCTATCTATACAACCATTACGTCATGCGACGCTGATGCAATGCTCCATCCAAAATATTTTTCGTATCTTTCCTACAAATTTTTAACGGATGATAAAAATACATACCATTTTTATCAAGGAGCGATTCTTTTCTATTCCAATATTTGGCGCATTCCAATGCCAAACAAATTATTTAATACCATAAACAGTATATGGAATCTATCTCTTCTTTCTCAACAATCACGGTTTATCAATTTTTCAACATATTCTATTTCCCTTTCAACTATCATTGACGTCGGGTATTGGGATGTTGATGTCATTCCGGAAGATTATCATTTGTTTTTTAAGGTTTATTTTGCAAAGGGAAACCAAGTCCATACAGAGGGCATATTTCTTCCAATATTAGTCGATGCGGCAGAAAGTCACGGATTTTTTAGAACTATAGCTAACCAGTACGAACAATCCAAGAGATGGGCGTGGGGAGTTTCCGATATTCCCTTTGTCATCAGAAATGCGTTTCTTCATACGGAAATACCATTTCTTGATCGCTTACGACGCGTCACGATGATGCTCGAACATCATATATTCTGGCCGGCAAATTGGTTTTTACTTACTATTGGAAGCACAGTACCCCCTCTTATTAACCCCGCATTTGGACGGACCGTTTTGGGTCATAATCTCGCACAACTTTCCTCAAGTATCCTCACTCTTTCAACCATCTTTTTGGTCATCGTATTTATCATAGACTGGCGCATTCGACCTCCAAAACCAAAAGATTATGCAACGTGGAAGCTGCCATTTTTATACTTGCAATGGTTTACTTTGCCCATCATCTCATTTTTTCTATCCGCCCTTCCGGGCTTGGATGCTCATACCCGGCTCATGCTTGGAAAACGATTGGAATATCGCGTAACAGAAAAGGTATAATACAAATGTATGTTCACGTATATTCTCGAACACACGCCGCTTTTTTATTTCATACAAAGTTTTTGGAGAGATGAAGCGTTTTCCGTGTTGTTTGCATCAAGACCACTCCTTTGGATACTTCAAAATTCGTCATTTGACCCACCTATATACTATATTCTTCTGCATTTCTGGATGAAGATCTTTGGACAAAGCGAAATAGCGGTCCGCTCATTGTCTTTTGTCGGGTTTTCACTTGCTGTTATTATCGTTATTCATCTATCAGAACAGTTGTTTTCCAAAAAATGGATTCAATGGTTTGTTCCTATTCTTTTCTTTTTTAACCCAATGCTTCTGTATTATGCATTTGAAACCCGCGCGTACGGCTGGTATATGTTTTTTGCAGTCCTTACGATGTATGGATATGTAAAACAAAACTGGAAACTATTTGTTATCGGATCTATCTTAGGATTTTATACCCATTTATATTCAGCTATTGTTCCAATGGTTTGTTTCATTCATTATGCCGCGTTCAACTTTAAAACCATATATAACAAAAAAATAATTATTTCTAATCCAATGGTTCGATCACTGCTCGTTATTGGAATTATAGCCCTCCCGTGGATCATCCAGTTTCTCTTAGTCGCGCACAAATTTACCAGTACATGGTATTACGCCGTTGATCTTCACCTTATTACATCAGTACTGGGAAACATGTATACAGGATATGAGGGAACACCATGGTATTTCTGGACAACAACGAAGTGGATGTCACTCATACTTCTCATTCTTTCTATCATTTCACTCATCCCAAAATCAAACCGTCGATTTTCAACATTTTTCTTTTGTTTGGTTTATATCCCTCTCGTTCTCGTTATCGGAGTTTCTTTCTTTAAACCATTTTTTGTTAACCGATATGTCATACCAGTAACGATTGCTGAAGTGTTTCTTATCGGCTATGCGATTTCTTCATTTCGCAGCAAAATTCTTCAATGGATTCTTGCAATCAGTATCCTTGCCTACACTACTGGGTTTAATGTCTGGTACGCTGACCAGCACAGTAAGATGGATATTCGCACTCCCCTGCAAGAAATTAATACAATGATTGGACCAAACGATGTTATATTTGCCGACAACCCCATCATTTTTCTTGAAACAATGTATTACGCAAAAGATAGAAACCGCGTATTTTTTTACAATCCGAAAGGCGAAGTGTTTCCTTGGTTTATTGGGGATGTCGTGGTCGATGAAACCCATGTTGTTTCACAACTATTCTCATATCCGACACGGACGTTTATTGTTCACGCTGACGGAACATATTCTATGAGTTATGAACTTCCGTTGACAAAGGGGGTAAAAAAATAAACAGTACTATGGAACTCTTTACCGCTATTAAAACCCATTGGATACTTGTTCGTGAATCATGGAATATTCTTTCAAAAAATCGAATTATTTCTCTTGCAATACATGGAGGGATAGTTTTTTGTATTGTCAGCCTTATTTGTATTGCTGTTATTTGGACTAAACTTCCGCCTTTAGTTCCCCTTTGGTATTCAAAACCATGGGGAATTGAACGGTTGGCACATCCGCTTTGGCTGCTTCTTCTTCCTTCATCATCACTTTTCATCACTGGAGTAAATGTATATATCACATCGGTACTCATAAATGAATATCTTGTTTTTTCTCAAATTTTGTCTCTCAGTTCTTTTGTTGTTAGTCTTCTTTCAACGATGACGCTTATTAAAATTATTTTTATGGTAATGTAAAACAACATGTATGTGGGTACAACATATTTTTATCCCGTTTCTTCTTACCACAGCAACGACGATGGGGGTCACTCCATTTGTTATTTGGTTTGCAAAAAAATTCGGCATGGTTGATGACCCAAAAAAACGATACCATCCTGCTCATACGCACAAGGGTGTCATTCCTCGAGCAGGAGGTCTTGCGGTAGTTATTGGCATTTTTGCCGTATCATGTATTTTTCTTCCATTAAATAAATTATTTATCGGGATTAGCATCTCATGCATGATATTTACTATCGTTGGACTACTTGATGATAAAAAAGATATTAGTCCGTATATCCGTATCCTCACGAATTCACTCGCAATCGGTATTGCAATACTAGCAGGCGCGGGCATTCCATACATCACCAACCCAATTTCTGGAGGACTATTACATCTTGATGCGTGGCGCATTAGTATTACGTTCTTTGGAACGCATTCTATTCTGGTGTGGTCCGCTGTCACTGCGTTTTTATGGCTCATGTGGACGACGACGATCGTTGGCTGGTCTGCGGGTGTTGAAGGACAAATGCCGGGATTCGTTTCGATTAGCGCTGCGATTATCGGCATCCTTTCACTTCGATACAGTCTGAATGACCCATCACAAATACCCATTACTGTATTTGCTTTTATCGTATCAGGTGCATATGCCGGGTTTTTACCATGGAATTTTTTCCCCCAAAAAATAATGCCTGGATATAGTGGAAAAACACTGGCTGGATTTCTTTTGGGACTACTTGCCATTCTTTCATACGGAAAACTTGGAACAGCGCTTCTTGTTCTTGGTATTCCTACAGTTGACGCCATATATACGCTTATCAGACGAGTTGCAAAAGGGAGATCACCTGTGTGGGCTGATCGGAAACATTTACACCACGTGCTCATGGATGCAGGTTGGGGAAAACGCAGAATTGCATTGTTTTACTGGGGTGTCTCCGCTATACTGGGAGTAATTGCACTCGTTATTAACAGCCGACAAAAAATATTTACCTTATTTTTGATTGCTGTTGCTATAGGAGGCTTTTTCTTATGGGTCAACTTCTTTTCGCAATTTTCAAAACGACAAGACCACGACAATGGCTGAAAAATGTTGCAGTTTTTACCCCCATTCTTTTTACCGGTACATTCTTCCAATTGGAATTTTTTATACCGTCGTTATGGGCATTTATAGCATTTTGTTCCTTTTCTTCTTCAAGCTACATAATCAATGATATTCTTGATGCGCCAAAAGACAAGAAACATCCATTTAAAAAATTTAGGCCTATTGCCAGTGGCAGGCTTCCTGTTTCTACAGCATTCATTACTTCACTCGTCTTGTTTGTCGCAGGAATGATCATTGCAGCGTCTCTTGGAACAACTTTTTTACTCCTTTCCATCGGTTTTATCTGTCTTCAATATGGATATTCACTTATTCTTAAACATATTGTGGTTGTTGATATTCTGGCAATCACCGCTGCCTATTTTGTCCGTGTATATGCAGGTGAAGCCGCAACCGGATATCATATCTCCATCTGGCTTGCACTTGCAGCTCTTTCTCTCGCTCTGTTCCTCGCAACAGGAAAACGAAGAGCGGAACTGACGCTACTTCAAGGATATGAAGGAATCGTACCAAAAGATACAAGAGAAAGCTTATCTCATTATTCAGAAAAACTTCTTGACACCTATACCGCTATGTTCGCCAACTCAACATTCATTACCTATGCATACTATACGTTCTTAGAACGGCCATCTAATTTAGGATTTTTCTTTAGAAACTACGGGGATTTCATCATCGGTATTCCGGACAGAAAATGGATGATGATTACCATTCCGTTTGTCTTATATGGCATTATGCGGTACATGCAGCTTATTTATGAAGGAAAAGGAGAATCGCCGGAAAAAATATTAACATCAGATATTCCCCTGTTAACAACCGTTCTTTTATGGGTTATGTCCGTTATTGTTATAATCTACGGCATTGGTGGGTAAAGTTCTGTTGTTGAAGTTATTCCACATTCTCTACATATTGTCCTGAAATCCATCCAAGGACAACACCGTCTTTTTTAATTTCGTACCATACAGTATTCGCACTATCACTTTTTGTTTTATCATACGAATATTTTTCTCCTGGTTTTACTTCAGCAGTTTTTGTTGCGGTTTTTGCAGGACCCACACGGACATTCAAATACCCGGTTGGTGTATCTTTGATGAGTGCGTATGGCCTCTCTGGATCAATAAGACTGGAGGTAGAACCTGTTGGCGTTGGTTTTATTGTTCCTGAAGGAGTTGCTGTTTTTATTGTTGTTACACCCGATGGAGATGATTCTGGTGGTACTGAAGAAACTGATGTTAACGCGAGTTTTAATGCAGCGACAAGCCGGAATCCCGCTGTTAACTGTACTTTCATCGTACGCGTTAAGAACCCTTGTGACGTCACGGTTATCGTATGGTTTCCCGTAGCGACATCAGGAATAATGATAGGGGTCATTCCTTTTGTTTCATCATCAAGCATCACAGTTGCGCTATCAGGCATAGTTGTTACTGACACCTCTGCTTTTTTCCCGCTGATTCTTTCAAGCCACAAAACATCAACTGCTGTTGATAATTCTGATTCAGATATATCAGCTTTCACGTATGTTAATAGATTCGGACCAATGGTTATTTTTCCCTGCCAGCTTGCAAATTGTGTGGTTCCTGATTCCGGTACGATTTTTAAGGTATATTCACCAGGATCTACTTTATAGGAATTTTCCCCAATAGGAGTTCTGCCGATATGTTTGTTGTCTAAAAAAACGCTCGCCACAGGATTGCTTTCAACACGAAGGTCTCCTTGTTTTGACGATTTTCCTGATACCATTTTGACAACAGCGATGATGATAGCGACAAAAAGAAGGGTTCCGATAAGAAAGAAGATTTTCTGCTTCATGGTATCATCGATACTAGCACAGGGAGACGCGACAATCAATCCACTCACAAATCAAAGTTGCGAGCTCTTGTTCCATACCATCAAATCCGTGAAGCGCGTTTGGCACAATCACGCTTTTGTAGCGTAACGATGTTGTGTGCGTATCAAACACATGGACAATGTCAGCTATGGGTCTTTCTGCGTGTTCATCACGTTCGCCAAAAATAACAAATAACGGTTTTTTAATCTTTGAATATATAGTCATTTTTGGTCGTTCATCTCCATAATCAAATACATCTTCGTTCGACCCTTGTTCATACAGGCTCACATACCGTTTTGGAGTCATTGGAAAAAAACTGTATCCGGTAAGAAGATCATCCTCTTTTCCTTCGGCAATCCGTTGTTTCATAAGAGGAAGCGTTGCGGCAATTTCCTCTTTTGTTTTTTCCAATCGATCGCTGATTGCTGAATTGAGAACAACACCAATCACTCGTGGGTCATCAACGGTACCGGCATAAAAACATGTTTTGTTTGCTCCTGTCGATCGACCTACGAGTACAACCCTCGCATATCCTCGTTGTGTTAGGAAGGTAATACCTGCATCTATATCCAGGACACTCTCTTCAAATACTTCCTGGCCTGCCCCACCTCGAATATGGGTAATACCGGTTAACGCAGTTGCATCTTTTTTTTGCGGACCGGAAATCAAACCAAATCCTCTGTTGTTAAAGGATGCAAATCCGATATGCATTTTTTCTCCCATATCGCTAAATGCATTGCATGACGCAATGTGGCTGCTAAACATACTTGAAAGTCCATGAATATATAAAATCGCGGTGTCTGATTTTTCTTTCGGTTCGAAATAGACTCCCTGATGGATCACATCATCTTTTGTTACGCATTCGGTTAAAAAATATTTTTTCATACTTTTTTAGCGAAGCAAGCAACCCACACTCTTGATATTTTTCCTTCTGCGTATACTTCCTTTGAGGCCACATCAAATACCTCAAGAACAGTAAATCCTGCATCTTCACAGTATTTCTTGAGTTTTTCTTTTGAAAACAGAGAGTAAAAGCGTTTCCTACCGGGAATACTAGGTTCATCAAGATATTCCTCACCTTCACCCTTTTTTACATGGACATAGAGCATTCCGCCTGGTTTTAAAATGGCAAAAAATTCAGTAAAAACTTTTGGAAGTTCATTGTGCTTAATATGGTGAATTGAAGCACATGCCCAAATTCCGTCAAACATTGCTTTTTCAAAAGAAAGATGACGAATGTCTGCGCTATAAAATTTTGCTCCAGGCACCACAACGCGGGCAAGTTCTAATAACTTTTCAGAAATATCAATTCCCGTAACTTTAAACCCATGTTCTGCAAAATAAGCACTATCCCTGCCTGCAGCACACCCTGCATCAAGGATTTTTCCGGACCTTGGAAGGAGCGATGCAAAATGTTTTCGTTGCATCACTGGTCCATGATCCAACATTTGTTTTGCGTATGTCGATGCAACAGAATTATATATATCGATGGTTTCATCAAGATAGTCGCTCATAATTCCTCAGTTGAAAGTAATGGGTATATATTTATTGGTACTTCTTCGTACGGATGAACGGATTTAATTGCAGCAATAATTTTCTTTATATCTTTTTCTTCGCAGGTCACTTCAATCCGTTCTTCCTCGACTTCTTCGAATTTTCCCACCGTTCCAATTGTTGGATTTGATCCAGGTTGTGGTGAAAACCGACCGGTTCCCTTTGTTGAAAAACTGCAGTGTATATATTTTCCTTCAATTCCTGCTCCTGCATCTCCCATAGCTTTTCGAACAACGTCTGCATGAGACATAGGAACGAATGTTACAAGTTTTACGTTTTTCATGAGTAGGCTCATTATATACCAAAAACCCCGGTTTCCCGAGGTTTTTGATTAATTACTCTCTTTTATTTAGTAATCCATTCCTCCCATACCACCCATGCCTCCTGGCATGCCGCCTGTTGGTTCTTTCTTCTCTGGGATGTCTGTAATGAGTGCTTCTGTCGTCAGCACCATCATACCGATTGACGCTGCATTTTGAACTGCGGACCGTGTCACTTTTGCCGGATCCAAAATTCCTGCCTGGATCATTGGTTCAAACACCATGGTCATGGCATTAAATCCAAAATCAGCAATTTTCGATTGCTCAATAGTCTTTAACACCCAACCATCATCTGCCCCTGCATTTTTGGCAATCCAGCGGACTGGCTCACCAAGTGCTTTGTAGAGGATATCGATTCCCGTTTTTTCATCCTCAACCATGAGCATCTCTTTGAGCTTCAAAAGTGCTACACGCGCACGAAGAAGCGTTACTCCGCCTCCTGCAACGATTCCTTCCTCAAGTGCAGCCTTTGTTGCGGCAACTGCGTCATTCACACGCTCTTTTTTATCTTTCAGCTCTACTTCTGTTGCTGCTCCAACATTAATGACAGCTACTCCTCCGGCAAGCTTTGCAAGTCGTTCCTGTAACTTTTCACGATCAAAATCGCTGGTCGTAACGTCAATCTCTCTTCGGACTTGTGCAATTCTTGCTTTGAGCGCTGCAGCTGGTCCTTTGCCGCCGATGATACGGCAATTTTCTTTGTCTGCCCAGACCTTATCAGCTCGTCCGCAATCCTCAACAGTAATATTTTCAATCTTTCGTCCGGTGTCTTCTGAAATCACGGTTCCACCGGTAAGCACGGCGATATCTTCAAGTATTGCTTTCCTTCGATCACCAAACCCCGGTGCTTTAACCGCAAGCACGTTGAATGTACCGCGCATCTTGTTCACAACGAGTGTTGCAAGTGCTTCTCCGTCAATCTCATCAGCAATGATGACGAGATTTTTGGATACTTTGATAAACTTCTCCAAGAACGGGAGAAGATCTGCTATTGCAGATATCTTTTTGTCTGTAATTAACAGATATGCATCAGAGATCTCCGCTTCCATCTTGTCAGCATTTGTTACGAAATAGGCAGATGCGTATCCTTTATCAAATTCCATTCCCTCCTTGTATTCAATTTCCATCGTTAATCCTTTTCCTTCTTCAACCGTAACAACACCATCCTTTCCAACTTTTGTTAACGCTTCTGCAATGAGACTACCGATTTTTTCGTCCTGTGCTGAAATGGTTGCAACTTTCGCAACATCTGCTTCTTTCACTGTTTTTGCCATTTTCTTAATTTCTGCAACAACAACCTCAACACCTTTTTCCATGCCAACCTTTAGTATCATTGGATTTGCACCTGCTGTGACATTTTTAAATCCGGCATTAATGATGGACTGAGCAAGAAGCGTTGCGGTTGTTGTACCGTCTCCAGCAACATCATTTGTTTTGCTGGCTGCCTCTTTCACCAGTTGCGCACCCATATTTTCAAATGGATCCTCAAGTTCAATTTCTTTTGCGACAGTCACACCGTCATGAATGACGTTTGGTGACCCCCATTTGCGGTCAATGGCAACGTTTCTGCCTTTTGGTCCAAGCGTTGTAACCACTGCTTTTGCTAATATGTTTACACCATTCACGAGTTTTGTTCGTGCATCATCAGAAAATTTAATTTGTTTTGCCATATAAAGTTCCTCCTATTATTTAACGATTGCTAAAATATCTTTTTGTTCGACGATCATCCATTCTTCTCCGTTGACTTTTATTTCATTTCCTCCCCATTTTTTGTACATTACTTTATCTCCGATTTTAACCACCATTTTCACTTCATTTCCTTTCTCATTTGTTGTTCCCGGACCAACGGCCATGATTTCTCCCATTTGTGGTTTTTCCTTGGCACTGTCCGGAAGAAGAATACCGGAAGGAAGCTTTTCATCAGCCTCAATGGGTTTAATAAGAACATTATCAAAAAGCGGTGTTATTCTTGTCATAGAAATCCTCCTTAAATAATAATACGTTGGCACTCTTTTTAAGTGACTGCTATTTTAGATTTTTTTTACCTTCCTTGTCAAGGGGAATTTTGTAGACAGCAAGAGAGCGATGCAACGCAGTAAGAACAATACGGCGCATATCCGTTGGATGGAATCGAATAACGGTATCCGTTATCACTTCCGTTGTTCTTCGGTTTTTCATATACAGAAGCTGTATATGTCGTGCAGGTTTTTCCACAAGCCGTACAATCTGTTCCCATACGTTTTTTCGCGGGATTCTTAAAACACGGATTGCTAATCGTTCAGCATATGCATGGTAGTAATACTGTTTCACCCATTGGTTTGCCAGTAATAATTTCCTCTCAATCCCTTTTCGTTCCCATAACGGAACCATTTGTAATAATTCGTGTGCAATATAGGCGTCCCGCTGATCAGTTGCGATTTTAAGGGCATTTTCAGAAATAAACATATTCAAACAAATGGTGTTTTGAACGTTTTTGGTCGTAGGACGACGTCGTTTTGCGACAAACTCGACAACACATGTCGCAAGAAGACGGGTAATCCACACGGTTCCTTTTGACGCGACAATGCAGATATCAATATCATCTCCAATGTCTGCATTGTTCATCGCGAGACTTCCTGTTACTCCAACATATAATACTGTTGGAATAAGTCGAAGAAAACGAGCGACAACGTAGGCTTTCTTCCATTTTTTCTGACTACATACGAGACGTTCTGCATGAATACCAATATGAGATGTATGTTTTTTAATAACAATAAATGGTGTAACAAATCGAACAACATTTTGTTTTACAAGAACGTGTAACGCAGCTTGTATTGTTTGGTTTGAGATTTGCTTTGAGGTAGGAATCCAACGAACTAATTCTCTATGTGTCATCGGATACTGAAAAATATCTGCATACAACACCGCGCTTAAAATACGACGTTTAAGTGAAACCATTATTTATTGTATCGTTGTTGGGGCAGTGTTTGTAACGAGTCCGTATGTTGAAAAAATCTGCTTAAACCCTGCTGTCATCGTTTCAAGTCTTTCTGCTTCCGATGAGCCGGTCGTTTTGCCATTAATCGCATTTTGAAGATACACAATAAGCTTGTCATTTAATCCATTATCGAATGTCCGTGAAGCAAGAGGAAATGACTTTGCTGTCGCAGCCTGAGAAATATACGCACCGATGTACGGGTCATCTTTTATGGTCGTTCCAAGTTCTACCAATGCATACGGTTCTCCGAATAACTTCCTCGCTTTTTGCGCTTCGCTATACATGATGGTTGCACCCTCTTTACTGGTTAAAAACTTCGTAAATTCCCATGCCTGTTTTTGATACTTACTCTTATTTGATACTCCCTCTACCCAATATGTTGCCCAATTTATGGTGTTTCCCGGAAGTTGTGGGATTGGTGCGATTTTAAACCGCACGTTTGGATTGATTTCATGAATATCAAAAGCCCGCCATGATGGCGCGAGAATCATGGCTACTTTTCCAATAGCAAATGCGTAAATGGAATTATCCATAGTTTCATTCCAGGTATAAATGGGGTCCTGAGGTGTTGCAAATTTATGGTAAAAAGCAAGCGCTTCTTCAGCCTCTTTCGAGGTTGGTGACGTCAAATCGGCACCATTTTGCATCATCATGGTTGCCAGAATATCAGAGTAATGTTCAACATTATTCGTTGTACCAAGAGCAATTGCTGAAACGGTAAAGTTTTCTCCCTCAAGCTTTGCAATTTTTGGGATCATAGTGAGGAGCTCTTCCCACGTTGATGGAGGCGCGGTGATGCCAGCGCGCGCAAACAATTCTTCATTATAGTAAAGCCCAAGTCCATCAATCATGAGTGGGATTCCATAGATCGTTTCTCCTGCAACAAGATCTGCGCTTGCCACAGGATAAAATGCATTTTTAAATTGCACCGGCGTCATAACTGTTTGAGGCACTGTTGATAATTGGTTGTATAACATCGGCACCCACGTGTTATGAAAACGAAATATATCAGGACCCTCTCCTCTATCAATTGCAGCCTGGAGACGTTCTCTATATTGTTTTTGTGATTGTTTTATGTATTGAATTTTGATTTTTGGATTTTTTGCTTCAAATGCGGCAATGACCGGCTTAACAACAACTTCGTTTTCCCATAATCCCCAGTACGTCAATGTCACTTGCTTTGACGAATCAATCATGGAAAATATGAATCTTCCGCCAAATAATCCAGCCACCAAAAGCATTAAAACAATTACGATTGCTATGAATCGTTTTGGCCAAGGATTGGACGGGATAATAACAGGTGGTGGCGTTTCAGCTAGAGGTTGATCAATCTTTGGCTGAGGTTGTGAATCAGGCTCTGGGGGTGGAGGAATTTTCGGCATTTCTCCAAAAGAAATCGTTCCTTCCGGTGGTTTCGTACTTGATGGTGGCGTTATCATAAATCTAGTACAATAATCATACCATGGCCTCTAAAAACAACAAGCCTACATCTTCAAATTTTTTCTGGATACTTCTCTCTATGTTCATTCTTGCTATTGGAGCAGGCACGAGCTTTTTCCTGTATTTTGAAAAAACATATGCTGATCGGGCATATCCACAGGTGTTTATTGACAACATTGCATTCGGTGGAAAATCAAAACAGGAAATCGAAATCTATTGGATAAACAAAAATACGTCATTAAGGAATATTCAATTTGAACTTCGCTATGAAAACACAATCGCAACCATATCTGCAGCTGATATGCGTTTAGGGTACGATGCCACTCTTTCTGCAACCCAGGCCATTCTTGTTGGTCGATCTTTGCACTTTATAAGTAACTTTCGCGAACGATATGGAAATCAACCGATCAATCTCCCTCCTGCATTCAGATGGAACGAAGATGTGCTTGATAGAACCATAGCATCACTTTCTGCAACCATTAATATTCCTGTTGAGAATGCGCTCTTCCAGTTTACCAAAGGCAAAGTAATAAACTTTAAACCTTCACAGGAAGGAAGAGTCTTGAATGAAGAGCAGCTTCGGGAAGTGTTTCCACAACTTCTTGTTACTGCCGTCAAAAACAATTCTGAACGGGTAACATTTTCTGTTCCCGTTGATAGTATTGCGCCTGTTATTACCACAAAACAAACAAATTCATTTGGTATTAAAGAACGTGTTGGCATCGGATATTCAGAGTTCCCGGGTTCAATACCGGGACGTATTCACAATGTCGCGCTTGCTGCATCAAGATTGCATGGTGTGTTAATTGCTCCGGGAGAAACGTTCTCATTCAATAAAACTGTTGGGGACATATCAGCGGTAACCGGCTATCAGTCAGCCTACATCATAAAAGATGGAAAAACGGTTATGGGAGACGGTGGCGGCGTCTGCCAGGTATCAACAACCATGTTTCGCGCGGCGCTCAATGCCGGACTTCCCATTACAAAACGACGTGAACACTCCTATCGCGTCCACTACTACGAAGACGATGGGTCAAAGGCAGGACTCGACGCAACCGTGTTTAATCCGACTGAAGATTTGAAATTTAAAAATGACACACCGTCATATATTCTGATACAAACAAAAACCGATACAACCAACCTCACGCTCACCATTGAATTTTATGGTGCACAGGACGGAAGAATTGCAGAAATTCTCAATCATACAGTAAGCGGCAGCATTCCTCCTCCTGCGCCGCTGTATCAAGACGATCCAACATTGCCGGTTGGTGTTATACGACAGGTAGACTTTGCAGCGTGGGGCGCAAAAGCATCATTTCTCTATCGGGTTACAAAAGGAAATAAACAAGTAATTGATCAGGTATTTACATCCAACTACCGCCCATGGCAGGCAGTCTTTTTACGGGGGACAAAACAATGAAAACAGTACTTGTTGGCGGTTGTTTTGATTTTATTCATTTTGGACATATTTCTTTTTTGGAACAAGCAAAACAGCATGGAGACAAACTACTTGTTATGCTTGAATCCGATGAGACCATTAAGCGGTTAAAAGGCGATGACCGGCCGTTTCATACACAGGAGCAACGGAAAAAAATGCTCGAGTCACTTCGTATGGTTGATGAGGTGATATCACTTCCTCCCATGATGTCTGATGCAGATTATTTTGAAACTGTTAGACGTATTAACCCAACCATTGTTGCGTTTACTGAGGGTGATCCAATCCTTGAAAAGAAAATCAAACAAACAGAGCTTGTTGGTGCAGAAGCGGTCATTATTCCAAAGGTTGTCACCCTATCTACCTCCGCACTCGCGAAACTTTCTCATCTCGAGTAAAATAAGAATGATATATGGGGCGAAATATCAAGCTTTTAGCACTATTTAATTTCTTTACTGACTTTCAGTTTTATAGTGCAATTTTAATTCTCTATTTCGCCAAAGTAACGGGTTCCTATGCGCTTGCAATGAGCCTTTTTAGCATAACCATGTTTTCCTCTGCAATCTTTGAAGTTCCCACCGGCATTCTTTCAGACAAATTTGGTCGAAAAAAAACAATGACTGCCGGAGCAATCGCTTCTGTTACCTGTGCGGTTTTTTATGCTATTGGTGGAGGATATTTACCACTAGCCATTGGTGCGCTTTTTGAAGGACTGACCAGAGCATTTTATAGTGGGAACAACAATGCTATGCTTCATGATTCTCTCCGAGATCTTAATAAAGTGGATACATATGATCATTATCTTGGAAAAACGAGCGCAATGTTTCAACTAGCATTAACCATTGGTACCGTTGCTGGAAGTGTCATCGCGTACTTTTCTTTTGCTTGGGTCATGTGGCTTTCTGTTATTCCTCAGGTCATATGCCTTTTTCTCTCTTTCTTTGTGAAAGAACCCAAAAGCCAAACATCCACAACAACAAATATTTACGCACATCTTTTTACCTCTCTTCACCATATATGGCACAACAAAAATTTAAAACTGCTTAGTCTTAATCAAATTATTGGATTTGGTATTGGCGAATCGGCATTTCAATTTAAATCCGCTTTTATAGCAACACTTTGGCCAGTGTGGGCGATTGGTATCTCCAAAACTCTTTCATTTATTGGAGGTGGTATTAGTTTTTGGTATGCAGGAAAACTTATTAAAAAATTTGGCGGATTAAATCTTATGCTCTTTGAGACGTGTATCAACCGTGTCATTGCCGTTATTTCTCTGGCATTCCCAACTGTTGTTTCACCGATCCTTTTATCTTCAACATCCTTTCTTTACGGTGCAACAGAAGTTGCTTCAAATTCACTTATGCAAAAAGAGTTTACAGAAAATGAACGCGCAACGCTTGCATCCCTTGTTTCATTTGCAGGAAGTATCACGTTTGGCATTTTTTCTATCGTTATCGGACTTGTCGCTGACAGGACTTCCCCCACAACGGCATTATTATTTACACAGATATTCTATCTTCCGACGATTGTATTATTATGGAAATTAAAGAAACAAACAAAAATATGAACATCCTTGCAATTGAATCCAGTTGTGATGAGACAAGTGCCGCAGTCATAAGGGACGGTACAAAAATTTTGAGTAACGTCATTGCAACATCATCTGCCATGCATGAAAAATACGGTGGCATTGTTCCTGAGGTTGCATCCCGCGAACAACTAAAATGCATTCTTCCTGTTATTACTGAGGCGTTACAGGAAGCTCATCAAAATTATTCTTCTATCGACGCGGTTGCGGTCACTGTTGGACCAGGACTCATCGGCTCTCTCCTTATTGGCGTTGAAGCCGCAAAAACAATTGCGTATGTAACCAAAAAACCAATCATTCCCGTCAATCATGTCCTAGCGCATTTATATGCGAATTTCTTGGTTTCCAATCAAACAATTACATTTCCTGCAATTGGTCTCGTTGTTTCCGGTGGACACACGGAGTTATTTCTTATGAAAAACAAAAAAGAACTGCAATGGCTTGGAGGTACGATTGATGATGCTGCGGGTGAAGCATTTGACAAAGCAGCACGACTGTTAGGATTTGGATCGCGCGGAGGTTTAGCAATACAGGAAACTGTCTCGCGAAGCGAGATCCTGCTCCGCAGGACAAGAAAAAAATCTAATATCAAATTACCAAGACCTTTGCTACATGACAACACGCTTAATTTTTCTTTTTCCGGCCTCAAGACTGCAATATTGCGGGAAGTCACCAAACAAAAAGAATTACCGGGATTTGACGAAAAAATAATTGGAGAACTGGCATATGAAGTGCAGGAATCCATTACTGATGTACTGGTTACAAAAACACTCCAAGCCGCCGAACAATATGGTGCACAGTCAATATGTATCGGTGGAGGCGTTGCAGCAAATTTACGATTACGGGAAAAGTTTCAGAATAGTGATGTTCCTTTCTTCTGTCCGCCCGTTTCCCTTTGCACTGATAATGCGGCGTACATTGGGTCATACGCATATTTTCGAGGAGAACCCGTGGACTGGCACACTATTGAAGCAATTCCGGATTTGTCCGTTGAAGTATAATTGCCTCTTCTTCACTCCATGGGGAATACGTTCCTGGTTTTTCTCTAATGGTGGTCAAAAATTCATTCCAATCAATCCATTTCCAATTCTTTACTTCGTTCTTGTTTAATGTTGGATCTTCATTGGTAAATCCTACAAAAATCGGACAGACTTCATTTTCAACAATTCCGTTACTGTCTGTAAATGTATATCTATATAGGGAAACTTCTTTGATACCTGTTGCGACAATGTGCAACTCATCATTCACTCTTCGTTTCACTGCATCTGCTGTTTTCTCCCCCGGCGATACATGGCCACAAACGCTATTGGTCCACACTCCGGGAAATGTTTTCTTGTTGGTTGCCCGCTGTGTTACCAACAATTGATTCCTGTTGTTAAATAAAAATAACGAAAAGGCCCGATGAAGCGGTGTTTTATCAGTGTGCACCATATCTTTTGGCGCAATACCAATTTCATTGTTTTGTTCATCAACGAGTATTACTTGTTCCATGTGCGCCCGCTTGGTGACGATCCAAGTACCTCATGTTTATAAGACATGCGCTCTACCGATGAGCTACGGGCGCCGCGTCAAACGCGGCTGGCACGTTTGACGTGCCGCCACACTTGGAATTATAACAAAAACGGGAATGGTTTACTTCACGACATTTACAATATCTTATAATTCACGTGTTTTAAATTTAGCTTCTTAAGGCCACGCCTTACGAAGCTGATAAATTGCAAGGTGTATTATAGGATTACTGAACTTATGCCAAAAGCTGTTTCATTTGTTCTTCTATTTCAAGCGCGCGTTTTTCATTCGATCCGAAAATCACGTAGGCCAACCGATGTTGACGAATAAGATTCGAAGACGCTATAACAACACCTTCTTTCGTTTTTTTGTCAAAAAGGATCGGTTTCAATTTCTGATGTACATGAGTAAATGTTGACATACGTTCGGGAAGCGTCAACGCGTTATCAGAAAGAATATACGCTTCTTTCAAAAATTCTTTTCCAATGAGTAATTTTCCTGCTTTGTATGCATGAGTTCCGCCTGTTCTTCTTGTATTAGATTCTGTTACATAGATTTCTCCATTTTTGGCAGCAATAAAATCAACATCAAAATATCCGCGGTAACCAGCAGCGCTATACTGCTCTGCAACAAAAAAGCCTGTATCCATAATGCGTGCGAACACTCGATCCGTCACAATATCTTGATTAATCTCTATCCCTTGAAATACTCCGTCTTTTGTAACTCTCATTCCGCAAAAATACAAAAATTCTATTTTTCCATTCTTTTGAATTTTAAATTCCACATTAGGGAACCCTCCTGCAATAGCAGGATTAATATTAATCAGACTTTCAATAACGATTGGGAATTGTTCCCAATATGCATCTTTTCCTAAGATTGCGTGTATCGCTTTTTCACAGGCACTATATTCATTTGGAAGATCATGTTCACGAAAAATTAAGACTCCTGAACCGGAATGGCCTTTATTTGTTTTTATAACAACTCCATTTTCTTTAATATATTTATTTGCTGCAATTTTAGCAGCATCGATAATTCCGGCACACACAACACCTTCTGGCATTTTTAAATCTGGCTCCTTTGCTCCGCTCATTTGAACAAGTTGTCGTATCCCAGACTTGCTCCCATAAAAATTTACTGTCCACGCACAATTAATTTCAGGTGATTCTGGTGTATATACTGTTATTCCTTTTGACCTCAATGTTTCTGCTAAATGTAAAAATTGAGGTGAAGTTGAATAACTGGTTAACGTCAATTTTTTAACCGAATTTGACGCTTCCACAAGCCTATCCATGATTTTTTCATCACGGAGAATGTCATCACAAATAACACCCGTGTGGATTTCTGGAACTAATATTTCTAATGATTTAATAGAAAATAACTCTTTAACATATGAAACATACATTTCATCAATTTTTTTTGGGGAAATATACATAAGCCCTTCTTCATCTGCATTAGTAAATAATTCTCCACGATCTGATAAATCAGCGTTATCATCAATTTCCCATTGATGAAATTTTGGATTACTGATCGCGTTAATAAACGCCCACACGTCCTCAGACATGTTAAAGATGTAGACCACTTTTTCTTGATGTTTAACTATCGCAGTACCGAGAGTTTCTTCTTGTTGATCCATAAAATTTTCAATACTTCAAAGTGTATCGTAATTATGACTATTGTAAAGGAGTGTTTTTTAGAGTCGCGCGCGTTGTGATACTTCTGCCTCTACCAGTTCTTTTGATCTCCCATACTTTAATCTTGATAATTGAATGATTGCTTGTGCTATCTGTGGATTTCTTGCTGCAACGATTTGTTTCATGTCTTTGGTAAGATCGATAGAAAATGGTTTCATTGGTTCATTTTTCACAATCGTCTTCACATAAGAATTATATTTATCGATATTAATCAAGTCCGATTCGGAAAAAGTTGGTTGATATTCATGCTGTAAATAATTTGCGTCCGTCACACCAACACGGAATGATATGAGCGTTCCAACGTTCCCAAATACAGCGTTCTTCACTTCTTCTTCCATTTGACCAATAAATTGGTTTGCGACAATAAGGTTTAATCTATATTTTCTCGCCTCTGAAAGAATTTGAGCAAAGTCAGGTGTTGCGAAATTCTGAAACTCATCAACATAAAGATAAAAATCCCGACGTTCTTCTTCCGGCATTTCCTGTCTGCTCATGGCAGCAACAAGAATTCTTGGAACAAGAATGAGACCTAAAAAATTACTATTTTCTTCTCCAAGTTTTCCTTTTGCTAAATTTACCAACAATATTTTTCCTTCATCCATCACTTTTCTAAAATCAAATGAGGATTCTGATTGACCGATGATGTTACGCATGAGTTTATTTGTGACAAACCTACCGAATTTTGAAACGATATAATCCAACACTTCTGATTTATGAAAATCAGCTGTCTGCGCAATTTGATCCGTCCAATATCGTCTAATCATTGGATCATTCACTTTCGGCAGCAGTTCCTGAACAAATGACGGATCCGTCAATGCACGAACCACCTCCACAAATGTATTTCCCGGCTCACACATGACCGTCAGCATGGCATTGCGGATTGCATGTTCAAATCTCGGACCAATAATTCCTGTTTTCATCGGGTCATACAGTTTATACATTAGTCCTACGATAGAGGTAACAACAAAATGCTTTTGCTCTTCTGTTTGTGCCTCAAGCATATTAAGTCCCATTGGCCGCTCCGTATCGGACGGATCAAACACAACGACCTCTTCAGCACGTGATACCGGCATACGAGCAAGAATTCCTGAAATAAGATCTCCGTGAGGATCAATCACCGCAACTCCTTTACCTGCATTAATATCCTGCATGACCATCTCTTCCAACAGCTGTGATTTTCCCGTACCGGTTTTTCCGATGACATACATATGCCGTCGTCTATCATCTTCACCAATATAAATTGGCCTCTCAACTCCACGATATTTCGACATACCCAAGTACAATCCTGACTCCGGAATTGACATCGGAGCTGGAGCACGTTTTGCATTCAACCAAAAAATATGCGGTGTTTCTATTGTTTTATTCGGGAGATGGAAAATACTTGCAAGTTCATCACTGTTAAGGACGCTATATTGCCTGAGAAGTGGAATGTTTAATACTGGGAAATACCGATAAATAAAATCAGTTAAAAACAGATGTTTGATGGGGAATTTCACTTCCCAAAACGCATTATTATCTGATGAAAATTGTTCAAATGATGAAATAATATTTTTTAAGTGCTGGTCAGCTTGTTCTTTCGTGGTTGATGACACAACAATACGTATCACACTATTAAATCCGGGTTTTTGAATTTTTGTTTCGATTGCTTCCAATGACTTTTGGTTCACTTTGAAATTCGCTTTTTCTGGGTTTGCTTCGTCTTTCTTTATCTTAGAGATATATGATCTCCCAACACGTTTCCATCTATCCCCTGTTGGTTGAATCAATATTTGAACAACAGCACCCTCACCCTCACCCATCTTAGCTAACACTGAGGTAATAGAAGATAACGCGTCGGTCGGTAAATCACGATATGATCTGATTGGATAGTAACTCGTATATCGAAGCCGCAACGCAGTAAAGGCCACTTTTCCTTTTTCAGAAAAAATGGAGTATTCTTCTACCTCTTTAATATCAGCTCCAGGATATGCTCCATGAATTTGTTTTTCCACCAAGTCTTTGATATTTTTTGGGACAGACACATAAAAACGGATATCTTCCCGTTTCGCAACAATTTCAAATGAAATATGATCCTGGGGTTTGATAAATGCCCACCATTTATTGTTATATATTCCATAAAGACTGGAAAACATCTGCTCTGCAGCATCAATTTTTATTTCATTTTCCCGGGGAACTGCTATTTGAAGCAAGACGTATGATAACGATCGGGCTTCACGATTTCGATATTTCCACAACAGAAAAGCAATGTAGCACAAACCAAAAAATGCACCAAGAAACATAACAAGCAGTATCAGGCTTATTCCAAATACTTCCATTTTTCCGATAATATCGGCTACATCATTTGACATATTATTATTGTACAATGCCTAACACTTTTAGTTGATGACGACACCACTCAGCAAGCCATCTGAATGAACTTGAAATACTTGCGTGCAATCCCTGTGCCATTTGATCATCCGCAAGAGGTAGTGAGATCGCACTCGTTGTAGTAACTGTTACATTTTGTCCTGCTGATTTTACCCCTAAGCGTTGAACGGGGGGTGAAATAGAAACAACCGTTGGTTTCATCGACACCCCTGCAGATACAACTTCTTTTGGCAGTTCCATTTCTTTTCCAAGATCTTTTAAAAATACTTCTGAGCTAGGAGTTGGCATTGCTTCTTTTTCTTTTCCGATGTTACCTACGACTTGAGAAGGTGTTGGAATAGAGCTGGCAGTAATGCCTGTATCAGGCAGGATATTCATATATTTCATCATATCACACCTGGTTCAATTCACGAACGCATACATGTGCCCGCGAAGTTGCCTCGCTTGAAGAATGTTTAGGTATTCTTCCAATTCTTCAATCTCTCCCCCTTGTTGATCTGAATCAATTCGTTGTATGACTCGTTCTCTTACAACGTCATTTCCAGAATATGTACGCACAATTTTACGTAAAAAATGAAGGAGATTATGCAATGTTTTCGTTGCATCTTGTACTATTTCTACTTCCTCCACAGGTATCAATTCCGCTTGATCATTTGATTCCATCCATACAAGTTTTTTAACACCCGTTGCAATCTCACCTAGTTTGACTTGTGTCGCAAAACTATCTATCAATGTGTGCATATCTTGGATACATATTTGATCAACTTCATAAAACATGTCCACCTCCGCTAAACTGTGATCAATTTTTTGCGTATATGTTTCCTCAACTATTGCAGATTGCTCATCAATCGTTTGTTCCATTTTTTTAAATTGACGTATATAAAAAGCATGCTGTTCCCCCATCATCATATCTGCTTTAACTTTTTCTTCGGCATATATTTGTTTTACTGCTGATAATGTTACTGTGAGCATTTTTTCAGCGTATGTAGGAATTGTTTGTACATCTGACACGACTACAAATGTGGTGACAGGTAGTACTATTTGAGGATAATTTTCTGTTTTCTTCTCTTCTTTTTTTGAGAACTGATATATGAGCACTGGAACATGAGATGTTGACTCATATGATACGTGTGTCTGCATTGATTGCTCAACGTTCGTAATTACTTTTGTTTTCTCTACAATTTTTGCTTTTTGTATTGGTTCCTCCGTAACAACGATGCGTTTTTGTTTTTCTTTCAGAGACGGTGCAACAGAAATCTGCTGTGTTTCTTCAATAATTGGATGTCTCAAAAATGGCAATGGAAAAAATGTCAGTTTTTTCTGCTGATCCATCACTTCATTATATTTTTGGTCTTCAATATAATGCTGTTGTTTAAAAGGAACAAACTCTTTCAAAACTGGTTGAACAATTTTCTTCGCTTGTTCTAACGACATTTTTTTATCTGCAAACAGAAAAACATTTTTTGTAACAGATACTGACTCCAATTTAGGGAAATGCTCAGAAATAAATTCTTGTATCGATTGGTGTTTTTTCTCCAACAAGACAGCGGTATTTATAATTTCTGTCGTTCCTGTTTTTGTTATGGGATCATATCTCATAATCACCACGTCCCTATCTCCATAACTTGTTACAACTTCCGTTGCGCCATTTGTAAATTGTTCTTCTATTAATAATGAAATAGCGTGCTCTTCCGATGAATAGTATTCGGGCCTTAATCGCTTTTGTCGTTCACTCAACTGCATGAGTCCTATACCACTTCCATAGTTGGGATACCAAACTTTTCCTTCATCGGTAATAGTAAAAGCTGCTTCTGGAATTTCACACATCGGAAGCCCTAAATTTTCTCGGGCGGCTGTTTCACGATCAGCTTGAAACTGTGGACGTAATTCTATTGCACTTGTTAGACGAAGTTCATGCGGTGTCCATTCAGGATGTTCCTCTTGAAGCGTGGAATATTTATCTTTATAGGTAAGAAGAGAAATTTCTTTTTCTGGTACACAATACATGATTGGCCTCCTGCTCGGGAACACATAAAGGAGAGTTCCGGACTAGCCCCACTTGGGGGTCACCGTTGCGGCACAGTGGTTGAATTGCACAACCTTCCTCTATCCTTTACATTTTTTAACTACTGATTAATTTGTCGTACTAAATATTTTTGTTTTATGGACGTAACAAACGCAAACCCACCAAAAAAGATACTTGTATACACCAAATCGCCAATAACCGTATTTCTAAAAAATGGTAGTGCCATCGTGTAACACGCAATAAGCCCTGATAGGGTTTTTTCATACATAAAATTTGGAGCAAGCCACACTGCAAAATTTGTTATAACAAAAAAGATGACCGAAGAAAGAAGTGTTCCTCCAATAATCCATCCAGCGCTGCGCTTTGATACAATATGCTTTCCAATGAGAATAGCTAAAAATAATGACCCGTATGTCGCCCACATTACTGAATGAAGCCCCATAATGCTGTCTGCAATAAGCATTGTTGCAAGAAGAACGATCAGACTTTTTTTCACACCATATGTTGCACCCATGAATAATGATGTTGCTCCTACCGCAGTCATATTTGGGAGGTGTGGGAGAAGTCTTGAGAGAATGCCAATAATAGTAAATGTTATTATTTCCATGTGTTACGTTATTCCTTAAAAAATTGACTTTTCGAATTTCCACTCAACTTGATCACCGTCTTTTAACTCATATTTGTCAGCAGCAACATCTCCCGACATGTTGTTGACATAATAGATCCACCCAAAGTCATTTGTTGTTACCGCATCTCCAACTCCGCTTACAAAAATACCAAAATCATACTGTTTTGTTATTAAAGAAATCTGTTTTTTTTCAGCAACAAGAGAGAGTGCTTCAAATGGCGTACCCGCAGAGACGGATTCAGCAATAAGAGATGCTCCATCATTTATTGTTATATTAACCGTTGGTTTTTTTACTGTTTGTTCAACGGTGCTTTTTTGAACTTGTTTTGATTCCAACCCATTTTTTACAAACAACCCACCCAATGCCACACACATAATAATTAGAACAACCGTGCGTGCATTCAACTTATTTTTCATACGTTCCTTTCCATATAACTTCTTTAACGCCAACAGATGTATTTATATCTCGTGCTGTCATAAATAATAAGTCAGATAATCGATTGAGGTATGAAATAATAATGTATTGATCGTCTTTTTGTTGTTTAGTCACGTGTTGTTTTTTTGAAAAAAATGCAACCATTTGTCGTTCAACACGCCGTGTTAAACTCCTTGCAACATGAACAAATGCTGCCTCTTTGGATCCTCCAGGAAAAATAAAATGGGAAAGCTTTGGAACAACTTTTTCAATTTCATCGATCCGCTGTTCCATATCCAAAATTCTCTTTGCAAGTGAAGAAATATCCCCTCTCCATCCCGCCAACGTACTTCCAATCAAAAACAAGTCACTTTGAATTACTCCCAACATCTTTTTGTTTTTTGCATTCAGTGTTGTTGCAAACAACACACCGATCCAGCTATTAAGTTCGTCGATGGAACCATATACATCAACTAGCTCTTCGCATTTTAAAATACGTTTTCCACCAAAAAGTGCGGTTGTTCCGTCGTCGCCGATACGTGTATACACTGACATATATCAACATTCACTATATCCACAGCTGTAACATTTTTTGCACGATTCTTCAAACACGAGAGTTCCCTCCCCGCATTTTGGACATAGATCCACTGTTACCATACGATTGTCTTTTTCCTCTGCGATAGCCACTTTTGGCGTTGCACCCATTTTTGCAAGCAACGCCTCAATATTTTCTCCATTCTGTTCTTCGACAACCCTTCCTTTTTCTACTGCTACTCGATCCGGTTCTGTACCGGCAGAATCCAGCCGATGTTTTGCAAAAAAACCAAAATGACGGTCAATCACTTTTGCAACTGCATCAGGAAGACTACGGACTCGATTTTCCCCAAATCCAAGAGATCGTGCGCCACCAATACCAATAAGCTCTGCAGCAACCTTCCTCGCCCGCTCAACTGGAGGAATGGGAGACGCCATGCGAAGTGTAAGGGAAATGAGTCTTCCCATCGCTTCAGCCATAGCAGTTACATCACTTCCCGCTTTTCCGACATTAATAAATACTTCAATAGGCTGATTTCCTCCATTTGTGTTTACGGTAACATATGCTTGTCCCACAGGTGTTTCTACACGATACGTTGACCCATGAACGATTGCGGGTCTCGGTTTTACTTCCGGGCTCACCAATACTTCCGGTTTTGCTTCTTCTTTTTTCAATTCTTCTTTTCTTGTCAATACTCCTTGCCTGCTCCCCTCCCGCATATACGCAATTCCTTTACATCCAAGATCATATGCGAGCGTGTAAATCCGTTTTACATCTTCAACCGTATGACAATTAGGTGCATTCACCGTTTTGCTGATAGATGCATCGACATATTTTTGAATTGCAGCCTGCACCTCAACATGATTTTCCGGAGTTAAATCATTTGCTGATGCAAAATAGTCCGGTCTGTCTTGTTTAGCCGGTTCTCTTCCGTGTTCATTTTTGAATTGTTCAAACCACGCATCATACAGCTCGTGTCTGATCACGTGGTCGCCCAATCTATCATGTCTCATGTATTCAAATTCATACACCGGTTCAATACCGCTTGAAACCCCTGACAACATGGATGTTGACCCTGTTGGCGCTTGTTGCAACAGAAGAGAGTTTCGAATACCATAACGCTTCAGTTGTTTTTTCAAAGACTCAGGAAGTTGGCTGACAAAATATCCTTCAACGTGCTTTTTCTTATCAATCTTTGGAAACGCACCTTTTTCTTTTGCAATCAAAATAGATGATTCATACGCAGCATCCCGAATTATTTTATAAATTTTATCGATAACTTCCAAGCTCTCTTTTGAACCATACCGGATTTTCATTTTAATAAGTGCGTCCCCAAGTCCCATGGTGCCAAGTCCAATACGCCGTTCTCCTTCAAGCTGCACTTTTTTGATCTCATCAAAAATATATACATCTGCATCAACAACGTTATCCTGGAATCGAACGCCAATTTTCGCAACTTCTGCCAAACGGGCATAATTCATAACTCCATCTTCACCAACAAGCGCCGCAAGGTTAATGGAACACAGATTGCAAACTCCCCAATATGGTAATCCCTCTTCACCGCAGGGATTTACACAGTTAACAAATTCATAATAGTAGTTATTAAACTGTTTATTGTACCGCTCCATGAACACGACTCCCGGCTCCGCACTTGACCATGCTGCTTTTGCAATCATGTCCCACAAATCCCGTGCCTTTACTGTCTTGATGATTTTTGGTGTTTTTCCAAATGCAATCCAATTTGGCATATATCCATCCCATTTTGTATCATAGTCAGGATCTTGAGTGTCCGGAAATACCAAATTCCAATCTGCATCGTTTTTAACAGCTGTCATAAACGCATCGGACACACAAACCGAAAGATTTGCACCGTTTATTTTTGTCAGATCCTGTTTCACCGTGATGAACTCTTCAATGTCAGGATGCCAATCCCAAAGCATAAGCATAAGCGCACCTCTTCTGGTGCCGCCTTGTTGAATAATATCCTTTGTTGCAACGGAAAAAAGTTCTGCCCAATTAATAGGGCCTGATGAGAAGCCGTTTACTTTTTTAACTCTTGACCCGCGGGGACGAAGCGTTGAAAGGTTAATACCAACCCCTCCGCCGCGCGCCATAATCTCCACCATGTTTGAAAGTGTTGACAGAATACCGCCGCGTGAATCTTTTGGAGAAGGAATAACAAAACAATTATAAAATGTCACTTTGTATCCGGTACCTGCGCCGGAAAGAATTCTTCCGCCCGGGACAAATACAAAATCCTGCATGATGTCATAAAATTTTTCTTCCCAGTGCGTACGGTCTTTCACTGGTTCCATTTTGGCAACGGCATGCGCGACGCGGTGCCACATGTCCTCAGGTGTTTTTTCTATAGGAACTCCTGTTTCATCTTTTAATGCATACCGATCTAAAAATACTTTACTGCGAATGCCGGTTAATTCCATAAAAAATACACCTCCTTACACTATATTAAGAAATTTTCTTTACTTCCTTTGCTAAATCTTCAATGTCAACAAATTGTTTAAATACGCTTGAAAATCGAATGTATGCGATTTTATCTAACTTTTTTAATCGTTTGGCAACAAGCATGCCAATTGCGTTGCTTGTCACTTCGTTCGTGTCCCCGCTGATAATTTCCCGCTCTACTTCATCCACTATTTTTGCAACGTCACTTGCGGAAAGCGTTGTTTTTCCGCTTGCCCGCCATATTCCGCGGCTTAACTTTTCCCGGTCAAATGTTTCTCTTCGATTATCTTTTTTAATAACAGTAATCGGAACGTGTTCAACGCGCTCGTATGTCGTAAATCGCTTTTCACATTTTGGACACGTGCGGCGTCTTCGGGTAACCGTCAAATCCTCACTGTCACGCGTTTCAAGAACATCAGTATCTTTTGATTCGCAGTATGGACATTTCATAGTGTGAAAAATAAAACGCTATATATGGTGGACTCAATGATAGTAGAACACTAATTACGGGGGGTCAATAGAGTTTTTCTGTATCAAAACCAGTCAATATGTTTTTACAGCCTTGGACAGGCGCTGGTGAGGAAAAACTACGGAAATATTTCCCTTCCTTAAACATCAATGTATTCAATTACCATTAAATACCGCGCTATTTCAACTTTTTTGCTTCTTCCTGCAGAAGTTTAACTCGTGTTAACGACTCTGTTAGTCCATTCTTTTGTGCTTCTTTTACTGTTAACAATACTGTATTGATCACTTCTTCGTGTTTTGATAAGGAGATGCGTAGCCTGTCTGCAATATGTGTTGGAACCATTGCTTCAGTTGCTTGATACGACAACAATGCCCGAACTGACTTCTCCATATATTTTTCAGCTTTTGATATGGTACTTTCCCCTAGCTGTTCCTTTCCAGATCCAATAAGCATCACTCCCATATTCAATCGTTTATCTCCCTGGAGAACATAGAATTCTCCTTTTCTCACTGGTTCCATTATGACGCGTTCCAAAATATAATCCCGTACGCGTTTTACTATATATAATGGATGATCTGGAAGGATGCCTGGGTATGGCAATGCGTATTCAATTTTTTCCCGAACCGCAACGTTTTTCAATGACGTTGGATCACTGACCGCAACAACAGTGTGCCACATGCCGGCAAAAAGAAATAAACAAATAGCACACACAAAGAGTATTCGTTGTTTCATATGGTGTCTCCTTCTTCTTGTAGTATAACGTTTTTGCAGATATTTATCATTTGTTCTGATGTTGATTGAATGCATTCCATCACCTCTTGTTCAAGTTGTTTCACTTTTGGGTATGCGGCATCAAGGATGAATTGCTTATCAGGAGACAAATGTTCTTCATTCCATAGCCTGAACCGTTCATCAACAGTAATAACATCGTACTTCGTCATTTTGTCTGCCAGGAATAATAATTTTTCTTCCCACGTTTTTGGGGAAATACTGTTGTCAAGTATTGCATGGAGTGGATGTGTTTTTACTACGTCGGCAACTTCCGTCATACCCAACTCATGTAATATTAAAACAGCAGTGTCAGGGTGCGTTTCTCCATGGATGGATGGGATGTTTTTATCAATATCATGAAGCAACGCACTAACAAACAAGAGGTCTTTTTGTATGCAAACACCAGCGTGGCGTTCAAGATGAACGGCAAATATGCGGGAAACCAGAGCAACGAGATTTGCGTGACGTTGTTTGTGTTTTGACAAATGATATGTTCTCCACAAATCTTTTGCTTGCTTTGGTGTTGGGATCATGATTTCACCCTTCCTTTTGCTGCCCATTTGCCTTAAAGTATCCAAGTGCCTGAAGAACGAGATTTAATGTTTCTTTTGGCCCATGAGAATAGGTGTTGATAACTAAATCGTAATGTTTCGGATCCCAAAAATCAGTCACTCCATACATCCTTTTCCATTTTCCTAAATTTGCATCTTCCCGACCCCTAAGATGTTGTTTTGCCTCTTCAACACTGAGGTTATCACGATTTACAATACGGTCAATCCGAAGTGAATCATCACACATGAGAAGCACTTTTAATACATGTGAGATCCCTCGCATGTTCCATCCTGCTATCCACGATTCTACTACAACGTGTGTGTCGGAATTAGATAATTTTTCCCGCATAGCTGCATCAATCTGATGATCAATATCATCGTTGTAATCTGTCGCTTTATGATGTGTCACATCTTTTGCATCATGCTTTCCGCTTGCAATGGCGTATTGTCTCGCCCAATCACCACCTGAAAACGTTTCCCATCCTAACGGCTGAACGATTTCTTTTATATTGTTAAGGAGCGTGGACCTTCCCGCTCCGGGCCGACCGGAAATTGCGATACTTGAGTATTTTAGTTTTACTGACGAGTTTGGTGTATTCATGTCATTATTATAGAACGCAATTGACAAGCGTCAAGTACGTGCGAGATACTAGAGTATGGACATTCAATATCTTCCCATCACCTGGGTTACGTATCACGATTTAGCAAGAAAGCTTGCTGCAACTATTCTTTCTCACTCGTCCGGCATCAATCAGATTGTTGCGATATCCCGTGGAGGATTGACACTTGGCCACCTTTTATCTGATTTTTTACGTGTTCCCATTGCAACATTTACTATTCAAAGTTATACAGATATTCAAATCCAGGGAGAACTTACTATTACAGAACCTCTTAAAACCCGCATTAACGGAAAACACGTGCTTCTTGTTGATGACGTTGCTGATTCAGGAAAAACATTAATTCGTGCAACAACATATCTAAAACGATTTAAGCCGGCAAGTATCCGGGTGGTCACCATGTTTTACAAACCTCACTCAACATATAGACCGGACTTTTTTGCAACAAACACGACAAAATGGATTCTGTTTCCGTATGAACCAACAGAAATGATTCTGCAGATAACGAAGGGCATGCAGGAAAAGGGACAATCAAAAGCAGAGATTCAACAGCTCCTTACTCATTTAGGATATACAGAAAATCAAATACGGTTCGTAAGAAAGTATTTTATGAGTTGAATGCGTGGATAAACATCGCAAGTTCAACAAGTCGACAGGAATATCCATATTCATTATCATACCACGCACCAATAGAAATCATGTCTTCTGATATCACGTTCGTCATTCTTGAATCAATAATGCAGGATGCGTTATCACCAATGATATCCGATGATACAAGCGCGTCGTAGGATATTTTCATTTTACCAACCAACGCTTTTGACATACACGCTTCTTCAAATATAGCATTCACTTCGTCAATTGTTGTTTTTCTCTTCATTTTAAACGTCAAATCGGAATATGATCCGCAAATGACCGGTACTCTGATTGCAGACCCCGCAAATCTTCCCTTTGCTTTTGGATATGCCGCAATAACTGCCTCAGCTGCTCCCGTTGCTGTCGGCACAATATTTACCGCTGCAGCACGTGCGCGTCTTGGATCTTTTCCTGTCCCGTCAACAATATTTTGGTTTGTTGTATACGCATGAATGGTTGTTAATACTCCTTCTTGAAATCCGATTTTTTCGTCAATAAGTTTTACAATGGGAGCAACACAATTTGTCGTACACGAACCATTTGAAATAAGCGTTTCTCCGTGATAGTCATCCTCATTTACTCCTAAAATATAGACGGGAATGTTCGCATCTTTTGCCGGCGCTGATATGATGACTTTTTTTGCTCCCCCCTGCGTGTGTCCCATTGCTTTTCCATCAGTAAATTTTCCGGTACACTCAAGGACAATATCTACTCCATATTCTCCCCAAGGAATTTTTATCGGATCTGCCTCCCCAAGAAGTGGAATTATTGTTGATCCAACTTCAAGAAGACCGATTTCTGCAGCCTTTTGCGGTTCTTTATATCCGATGTGCATCGGCATTCTACCATATACTGAATCATACTTACATTGCATCGCTACCCCTTCCGCATCAAGATTTCCCCTTGTGTTAATTGCTGCAACATCAATATCATACTTTTCCTTTAGTATTGCCCGAAGAACAACAGTCCCAATTCTACCGAATCCATTAATACCGATACGCACTTTTTTATTCATACATTTATTGTATACCCATCAAACCTATTCTTGCTACCATGCAGGGAGTGTTCCTTTTGTAAGAAGTTCCAGCATCATCCCTCCACCCGATGCAATCAATGTAATTTTATCTTCAACACCAATGTCTGAAACGGACGCCTCGGTGTCGCCGCCTGCAATAATAGTATATGCTGTACTTTCTCCAAGAGCTTTTGCTATCTCTCGTGTTCCTTTTTTAGCATCTTCTTTTTCAAAATACCCGAGCGCCCCTGACCATATGATTGTTTTGGATAAAGAAATATATGTTTTAAACTTCTCTATGTCTTCGTCACTTAAATCCAACCCATCTTCCCGGAGTCCGGCAACATATACGTTTGCTTCCTGCGCTTGAGAGATAAATGTCGGAAGCTTTCCTCCAATACAGACATAATCGGCAATAGAAATAAGTTTTGGAAGATATGAAAGTTTATCTTCTTTTACCCCTCCTAATATGACAGTAAGAGGACGGCAGGGATTATATATCACGCTCATGAGTTTTGTCACTTCATCAATAAACGCAATACCGTATGCGGTCTGCATTATTTTATGTAGCATTATTGATCGATGCTGCCGATGAGAAACCGCAAGCGCGTCATTAACAAACCATGTCGTTTTTGCCGCTATAGTATTTAAAAACTCTGGATCATTTTCTTCTTCTCCTTTAAAAAACCGCAGGTTTTCCAAACAAATAATGTTGTTGTTTTGAAAAGCCATTTCTATTACTGCATCATTTTTAATGTCTTCAACAAACGTTTCATGAATTTCTACATCCTCTTTTTCTCGAATGAGAGATACTAACTCAGTAAATACCGGTTTGAGTGAATATTGGAGATCAATTCCTTCTGGACGACCCATGTGGCCAATAAGAACAACCACGCAGTGATTTTCAAGTAATCGCTGTATTGTCGGCAGCGACTTGATCAGCCGATCAACATCAACAACCCGTCCGTTTTCCATAGGAACGTCAAAATCCATCCGAAGAAGTACTCTGCTTCCAACAGGAATTTCTGAAACCGGACGAAGATAGGGCATATGTTTTATGTCTGACATATCTTCTACTATATGTGTTTTATTATAAACAAACCATCTCCTTCTTTTTTTTGTTCCTGGCCCTCTTGATAGGAATGTAATGTTTCAATTGAATACCATGCGCTTTTCCCAACAGCAAATGTAAACGCGTCCCCTAATTCAAATGGGAAAGCCGCAATTTCCACGTCGATATCATATCTATCCTGTCCAAGTTTTTTCCTTGCGGTTGTCGATTCATTATTTATTGTTCCCATTGTCCGCTGTTCTCCGTCAGTGCGTACTTCAAGAATACTTGCATCGCCAAAAATACCAATCCATACGGTTTTTTGCCCGATGATGCAACACACGCCATCTGCCCATAACCCCTTTTGGTATAGTTTTTCTTTATGTTTTTGCCACAATGAAATATTCGTTGTTCGAATAATACGTTCCATAAGTTTTTTTTTATCACGCCAGTAACATCTGCGGCGCCGAATCTCCTGATATCCCCACTTGGTGGTATCTGCTGCGATTTCGGCTGCAACATATCCATAGTTTAGTGATGCACCGTGTACAAAAGAAAAAAATTCAGATTGGAATTCTGATACACGATATGTTGTGTGATCCGTTTGCTTTGGAAGCAGCGACCAATAGCGAATCTGATCAGTAGTATCCATACACATTTTTTCGTCTCTTCTATTATAATAGAGAACATAAATGAAGATACAGTTTAAAACCATAACAGAAAAATTAAGGCGTCATCGTTTTTATGCATTTTGGCTGCTTCCCGTAGCATGTGTTCTTATTGTTTACCTCACTATTTTTAAAGATCTTCCTTCTCCACAAAAGCTTGGTGTATATGATGTGCCGCTCACCACAAAAATTTATGATCGAAAAGGATCATTATTATTCGATATTTTCACTGATCAAAACCGTTCCCTTGTACCGCTTTCTACTATTCCAACGTATGTACAACAAGCAACAATAGCAATTGAAGACAAAGATTTTTATCGTCATGGAGGAATCAACCCTATAGGAGGTATCCTTCGGGCAGCGTCAGCAACAATTCTAGGAAAACAATTACAGGGCGGATCAACTATTACCCAACAGTTGGTTAAGTCAGCGCTCCTCACTCCAAAACGTACTATTACCCGAAAAATCAAAGAAATAATCCTTGCCTCCTGGGTAGAAATTGTTTATTCCAAAGACAAGATACTTGAAATGTATCTAAATCAAGTCCCGTATGGAGGAACTGCGTGGGGCATCAGCACTGCATCTGAGAAATATTTTGGTAAGTCTGTTAAGGATCTTACACTTGCAGAGGCCGCACTTCTTGCAGGACTTCCTCAAGCCCCAACATTGTATTCTCCGTTTGGCAACAACCCGGAACTTGCCATTCAGAGGCAAAAAGATGTGTTGCGGCGTATGACCGAAGACGGGTACATCACAAAAGAAGAGGCAGAAGATGCAAAAAATACTCCTCTTATATTTACAAAACCAACAAATATTAAAGCGCCGCATTTTGTTATGTACGTAAAAGAACAATTGGTGAGCAAATACGGGGAACACACTGTAGAACGAGGAGGCCTCAAAGTATACACAACACTTGATGCAGACCTTCAGGAATATGCAGAGGCGACTGTTGCGGCGGAGGTTGCAGACTTAAAAAAAACAAACGTCACGAATGGGGCAGCGCTTATTACCAATCCTGCAACTGGAGAAATTCTTTCCATGGTCGGAAGTGTTGATTATTTTGCTACGCCGTCAGGAGGATTTAACGTCACAACGGCGCTTCGTCAACCGGGGTCATCTATCAAACCAATTAATTATGCAATAGGCATTGAACGAAAACTCGTCACGCCAGCAACCATGTTTCTTGATATTGCAACCTGCTTTGGCGTACCAAATCAACCATCCTATTGTCCAAAAAATTATGACTACAAATTTCATGGACCTGTACAACTGCGTTTTGCTCTTGGCAATTCATATAACATTCCTGCAGTAAAAATGTTATATCTCAACACTGTTACCGATATGGTTGCATCTGCAAGCGCCTTTGGACTCAACACTATACAAAATCCTGATAATTACGGATTATCCCTCACTCTTGGCGGTGGTGAAATCCGCATGACGGATATGGCGGAAGCATTTGGTGTATTTGCAAACGGCGGCATTAGAAAAGACCTTGTTGCTATACGAAAAATACTTGACCGTGACGGAAAAGTACTTGATGAATATACAGATCCTAACCTTGATAAAGACGTACCATCACAACTTCTCCTTAAAGGGATGCGCGTCTTGTCGCCAGAAACGACATTTCTTATTTCCCATATCCTTCTTGACAACAATGCCAGGCAAGATGCATTTGGTCCAAATTCTTCTCTTGTTGTCCCGGGGCGAGCGGTGTCGGTTAAAACAGGAACAACAGATGATCTTCGGGATAACTGGACTATTGGGTACACACCAAACATTCTCGTTGCAACGTGGGTTGGAAACAATGACAATTCTCCCATGAATCGATGGCTGGTATCAGGAGTGACCGGAGCTGCTCCTATTTGGAATACGTTAATGAGAAAAGCGCTTATTGGTAAACCCGATATTTGGCCCAAACAACCAGAAGGGGTTGTTGGCGCTCAAATTTGCACAACAACAGGACTTCTTCCGCCAAGCCAAGATGCGGGAGACAAAGGATGTACAACCCGATTTGAATATTTCATTAAAGGAACAGTTCCAACGGAACACGAAGCCATTAAACAAGCTGCCATTATCGATAAAACAACGGGCGATCTTGCAACACCTGGTCAAACAGAAAATACAGAAGTACAGGAAAAACAAATACTCAAAGATCCAATGTCTACATATTGCATGGATTGTCAGCACACTGACAACAAATCTATTTTTATACGATAGTTCTTTTTACGCCCCAAATTTCCTTCTTGTTTTTTTTCTTCTCTATGATATAACACAATATAGCTTATGGCCCGTTCGCACGCTCCCAAAAAAAGCATGTCCGTCGTAATAACGGCGCTGCAGAATGCTGTTAACACATATACTGTTTTATGTATGCGTTGTTTAAATCATCTGCGCATGGACATTTCAACATTTAATGTTAAATCGTTTTTTTTAGGGATTCTCATTACCATAATCCTAATTCTTCTTCCGTATATCACCTATGAATGGCTCAGGGGTCTTCCTAATCCCACCATGTTATCGAGGAGAGATTTGGAAGTTTCAACAAAAATATTTGATAGAAACGGGGCGCTTCTCTACGAAATATATGCAGATCAAAACCGAACTCCAATTCCCCTCTCTCAAATTCCAAAACGTCTTCGTCAGGCAACCATTGCCATTGAGGACAGGGACTTTTATAAACATAATGGATTTTCTATCAAAGGAATCACAAGAGCTGCAACAAAAATTCTTTTGAATGAGCGCATTCAAGGCGGATCTACTATCACACAACAATTGATCAAATCAGCGCTTCTTTCTCCTGAGGTGTCCATCACACGAAAAATAAAAGAAATTATTCTCGCATACTGGGCGGAACGTATGTATTCAAAAGATGAAATACTTGAAATGTACTTAAATCAAGTGCCATATGGTGGCACTGCATGGGGCGTTGAATCGGCAAGTCGAACGTATTTTAATAAATCACTTTCAGAGTTATCTCTTGCGGAGACAGCACTCCTTGCTGGGCTTCCGGCTGCACCAACAGACTATTCTCCATTCGGAACAAATCCGGAAAAAGCATTCAATCGTCAGGCAGAAGTACTAAGACGAATGATTGAGGACGGGTATATCACAAAAGAAGAAGCACTGGAAGCGTACGCAGAAACAATTCGTTTCGCAACACCGAATGTTTCCATACGCGCCCCACATTTTGTCATGTATATAAAAGACATTCTTGAAAAACGGTACGGTACGAGACGCGTGGAACATGGCGGACTTCGGGTTGTGACTTCACTTGATGTCGCCATACAAGAAAAAATCCAAGATATTGTCACATCAAATATTGACAGTCTTGCACGACTCAATGTTGGAAATGGTGCGGCGCTTGTGACAAATCCTAAAACTGGAGAGATTCTTGCTATGGTTGGAAGCAGAAATTATTTTGATGCGAAGCGTGATGGCAATGTGAATGTTACAACCGCGCTTCGTCAACCAGGTTCTTCAATTAAGGTTGTCACCTACGCACTTGCTCTTGAAAATGGGTTCACTGCCGCATCTGTTCTTGATGATTCTCCTGTTGTTTATACTATTCCAAATAATCCTCCGTATGCACCGGTGAATTATGATGGAAAATTTCATGGTGCTACACCGCTTCGCTACGCACTTGCCAATTCCTACAACATCCCCGCTGTCAAACTTGCTGCACGGCTCGGCGTTAGTTCGATTGTTGCAAAAGGAAAAGCAATGGGAATCGGGTCATGGACCGACGAATCGCGATATGGCTTATCTATCACTCTCGGTGGAGGTGATGTCACCATGCTTGATATGGCAGAAGTATTCGGCACGCTCGCAAATAGCGGCATCCGAAAAGATGTGGTGTCAATATTAGAGGTCACTGATTATACCGGTAAAGTATATGAACGGAACAAAGTACAAAGCGGTGTTCAGGCTGTTAAAGAAGACGTTGCATGGATTATGAGCAATATATTAAGTGATAATGCTGCACGCACTAATGCATTTGGTCCAAATTCAACACTGGTAATTCCAGGAAAAACCGTGTCCGTAAAAACCGGAACAAGTAATGACAAACGGGACAATTGGACCATCGGATATACGCCATCATATGTAACAACGGTCTGGGTTGGAAACAATGATAATGCTCCGATGAATCCCCATCTTTCATCTGGCATTACTGGGGCTGCTCCTATTTGGCACGATATTATGGTTGAACTTCTCAAAGATAAGCAGGATGAGATTGTCACAAGAAGTGAAAATGTTGTATCACTTCCCTGTTATTTTGGTCGACCGGAATACTTTATAAGAGGAACGGAACCAACTGGCGGAAGATGCCAGACACTTCCATCACCAACTCCTACACCATAACATTACTTACGCCTGGTGCAGGTGGTTTCGCAACATTGACTACGAGTGGTCTTCCTTCGACGACCGTGCCGTTTAATAATTCTATTGCTTTTTTTGCTTCTTCGTCTGAACTCATTTCAACGAATCCAAATCCTCGCGATCGACCTGAATATTTATCCGTAATCACATGAGCAGAAACGACAACTCCCGCGGGAGCAAATATTTCGCCGAGCTTACCATCATCCGTCGTATATGGTAAATTTCCAATAAATAGATTTATAGACATAGCGAGAGTATATCACACCGAATAATAAATCGCGATTATTCCAACACCTCTTCCTCATCAATAACAGAACCTGAATTTTCAATAGTCGGCTCGTTATCTGATGATTTTTGACCAACTATAGGAGTAAACACAAAGCTTTGAACAATTATGTCGTATGTCTCTTGCCAAAACACATTTCCTTCTGTTTCTGCCTCAATGGTAAACAAAATTTGATCATCAATTACTCCGGTTATTAATTTTTTTGTTGCACTAGTAAGAATGATTTTTTTTGCCGGTTTTCCTCCAAGTGTCGTATCAATGACGGAAGCCTCTTTCAAAGACGCATCTTTTTTTACCCACGTATCAACGTCTCCGTAGAGCGTATCCTTTGCCCACACAATAAGCCGGCCTTTGTGTGAGGCTTCGGTTAATTCAAGGTGTGCATAATTTTCAGTATCTTCATCGTGTTTATCTATCACTATTCCTTTTGGATATTGGAACGAAAATCCTGCTTGGTCTTCCCATAGGTCTACTTCTTTTTTCATTTCTTCAACCGTCTGAGAAACAGAGGATTTCTTGAAAATTCTATCTTTAAACACAAGAAGACCTGCAACTGTTAATCCAACGACTAAAATAGCGCCTGCTATGATAATATGCTTTTTCATATAGGATCATTCTACCAAATTTTCTATATGCGGTATATAATATGAGCTATTATGAAGTATGCTTCGCGAGCTATTTTAGGCGTTATTTTTTGCTTCCTTCTTGTGTCTCCTATGTATGCAGCAAAACTACGGGTTAAAAAGGCAACGGTTTCAGGGCAAAGAAGTGTTTCATACTCAACAGCAAAACTGTCTCGATCAACCAACAGTGTTGTTGTAACGTTTCAAAATTTAGGTACTGTAAAACGAATTTTATATGAGTTACGGTATGTAGCAAATGGCATCACTCAGGGCGCAATGGGAACAGTGCAAACAACTGGTCTTGTGTCTGATTCACGCGATCTCTATTTCGGTACGTGCAGCCATGGGGTATGCACACCGCATTACAACATTTCTCAAGCAACACTCACCATCACAGCACAATTGACAACGGGCGCCACACACATAAAACGGTATCGAATAAAAATATAAGGAGGAGGCATATGATTATCACTGTTCATACAGACAAATGTTTATCATGCGGCATGTGTTCATCCATTGCACCTGAGCTTTTTTCCATTGATACCGGTATTGTTGCAATCAAAAAGGATCCATCAACATATACTGAAGTTGATGAAAAACTTGCTAGAGAAGCTGCCGCTGCTTGTCCAAATGCTGCAATTGAGGTAATTACATAAAATAGTATTCTTCTATGAATCTTATTCACGCACTGCTTCTTGGATTCGTCGAAGGAATTACGGAATTTTTACCGGTTTCATCAACAGGACACATGATTTTATTCGGAAAACTATTTGCGATTCCTCAAACAGATTTTTTAACATCGTTTGAAATCATTATTCAGCTTGGAGCAATTGCTGCTGCCGTTGTTTTGTACGCACGGACCCTCCTATCAAAACGATTCCTGTGGAAACCATTATTGTTTGCATTTATTCCAACAGCAATTATTGGATTTTTGCTCTATAAAATTGTCAAACACTATCTATTAGGAAATCCGTTTGTTGTTGTTGCTTCTTTATGCATTGGCGGTATTGCATTTTTTCTTATTGAGAATGCCGTTAAAAGGTTCCCGCGAAAAACAACAGTGCTTGAACAGATTACCCCTAAACAGGCGATATGTATAGGAATTGGCCAAACATTTTCCATGATTCCGGGAGTATCACGGTCTGCAGCATCAATATGTAGCGGGCTACTGACAGGACTCTCCAGAGAGCTTTCTGTTGAATTTTCATTTCTTCTTGCTATTCCAACAATGATAGCGGCGGTTGGACTTGATGTATTAAAATCTCCTATTATCATCAACACTTCAACGGTATTACTTCTTACCGTTGGACTTGTCACATCTTTTGTAACGGCGCTTCTTGCAATTAAAACATTCCTTCGATTTGTAAAAAATAATTCATTCTTACCATTTGCAGTGTATCGTATTGTTCTTGCGGGTGTTTTCTACTTTTTTGTTCTCACATAATTGATATACTATCCATATGAAGAAACGAAAAATGGTTGGACTTGCGCTTGGCAGTGGTGGTGTACGAGGACTCGTTCATATTGGTGTTATTAAAACCCTTCTTGCTCACCAAATCCCCATTGATATGATTGCAGGAACCAGCGCAGGATCCGTCATTGGCGGCGTATTCGCAGCGCTTGGAGATATTAACAAGGTGGAAGCGATTGTGGAAGCTTTTGGCTATCGTGACTTGGCATGGATTCTTACCGATGCAGCCTTTTCTTCCGGTGTTATAAAAGGGCAACGTGCTATTGAATTTTTGGCACATTATATAGGGAAACGCACTATAGAATCTCTTTCTCTTCCTTTTGCGGCTGTGGCTACAAATGTTGCATCTGGTGAACCGGTTATTATCAAACACGGAGATCTGATTAATGCTGTACGCGCAAGTAGTTCAGTCCCTCTGCTTTTTCAACCTATGAAAATCGATAATTCATACCTCATGGATGGCGGGATATCGCTGCCTGTTCCCGCATCAGTTGTACGTGGCATGGGGGCTGATATCGTCATTGCAGTTAATTGTGATGCATATCTTGTCAATAAAGAATCAAATCAACCGCAAAAACAACCGTCGTCAATCTCCGTCGCGTGGTCAACAATCAACAGTTTGCGGTATAGTTTAGCAAAAGAAAATAGTAAGTACGCAGATATCATTATAGAGCCGCGCGTAACACCAAAAAATATTACAGAATCAGTTCACGGTGGACCAACCATCCAACTTGGCATTGACGAAACAGAAAAGAAGATAGATGCAATTAAACGCCTACTTGCATTAAAATAATCCTATTTGAGGTTCTTCTTTTTTAATTGGGTATGAAAAATCTATATCAATGGTTACAATATTATTCCATTTATCACGATATTTGAGGTATTTATTCTTCCTTCCAAAATCATAGAGATCTCGGGTTAACACAACATCCGCTTCACAATATGTTTGTAATTTACGTAAATTGACTGGGTCGCCTTTCGTCCAATAGATAACTGCGTTGGTACCAACATCGGTTTTTTCATTTCCTAATGTATCTTTTGTAAGCGCGCTCAGTCCAATTCGTCTTCCGAGTTTTTGGCGGACTAATTCCATAATATCGAAGTGTTTCAATGTAGAAAACGTTACTGGCGCATACGGCCTGAGTGCCGGAACATCAAATTTTAATGAATTAAACCCGATTATTCTATCTGCTTTCACAAACCATGGCCACATCGAAAAAAAATCCTTTTCCCAAAAACTCCTCATTTCGCCTTCAATTTCTTCAAGTGCGGTGTTTAATGTTCTTCTGTACACAGAAACAACTGACACCCCCAACTCTCCCGGGTCATCCGTTGTTATATCGCTAAATAACTTTTTTGTTTCAACATCAAAAATGAGCTCTGTAATCATATGTCACATTTTGGTTATTAGAGTATAACCAATAGACATCACATTTGTTAAGAGGAGATATACGCATAAAAATTTTTCTCCATACATTTTTTGAAATATCCATGCTATAGTATGACAATATGAATACACAACAACATCCAACTAACACACAAGAAACGTGTCCAAAATGCGGCAGCAACCTCAGTGAGATCGTTATCACAGGTTCCGGAAAAAAACTACGACGCTGTAACGCGGGCATGTGGAATACAGATACAAAAAAAATTGACGGGTGTGATTACGTTCTTTGGCTTCCCTTTGAGCCACAAACACTTGAGGAAACATGTCCAAAGTGTGATGCCCCGCTCGTTCTTTCCATGACACGTTTTGGAAAGAAAATGAAAAAATGTTCAACTGGTGGTTGGGATGCAACAAAAAAACAGGTGACAGGATGTGACTATGTTGAATGGATTAATGGTACAACAGAACCGCTTGATGAAGAATGTCCGGAATGCGCTGAAAAACTTGTATTGTACACAACAGCATCAGGCAAAAAAATGAAGAAATGTTCAACTGCAGGATGGGATCGCGAAAAAAAACAAGCAACGGGATGCACGTATGTCCGGTGGCTCTGATGTTTCATCATCTATTTCCATGAATTTATCAGTCGTTGTAAAAGAGACTGGTAAAAAAGGGCGTGGTGTTTTTGCAGGAAAAAATTTTGTGAAAGGGGAAATCATTGAAACATGCCCTATCGTATATCTTTCCCCCAAAGAACGGACTCACTGTGAACACACCATTCTTGCTTATTATCTCTATCCCTGGACGAGCATGAGGTGTGGCGCTATGGTTCTTGGATACGGTTCAATCTACAATCACTCGTTTACACCAAATACCCAGTGGAAACAGGATTTCCACGCAAAAACAATGATCTATCAAGCGGTCAGGAATATAAAAACAGGTGAAGAAATTACGGTCAATTACAACGGAAAAGCGGAGGATCAAAAACCAATAGATTGGTTTGGTGAATTTGCAAAGAAATATCAGTAAACATACAGCTTATTACGGTATATATTTTCCTGAGGAATTTTTGCACCGATTATTTTTATCGTCGCATTTATTCTGACAGGTCGGGTCATCAAGATAAACAAACGGACATAAGCTCCGATCGGGATCATCAAACACTTCGCAAAATCCCAGCTGGCCGCCGCCGGGCGCACAAACATAATTCGAATACGCCGGTGTCGGCGCTGGTGACAGCGTTGGTTCTGCTGGATAGTTCGATGGATCCGTTTGTATGGTTGGTTGTGGTGTTTCTGTTGGTTCTTCCGTTGGTCTTGGTGAAATATCCGGTCCTGACCAAACACACGCAGTAATAGATATGTTTGAGCTCGCAACGCCAAAGTTATATGCACATTCCGGTCCGCATCCATCAGAACACCCGATAAGCGGAATGGATTGATCTGCATTTCGCTCCAAATGTGTATAAATTTTGTACCATTGATATTGCGTTAATTCATCAGTGAGATAGGTGTACGGCTCATTTGTTGTTGGATCACACGGAAATGAATCAAGAATGACTTTATCGTTATACATAAGCGGTTTACCGCACGCTGGTATGGCAGAGGGGTATGCGGTTGCCGCATCATAGTAATATTCCATAACAACTTCGAGATCTTTTAAATCCTTTTTTCTTTGAAAATCATGTGCTTGGGCAAAATATGAGGACACTCCAAGATATGCAGTTGGTGCAATAATACCAATAATTGTGACAACTAATAAAATTTCAATCAGCGTGAAGGCAAAAGGATGCTTAACCATGATATGTTGAAAAAAATTCTTGTGTTTTTTCGTATACATTCAGTATACAGCATACGCCAATGAGCGCATCTCACAAAATCATCACGATCGTCTTTTTACTCTTCTATATCGATACACCAGTTTAAATATTTCTATCACAAAAAACATCGTTATAGATAACGCTATTGCTGTAATCCAATATGAAAAAGAAAGGTGTGTCAATCCAAAAAATTGCCGTAGCGATGGAGTAAGGAACGGAACAACTTGCAAACAGAATCCAGCTCCAACAGCTAAAACCAGCCATTTATTTTCAAATACATGATTTTTCCAAAATGGCATCATCAGCACGCGTACGGAAAATACGTATGTTAGAGAGTTTAACCCAAGCACAATAAATGTAAATGACCGTGCCAGCATCACACTTCCTGATATGTTATATATCACAACGAACGATGATAATGCCAACAATCCCGCCACAGTGCTTACGGTGCCAAGAAGCACCATCATCCATCTGTTTACCAACCGTTCTTTTGGATTTCTTGGGTGTTCCTTCATGAGGTCGCGTCGTTTTGGATCAATGGTCAATGAAAGATTAGGAAATCCATCAGACACCAAATTAATCCACAAAATCTGCACAGCAGTAAGAGGAAGAGGCAGACCAAGTATGATACCTCCGATAATAACGATAATCTCCGCAAACGCATCACTCATGAGATATAAAATAATCTTTCTTATATTTTCAAACATTGATCTTCCCTCCTCTATTGCTTTCACGATCGTTGAAAAGTTTGAATCAAGAAGCACTAGGTCTGCCGATTCTTTGGCAACATCTGTCGCTTCTCCTACAACAATACCTATATCAGCTTTATGGAGGGCTGGTGCATCATTTACTCCGTCTCCCATCATGGCAACAATTTCTCCATTCTTTTTCAATGCGTCCACAATCAGTAATTTTTGATCAGGGGTAGTTCTGGCAAATAACCGTATTATTTTCACTTTTTCTTTTAATATATCGGGTGTACTGTTTTCAAGCTCCTCTCCTAGAATGATTTCTTTTTCATCAACCGGCATACCAAGCTCTGACAAAACAAATTCTGATGTTTTTGGATAATCACCAGTAATAACAATTGTTTTTATACCAGCAGTTTTTGCTATATCCAATGCCTCTTTCACTCCTAAGCGTACGGGGTCTGAAAACGCTAATAACCCCACCCACGTTAATCCCTCTTTTGCATCATCCTGTTCTATGATTTTTTTTGTATTACCCACCTCTTTTCGTGCAAATCCAATCAATCGTTTTCCTTGTTTTGTCAGTGTTTCAATTGTTTCACGCATTTCATTCTTTTCACTTTCTGTTGTATTTGACCACGAAAGGAGCAACTCTGGAGCGCCGTTGACAAAAATCATATTTGTTGTATCTGTCCAGGTATGAAGACTTATAAAAAACCGTTCTTTTGGCGAAAACGGAATACTGTCAAGACGTTGATGTTCAGAGACAAAATCTTTAATGATAGTTCTTCCCCATGTAAATGCAGAAATAATCATGGGATCATCTAAATCGTTTGCCAGAAGTGTCTGCTTTGCCAATTCTTTTTCATCACCTAAATGATCAACAACTGTCATTTTTCCTTGTGTTAGAGTGCCCGTTTTATCAACACAAATAACGGTTACCCCGCCGAGTGTCTCTGCTGCTGATAGTTTCCTCACGAGTCCGCGGTGCCTCACTATTTTTTGCATGCCGATGGCAAGAACAACCGTCAGTGACACTAACAGCCCCTCAGGAATACTTGATACCGCAAGAGCAACAGATATTACAAATATTTCAGTCAGGCTAAACTGGTAAATAATACCAAGAAGCAACACCGATGTGATGAGTATTCCAATCACCATAACTAATTGTTTGCTGAATTTCTTCAATTGACGTTGCAATGGTGTATCTTCCTCATCCTGTTGGATGTGCATTGCTATTGTTCCCATTTTGGTCTGTGCACCTATTGTCTCAACGCGTATCATCCCCTGTCCTGAAGCAACAATAGTGCCCATAGACACTTCATCATCCTTCTTTTTATTAACAGGTACACTTTCGCCGGTTAAAAGAGATTCGTCAATATAGAGCCGATTGGCAAAAAGAAGTATTCCGTCAGCAGGAATCTTGACTCCCTGGTCCAATATAACAATGTCACCGGGGACTATATCAGTTGTGCGTACTGTCATTCGCTTCCCCTCCCGTATGACAACGGATGTGTGAGTTACATATTTTTTAAGAGCGAATAGCGCATTCGTTGCACGTCGTTCTTGAATATACCCCAGAAACGTGTTGAGAAGAACGGCAACAAGAATGATACATGCATCAGTTATATGTCCTATTGCGATCGTTACGAGTGCTGCAATCAACAGAATATAAACAAGCGGACTTTTTAATTGTGCAACAACAAGGGATAGTTGACTTGGTGGCGGTTTTTCAGGAAGAACGTTAAGACCATACTGTTGCTGTCTCTTCATTATTTCTTCCTTAGATAATCCTTGTTCATTTGGAAACATATTTTTTATGGTTTAATTAACAAGGACGCTGATACAACTAAAAATATTCCTATAGAATTGAGGACATACGAAAGAAGAATAAATCGAACCGTACTCATTTTTGACAAGCCAATCATGCTTACTCCTAATTCATCCGGAAGCGGTGAAGCGATGATAATTGCTCCAAAAATTGGCAGCATCCAGTTAAAATATTTTGTGTGAAAGAGTTTTTTAAGATGTTTTTTCCTGTCAAAATTATTGTAGACATCTTCAATTTCAGAAGACAAATTATCTTTTATGAAATGGAAAATAATCATATCACCAACAACTGCACCCAGTCCTGCAATTAAGCCAATTTCTATGGGGGATACTGTTTCGGCAAGCGTTAATAAAACCAACGCACTGGTCGCCACTGTAAATGTTGAAACAAACAACGTCCCTGAAACAAATGCTCCGATATACCCAAATCCTCCTAGATGAGTAAGAAAAGAATGAAAGCCTTCAATTTGGGAAAGGAGCACTGCTACCAATATCCCGATGAATGCCAGGGTAATATTTTTATACTTCCATTTGTGTAAATGGTTGTGTGCATAGATACGTCGTTTACGGCGCATAAATTTAGTATACCATTTATATACGAGGATATTTCCTTACAAATATGTCGTAGAATGGTTTTGGCGTATCAAACGAATAACCTCCTCATCCGACACTTGTGGAAATTCTTCATAATACGCATTTACCGCATCTGCATGAAGAAACGGCGTGTCAAGAGCAACACAATCATATCCCTCTGCTTTTATTTCGTCTGCAAAGCTTTTAGGGCAAACAGGAACAGCAACTATCATTTTTTTGGGTTTTTGATGGTTGAGTTCCAAAATCCCCACTGTTACCGTCAGTCCTGTAGCGATACCGTCATCAACGAGAATCGCTATTTTCCCTTCGGCTGATACAGGAGTTCCGCAAACGTTATACAACGCTCTCCTCCGTTGAGCTTCTTTTCTTTTTATATCCCTTTCATTCTCTAACCAGACTTTATCTATCAATGTGATTTCTTTTTCGTTATAGAGAGTACACCCGTCTTGTGCAACAACTCCCACCGCATATTCAGGAGAATACGGATGACCGATTTTACGAATAATAATTAATTCAAGCGGAGACCGCAGATATTTTGCGATTTCGTACGCTAACACCACTCCGCCTCTGGGAAGACCATATACGACAACATTTTCTCTTCTATATTCTCTTAAAGTGATGGCTAATTTTTTTCCTGCTTCTACCCTGTTTTTAAATCGCATACAGTACGTGTATTTTACCACGGTAATCTATATTGCTCCGCACAACAGACGCTTGCTTGCCTTTAGGGAAATGTTCGAACCATCTATTTGTATAGTACGTAGTTTTGAATACGGGTACTATACATGAGTGCATCTTCAGCATCAAGTTGTTCATTTAATTTCATAAAAATGTGTTGCATATAAGGATGGAGTTTTTTTGTATCCACTTCATCTTTCCGTTTCATAGCTTCATGTAAAAATCGGTTTGCCATGGTATTTGATTTTCTATGAAGTCCAAGCGCAACACGCTTTAAGTCCATAGCAAGTGATGCTAATGCTATTTTATTTTCCATATATCTCATCAAAAAAATATTTAGTTAGTTCTTCAAAAGACTTCCGAATACCTGAATCTTGTATTTCATTACTTGTATTTCCTTGGCTGGGACGAATATTTATGAATGAATTACCATCTACCGTTTTTGTCTCCAAATCGATTCCACCACCCCAAACATTCCCCTGTTTTGATCCTTGATCAAGAAATATCTTTTCCGACTCAAAATGCCGATCACATCCTGCTGAACAAATCTTCTTTTCAATATCAATGACGGTTTTAATATAACTGTCGAATTGTTCCCGAAGTTGTTGAATTTCCTCTGAGGTAAACGGAGTAGTTTTTGTAATTACCATGAATGTATTATATCAAATGCTTCTCTTGCTCCGCGCAATGGTTTATGCTGGAAATCATTTGATTTTCAGTGAGGATGTTCGAACCTTCTATATGCACTATTGAACAGCAGCTTCTAAAAACTCCAAACGTAATTCTTTAGCAATCATTTTGGCTCGTATACCAATGGGCATTGGTGTATCAACTGTTTTATGCCCAAAATCAACTTCACCAATTATAGGAAAGCTGTAGTCCTTCAATGTCTCCAACACAATCTCTTTTAGAGTTGGTTCTTGAAGTCCTTCCCATGCAGTTCTCTTAATATCAGGTAGCTTACCAACCAACATTCCGGATATGCAATCTAATATTCCCGCATATTTGAGCTGATACAATCCTTTTTCAATTCTGTATGATGGTACATTATCAATTTCCCAAAAAAGTATCGAGTTTTGAATATCATCAAGCTTGGGAAAATATTTTGTTCCAACTAATGATGCAAGGTTTCCTAAATTCCCACCAAATAAAGTGCCTTCTGCTTCCCCCTCTTTCCAACATTGCCACTCGGTAAAGGGTGAAATAACTCCAGCAGGTTTGTCTGAAGTTAACATATTCAATAGTCGTGATTTTCCTTCTTCTTTTTTGTCAGGTAAATATTTCTCCCATATTTTGCCAAGACTATAAGTTAAAAGCGGTCCATGAAATCCAACAAGACCTGTTTGTGCATGCAAAGCTATATGAATGTTTGTCACATCAGAAAAACCAATGAAGGGTTTTGGGTGCTTTTTTACAAGCTCATAGTCAATTAATTCCAATACTGCAATTGCTGACTGTCCTCCTTCATGAACCATGATTGCTTTAACTTCTGGGTCGGTAAACATTTCATTTATGTCTGTCGCTCTTTCTTGAGCAGTTCCCGCAAACCACCATTTTACTCTATTTAAGTTTTTCCCTTCCTTAACTTTGAAACCCATATTTTCCAACTCTTGGATAGCGATTTTGTATTCTTGAATGTAGGATGAATCTGGAAATTCATTTCTAGGTAAAGGAAAAGAAGTGGCCACAATACCAATTGTATCCCCTCGTTGAAGTTTTGGTGGTTTTAAAAGTGTCATACAAATAGTATATCAAGAACATTGTAAACTAATATTAGAAGGCTTAAATGCTGATATGATAATAGCTCATTTGTCGGCACCAATTTTCCAAATATTCTTTTCCAAAAAAGCTTCAATAGTTTGTCGACCGGCTTTATTTATAAGATTGGAATGAGAAAGCTTATTACTTTTAGCATAATCGGATAATGTAATGATTTTTTTACCCTCCAGATACACAAGTCGTTTGTGATAACTGTTCGTTAATGCTTTTCCCACCATTTCTTCCATCACCGTCGTTACTTCTTTTCCATCAAATTCTTTAAACGCCTCGTAATATTTTTTCCTATCAATAAACTTTATGTTTATGGGAACAAACCCTTCTCGAATAAGCAAATAATTATTGATTGCTCGTCCAATACGACCATTCCCGTCAACAAAAGGATGGATGTATTCAAACGTCAAATGTAAACGAGCGATACGCTTAATAATAAGCTCATGACTAGCAGCGTTATGTGTCGCCAACATGTTTTCTAGTCGCTCAGTAATTTCTTTTGGAGCAGGGGCTATATGGCTACCGACTCGAACAAATTCATTATCTTTTCTGAATCTTCCGGCAACATCATCTCGAATATTAGAGATCAGCATTTTATGAAGAAATAAAATCACGTCCAACGTCAGTTCCTGCTCCTTGGCTTTTTTATCTATGTATGAAACGACCCGTGCCAAATTCTTCGTTTCAAAAATTTCCCGTTCGGTTACATATCGATCCAAATCAATTTGGAGAAGAATTTTTTCAGTTTCTTCGAGAGTCAACGTACTGTTTTCAATAGCGTTAGAGTTATAAACCTGGTCAGCGACTTCAGCTTCGTTAATCAGTTGAATAAGGGCCTCTTTACCAATTGCTGTTTGATAGTATCTTTGACGAAGAGAACGTATCTTATTAAAAATATTAAGTGTTTTGGCCATATAGTCGAATTATACACTTATTCACGATTTTGTCAACATAATCGTGAAAAATAGGTAAAAATTGATATAAATTCACGATTTTGGCTTTATTTCCACTCATTTCTGCTCCGAGCAATGGACGATGTTCGGACTTTTTATCTCACAAACTACGTTGATAATGATATGTATCGGAAACCTTTTTTACTTTCTGAAACCCGTTTTTCTCATAAAAACGGTGCGCTCTTTTCATTAGTAGATGCGTATTCAAAATTATCTCCCTAAATCCCTGTTCTCTTGCAAAACCCAAAGCGTAATCTAATAATGTCTGACCAATACCAGTTCCATGAAATTGAGTCTCCACAAACATACGATTTAATTTAGCTGTATTACCTCCCGTATCTCTTATTGCAACCGTTCCGATCACATTTTCTTTATGTACTGCAACCCAGAACCTTCCCTTACCGAAATATATCCTTGGAATATAATGTAAATCTTCATCATCTATTGGTTCCGTAGAATCAGGAATAACTTTCTGGTCTCGCAAAACTTTACTAATAAGATCAATAACCATTGTTTGGTACTTAGGTTGAAACTCAACAATTTGAAAGTCTTTTCTTTTTTCTTCCATAACCGAAGTATATCAAAACATTGTAAATTAGAATTAGAGGGCTTAAATGCTGATGTTTAATTAGTAGTTTAGATTGTCAATACGCTCCAAACTATCACTGGCTCCGAGCAATGGATGATGTTCGAACTTATTTTATAACATCTAGATGTTAAGTATTTGCTAAAACTAAACCTATCTCTTATTGAGCTCTACTTATTCCGGCCGGGTTTTGGTTTTGAAGTTGGTGTAGGAGTAGGAGTTGGCGCAATATAATCACCCACTGCGTTACCAGCATTTATTCTTCCTGCTAACCAATATGTTCCTGTTCCTGTTATTTTATCAGCGGTCAATTCAAGTCTACTTCTTACTTCTGAAGCGGTTGTATATTTTCCTGTCGACCAAATCAACGCAACTACTCCCGTAGTCATAGGAGTAGACATAGAAGTTCCTGATGCATATTTATAACATTGCGTTGGTGAATAACATACTGGATAAGGTGCCGAAGTGCTCGTTTCATCATTCCATGTTGAATAAATATGAACACCGGGAGCGGCGACATCCACCCAACTACCGTATTCTGAAAACGTAGCCTTTTTATCTTGATTATCAGTTGCGGCAACCGCAATGGCATTTACATAAGCTGCGGGATATGTTTTTGATGTATTTCCAGAGTTACCTGCAGCGGCGACGACGACGACACCGTTATTCCATGCATAATTTACTGCACTCTCAAGTGTTTTTGATGGGGTTGAACCACCTAAGCTCATATTGATAACTTTTGCACCATTATCTGTTGCCCATGTTATACCGCTTGCTATCCAAGAATAAGCACCTGAGGCACTATCATTTAATACTTTACCATTCATCAATTGACAGTTAGGACAAACTCCCGCTCCCCCCATACCGTTATTAGTTCGTGCCGCCACTATTCCGCTAACATGAGTCCCGTGTCCATAAATATCGTTATATCCTGACGTTGAACCAGTAAAGTCTTTGTTTACAACAATTTGTGAGTCTAAATCCTCATGATATTGATCAATTCCAGTATCAAGAATGGCTACTTTTACCCCACCTTGAGTGATATTCCAAGCTGTTGACGCATCAATATCTACATCAATTATTCCAGGAACACCTTGAATTGTCTGCCCAATATTTTCCAAACCCCATTGATTACCAAAGTCAGGATCATTCGGAATGGTAAAGGTTTCCGCAAGATAATCAAATTCCGCAAACTCTACATGAGTATTTTTTGACAAAGCTGTTAACACTTGATCCTGGGCAACTTCCGGAACCCGAAGTACTAAAACGCCGAGTTTTTCTATTTTTTCTTTCACGCTTGCCCGATGACCATTAAGCTGTCTGTTGATTTCCTCCTGGGAAGTATTTTCTTTAAATTTAACTAAAATTTGTCCTGGAACATGGTCATTTCCTTGAGCTTTAATAGAATTGGAACTACGTATTAAATCCAAAAGAATAAAAAAAGAGAGAAAAAAAGTTAATATAATGAATATTTTTTTCATAACTTACTCTATTATATACAAATTAGAAAAAATATAACAATTACATCAAGACGTAGTAAACTAAAATCAGAAGGCTTAAATGCTGATGTTTTAATTAGTGGTTTAGATTGTCAATACGCTCTAAACCATCATTTGCTCCGAGCAATGGATGATGTTCGGACTTATTATATCTTAACTTGATCCTGAAATTATCAACCGAACACGTTGGGCTTCCTGCCTATATATATCCGCACTTACACTATCACCAACCTTACTCTGAGCATCAGCTAAACGATCTAAATATGTAGGCATACACATTGTAGCTATATAAGCATTATAACTAACCTTTTCAGATGAACCTGACACCTTCTGCCATGTGTTTTTCTGAGATTCACTTGGGTCCATAGCCCATGATAATCCTTCTTGTGGACTTGGTATCGCTGCTGATACATATCCTCTTCCTATGCCATTTTTATTCATATAATTTTTTATCAATTCAGATGCCTTTACCTGATCGCTTGCACTAATATAAAAGACCATATTGTCGGTTCTACGCATTGCCCCATATAAACTACAACTTTTCCCGTTAAAATCTATTCCAGCATCGTACATTTCAAGACTCAAATCAACAAAATGCTGTGGAAGAGCATCTATTTGTTGGGGAGATAATGTTATGTATGCTCTCACTTGTGACTCATTCGCGTTTTTCCATGTCCTTGAGGCTTTATTAAAATAAAAAACATGGTCTTTTGCCGGATTAGCATCACCGTCAAAATGGAAAGCGTCAGTTCCAGGTTGTCGATTATTACCAAATACAATACGTTGGTCTCCACTATTCCAGCGTTGAAGCAATTTGCTTTTGGCATAGTCTGCCGTCTTTTGAATTACTTGTTTTCCAAGTTCATTAATTTTAATAGCTTCTTCGCGAGAATTTGGAGTTTTAAAATTATCACGTTGTATCAACTGCTCATATACCCTTGATATCACCCGTCCAGCAAGAGTCGGATGGTCATCTTCACCAAACATGTTACCAACAACCGGAGCTATAATACTATCTGGCTTAGGTGGTTTCTGCTCATCCAGTTTTAGCTTTCTTGCAGTTGCTTCATACTTTACCAAATCATTATTCTGTTCGGGATGTGCCATTGTCTGCAAAGAAGATCTAGCAAAATCTGGTGTAGTAGGCACTTGTAAAGATCCTTTTCCACCATCACTTTTAGGTAATATATTTTCGTTACCTGTATTTCGTGGTTGTTCGAATAGACTAACAATGCCTGTATACGCTCCTCGACCGTCTACGCGGGGGATAAAAGTGCGCGCGCAATCCTTCTGTTGACCATGTATATTACTAGGTTGACGACTGTCATATAAGTCAGCGTTTAATGCTAATGGTTGTCCGCCAACTGTCAGCCATTCAGGTTGTCCAGCCTGGCTCGTTTTGACGAAAAACACTAAAGATTCTGTAATATTTTTACCGTCAGGTGAAACATAATTCATCTTAAAGCGTTGTTCCTGATAACCACGAATATCAATTGCAATTTCAGATAATCCAGATTTATCGCCTTCTTTTAATCCTACAGATTTTTTCTCGACATTTCCTACCTCTGCCAATCGCTGACCATTTGGGCTACTATGCGTAGGAAGTAAATCATTTTTTATTCGAGCTGATTTTTCAATACGAATCTTTGCTTGTTGAAATTGAGGTAATTCTAATTTTCTTAATGGTAATTCGGCTAAACCAGGATCAGGCATAATACCCCTATAATATCATACAAGGAGGTCCATACAACTATTAAGAAGTCAAAAACGGTGTACTCTAAAATTAGAAGGCTTAAATGCTGATGTTGTGTTAGTATTTTAGCTTGTCTATACGTTCTAAACTCTATTTTGCTCCCCCGCGAGGATCTTTCGGCTATTTCAGCTCGCATTGAGCTCGCCGAAATGCTCAAGATAAATTCGAAATCAAATCCTCTGATTGAGGACATCGACAAGCTCAGTGCACCGATTAATTCCAAGGGTTCCTTCGATTAATAATCTTTTCTTTGCGACAGACCAACCTTTTAACTGTCTTTCCCTTTTTGCTGCTGCAAACTTATCTTTATATTCTTCACAGTACATCAATTGAATATCAGAAAACTTTTTTGTGAAAAATGATTGTTTACTTCTGTGCTCTATGAGTCTTGATTTAATATCAGGTGTTATTCCAATGTAAAAAGTTTTCTGGTCGCAAAGAAGTAGATAAACGTACCACATGCTTCCTATTATAATAGTGTTTGGCTTGCACTGAGCTTGCCGAAGTGCTCCCCCGCGAGGATTCGAACCTCGAACCTTCTTCTTAACAGGAAGCCGCTCTACCATTGAGCTACAGGGGAATGTTAATGAACGTGAGTATTATAACATTGACCTAGCTCAAACTCCATATAATTTGTTATACTCTTTTTGTCTATGAAGCAACATCAATATAAAATGATCGCTTCCTCATATGCATTCTTTATCAAAAAAAACAATATCTTGCTCTCCCGTAGATTCCAAACAGGGTATGCAGACGGAAAATTAAGTGTTCCTGCAGGACATGTTGAAGACGGAGAAACAATTACTCAAGCCCTTATTCGGGAAATGCGAGAAGAGGTCGGAATAACTCTAATTCCTTCTCAATTTCTTCTTTCCCATATCATGCATCGAAAAAGTGATGATATTCGTATAGATTTTTTCTTCCGGATCAATTCATGGAGTGGAACACTGAAAAATATGGAACCGGAAAAATGCAATCAACTTGTCTGGACACCCCTTGATGCACTTCCAAGAGATGTCGTCCCCTATGTTTCCCATGCAATCCACTGTGTTTGCAAAAATATTTTCTACTCGGAATTTGGTTGGAAATAATAGCATGGCGCATACTCAAATTAGCTAAAGAATGCATGTCTATGAATGAATGTCTTACTGAAAGAGATTTGTATCCAAAAAAAATATAACTGTCAAAACGACAATATTACTTCTGCTGCACGAACTAATAAATGAGGAGATGGATTTTTCACTGTTGTTTTTTCCTGCTTCCACGCTCCCGTTTTCCAACTCACGAGCGCTTTTGCAATTACTTTAATCTTTTGTTTATTCATATGAAACCCAAGCGGAAAAAACAACACATCGCGTTTCTTTGCCCACACACTGTCTGAAAATTTCGGCCAGACAATAATTTTTTTACTTCGTAAATAAGACAGAAGTTCAACTGATGTTTTTTGACGAAGACCAACTGGGTATACGTGAAGTTTTCCATAATCACTTCGTTTCATTTGTATCCTATACAATGGTGATCTTCTTCCCCACAAAGATTTAAACGTATGTTCATACATTTTTACTTGCTCTCGCTTTATTCGTTCTACTCGTGTTGTATAAATCCATTGTGTCATCCAAGAAAATAAGGTACATCCGCGATATGAACGCATACTATCTCCAATGACATTGTCATGAAACTTTAGTAATTTTTCGTGTGCAAATACAGCAAGCGACGGTTGATTAAACACATGCCCAGCGGTCAAAACGATACGAAATAATCCATACAACAATAATGAATACATGGTGTAGAACGACCATGTTTTGTTCGTCTGATGAAAGTGTAACCCTTTTTTTGTTCCATACAAGAAACTCCCATACAGTGGGCTAACTTTTCGTAAACTATCCATAATAAAATGATTATCTGATAATGGTTTCACCAGAGAGGGTGTCAAAAGCTGATGAACGGAATCTTCAACAATAATCGTTTCCTTTGCGCTTTTTTTCATCCATGTTGGCTTTGTCATAACCGTACTTTTAACACCACACACATGAAATACAATAACAACGGATGGATTGTGCCTCCTAATGCTATTAAGCAATGTTTGTTTTTTTACTTGAAAGTGTTGATCTAATCGGTACAAAACAACGGTATATCCATGCGTACGAATGTTGTTGATAACATCTGAACAATAGAAATCTGGGATTAAAATTGTGCTCCCCTTTTCAACATGTTTCCCTCGCAATAAATCCCACAACCCATCTTCCCATGACCAATAATAATATCGTTTTACCAATGGATTGGGATACGATGCGCGGGAACCCAAAAATGGAAATAAATATGGTTGGTAGTGATCTATCATAGGAAAATATACTGTATGACAGTACGGCTGTTATTCTAGGTAATCCTTGAGCTTTTTGCTCCGTGAAGGATGACGAAGCTTTCTCAACGCTTTTGCCTCAATTTGTCTGATACGTTCTCGGGTAACGCCAAACATTGCTCCAACCTCCTCTAATGTCCGCGGTTTCCCATCTTCAAGACCAAACCGCAAAATTAATACTTTTTTCTCACGGTCAGAAAGTGTTGTTAACACTTCTTCCATATGTTCTTTTAATAATTGTTTTGATGTCTGATCATACGGTGTTGGTCCCGGATCAGAAATGAAATCTCCGAGATGACTATCTTCTTCATCTCCCACTGGTGTTTCAAGACTGGTTGGCTCTTGCGACACTTTCATTATTTCTCGTACCTTTGTCACATCCACTTCCATGGCTTTTGCAATTTCTTCAGGGAATGGCTCACGACCAAGGTCCTGCATGAGGCGACGGGAAATTCGCGCAAACCGATTAATCGTTTCCACCATATGAACAGGAATGCGGATCGTACGGGCTTGATCGGCAATAGCACGGGTAATGGCTTGCCGTATCCACCATGTTGCATACGTAGAAAATTTATATCCTTTGCGCCAATCATATTTTTCAACAGCCCTGATGAGTCCCTGATTTCCTTCTTGGATGAGGTCAAGCAAGCTCATGCCTCGACCTATGTATTTTTTAGCAATAGATACAACAAGACGAAGATTGGATTCAGTAAGTTTTTTCTTTGCTTTTTTGTCTCCTTTTTCATAGCGTTTAGCTAAATAGATTTCATCTTCAAACTTCAGAAGTGGAATGCGACCGATTTCTTTTAAATACATGCGGACCGGATCTGATACCGGCTCAGCGCTTGAGGTGACAAGGGATTCAATTTCTTTTTCCAGTTCTTCAATACTTTTCCCCGCTTCTTTTTCAACATCTGCTGATGTCGTTTCAAACACGTCAATCCCAGCTCTTATCAATTTATCGTAAAGGCGATCGATGTCAACGATATGATCTTCTGGTTTTGGATATAAAAAGAGGATATCTTCCTGGGAAATGAAACCGTTTTCTTTTCCTTCTTTTAGAAGTTCTTCAGCACTAGTAATAGTTTTTACTTTTGTCATAATATACCGTGAGTCCCCGTTTGTTACCACTTCATCAACAAACAATGAACTTCGCTTGAGCAGAAAGAATTATACCAGGATCAGCTGGTTTTTTCCAGAAGCGCGTACTCTGAAGCTAGTTTTGCAAGCTTTTCTTGTGTTTGCCCCTCCTCTTTCTCATCTGTTGATCGTATTTTATCTGATACTTCACGCATCTTACGTTTCAAAATACTTTTTTGTACTTCTTTCAAAGTTCTTAACCATTCTTTAGCAAACAAGTCGCTATTTTCTGTACTGACTGATATATCCCAAAGGTACGCTTCGTCCAAAACAGGCAATAATTCTTTCGAGAGTATTTTTGCAAAATCAGCAACCACAAATGGTGTTTCTCCATGAATATATAAAGATATTGCTTCAACAATACGCCGGACTCCCATGTGTTTTATGTCGCCCGACGTAATAACCGCTGAAAATTCTTCATATAATTTTTTTGTATCTCCTTGAAGTACTAATCCCAAACAATATAGTTCCAACCGCTCTGGTCCTGATATGGCAAAACTTTCCTGTGGTTTTGAAGCTGGCAATTGATTTCTGGATAATCCTATTGGCAGTTTAACTTTTTTTACTCCATCAATAATCACGTCTTCTGAAACATCAAGCGCTTGTGCTACCTTTTTTATATAGTGCCCTTGCACAATACTATTTTCAATTTTTGACATTACCGGAAAAAGTTCTTCACTTGCTTTTTTCTTACCGAATGCGCTTGTTATATCAAAACGTTTAATTGCGGAGGCAATAAAATAATCATAAATAGGTATTGCGTTTTTCATGGCCTTTTTAAACCCAATCGGATCTTCCCGAACTGCTTCGTCAGGATCTTTTCCAACAGGAAGGACTGCCACTTTCATATCAAGCCCTGCCCGCTCTGCAATATCAATCCCTCGCCTGGCTGCCATATCTCCTGCTATGTCACTATCAAGAGAAAATATAATGCGCTCCGTATATCGCTTTAGAAGATGCACATGTCCTTCAGTGAGCGCTGATCCTTTAATTGCAACCACATTCGACACACCCGCTTGAAAGGATGAAATCACATCAAGTTCTCCTTCCATGAGAATTGCTTCATTCGCCCGTGCAATTGCCTCATGGGTTACATCAAATGCGTAAAGCACATTGCTTTTGCTGTATACTGGGGTTTCTGATGTGTTGATATATTTTGCTTCCTTAATACTCGGATTAAGTACACGTCCGGAAAATCCAACAACTTTACCTCTGTGATCGCGAAGCGTAAATATAAGACGACCTCGAAACCGATCATAGAGACCGCGATTCCCTCGAAGTGCAAGTCCTGCTTTTTCGATGAGCTCCTCACTATATTTTTTCTTTTTCAAAAATTGATATAGCGCCTCCCAACTGTTTGGACTGTAGCCAAGGCTAAATGTTTTGATTGATTTATCAGTAATTCCACGGTTTTTTAAATACAGAAGTGCTTTCTCCCCAAGTGGATGTTTTATAAGTAAATACTGATAGAATTCACTTGCGAGAGCGTTGATTTCATATATTGCATTTTTTAGTTTTCGTTCTGGAGATTCGCTTTTTACAAGAGATAAGGTAACTCCTGCACGTGATGCCAACTCTTCGAGCGCTTCAGGAAAATCAACGTGGTTGTATTCCATCACAAAATCAATAACCGATCCCCCTTTGCCGCACCCAAAGCAATGAAAAACTTGCCTATCAGGAGACACCATAAAGGATGGTGTTTTTTCGTTATGAAATGGACATAACCCTTTGAAATTTCTGCCGGATTTTTTTAACTGGACTTTTTCACTGATAACATCAATAATATTGAGTCTTGATTTGACTTCGTCTGCATTGCCCATACGTGACACTCCTCAAAATATATGTATACACAACTCGTGGCTCAAGAATACCATAAAAATGGAAAATAACAACAGTTATACAAGAATTGGCAGCGGAAAAGGACTTTTTTTATATTCCAAATATTGTTTGATTGTTTCTCCATGATCAAATGCAAAATCCTCAAAAGGTAATAATTTCTCAACAGGTATCCATTCCACCTTTGACGATTCCCAATCTTTTTCTCCTGTTTTTTGAATTGGTTTTACTAAAAATTCAATAGTAATATTCTGTCTGTCCTCTTTTGGCCGATTAGGATTTGTGTTAATTTTAAACAGTTTCAGCACTTCCCCGTTCCATCCTGTTTCTTCCTTCAATTCCCGTATGGCACACTGGGCTGCTGTTTCATCCCGTTCTAAAAACCCAGCTGGCAAACACCATTTCCCAGTCTCTAAAATCGGTCCATCCCGCTTTTCCAATAATAAACATCCGTCTTTTTCAACGATCATATGAACAACAACGTGTCGGAGTGTTGCTTTATTTCCATCCTCAAATATACAGGTAATCATATACGTATTGTAATGTTTCTCATTGTAATTTTCCGGCAACCCATCCTGACGCCCACGCCCACGAAAGATTATATCCACCAATATCACCATCAACATCTAAGAGCTCTCCAACGATATAGAGATGTGGAGCTTTTTTTGATGCAAGGGAGTGTATATCAACCTCATCTGCAGCAACACCACCCGCAGTAAATTCAGCTTCATTCCACCCTCGCGTATCTGTCACAATGAGTTTATATGAAGAAAGCGTTTTTACCAAACGTTGTTTTTCTTCGTTCTTCATCTTTCCAACGGTTTGCTCTTTAGCAATACCTGATGCGGCACAGACTGCGCCAGAGACCTTTGTCGTTACGAGTCCCCACAAATTTCTCGAAACTAACTGATCATTATGATTTTTCCATCGTTCTTCTAATAGTGCGCTTATTTCATCAATTGTTTTTCCGGGGAAAAAAGATAAGTGAAGACTGACTTCATTTTTGTGATCACGATGAAGCAATATGGAAATATCACGGCTAACATCAAGTATTGCGGAACCTGATACGCCATATTGAGTAAACAGAACATCACCAATCACAACACGAGAAGAAGAGTTTTCATCAATAGTGGTAACCTGCATCTGTAATTTTTCCCCCTGAAGGAGGTGTGATAATACATTCTTTGACACTAGTGGAACCGCGCTTGGCACAGGCTCAATAATTGTATGTCCAATATTTTTCGCAAACCCATACCCTGATCCATTTGACCCGAGTGACGGGTATGTAATCCCGCCACAAGAAAGAATTGTGTCTGAGATTATCATGAAACCGTGTGTTGTTTGAATACGCCACTGTTCTTTTTTTTGTTTTACACTAAGCACCTCTGCATTTGTTAACACAGTTATCCGTTGTCTGTTTATTTCATCCACTAATATATCTCGAACCGTCTTTGCGTGGTCAATAACCGGAAACATCTTTCCCTTTCCGGTTTTTTGTTCTTCATACAACGGGACTCCTAAAGAATTAAAAAAATCGACAATATCCTGATACCCAAATTGAGAAAATGTTGCGCTTATTAGTTCCTTTGGCCCATGCACAAATAAAGATGGATCTTTTTGAAGGTTTATGTTTGTAAGATTCCCTCTGCCTGCTCCCGCAACAAGGAGTTTTCTCCCAAGTTCAAATGTCCGGTCAAGAAGAACAATGGATTTTTCCGGATGATGTTTTTTTGCAGACAACGCTGCCATCATGCCCGCTGGCCCGCCTCCTATAACACATACGTCAAAATCATCCATGATGTGAGTATACACATTATTCTTTTTTTCGTATAATCAGACTCTATGGATGTCATCATGAATCTCGTCAATTTTATTCTTCATATTGATACGCACCTTGCACAGCTTGTATTAACCTATGGAACAGTAACATACGCCATATTATTTGGGATTGTTTTTATTGAAACCGGGCTTGTCCTTACTCCATTTCTTCCAGGAGATTCACTTTTATTTGCAGCTGGAGCACTCGCAGCACTAGGATCTCTCAATATCTGGATTATTGTTCCGCTTCTTATTGGTGCTGCTATTTTTGGCGATACATGTAATTACTGGATAGGACATTTTTTTGGAGAACAAATGATTGCAAATCCAAAAATTCCAATTAACAAAGAACATATCGATAAAACCAAAGCATTCTTCGATAAATATGGAGGAAAAACAATTATTCTTGCTCGTTTTGTTCCGATTGTCCGCACGTTTGCTCCTTTTGTTGCCGGAGTAGGTAAAATGCACTACGAAAAATTTATCTCATTCAATATTATCGGCGGGATTCTCTGGGTAGTACTATTTACCCTCGCGGGGTATTTGTTTGGCAATATTCCGTCTATAAAAGAAAATTTCTCCCTTGTTATTATTGCTATCATTCTTATTTCTGTTGTCCCGATGGTGATTGAAGCAATCAAACACAAATTGAAAAAATAAATTATCATTTCTTCCCTGTCATTTTTCTATATACCACACTATCTATCATAGTGGCTTGACAGGGAGTGATTGCAATATGACCCCTCCGTACCACCTGGACATCAGTATCATTGCTACCCATTGTTAATACATGGTCTCCTGATTTGTAAGAAAACATACCCGTATTTTTATTTAATTCAATAGGTGGCCATAATCCCTGCATGACTTCAAGCGGTCTTGCGAACTCAAAAACCTTCGTCTCTTTTGCCGGAATATTAATATTTACAATTGCTGCACCCCAGCAGTTTGTGCGAAATGCTTCTGTTAACGCAACCTTTGCAGATCTTCCGGGGTGATTTATAAATGCTTCAATTCCATCTTCTATTGTGTGCCGAGTAAAATGGTGTCCTGCAGAAATATCCCAACTGATGGCAATTGCTCGAGGGGCAAGTCCAAGATTCATTGCAAAAAATGCAGCTGAGAACGTACCAGAGCTGCATAAACTGCCTGCAACATTAATTCCCCAATTCATTCCAGAAATAATATAATCAAATGCTTGTGGATACCATGATCGCGCTGCTTCAACCGCATCAACAGGAGTTCCATTCACCCAAAGCGCTGGTACCCCATCAACCATTTCTTCTCCCCATTCGCCTTTTCCCATGATTGATTTATGCCCGCCAACACCGCTTTGCTGTGTCTTTGTACCTGCAATAACAAGCGTGTATGTATTTTTCAATAAATGAATAAGGAGCCGTGTTCCCAAAGAATCAAATCCATCATCACCAGTGAGTAATATTGTTTTTTTCTTCATTAATGGACACGGGTTTTTTAGCAGCAAATTGATTTTAATTACAATTTCCCTCGCACTCAAACAACTTTATAGTATCGTTTCTGTTAGCATCTATGCATTTTTGGATGCACAATTTACACTCCGTGAATTGAGAATTTTGTATCTGTTGGCACGTTCCGTTTTGGATGCCACACGTTGCATACTGTAAGCATCTATCGCCTACTGCATACATAGCAGTGCACGCACCGGGTGGATTTACTCCGCATTTTATATCCAAACCGTGACATGTCTCCAGCGCACAGTTTGAACCTCCAGTATTTTCCCCGATTGTATTTTCGACTATCTTACATTCTCTTGCAGAAAATTCGCCAATAAGAGCATTATCTTGCGGGATATATTTATTCTGTGTGAAGCTTTTATCATTTTTTACTAAAAAACATCGGGCGTCAATAATCGGCACGCCCGATCCTTCCTGTATGAAAGCCACATACCAGCCGCCGCTTGTTTTTTCTGTCTTAATGGATTTTGGAGGAAGATTATCATTCGGATATTCTCTAAGTTCGGGGAATTTATTTTGAAGCGTCTCAATTGCGATGGATTCGCTTATTGCTCCCAATATGGAAGTCTTAGACCCATAGAAATACCAATATCCAATACTTATCCAAAGCAGAATAATGAGACTGATAATGATAATTAGTGGTTTATTTTTCATAAATGCATTGATGATATTATCATAAGTTCTAACCCTGCCTCCTGTCAACTTCACTTCAGCTAGAATATTTTTCTAAATCTTGGCGGAGAACCATTTATAAAGTTATAACCTATTATAAGTCATCTCGTATTACCCTTGTTGGTATTTAGCAAGTGCTTGATTTTTTACGCGTGAAATAGTTGGATCAGTAATCTGCTGATCACCAAGTAACTTTCTGATACCTGAGGACATTTTATCAACCATGAAGTTTGCTTTATCTTGTAGTCTGCTCTCTCCTTCACGTTGCAACATATCCGCAGCAATAAAGGTAAAAAACGAAAGACTGTCAGCTGCAGCAAGAATCGTAAGCTCTTCATCTCCAATTTTATCAATTTCTTCTCCTGTATCATCGTGATGAAGTATTAAGAAATATGTCCTGTCAATATTTGATGCTGAAAACCCGAATCTTTGTAACATAACTTTAGCGAGATCGGCGCTTCTTTTTGCATGACCTTTTTTGTGTGCAAGATATTCTGGACTCGTTCTGTCGCCTTTAAATCCAACTGTGCCCTCGTTGTCTACCAACCGTTCACAGTCATGCAGCCATCCAGCTACTTGTAGATCCAAAGTAGCGTCAGGAGATAAAATAATAATCCAATTTGCAACATCTGCCGCGTGACCAAGTTCTCGTTCCTGACGTGTTTTGATTTCGCTACCTGCTTGGGGAGACTCATTGATGATTTGCCTAAAAATTTCAGCAGTTTGATTTCTAGCTAATTCAGGAAGCATGGAGGTATATTATCATATTATAGGTTTAAGTTCTAATCCCACTTCCTATCAGGCTAAATACTTCTTGAGCAATCCATTTATTGTTTTTCTTCCGTATCCGCTTTTTAGATATATTTCTCGATTCTTTGCATCTATTCTATCAAGAAACGCTTCATAAAAGATTAATTTATATGGTCTAAATGGTTTAGTCGCCTGGCTTTCACCAGAATTATGTTGCTTAAATCGTTTAACCAAGTCCGTTGTGTATCCAATATAAAAACTGTTATCTTTTTGACTCTGAAGAATATAGACGTAATAAAACATAAAGGCAGTAAGCCACGTTTATCTTAGCGAATCAAACGTAATACTTTCTTCGAAAGTAAACGTTCCCACGTAATCTCTAAGCTCATTTTGATCAAGATCAAAATTCGCTAAGATATTACGTGGCGGAAGGGGCGGGATTCGAACCCGCGATCACCTTGCGGCGATACGCGCTTTCCAAGCGCGCGCACTAGACCAACTATGCGACCCTTCCAATTATAACCATGAAATAAGGCGTTTTATTCGCCTATTCGCATCATCCGGGTTTATTCTGACAAAATCAGCGCCAAGTATATCAGCACAGCAAAGAAAAACCAATTCGGACCAGATATCGTGATGCGTTCGTTTTTCTTTTCGAAGTGATTCAACTGACAAATTTTCCTTAAATGGAAAACCTAATAAACCATGTAGAGTTCCATGGTGTAAGACGAGCTGACAAATATACAATTGTTCTTCTTTTAACAATCCTAATCTTTTTATGATTTGCTTTATCATTTCTGCACCAATTTTTTCGTGATTTGGACACATTGTATTACCTACAGCATCCTGCGTAAGCGTGTGTGATTTCGCAATATCATGGAAAATGACAGCAACCATCATTGCTTTTGCTTTTATCGTTGTTCCAATATGGGTTGAAAAATATTTGAGATATACAGCTTTTTTTTCCGTATTAAGAAAATCACACCTCAAAGCTTCTTGGAGCGCTCGAAAAACATTCTTTGTATGCATCCAGACATCCTGTTTTTTATGACCGATATTATTTTCGATCACATGCTCAAGTGGTTTCAGTTCAGGTACGAGAACAAAAATTTTTTTTGTTTCGAGATCGCTGATAGTTGTGTCAAAAATGTTTTCCATATAAATATTCCTATGCGCTCCTGTGCAGAGTCGAACTGCAATTACAGCCTCCGGAGGGCCGCGTTCTATCCATTGAACTACAGAAGCCCGTTTTTATTTAATTTTTGCGATATCCCCGTCGATAATGATGGGCTGCATGGAATGCATTTCAACAGAGTATTCTGTTTTGGGAACCGGGAACATCAAAAAAATCTTTTTTCCGAGTCCAAAGGCGTATCCCATTTCCAAAAATGTATTTCCGCCGATATATCCGGGAATTCCTTTTTTTTCGTAATTTAAAATGAGAATCGCTTCGGACACCTGAATTTTAAAAAAATGTTCCCTGATAAAATCGTATTCAATTTTTGCAGATATTTTATCTTCATCCGTTGTTTCTGGAAGTGCTTCAATAGGAACGGTATTGTTTTCAACTTCCATGGGAACAAGCACATCATGACCTAAAACCTCAAGCCCGTCTTTCACAGCTTTCATTTCTAAATAAAATTGCATACTACCGCAAATCGTTATTTTCATATTCCTCCTTATATCTACTTCACTATTATTTATTGGCGGTGAGGGCGAGATTTGAACTCGCGTGAGACTTTCATCTCCCATGGTTTTCGAGACCAGGCAGTTTAGCCACTCCTGCACCTCACCCTCAATAGAATTCTTCTAAGCGCGCCCGGCGGGAGTCGAACCCACAATCATCAGATCCGCAATCTGGTGCTCTATCCATTAAGCTACGGGCGCAATGATTGCATTTTACTACGAAACAAGAATTGAGGCTATCACTGTGGCTTTTCCAGAGGAATTTTTTTAGCAAGCCAGGAAGCGGTGTTTTCTACCCAAGACTTCTCTGGTTGTTCACGGAATGGAATATGTTTTTCCGCAACATCCTGAATTTGTTTCTTATCTTGTGCGCCAAGAAGAATAATAATACGGGGCCCAATTATAGGTTGCAAAATAAATAACACCTGTCCCCACTGTTCTTCAAACCAAAACGCAGCACATTCTTCCCATCGGTAATAATGACCTGCGCTTTCAATACCCAAGTTTGTGAGTCTATGTGTTATATCTTCAGGTGGGACGGTTGATAACACATAAATCAAAAAGACAATGGAGAGAACTGCAGCAACCAGAACAAATTCACGGGCAAAAATAAGAATAACAACAAGAAGAAAAACAATGGCACCAATATTGGTAAAATATTCTTTATTTCTCCGTTTAAACAATCTCGATGGAGATGTCCACGTAATGTACACCTCTTCTTTCGTGGTTGGTGTTGCTCGGGCAGACGTTTCGTCCATATAGTCAGTATATACTACACACTGAAGAAATTGAAGTGACTTCTGCGGAGAACCATTGACAATGTTATAACCTATTTTCGAATAAATTATAGAATTAGTCTACAAACACCTTCGTTTTGACCATGTACCTTATAAAACGATCTTGTCATTACGTGCCCACCCATAAATCCTTTTGGACCGTAAAATCCACTATATTTTGTGTACATAGGTTTTGTGACAACACTGTCTTCACTCACATAGCTAACACTCTCTTTTTTATGATACGCCTTCTGTATTATCCAGTATTGTCCTCTTCTAAATTGTTCTGCAGCCGTTTGAAGTAGTTTTTTACATTGAACACTGCTATTACTTAATTGATACACGCTTTTTGCACCCCAATTAATATTTCCATTCATACCTGCATATTTTAAATAATAATTTCTCTCACCAGCTTTCAATCTTACAAATTCATCAATTGTTAGATGCGCACCGCTTTCCAAAATCACATCATCGTCACCAACTAAAGAGCTAAATGGAAAAATATCACGAACACTATCGGGATAATAATTTTTTGTTTCTTCCCAGAATGGGAGCATAAGCGGAAGTTTTTGAAAAAAAAGCACACTAGGAAATATGTCAAATAGAAGCGTTCCTTTATGATATTTTTCCAAAAAACCAATAAAATTACTATTTGTTACTTCTTCTAGAAATGAATGGGTTCGAATAAAATTTACATTATTTAGTGATACATCATAATCTCTTCCTAAATACTTCAAACCATATTTCCTCGAGAGTGAGATGAATAAGTTCATATCCAACATATTTGAGCTTTCATCAATTTGATGAAATATTAATGGATCATTGTTTGTTAAGTCTTTAATAATTTCTGCAAATATTTCAGTTATTTTTACTTGATTAAAACTCCGAATCGGAATATCTACCAAGGTAGATAACACTTCTAGAGATTGTTGTAATACATCAACCATTCCCCATAGAGAACCACCATACTGAATTTCAGAAATTTTTCCTGGTACACTTTCGTCAGTTCGAAAAAAATAAGGAGTACTCGTTTTTTTACTATAAAGCTCACGGTGATACGAGACGGAGAAATCAGGATTTACTTCGTTAAGAATCAAGTCCCTAATTCTACTGTGAGAATTATCAAACAAGCTATCTTTAAAGATTTTTTCTGATATTTTTAAATATTGTTGAATAATTTCATATCTATTTATAAATCCGTTCGCCTCTTTTTCATCTAAAATTGCAGGTGTTATGGATGAGTGCATAGAAAATTTAGCCTGCTGACCCTGTTCAACACGGTAGATGCTATCCAGAAATTCATGATATGTATTACTATCTGAAATAAAGGCTTGAGTATTCATATATTTTGTGGAGATGGTGATTGTAACATTAAAAGAAAACGACGATATGACAGATATTGTTGATCAGTTCCGTTCTGTAAAGCAAAGTTAACACACTTCAAATAATATTTTTTAAACGCTGATTGATAATAAACTGCTGGGAATGTGAAAGTTGTATCCTTTTTCCGAGCACCATGAGCATAACCTCTGTCAGCAACTTTATTGCTTTCATCAGACACATATACTGAAAATAAACAAGCGGACATTCCTGGTTTGAGTACACGCTGAATTTCTGCAATCGTTTGATCATCATCCCTATCTGATGTATTAAAATTAACAGTAAAATAATTTATCACTAGATCAATTGAGTGATCATCAAATGGCAGATCGTTCATATCGGCGACCATGGCCTGACAAGAAGAAACTAAGCGTTTATTGATAATATGTTGTTTATGTTCCTTAATTGATTGAGAATTGATATCTATAAGAACAATGATATCTTTTGGATTTTTGCGAAACTTAATAACATCAACTAGTATTTCAATATTTTTAACATCAGCGGAACCTTCAAGAAGTATTGTTAAGGGTGATTCTTTGTGAAAAATTTGGTCTACAAGGCAAAAAATCTCGTGATTTTTTTTAACGTCTATGAATAAGTCGCCCAGATTACTTTTATATTGGGTTCGAGGAGTTTTTCTCATAAATCAATTAGTCTAATTGTTTTTCAGTTATTCCACTATTTCGTTGCTTAAAAAGCGATGTCTTGATATTGTTGGACAATCAATCTATTTTATTAGGTTCTAATCCCGCCGTCTGTCAGCTTTAAAAGAAATTTTCAGTACTTCAAAGTCAGAACGTATTTTTGTAACGCTACAAACGCATATTTCAATTGAAAATTTATGTTCGTCCGTGATGGCGGAGAGGGCGAGATTCGAACTCGCGAGGAGCTTGCGCCCCTAGTAGTTTTCAAGACTACCGCACTAGACCAACTATGCGACCTCTCCAAAAAATATTGACACTCAGAATTGCTAACACCTTCTGAGCATTGTCATTTCTAAACTCGAAAATTTTCAAGGACTCTCAGAATCGCTATTCGCGTTCTGAGCATTGAAATCTCTAACCTCGCTACACTTGGTAAGATATTTCAATGCGGAGGGTGTGGGAGTCGAACCCACTCACCGCTTGCGCGATGCAAGTTTAGCAAACTTGTCTCTTAGCCGTTTGAGTCACCCTCCTATATAAACTTCGGCTTTCATTATACCAAGAGAGACGGCGTTCTGGCGACTATGTACTTATTTTATGTTTCTGTTACACTCTCCTGTAATAGGAGGACTGCACATGAATAAACTACATCAAATTTATCAATGTTTGGTTTGCAACAATCTCGTTGAGATATTGCGGCCAGGGAATGAACTTCCAGAAGTATGTCACAAACCACTCCTTGTGCCTGAAAAAACAAGCGATATGGGTCAAGAAAAACATGTTCCAGTCGTGACAAAAACAGCGCAAGGCATTCATATTGCAATCGGATCAATACCTCATCCAATGGAAGACGCACATTTTATTGAATGGATAGAGCTTATTGCGGAAAAACGAACATACCGCGTCTATTTATCACCTGGAGAAAAACCGGAAGCGGACTTTCCGCTTGTGGACGGATCACTAATCATCAGAGAGTTTTGTAATATTCACGGGCTTTGGAAAATTGATGTTGCCTAACAGCAATTTATTATTGCGCAATCGTTATCCCAAAGACAAAATGAGCACCCGCTCGCTTTAACACTTCTGCAGCGCTTTTCATTGTTGAACCAGTTGTGTAAACATCATCAACAAGAAATATGGAGAAACCACATATTTCTATGTTGTTTTTTTTCACAGAAAATACTTGTTTCATGTTTTGTATTCTATCCTGACGGTGTTTCATCTCAACCTGCGGAGGTGTTTTTTGAATTCGCTCCAACACATCTGTTTGAGTCGGTATAAATACTATCTTAGAGAAGGTATTGGCAATAATTTCTGCTTGATTAAATCCCCGCAATCTTTGTCGTGACGCATGAAGCGGGATGGGGATAAAACAAATATTTTTTTTACTTCCTATATTCTTCAATAATAGCAACTGTTCTTCCGGAATTACTCGAAACAAATCTTCAATAATACGAAACGCAAACCGGTATTTAATGCCTTTAATTGCCTTTTTTACTATTCCTGCGTATGGATATAAACTGATCACTCCGTCTATGCCAAATTGTTTTTGACAACGTGGGTGTGTTTTTCCATCAATGGCCGGTCGTTCACATTCCGGGCATTTTAAGTATGGCAATTTCGGCATTGATTCCAGACAATGGGAACAACAATATGTGCCAAGTTTTCCACACCCTAAGCAAATTTTTGGGTAGATAATATCAAGAAGAGACATAAAAATACGTGGCGCCCTTTCTGGGCATCCACATCTGTAAGCCGTCCGCTATGCGGAACGGCAACAGTTGTGGAGATGCCGGGGGTGAGCCCGGGTCCAATCTGACATTCCAAACACATCTACAGGTGTAGTCAATCAACAATTGTCATCCGCCCTCAACCGAATTGACAAGATCCGGCGGATCAAGATGTATTAAACTTTGTTTATCTGGAACATCAAACCAGAAAAATTGCACTTCGGCTGTTTTTACACCGTAGACATCACCAAAGCGAATGCGATTACGGCGTCCCTTTATGCGTAAGCGTAAGCTGCTCGCGCGGCCCAAGCCGGAGCATATCGGGCTGCTTCTAACTCATCGTTATCAGCATGTATTTTTTTGATAATTAGTTAACGACCAAATATCAAAGTCGACCTGCAGTGTTAAAGAGCATCAAACTGTCGAATCGTACATCCCCAATCCTTATTTAATCTTCCCCCGAAAATCCACCTCTAGTTCTCGCTGTAAGTCTTTCTTTTTCTTTATTTCCCGTTTCTCGTACTGTTTCTTCCCACGCGCAAGCCCTATCTCAAGCTTCATTTGTGGGCCTTTAGTATACCAAGAAAGAGGTATTAAGGTCAATTTGGCGCTTTCTAGCTTGCTTTGAAGAGAAATGAGCTCTTTTTTGTGCAAAAGAAGCTTCCTTGTCCGTTTTGGGTCATACCCATTTGGACGTGCGTACGGATACATTGTGATTTCAGCATTCACAAGATACGCTTCTCCATTGAGAATTTTAACAAACGCTCCTTCTAATTTTCCATGTCCCAGTCGAAGTGACTTAACTTCTGACCCCGCAAGAGCAATACCGGCTTCTATCCGGTCCACAATGGTATATTCAAATGGTGCTTTTCGGTTGATAATTTTCATATCTATGCCTATTTAAGATCAATACTATAGATCGCCCCTCCGGCAAGAAGAAATATTTTACCGTGTTTTTCAGAAACTACCAAATTAGTAGGAACACTATCACTTTTCCATGAATATTGGGACAGATATATTCCATCTTTATCGAGGACAACCACCCGTTTATTTTGCACATCAAGTACATATACATTGTTTACAATGTCACTCGTATACACAATTAATTGTGATCCAAATGCCGGATCAACACCTTTTGGAACAAATGTATTCTCTCTTCCTTGAGTAAACCGTATAATTTTTCCATCTGTTGTTCCTATCCACACTGATCCATCTATTGCCATACTGGTTGCTTTTGACAAATCAGGAAGTGTATCCGGATTTAAATACTCACGAATATCTGAAAACCCTGTTTCGGTTGCAACATATTTCCAGATCCTCCCTTTTTCCACATCAAGTAAATATATGTTTCCACCAAATGAAACCATCGGCGCTATTCGTCCCCAATCGTTGCTTTTCTTTATGACGTTTTGTTTTGCTTTTTTATCATCAAGTGATATTTCGTTTATTCCTTCTGACAACAATGCGTATCCTACTCCTCCGCGAATAGCTACCGCTTGTGTCATCTCATACCCGCTACCACCTGCAACAATTTGCCCTGTTTTCCCGGGGATTGCCAAACTATATACTGCTTTTTCTTTGGTGTCTCCCAAAATAATCATATCTTCTGCTGCTGCCATATACGTGATCGTTCCGCCGCTTTTTAACAGTGCTGCATCATAAAAAAGTGTTGGTTCATCCGTGTATGCATGCATGGCCTGCGTGAGCGAGTCTTCAATCTGACCAAATAGTTCAAGCACGCGACGGCCATCTTTTGTTTTTGACGTAATAATTTCTTTTATGGGAGCAAGGAGTGTCTTTGCAGCTGCCAATCGCTCTCTCCCTTTCACGGGATTGAGTTCCATGAGCGCCATGCCTTCTTCATACACACGCTCAGTTTCCTTCATAACAGAAGTCACTTGTTGATCACTTTTCATAGAAAATTCTTTGTTAATCCCAAATAATACGCTTGCAACAAATAACACAATGAGAAGCATGGTCACACTTACTTTTGGATTTTTAAGTCTTCTTCCCCACACCAATGCGTGGCGTTTAATGGTTTGCGCTTTGTCTTGAGGTCTTGCCCGTAAGAATCGTCCAATTTTTCCCGCATGCGTCGGATCGATTACAGGCTGTTGTACGGACTCATAAGGAACATGTTTCATCACTTCAAACAATAGTGCTACACACCCGGCTGAATCTGTTTTTCCATTGAGAAGTAATGCAAACTTTTCTGCCGCTTCCACCGCTGACAAGTGATCAAATATTCCCATCATCTCGGATTCCGATACAGTGTTTTTACACGCATCTGAAACCAACAGGACAACGTCTCCTTCTTTTCCTTCTCCAGATATACTTCCTTCGTGATCAAGAAGTCGTGCATATTGTCCATTCCGTTTTAAGTACACCATGCCTGATCCACGAACAACAACATAGAGCGTTGTACCAACGGGGACAATGAGCGCAATTGATCTGATGCCCTCATGCATTCCTTCATCTGCCACCTCTTCAAGATCGCGAAGACTCACGACGGATCGGTTCGCACGCTGCGTTATTTTACTAATTGCCTGCATGCCGATAGTTTGTGCGATGCTTGCGGCATCTATCGCTTCGATAATGCCGTAGACATGGGGATTTTTAATGGTTTGTGCCCAATGAACAGAGGAATTGTTTCCGACAACTGAACCCACGGATGAGAGAATCTGCATACAGTTCCATGGTATCACGTTTTGAACGGTTTACAGTAAAATAATGGCAAGCAGCACCACAAAAAGTGCGGCACAAAAATGAACAATAACGAGGATGCGTAACACTGCTTCGGACGTTTCAGCCAATACTTTTGACATAAGATGTTCTTGTCTATACATAATTCCTGCATAGATTGTATACAGCAATAACGCGATAATCGTTAATACTTTTGTAATCAAGAACCCTATGGTTGTGTATTGGTTCGGATTCATACTGCCTTTTTATTTATTAGCTTTGCTGTGTCGCTAATAATATCAGTAACTTCATTTGGTCGAGGAACACGCTCAAATGCAAAATTCGGTACTTCACCGGCGGTTTGAATCATTACATTCCCGTAATTAAACATTGTTGCCAACACACCGCGCGTTTGATAGGAAATATCCTGCACCCGCTCAAGCTGTGTCTCAGCAATGTCTTTATACAGAAGATTCACAAAATCAATATCAACAATCCGTTCGTTGGTCACAATAAATATATTGAAAAACCAATACAAAAATTTCGACATCATAAATCCGAACGTTGCTACATACCAAAACACGGTTCCGACAATGATATATCCAACAGGAACAGCAAGCGCTGTTGAAATCAGTTTAATAATGAGCGGAAAAAGAATAGTTGGCACCAGCACCATAACTGCTCCAACAATAAACCACGGGATAAGGGTAATGAGATGTTGACGCAAAAATAGAATGACCACTTCATCTTTTTCCTGTGTTTCAAACCTGAGGTGTTTTGGACTTCTGGCAAAAGCGGTAAATATATTCATGGGCGTCTGTTTTTGTACGCTCGTGTTTGTCGCAGATTCTTCTGGCGCTTGTTTGACAAATAGCGTCGGCATGCTTTGATTGTACTACTTCCGCTCAATATTAAACAAGCCACTCATCAGTGAAACGCGGCCTGGAGCACGAAGATTAAATGCTTTCTTAAAATCAGCACCTGTAATGGGAACGCTTCCTTTATTCGTTTGAAACGTGACTGTCGAGGTTACCCCTGCTTCTGAATACGTCACTGATACTCCTGAAACGTTTGTGTATCCTCCAATAGATCGAAGTTCTGACATTGAGTACGGATTTCCACCCCAACATGATGATGTTGGCGTCACCCTGGAGCTGTCACCACCACCTTGGTATAAAACTACCCATGCATTTAGAATGTCTGCCATCTCCTCACTTGTTAACCACGGATGGCTTCTTCCACAACTATCACCTGCTCTATTTTTGTACCATGCTTTATAAAACCATGGACTTCCACCTATTTTTTCGTACGCTTGACTTGTCCAGCCCGCTCGACCATTCTGCGTATCCCAAAAACCAGGAGTTGAATACCCATTAGCACTATACGATTCTTGGTATCCACCGCTCGTGGAAGCATACCATGTCGAAAATGGAGACCCGTTTGCGTACACAACCTTCCCTCTCGTGTCATTCACTGCTTTTTCCCAATTTCCACCTTTAGGCTCAGGCTTAAACACCTGACAACTCTCTGTGGCACAAATAGAACCGCCGCGAGCTAGCGCATAACTTCTTGCCGCGATTGCTTGCGCTTTCAACGCTTCCATCCCACCCTCATCACCCCATGAGCCAGGCATTTCATAAATCCGTTTTGCATATTCTTCAAGAGAGTATGTTCCGTATCCGTCCACTGATATTTGTGCGTCTGGATTATGATCTCTAATTTCAATCCCTCCACCATAGTATGCCCGCAAAATCGTTTCATAGTTTTGATCCTGCTTTGCTCTTCCAAATGCTCCATATTGACTCATCCCCCTATAGTGCGGTGCGCCAAAAGAAAACGCTGCGAACGCTGGAGAAAACCCGGGATTATAATCCGGTCTGCTCGCGGCATCATCAGCAAGTGGAACATCGCCTACGCTTGTTTGAAACGTACCTGTTTTAGCATTCAAAATAGCCACTTGCAATGCGGTTAAACTAGCAATTGTGGTAGACAGTTTTGATTGATACGCGTTTGCATCACCGACAAGCTTCCGTACGGATATTGCCCGCCTATCCACATCTTCTTTCATACTCGCAAGCGTTATGCGTTCACCTTCAAGTTTTTTCTTTTTATTTTCCAGATCTTTTACCATCACCGCTGTTTGCGTAATCACCCGCTTATCTTCATTTGTCACGGCCTGTTGATAGCCATAACTTCGAAGCGCAGTCCCAACATCAGAAGAAGAAAGTAATACCGCAATGAGATTAGTATTTGAAGACCGCATGTAAAAAGAACGGATTCTTCGATTTGCAACAACAAGAAGTGATCCCAATTCCTTTTCTCCTTCAATAATTGCAGCTGCTTTTTTAACCATCTCCGCTTCGATGATTTTGATGCGATTTAAAAACGCAGCGATATCTGCTTCCATCTTACGAAGCGTATCAACGTGGGGTTTTTTTGCTGCTTCCATCTGATCCCATGCTTCCTGGCACTTTGCAATCTTTTGTTGACATTCAATCGTATTTGCACAAGAAGAATCACATGATTGCGCATATATATTCTTTAATGGGGAAAAGACTAATAAACAAAAAAACAAAACGGAAATGAAATGAAATACATATTTCATGCGTCTTTCTATTCTATCATGCCCTTTTCTTTAAAGTGGAGCTCATGATACACTTAAGGAGTGAAAAAACTAATTTTATTTATCTTTGCTTTTCTTCTTGTCGTTCTTTTTCAAAATCCGACAAAAATTTTTGCACAAACGTGTGAATGTAAAAATGTCAGCCATTATGGCGTTGGCGATCTTTCGTGTGAAGTAGATGCTACAATGAACAAATGCCCCACTGGGACAACAGCTCGTTGTGCCGGCACAATCTCTACATGCGCTACTGCAGGATGTTCTTGTATTTCTAACAACGCCTCACCAACTCCAATTAAAAAATGTATAGACGACGTGGGAATTATTGGATTTGATAGCGTATGTAGTAAATCTGGATATGTAAATTGTCCTGGATTCAATCCAAAAAAATGTTGCGATCCAAAGACGGGATGTCCACCATTCCCGCCAACGCCAGCGTATAAATGTGTCTATGGAGATCCCTTTAAATTTACTGGCTGTCCCCCTACTATCGCTGGCTCAAACATTGATTATTCAAGTTATATACACTTATGCCCAGGCTCAAGTTATAAATGTTGTACATCAAAGGCAGGATGTCCTAATACACCTACACAACCAGCCTCGGCTGGTTATGTCTGCAATACTTTCATATCTCCTCAAAAAGAAGCTTGTGATGATTGTATGAAAGCTGAAAAAAAAGTATGGACCGCAATTGGATGCATTGATGCATCACCCTCTGGAATAATTAATACGTTTCTTCCTTTTGGTATCGGTATAGCTGGAGGAATAGCATTTCTTCTTATTCTTTTCGGCGCTTTGCAAATAATGATGTCTGCTGGAAACCCAGAAAAACTTAACGCAGGAAAAGAACTGATCAGTGCAGCAATCACAGGACTTCTTCTTATCATCTTTTCAATTTTTCTCCTACAATTAATTGGGGTTAAAATATTAAGAATTCCAGGATTTGAATAATATGGATCACTTACTCGCACAAAAATTAACTCTTCCTGGAACTCCTAATCTAGTTGGCCCACTGGGTGATAAAAATGTTACCATCGGTACTATTCTTTCTAATATATATAAATTCGCACTCCCCATAGCGGGTATTGTGCTCCTTATCATGATTATTAGTGCAGGATTCACACTTCTTACCAGTGCTGGAGATGCTAAAAAAATGGAAAAGGGGAAACAAACACTTACTTATGGAGTAGTTGGATTTGTTATTATTTTTTTGGCTTATTGGATTACACAACTTTTAGGAATTGTCTTTGGTATTACGGCTATCGGAGATACATTTAAGTAGACTACTTTCCAAATCTTCGCTGACGAGTTGAGTATTCCTCTATTAATTCATCCAGTCTTTCTGGTGTGAACTCCGGCATGTACCAAGAAGGAAACAATAATTCACTATATTCACTCTGCCAGAGCAAGAACCCTGACAACCGTTGCTCCCCGCCCGTTCGAATAATCAATTCTGGATCTGGAATTCCAGCAGTATCAAGATGCTGTTCAAATGTTTTCTTTGATGTATCTTCTTCTCCACGGCTTTTATTCATCGCCCGTATCATTTCATCTCGACCGCCATAATTAAGCGCAAAAACAATGGTAATCTTTGTATTATCTTTTGTTTGTTCTATTACTTTTGTCAGAGCATCTTTAATGTCCTGTGAAAACCTCATCATATCTCCAATCACACGAATCTTAACACCCTTTTCATGCAGTATTTGCCAACGCTTTTGTATCACGTGGCGAAAAATACTCATAATCCCTTGCACTTCTTTTTCTGAACGATTCCAGTTCTCTGTAGAAAATGCCCAAAACGTCATATATTTCACGCCCCGTTTTGCGGCATGTTCGATAAGAGGCTCAAGTATCTCATCAGCTACTTTTCTATGTCCTTCAAGAATTGGAAGTCCCCGTTCTTTTGCCCACCGGCGATTCCCATCCATGATGACTGCTATATGTTGAGGTATGTTTTGTTCTTCCATAAATTAAAATAAATGATTTGAAATACTGTGAGTTCCTAGTGCTGGCTTGTTAATAATAACAGACTGGACACCATATACCTGTTTCATTTGCCTGCTCACTTCATCCTCGTCTTCACCTTTACAAATAACATGGACATTCGGACCCGCGTCCATCGTATAATATGCAGCTATTCCATTTTTCCTAAGCGCGTAAACAGCCTCTATCACCCGAAGGGTAGATTCATTCCAATAAAAGAGCGGTGGTTTTTGTGTCATCATGACGCAGTGCATTGAAATTGCATCCTCCTCAAGAAGGTTTCCCAGCAATTCCATGTTTCGTTCTTTTAATGCATGAAGCGCCCTATCAATTTTTCCGGGGATTCCCCGCATGCGCGTTTTCCAATACGGACTTGTCTTTATTCCATCCATTCCTTCTGTGCTTGATATTTTTTTTGCTTCTTTTGAAACAACACAAAGAACATCGCGTATGTTCCACCACGATGCTGGAAAAATAGATTCTGCGTATGACTGAGAAGATTTCTTTCCGGCGTGCCACCACGAAAAACCATCAGGAATACTTCGACATGCCGATCCTGATCCGATACGCGAAAGTATTGTTAATTCCTTTTCTGTACGCTGTAATCCGAGTGCGCAAACAGCTGCTACGGTTAATGCAGCAAATCCGGATGCTGATGATGCAATTCCGGCTCCTTTTGGAAAAGAATTTTTTGTCACCACGCGAGCATACAGTTTTTTACGGGCTATTTTTCGAATTCTATTAAGATGCTTAATGATTCGCTCATGTTCTTTTTCTAATAGTGTTTCTCCAACAAACGTAATATCATCACCTTCAAACAATGGAGAAAATTCTATTGTTGTCGTTGTCAGCGCACCGCTTAAATTCATGGAGATTGAATCGTTAAGCGGCGTACGAAGCGCGTCTGACCGTTTTCCCCAGTATTTAATGAGAGCAATATTTGCCGGAGCTAGTGCTGTTGCCTTCATCATTGATCTATCCGCACCCCTTCTATATGAATTATCACAGGAACAACTATTCCTCCCGCCTTAACAATCGCCTCTTCAACGTCCTTCTTTTTATCTTTTCTGGTAAGAGCGATCATACAGTCCCCTCCGCCGGCGCCTGAAAGTTTTGCGCCATATGCACCGGTCTGTTTTGCCGCTTGAATCATAGTTTCCAGTTTTTCTGTGCTTACTCCTAAATCCCGAAGATATTCCTGATTAAAATTCATGAATTTCCCAACTGTCTCCCAATCTTTTTTGTCTCCCGCCTCTTTTGCTTGAATAACAAGTTTTCCTATTGCTCCAAAAATCCTATCAACTCGTTCTTTTTGTATCTCGCGTTTCTTAGCAACTTCTTTCACAATTGATGAGGTGTCAGCTTTAACTCCGCTATATCCAACAACAACTGATACGCCATCATTCATGTCCCATGCTAATTGATCGAGTGTGTTGCCGCCTTTTGTATAGAGCAGCGTTCCTCCGTATGTTGCTGCTGCAACATCAAATCCAGACCCTACTCCTTGAATTGTTAACACAGTTTTATATGCTAGTTGAAACAAAGACTTTGGATCGATATGTTTATTAAAAAGCTTAGATAACGCAAAAAGTGTTGCAACGGTAACTGCAGAGGATGATCCAAATCCATAACAGTTTGAAAAACAACTTTGTGTAGTAATGTGTAATCCTTTGTGTTGAATGGCGAGTGCTGCACATCCATCAAGAAGTGCCTGATCAAGAAACCGGGTATTTTTCACCTGTGGAGCATTAATTATTACGTTGCCGTCATTCGTTTCCTTGATAGTAACGCTCAGTCGTTCAGAAACCGCAGTGACTACACAGGGGTGTCCGTACACCACTGCGTGTTCCCCCATAAGCATTAGCTTTCCTGGCGCTGATACTGTGATCATATATATTAATCCTTTCGTTCAAGACGAACGCCTTCACCACCTAACACAATAGGTTGAACTTCATATCCATACCTTTTTCCTATGGTTTCAATTTTATGACTATTTGTATGATAGCAAAGTATAAACCCAACACCATTCTTCTTTCCCCCACCGCCAAGGATTTTTGCTGCACCTCCCGATGCCTCAACCTCGCGAATACAGGGAGTCACTTTTTTCGAAACGACACTGATTTTTTCAAGCGTCTGTTCACCTTTTTGTATCGCATCTATTAATACTTTTTCATCGTGCTCCTTTAGTGCTATGGCAATTCTCTTCACTTGCTCTTCGTTACGCAAAAATTGCTGCTTCATTATGCTTGGATGTTTTTCAAATCGTAACTTGACTAGTGTCACCATTTCACCCGTTGTTTCTTTTGGTCTGCCTGTATTGATGAGAAAGAAATGATTGAGTGATGGAGGAATATGTATGTCCAGTTGCCATATGCTTTTCAAAAACTCTAATTCTTTTCGAAACCAAACAAATCCCCCCATGGCTACTGCGGTATTATCTCCACCCGATGGATTTCCGTGTTGCTTCTTTTCAACTTCATAGGCAATGGCATTAATTTGATTTGGATTCCACAATTTTTTTAAAAAATATATCGTTGCTGCAACCGTCCCCACAGCAGTTGCCGCAGATGATCCGAGATGAAATCCTGCAGGTATATCTGATGTGATAGTAATTTTCATAGGAGGAAGTATGTTAAGACCTACGTGTTCTTTTACTTTTTCAAGCGCGTACAACACATAATCGGATGATTCCGATGTAATGATTTCCATTTTTTTTGCATGCTCAACAGAAACAATCATTCGTTTATTAATCACAGCAAACAATGCGGGTGTTCCATAGACAACAGCATGTTCTCCCATCAAATGAATTTTTCCCGGAACTGAAACCGTAATCATAATGGTTTTACTTTAATGCCGTATGGAATCACTCCATCAGCGGTTGTATCGATTGTTCGACGAATAATAGTGATTACTTTTTGTTTTGTGTGTAATTGTTTTGACTCCAAGTCAACAACCTGTGCTGTTATATGGAGTCCGTCATCAAGCTGAACGACCGCAAGTGGATATGGTGCTTGCTCACTAAATCCGTCTGGCGGTACACGAATGATGGTCCAGGAAATAATACTGCCGGTTTTGCCGACCATCTGGGCATAATGTTTTTGATTCCGCCAAATTTTAACCGGACTAATCATAAATTATCCTTTTTGTACTATATGTACCACTGCCGTTGCACCACTCCCGCCAACATTATGTGCAAGACCTACTGTTGCATTTTTCACTTGTCGTTTACCACACACTCCCCGTAGCTGATTTACTATTTCAACAATCTGTTTGACTCCTGTTGCACCAATTGGATGACCGCACCCTTTTAAGCCGCCGGACGAATTCACAACGACATGTCTTGCTGTCCCGAGCGTGTATGCTCCTTTTTCTATATCTCTCGCAACCTGTCCTTTTTTCCCAAACCCTATATCTTCAATTGCAAGTATTTCAGCTATTGTAAAGCAGTCATGCACCTCTGCAATATCAATATCTTTTTCACTGATCCCTGCTTGTGTAAATGCACGTTGTGCGGCACGTTTAGTTGCTGATAATTCAAGGAGGCTTTTCCGCTGTGCAAGACCAAGTGTGTCTGTTGCAATTTGTGAAGCAATAATGTGTACCCCAGATTGTTTGCCATTGGTCGTTTCCCGTTTTAGAACTATCGCTGCTGCACCATCGGTTACAGGAGAACAATCAAGTAGTTTTAATGGGTCTGCTATACATGAACTTTTCAACACCCGGTCTATGGTTATGCAGTTAGAAAATTGTGCATTTGAATTAAAACTTGCATGAAAATGATTTTTTACCGCAACTGCTGCCATTTGTTTTTCTGTTGTGCCAAATTTCTCCATGTGGCTACGCGCAAGCATCGCATACAATCCTGGAAACGTTGCTCCTGCCAGTCGTTCTTCGTTAGATCCAGCACCCATGAGCGCAGAACTCACTGATTCCGGTTTATGATCAGTCATTTTTTCTACACCGAGCACCACAACCGTATCATATTGTCCGGAAAGAATACTCATAACGCCTGCATGCACCGCAAGCCCGCCGGATGCACACGCGCCTTCCACTGTATATGCGGGAACAAATAATCCTAATTCTTCAGAAAACAGTGCACCAAGATGTGCCTGCATCCCAAGCATGCCCGCAAGCATGTTGGCAACAAACAGTCCTTGGATGGACTTTTTCTCCACGCCACTTTCCCCAATTGCTTGCTCAACGGCCTCTCTTGCAAGAGAGCGTGGTGAAGCTGCCCACAGTTCACCAAATTTTGTCATGCCGCAACCGGCAACCGTTATGTTCATATTTTATGTGTTTGTTTTAAATACCCAAGATAATCAACGTAGGTTTTTTCCTCTATTTGCTGACTCACTAACCAATGTTGTTTTTTCCGTTTTGTTTGTAGTTCTTTTATATGTTCTGTTGTTTTCCACAAAAACGCATCGCTTCCTGCTCCTGAGCCGTATGACACCATAAAAATTTTTTTGTTTGGTTTTGCGATATCAAGAACCGCTGCAAGCCCCATCATGGAAGAAGCTGAATACGGATTGCCGATATGATCAACGGTTAACGAGGGAGCGAGCTGCGTGTCAATAAATCCTAATCGCCTTGCAACTTCTCTTGGGAATTTTCCATTTGGCATATGAAACACACAATAATCAATGTCTTTTGGAAATACATGTGTTTTTTTCATTAATTGCATCGCTGCACCAACAACATGGGCAAAATATGCTGGTTCTCCGGTAAATCGCCCCGCGTGGGAAGGGTATCGAATACCGTCTCTTCGCCAAAAATCCGGTGTATCTGATGAGTACGATGTATATGAAAGAAGTGAGGTGCAAACCCGTGTTTTTCCCATCAAGACCGCAACACCCGCTGATGCGGATGTATATTCGAGCGCGTCATGAGGTTTGCTTTGTGCAGTATCCGTTCCAACGGCAAGTCCATATTTGATTTGACCTGACGACAAAAGCCCTGCAATCATTTGAATTCCGGCAGTACCGGCTTTACAGGCAAATTCTAGGTCTGATGCAAGATAGTTATTTCCAATACCTAAAAATTCTCCAACGATCGTTGAGGTTGGATTAACAGCATACGGATGACTTTCAGAACCAATAAGCAGTGCTTCTATATCTGATGCTTTCCCTTTGAAGGATTGCATGCTTTGAAATACTGCTTCAAATGCAATGGTCACTGCGTCTTCGTCAACACCGGGCACTGTTTTTTCTTTTACACCGAGCGCACTCACAATTTCCTGCGGATTCTTTTTCCACGCAGCGGCTATATCAGTAATGCTGACTCTGTATGTTGGTATATATGTACCGTATGAAACAATGCCCATCATGATGTTTTTCCTCTCGCGAGTTTTTGATGTGCTTTTGCAAGTGTTCCTTCTGACAAACTTGCAAGTAATGAGATTTCTCCTGCAAGCACCGCGGCTCCAATGATTTCTATGAGTAGCTTCCTATTCTTTCCGTCTTCTCCTCCATACACATCAAGAATCTGCAGTGCTTCTTTTTGTGTTGCAAGTTCTGTGCCTCCCCCAATGGTTCCAACCATGAGGTCTGGAAGATACACGCTTATGTATAAACTTTTTCCACGGATTTCAGCATTTGTTACGCCAATACCGCATTCTGCAATGTGTGCGATATCTTGTCCTGTTGCAAGAAACATGGCAGCAAGGACATTGGCAAACTGTGCGTTATATCCCATTGCTCCGCTCATAATGCTTCCCATCATGCATTTTGAAAGCCAAACATCATACACACCTTTTGCTGTGGTTTTTAAGATTTTTTTAAGAACGCGTTCTGGAATGACTACTTCTGCCCACACTTTTGATCCACGCCCTTCAATGAAATTGAGCCACGACGGTTTTTTATCGACACAATAATTTCCGGAAAGTGAGATGCACGCAATATCTGTTTTTTCTTCTATAAATTTTGTAATCTTATCTGTAGCAATCGTCACCATGTTCAGCCCCATTGCATCTTTTGTGTCGTAGATAAAACGGACATAGTGATATTGACCGACCCCCTGAGAAAACGTTTTTGTTAAAAAGATATGACTTGAGGTACTCCGAGCAATGTGTTGCATCTCCTTAAGATGTGTTTCCAAAAACATATTGAGTCTGTCATTCTCCTCCAGATTTTTTGTATAAAAAACCGGTCCGCGCGTTGAACCAACATGACAACTATCAACTATTGCTCCACCGCTTTCGGTGATTACTTTACATCCACGATTTACTGAGGCAACAAGCGCCCCTTCTGTTGTTGCCAAAGGAATAAAATAGTCTTTATTTTTAAGGGCTTGCACTGAGCGAAGCCGAAGTGGACCTGCGACACCGACCGGAACTTGGGTAGCACCGATCATATTCTCACAATGCCGTGTTGACGCAACTTTTTCATCGAGTGAAAACGAACCAATATGAGAAAGTGCTACATGTAATTGTTTTTCTATTTCCTTCCGTCGTGTTGTAACCGTATCTGTTTTATTAAGCGTCATAGTGTTATATAAACGGCACTTTAAATATTCCCAACCGATACATCCCAATGCTATATATTGCCATCACGCCTCCAACTATAAAAAACACGGCAATAATCCTCCACAAATCAAGCCGCATGCCAAAACGAAGTGTCAAATATGAAAGCATGGCTTTCCAAAAAAAGAGCGCCGTTGAAAATGATAAATAAAGTGCGCTAAACAGTATTCCCAATGGTCTTCCTGTTCTTGGTGGAGGAAATATCACGTATAAAAGTGATGTTGCCAAAAACCATAATAATGTTGGAATGAGTGTATATCCCCACGCAATCCCCAATGAGCGGATGTCACCCTTTCCACGCAACAGCTTTGAAACTCCCCATAATAACAATACAGTTATGGAATATGTTGCGAGAACAACCATAGCAAGAAGAATAAAATGCTTTGTTAATATGTATGGACGAAACGCTGCAGTTTTAACTAACGAAGATATGGCAAAATAGCAAGAAAGCAACACGCCGAGCGGAACCAGCTCCCATAACGATCCGTGATTCACAATCCGGCGATATGTTTCATACGGCGTGGTTATGAGTCCGATTGATGATCGTATAAATCCAATACACCCACGTAGGATTGATCCCCTCATATAGTATTAGTCGTAAAAGAAGATTAAAACCCTCGTTGGAGAAATGTCACAAAAGACGCAATAGAAGGACCGAGGAAAAAAACAACACCAGATACAAGAACGAGGCTGACAAGGACAAGCGTCGGGATAGGCATAATTTTTAACCGGTGCGTTAACCGTTTATACACACCAGTCAATGGACCAACACCTTGAGGAGCAAGTTCTGTTGTTTCTTTCCACCTGGCAACAAATTTATCGTACTTAAACGTGTTCATGATTTTTAGCGAATGCTTTTTTTGCTCGAAACAGCATGGATTCTGCGCCTTTTAGGGTTGTGGCAAATTTCTTTGCAATTTCAACAACCGGCATATTTAAGATATACCGCGCATATAATACGAGCTTATATTGTGGAAGCAGCTTGTTTAATGTTTTATGTAATTCTTCCCGCAATACGATCTCGTCAAGCGCTTCTTCAGGATTGAGAAGCGGCGAAATAAGACCATCAACTTCAGGAAATTGAGAAAATACAATGTTTCGTAGCTTCTTTTTCCGGTAATAATCAATGATTTTATGGTTACAGATTGATTGCAAAAACGTGTTCATCTGACAGCTGCCTTGAAAATCACGGATTGCATCCAAAAACGCATACAGGGTATCTTGGAAGATATCTTCGCAATCATTTGGATTCTGAACTTTTGTTTGGATAAACCTTCGAAGTTTTGGGGAGTACGCAACATAAAACTCGTGGAGGGCCCGTTCATCACGTGCAAGTATTCGGGAAATTAATTTTGCGTCGTCCATACAAGCTTCCTTACTATACCATAAAGCCCCGCTTGTGTTCTTTCCTGATATTTCGTACACTTTTTACTATGGAACGCATTTTTGCCGCTACTCCAGCACCAACAGTTGACATTGGTCAAACCTTCGCTCCGGCCAAATCTTTCCCAACCATTGGTGCATTTGTTGATGTTCTTCTTAAAAATGCATTTGTAATTGCCGGTGTTATTTTTCTTGTTTTATTGATTTTTGGCGGTTTTAGCTTTATAGTATCAGCAGGTAGTGGCGACGCAAAAAAGGCCGAACAAAGCAAACAGGCAATCACCTCAGCCATAACAGGTCTTGTTCTTATTTTTGCATCGTATTGGATTATACAAATAATTGAAATTATTACCGGAGTGACTATTTTACCGAAATAATATGACATTTATTGAACGCATATACGCCAAGGATGCAACCGATATCATCGGAAAAATTGAAAACCCTCTTAACAAATATGGAAATGTGGATGTGGGGTTAGTTCCGTTTTTTAGCAACATTCTCCGTCTAATTTTCGCCGTTGCAGGCATCTATGCGTTTATTAATCTTATTCTTGCCGGATATGGCTATATGAGCGCGGGCGGAGACACAAAAGCGCTTACTAAAGCATGGGACAAAATCTGGCAGACACTCTTGGGTCTTGCCATCATTGCCGGATCTTTTGTCATTGCCGCATTATTTGGCTATTTATTGTTCGGTAATCCGATGTTTATGCTTAATCCGATAATTTACGGACCAGGAAAATAACTATATGAAACTACTTGCTGTTGATCTTGGAAAGATTGGTGGCACGGGTCCAGACGCAGGACTCGGTCCTTTCGGGGGAACAACATTTACTGGTCCAACCGCATTCTCCGCATTTACCAATGCCATCTCGGCGATTATCGGACTTCTCACTATTGTTGCTGCTATTTGGTTTCTTATACAGGTTACCATGGGGGGCATCAGTTGGATCACTGCGGCTGGCGACAAAGCAAAGCTAACAGAGGCGCGCGACAAAATATCCAATGCGTTTATTGGACTTGTTGTTGTTGTTGCCGGCTGGGCAATTCTTGCCCTTGCCGGACAATTTTTTGGCTGGGACACCATTCTTTTGCCATCGTCGGTCGGAGAACTTATTCAATTTAAATAACAATATGAATCACACACTTGCAGAATTACGAAATCCGGTACTTCCCCCCGCGCTTGGCTCCGGCAGCACGGAACGAGGTGGAACAATTATAGGGAGTCTCATTAGTAATATTGTTGGACTCCTTTTTATTTTTGCATTTCTTCTTACACTTCTTTACCTGATCATGGGCGGTATTCAATGGCTTACATCGGGTGGAGAAAAGGCGCAACTTGAACAAGCGCGGAATAAAATTACGAACGCATTAGTTGGGCTTGTTATCGTTGCCGCTGCGTATGCAATTTTCACCCTTGTCGGACAATTCCTGGGAATTGATATTAAAGCATTAATAATCCCTTCATTTAAGGGTTGATTGCTGAATGCAAAAATATATCGTATAATAAATCTATTCTAAAAAGGGGGAATGTTTATGTTAGAAAAATTATTTGCAGCTGATATCACGGTTCCACAGCCGGCAGGTGTCCGTATTACTGATATTGGACAACTTGTCAGTGCGGTCGTCGGAACACTCCTTATTCTCGCAGCACTTATGGCATTTTTGTTTCTTATCTTAGGCGGTCTTCAGTGGATTACCTCAGGTGGAGACAAAGCAGCCATGGAAACAGCACGAAATAAAATTACACATGCAATTGTCGGACTTATTATCGTCGGGGCGGCATGGGCAATTATGATGCTTGTGCAGAGTTTCTTAGGCGTCAATATTATTGGTTCACAAGGTATCAACCTTCCAAAACCATATTAAGAAAAATAAGAGTATATACAAAAACCCCGCGTATGCGGGGTTTTTGATATCTGATATACTTATTATAGTATGAATATACTTGCACAAATTCCAACCTGGACTAATCTTGAAAAAGCAAGTGATTTGCCCGCAGATGCAGTTGCTGATGTTGCAACCATCGGATCGCTCGCCTCTTTGTTCTCAAACATTATTCAAGCTGTTACAGCGTTAGCCGGGGTTGTATTATTTGTCATGCTTGTTATGGGAGGTTTTACCTTCCTTTTTTCCGGGGGAGATCAAAAAAAACTGGAAAAAGCTAAGGGAACGATCACTAATGCCATCATTGGGCTTGCGGTTCTCGTAGGAAGCTACCTTATTCTTCTTGTTATCCAACAAGTAACAGGGGTTGAAAACTTAACAATATTTCGCATCCAGATGGTGCCATAAATCTTGACGCAGTATATAAAGTAACGGATAATACCAATATGAAACGGGTGTTTATATTACTATTTTTGATTGTCTTTGCTTCTTTTTGTCTTCTCTCGCCCATTCATGCAGCACAAGCAGAATCCACTTCTTGGGTTGATACGGGGTATGCAGCAAGCATGGAGGCAGCGGCAACCAGTGGCGATGTTAATGCAGCAGCGCATGTGTCAAATGTCAATACCAATACGTATTCAGACTTTATACGACGCGTACTTGGTCCGGTTCCCGGCATAACCACAAGTGACGCGTCACTTAATTCTCCTTACAATCAAAAATTATTAAAGGCGAGCGCTCTTAATTCGATATCTTCATACATAACAAGCATGTATATAACACCCCCTGCTTCAACGTATGCATTTGTTCAGGATATTGGACAAACGCTTGGCTTTATTCCAAAACAGGCTTACGCACAAGGCATTGGTTTTTCGGGATTAACAGCTCTTCTTCCTGTATGGAAAGTATTCCGCGACATCGCCTATGTAGTTCTTGCACTCATTATGGTAACAATTGGTTTCATGGTAATGTTTCGAAAAAAAATTGATCCAAAAACCGTTGTTACGGTACAAAATGCTCTCCCAAAAATTGTCATCACTTTACTCTTAGTAACTTTTTCAGATGCAATCGGTGGTATTGCAATTGATGTTATGTATCTATTAATTGCCCTTGTTGGAAGTGTGTTTCAATCAACAAACATGCTTCCTCAAGGACCTACTGGTTCCATCACTGACGGAACACTATGGCACCAGGTGTTTGCAAACATTCCCGAATCTCAATTATTTTATAGAATTATCCTTGGTATTCATGATCCGGCGGAAATCGCTGGTGCTAATTTTTTAGCGCTGGGTGGAATTGGCCTTGCTATTGCATCTATTTCAATGCCCGTTGTTGCAATCGCTTTTCTTGTGTTAAGTTTGGCTCCTGCATTGATAGGAGTGCTATTTAGCATCGGATTGCTCCTTTTGTTTATTCGTCTCTTTGTTTTCTTTTTAAGCACATATATTAAAATAATCATTGCGCTTGTTTTTGCTCCTTTTCAGCTTCTGCTTGAGGCGGTTCCCGGAAGTAAAGCGTTTGATTCTTGGTTTCGAGGACTTATCGCCAACATTCTCATTTTTCCAGCAGCAAGTGTTCTCTTTCTTCTTTCTGCAGTATTTATGCAGCTATCAAATACTGATGGTACCCTATGGCATCCACCATATGCTGGACTTTTTGTAAACAACGCAACAAGTATTGGAGCGCTTATATCATTAGGCATTCTATTCATGATTCCAAACGTCGGAAAAATGATTAACGAGGCCCTTAAACCAAAACCAGGGCTCCAGGGGGGAATCGGTGAACTTGGAGGAATGCTTGCTGCACCAACACAAATAGGAATGCAACTATTCCAAATGGCTGTATCGAAAAAACAAATGGAGAAGATGAGTGAGAATATTACAAAAGCGGTAGGAGGAAAGTAAAGTATTTATTTTGATTTACCGCCACCTGAAGAATCCTCTGTTCCTTTTTCAACCATTTTTCCGGCATAAATAAGACCTAAAACTGCTGCGTAAAGCCCAACGTTTCGCATTTTATACTGGAATAACCCAAGATCAAAATTTTTATTTAAAAATCTATATAATTTTCCACCCAAAAACGTCTTGAGTGGTGGAAACTTTTCTGCCATAGAACTCCAGGAGATGTGTGTATTTAATTTTCCAATATGTAATGTTGAAATACGCAAAACATCTTTTACTTTATCATCAAGTTCGGGATTTATGTCATCCAAATTACCAAGCACGCCACTCAACTTTTCCCAACGTTCTGCACCCATCTGTAAATCTTCAGATTTACCAATTGGACCTCTTGCCTCACGATCAACAGAGGAGTCATGCCTCTTTTCTCTTCCAGGAATTGTTTGCATATTATCTGTGTGCGCCGCATACCATTCTCCGATTCCTTCTGTTGCAGGATCCCATCCTTGGTATCCCACCATTGAATCCCTCCATTCAATTATCAGCTTATCGAATTCTTTATCATCATTTGAAAATCCTCCTTTAAGCGACATCCAACTGTCTGCTGAACCCATTGCTTTTGCCAAATCTGCAACACCTCTCCCATGTTTTGCGGCAGGCCCCATACCCTCCCTTGTTTCAAGTGTAGTATAAGGCTTTACCTCTGTCCCATTTGCTTTCGCATATAGTGTGTATTCCTGCGTATACCGATCTTTAAATTGTTCTGGATTTTCCATCAGATATTGTGGGTTATCATCAATCCATCGAATGTTCAAATATTGCCGGGCGTAATGTATGGAGCCAAGTTGTTTCACATAGTCACCTTCATCCTTTGAAATTTCATCATGTAATCCCTTCATATCTTCAAAATATGTTTTTATATCGTTAATTGGAGTAATTTTTATTCCTTTGCTCTTTTCCTGACCAGGAGGAGGATTCACTTCATCCGGTTGAATAACAACATCCTGCAGTTGAATAGTAAAAATGCTTTGAGCTGCTTCAAATTGTTGAACCAAGCGCCATTCCACCCAATCTCGCGCCATTTGTTCTTCTACATCGGGCGATTCCTTCATCAATTTCTTGATTGCGCCTTCAAACTCATCATGTTCATGATGCACATCAAGAAGGGATGCAAATTTTTTGTTAAGTTCATCTTGCTTCTCTAAGGGCAAATTCTTAAATGCTTCTGCAGTCAATGTAGCTTTTGTCTTTATTGCTTCATATTCTGGCGTCCCCACTTTCCCTGCTAAATCCACAAATGTTTTTGAATCCTGATATCGAATTGCCGGCAAATCTTGCCGTTGAATCATCTGGTTCGTCATAATAAACCGTCGGTCAAGAACAGCAATCCAATCTTCCGGAAATGCATATTCCTCTCTTTTTTTATCAAACGCCCATGTATTAAACTTTCTGTCCTCTCCATCAATAAGCATTTCTGCAACTCCTTGCGGACGAAGCTCTATTGTTTTTTTAATTGTTCTAGATAAATTTTGTATTGCTTCCTTTTTAGTTTCATGGTCCTTAAACACTCCAAAATGTACGGCTAGACCGGATGCGTGGAGGGCTGTTCCGACAGATCTGTCGCCACCAAACTGAAGTCCAGTACGGAGTGATTTTAAATATGTATCGCTTCGCCATAAACTATCTAAAAATAGGTATGCACGAAATAATCGCATCTGCAACACATTTCCACCAACTTCTGTTTTTACTAATTCATTAAAGCTCCCATCTGAATTCATAGAGTTTGCTTGATCGATAAGGAGTTGTTGAAAATTCGGGTTTTTTAAATTATTCAATGCTTTTTTCCCATCTTCTTCACTAAGACCTTTTTTTAGCGCTTGCTCTATTAATGTGTGTTTCATCTTATTAAAAATCTCTTCTGTCTCACGACCTTTATTATCCATTTTTAACATGTAATATGTACGTTCTATTGCACGGGTTCTGAGGGATTTCTGTAGTTCTGTTCCATTTGCAGGCAGATTCAAATCATGAAGAAGCTGGTCTACAACTGCGTTTGTTTCTCTTTTTACCATGGGGTCCAAATTCGCAGTAAATCTTGCAGCATGATTCCACAAGGTTCGTTCAATAATGCTGTTGGGGTCTCCTTTAAAAAATTTACGGAGTTTAAATTCGCGTGGAAGTAGTGCTCCTGCAGCACCTTCTTCAACAACGTCTGTTGATTCAAGTGTAAATTTTTGCATGACATCACTTGAACCACCTTTAATACTCATATACTCGTGTGCACCAATTCCTCGGGTCATGAGAGCTGGCATACGCATTTCCAACCGCATGGCGTTTTCTGATCTTCGAACGATTGATTTAATTATTTCGTGCTTCATTCCATCAACATAATTAATGATATCCTGCGATAATTCTTTCGTCCCATCGGCATTTGGCTGTTGAAAATATAATAAATAGTCAATAATTTTTTGCCTGTGCAGTAATGGATATTCTTCTTCAAATTGATTAATAGTCAAATTTATTGCTTGGGTTTGATGATACGTGTCCACAAACTCCCGCCTCCGCAAACCTTGCGGTGTTACTTGACGTAAATTGGCTTCCAATCGCCCCTTGAATTCTCCAACTAATCCACCCTCACTCGTTTGAGCGAATAAGTATGGACGGTCTCCTTTATTTTTCATGTTTTCGGCGAATTTGGCTGCGTCTGTTGAGGTGTTTAAATCGTGCGTGGTAAACATTGCGGTAATACGTGAATCGACCATTTCAGAAACTTGTGATTTCATCGGTGAATGCATTTCTTTCTGCACATCATTCAAAAGCATTTTTAATTCTCCTGGTTCTGCATTGGAATGAAGACGCGTAATATCGAAATTTTCATTCCCAAATAACTCCTGGGCAAGCTGTAGACGATTCATGGAAGCCTTAAATAATGGCGCATTCGGATCGTGAAGCTCCCGCTCCATAAAATCCAATTTCATCATAAAAAACAACATTGGATTTTGAATTAATAACGCTAGCTCCTCTTTGGATAAATAAATGCTTGAAAAATGTTCTTCATTTGCCCCATATCGCAATTCATTCCCCTTACTTCGAATGTCAGCAATCATTCGCTGCATTTCCGTCTCGTCTCCTGCAAAATCCCCTTTCAATAATCGATCTTCAAAATGTTTTGCAATATTTCTTGCGGTTTCAGAGTCCACAATTTCTTCACCCGCTGATTTTCTTGCAAGAGTCACGTTTTTTTCCGCCTCGCCACTTGCTTTAAAAGTATAATTTTCATAGAACGGTTTTGTAGCAGCCCTTGGGGTACCGGTCCCACCTTCTGCAAGAACCGATTGATATGCTGCCTCTCCAGATGGATACCGATCTCCTAAATTTAGAATCTCTCCGCACACCTGCAATTCTCCTTCCAATCCTGCGACAGTACTTCTATTATGCATGTAAAAATTCTTTACATCATCTGGTGTACCCCCACCCTCCATCAGCTCTGCCACCCTATCCATCATATTAATCATTTGAACATCTTTGGGAACTTTTCCATGTAAAATGCGGTTTAATTCTCCCTTTGTTGAAGATTCAATGACGTGTACTATGGCCTCATTCCTTGGCGCTAACGTTTCAAATTTTCCTTCTACTGATATTTCCAATGGCTGAAGTTTTGATTTTGGAACCTCTACTGATTTTTTACCCTTTTTTTCTACTTTTTTTGACGATTTTTCTGGAGAGGATGTATTAGAAACGGTTTCGACTTTTGGAGCAACGGCTTTACCTACCACGCGCGCAATCTCTTCAATTTCCTTACCTTTTTTTCCTGATGATTCTTTTTCTCCCATAGGTATTTTCTAAAATTATAGCATACTTAACGAATAAGGAAGCTTGTTTTTAAATCTGTTTTGTTTCATGCGGGTACTAATTTTTATTACCATATCTTTTTCAAAGATATTTGAGGTTTCTTCTTTTCCCATCTTTCCATCAATCAACTGAAAAAGAATTTCATCTGCTTCTTTATATGTAAATCCCAACTCCCCCTCGTCTGTTTGTTCTGGCCAGAGATCAGCTGATGGTGGTTTCATAATAATTGATTGAGGAATTTCTAAAAACCTGGCAAGTTCGACCACTTGTGTTTTGTATAAATGCACAATCGGCTCTACATCACTTGCCTCATCACCAAACCGTGTAAAATATCCAAGTTCATGCTCACTTTTGTTTTCCGTTCCCATGACAAGCGCATGGTGTTTTTTGGCTTGATCAAATAAATAGGTCATGCGGACACGAGCCATGATATTTCCTTTTCTTATACAATCCATAAATGGATCAATTCTAACAATCGCATCAACTGCTGGTTTAATATCAATCCGCACAACGTGTGTCATTGGAATTTTTATTTTTTCAATTAACTCCATCGCGTCCAAGACTCCCCGCGTATTTAAAGGTCCATATGGCAAAAGAATGGGATATACGTGTTCTAGACCCAGTGCACGAGTCGCAAGACATAAGGAAACTGCGGAGTCAACGCCACCCGAAAGACCAATAACTGCATCGGTAAACCCCGCAGTTTGAAACGTCTGTTTTACAAAATCAATAATCCGCTCTGTTTCTTTTTCCGGATCAATCTGTTTCATAAATATAATTTATGTTCTTTTATATATTCCGCAACACCCTTAGGAACAAAGTTTTCTATGGGGAGTCCTAGTCTCACCCGCTCTCTAATTTTACTTGATGAAATATTTGTTGCAATGAGAGATGGATGTGACAATACCTGCATATGCTCATATATGGGCTCGTTTGGATACCCATACCTTGGAAAAACAATAAAGGGAAGGTTTGCCAACAATCGTTTGTACTCCCCCCACAGATGGAATGTTGCGAGTTGGTCAGATCCAATGATAAAGGTGTGTGTGTGTTCCTTTGGAAGAAATGGCAACAAATGAATGGTTTTCCCATCTAGCGTATTATCAATCTCAATTGTCGAAACCCTGGTATGAGACAAGGTCATACACTTTGTCATTGCGAGCCTGTCCTCAACGGGCGCAACGGGCTCATGAAAACTTTGACCGTAATTAGGCACAAACCACACCTCATCAAATCCCCCGAAGTCCAGGCATTGCTGCGCGATAAAAATGTGTCCCAGGTGTGGTGGGTTAAATTTGCCTCCCAAAAGTCCTATCTTCATGAAGCTAAGTATAGAGGATTGACCTTTACTTCTCAATTGTTTTCGTATACCGCTCACGACTTGCGCGTATTACTTTTTCACGACTTTGATTATGAGACCGTGGAAGTGGTAGTGTCGTTGCTGAAAACGGACTTGAGGTATGATTATCAATGGAAAGCTTGAGAACAATTTGATAATTGCCAAGCTGCACTAGCTCTTCTTCTTTATATTTGAGTCCAAACTCCCGCGCCAAGGGCCTGGCGTCCGTTGCGCCAACACAAAAAGAAACAATTGAGCCTGCGTTGCCAAAAATAGCGTTTTGCACGTCTTCATCAATTTGTCCGATATATTGATTGGCAAGCGTAAGATTCAATCGGTATTTTCGTGCCTCAGAAAGGATTTTAATAAACGAGCTTGTTGCAAAGTTTTGAAACTCGTCAACGTATAAGTAAAAATCTTTACGTGCGTGTTCTGCCTCATACACCCTATTCATGGCGGCAAGTTGGATTTTGGTAATGATCATGGCTCCGAGAAGCGCACTGTTGTCTTCCCCGAGTTTTCCTTGAGACAAATTCACAAGAATAATCTTTCCCTTGTTCATCATTTCTTCAAGATCAATCGTTGATTTCGGGCTGCCAACAATATTTCGAATGGTTTGTGAAGACAGAAACTGCCCTACTTTGTTTAAAATAGGCATGATGGATTCACTTCTCATTTGTGGAGATAACTTGTTGTATTCATTAATCCAAAAGTTTTTCAGTACCTGATCCGGAAGCTGCATCACTATTTTTTCCCGATATCTATCATTTGTGAGAATCTCTGGAATTGCCAACAGTGTGGAGTTTGGAACGTACAGCAGTGTCAAAATACAGTTACGCAAAATATATTCCAGTCGCGGTCCCCATGAGTAGTGATAGAGTTTGTAAAAAATAGATACGATTCCTGATGCAACAAGTTCTCTATGTGCAGGATTTTTCAGTTCCAGCGGGTTTAAATGAAACGGGTGTGCAACATCTGAAGGATCAAGATACGCAATGTCATTAAGCCTGAATGACGGAATATAGTCAAGAAGCGCGTCTGTTAAATCTCCGTGTGGATCAACAACTGCCATTCCTTCGTGATTTCGCATGTCATTAATTGCCATATTTGCAATCATGGTCGATTTTCCCGTTCCTGTTTTTCCCACCACATACAAGTGTTTCCTACGATCATCACTCTTAATCCCAAACGTTGTTGGTTTGTTCTTAAACTCGGTTCTCGCAAAAAAGTTTATCTTTTTTTTGTCTTCTTCGTTGTCTGTTGCAATCGGAAGATTCTCTGGCGCTTCTCCGGTTAATGTTGCTCCCCAGGAAATATTTTTGATCGCTGAAAGCAGTAATCCCGGGGGGTGCCAAAGAGAGGCAAGTTCTGACGCACCAAACACATGAAATTTCGGAGCAAACGCTCCGGATCGGTCCACCATCGCGGTTTCAAGTTTTTTCCGTTGCCAAAATGCAGGTTTATTCGTTACGAGCGTGTTTCCTTCACCGAGCCCAAACACGCCAAACGTTCCCGCAACTGTTTGCAGTGTTGACTGCGCTGCTTCTTGCGAGGCGCCCGTCGCAACAACACGAATTGTTGTTTGAAACCCCACCTGGTTTGTTTTTCCTTCTATAAGCCTGGCTTGGGGATGATTTTTTGTTCTTCCTGGAAACGACGGGTCTGGAATACCGTGCGAAACAACGGATGCGGCATGACGTTGCCATGAAGCCCCCGCTGGAACAACGCGAATTTGAATAGCTGCTGACTGATCTTTATGTAATTTTGCCAGACACCCAAGCACACTTGAGAGCAAATCAATGTCCCTGACGTCTTTGTAAGTTTTTAATGGGTAATAAAAGGGGCTCGCAAGCACAAGCTGTGTTACAGCACGTGCTGTTTCAAATAATCTTGATATTACGTCTTTTGTTTCTGTTATGGCTAGTTTTGGATATTGTGCAGTTAATTGACTTTCAATGTACGCACGTGTGGTTTTTGTCGTTACCAAATAAAAATGAATTGCACTATCAACGGCAACAATTTCAAAACTCAACCATGATTCTTTTGATTTTCCTTGTAACAATCGAGACATCAACCCTTGTGGTTTTCCGCTTCCCATTGCAGCAAACACTTGTTCCATCGCTAGTGGGGTTTCTTCACTGTCTCTCGTGTTTTTTATTTCAACAACGACAAAATCGCGGTCCATGAAGTAATCATATCACAAGAAAAACAATTTCACTTATTTTCGTGAAATGAAAATATTAAAGTTTTCACGGTCCTAACGCGCTTTTTCCTCTTGCGAGATCCGTCGTTCTTCTTTACAATAGATTGTGTCCTTATGGAACAACATCCTGTCCCGCAAAATGTCACGACGTTTCAGTTCCGTTTAATCGGCGACATGACGATTAAACAGTTTGGGTACCTTGCGGCCGGAGCCATACTCGCTTACTTATCCTATATCCTTCCCCTTCCATTCTTTTTTACCTGGCCGCTCACCGTATTGTTTGGACTTATGGGAATCGGGTTTGCATTTGTTCCCATTGAAGAACGTCCCATGGATGTATGGGTATTATCATTTCTAAAAAGCGTCTACGCCCCAACACAATTTGTGTGGCACAGAACCCAACCAAGGGCTGAACCGCAGATAAATCCGGTCACCGCCACAACACAAACACAACGTACGGCTTTATCTTCTGCCCCGCCTCCACCAACACAAACAGCTGGTACGCCGATTGCAACCACACTTCAGGGGTTCTACACACAAACGCCCACTGAACCAAAAAAATCTTTTTTTGATTCCTTATTTTCCTGGGTTGATGACATATTCCCGAAACCTAAATTGAGCGTTGCCGCTTCCACCACTCAAGCTCCACATGTTCAGTTGATACAACCCGTTGTTTCTGTGGTGCCGCAAGAAAAAAATCCGGAACTTGATGCCCTCCAAAATAAAATTGCGTCACTTCAAACAGAACTGGGCGACAAGGCACAAGCAGAAACGCGCGTGTTGGAACTGCAAAAAGAAATGACAGAAATGATGAAACAAAAACGTGAAACAGAAGAACAGCTTCTCACCATGAAAAAACAATCAATTACTCCTCAGGCTCCCAAAAAACCTGCCCAATCAGCCGGGATTATCACTACTCCAAAATCACAGGGGCCAACGGTAAAAATTATTATGCCTGACGCAGCGGCCCGAGCCGGCCTTCCTCGGTTAACCACGTTCACCAACGTTGTCACCGGAATTATTAAAGACAACCAGGGAGGACTGCTTCCCGGTGTTCTTGTTACCGTACGAGATAAAGATGGGGTTCCTCTTCGCGCGCTAAAAACCAATAAGATTGGTCAATTTGCGGCATCCACACAACTTCTTAATGGTGTGTATTTCATCGAGGTTGAAGATCCAAGAGGACGATATACATTTGACCGGGCACAAGTTACCCTGAATGGCACCATTGTTCCCGCAATTGAAATCGGCGCAAAAAGCAAGCGGGATATAGATAGAGAAAACCTGTCAAAACAAATTTTTGGACAAACAACAAATACTTAAAACTTTATGTCAGAACCTGTCGTTCCCATCAGAGCATCAACACAACAGTTTACTGAAATTGAAGACATTACACAAAACATTGTTTTATTTTCTAATGGATCGTGTGCGATTATTATCAGTGTTGCTGCGGTTAATTTCAGCTTGTTGTCTTCCGCCGAACAAGAGTCAATGATTTATACGTACGCAGGCATTCTCAACTCTCTTTCCTTTCCCATTCAAATTCTGATTCGCTCAAAACACAAAGACATCAGTGCATATCTTCTTCTTCTTGAAGATAAAGAAAAAGAACAAACAAATCCTAAACTTGCGAGCAGCATACACGGGTACCGCGCATTTATTGAATCAACCGTGAAGGAAAAAGAGGTGCTCGATAAAAAGTTTTATATTGTTATTCCTTTTTCAAACCTTGAACTCGGTGTGTCTCCGGGCGTGTTGTTTTCAACAAAAAAAAGCGGTCTTCCATATCAAAAATCGTATGTCATCGAACGCGCGCTCATAGCACTTTCTCCAAAACGCGATCACTTAATTCGGCTTCTTTCCAAACTCGGATTAAAAGCACAACAGTTAACAAACGACCAACTTATACAACTATTTTTTTCTTTTTATAATCCGGGGGTTGTGATGCCAGCGTCATTACCGAACAAACAATCTACATAAAAACATATCTATGAACATCAAAACTGTTATTAAAACGTTTGTTACAATGCAGCCACCAAGTCCGTTGCGCGGCCCAACGCCAACAGGGCCGCTTACCACAAAAGATATTGTTGCCCCGCCGGCAATAGAGGTTGATTTTGATTTCTTAACAATTGGAGATCAACTCGTGCGCACACTATTTGTTGCAGGATATCCACGGTATGTCAGCGCCAATTGGTTAGAGCCACTCATTTCGTTTAATCATACCCTAGACGTGTCCATGTATATATATCCTTCTAAATCAGAAGAGATTCTTGAAAATCTCAAGCGTAAGGTTGGTGAAATGGAAGCAACCATCCAGTCAGATCTCAAGCGCGGCAGGGTCATTGAGCCTTCTATACAAGTTGCACTTGAAGATGCGCTTGGACTTCAACAAGAGCTTGCCAAAGGAGCACAACGCTTTTTCCAGTTTGGTCTCTATATCACCATCCCCTCGCAGACAAAAGAAGAGCTTGATAAAACAACCAAACAGGTTGAGGCAACGCTTGCGTCCCTTATGATCGTTACCAAAAAGGCCATCCTTCAGATGGAGGAGGGCTTCAAAACAACACTTCCCATGGGGCAAGATCGTCTCATGATCACCAGAAATATGGACACGACGTCGCTTGCAACAACGTTTCCGTTCACCACGTCGGAGTTAACCGCAAACGAAGGTATTTTATATGGTATTAACGAAGGCAACGAAAGCTTGGTTATTTTTGACCGGTTTACTCTGGAAAACGCCAACACCGTTGTGTTTGGAAAGTCTGGCTCCGGAAAATCATACATGGTTAAACTTGAGGTTATCCGCAGCATGATGTTTGGAACTGAAGTTATCATCATTGATCCAGAAAATGAGTATGAGGCACTTACCAACGCACTTGGCGGAGAATATATTCAGTTCGAATTCGGAGGAAAAACAAAAATTAATCCATTTGATCTTTCTATTCTTAAAGACGCGGGGCCGGAAGAAAATGATCTTAATCAAAAAATACTCTCGCTTCATGGATTTTTCCGTGTGGTTATGGGAAAACTCACTCCAACAGAGGATGCGATCCTTGACCGGGCGCTCGTCCTTACCTACAAACAAAAAGGCATAACGCCGGATCCAGCAACACAGGGCGCTGAACCGCCACTTATGGAGGATTTGTTTAAAACCCTCACGGGTATGGAAGATCCGATTGCACGCGGTCTTGCCGACCGCATTGAAAAATTTGTTAAAGGCAGTTTGGTTGGCATATTTGATGAACAATCCAATATGGAAATTACCAACCCACTCACCGTTTTCTCCATCCGCGACCTTGAAGACGAGCTTCGACCCATTGCCATGTATCTTATTTTGGACTTTATCTGGACAAAAATCCGGAAAACGATAAAACGCCGCATATTGGTTGTTGATGAGGCGTGGTATCTCATGAAATACCCGGATTCCGCACAATTCTTAAATTCTATTGCCAAGCGAAGCCGCAAATACTATCTCGGCCTCACAACAATCACGCAGGATGTTGAGGACTTTCTTGCTGGAGATCTTGGAAAAACCATCATTCAAAACAGCAGTATGCAAATACTTCTCAAGCAGTCTTCCGCTGCCATAGACAAAGTCGCAGAAATATTTTATCTTTCCGAGGGGGAAAAACACAGATTGCTCTCTTCTGATATTGGAGAGGGGTTGTTGTTTGCGGGACCAGCACATGCCGCAATACGCATTATCGCAAGTAAGGAAGAACATGCACTTGCCACAACGAAACCACAGGAAGCGGAAGAGAAACAAATAAAAAATGTGGCTTCTCCAGAACAACAACTAACAGACAAACGACCAATGTTTACTGTCGAAACCATTACTCCTCAAACAAAAGAGTAACCTAGTATAATACAGCGTATGGCAGATGATACAACAACAAAAACAGCACAGGATTTTGTTGTTTCTGTTGGGCCGGCCGTTGTTGAAACTCAAGAACAAGCACTTGCGGTTTATTACCAAATGCGGTCTTATCCAGAGTTGAGCGCTCTTCTTGGACAACACAAAGATGAAATCGCGCGCGCCATCCAACAGCGGGATCCTAACGCGCTTATTAACATCATACAAAAAGTCCAATCTGATTTCCTTCGCGGTTTATCAGAAAAAGCATATCAGGTGCAACTTGCTACAGAACAAAAAATAAAAGAGGCGCAACGAACTCCTGATGAAATAACCTCTCAGGTAAATGCCACAGAACAAGCCCTGTCAGAAACATATAAAACCGCAGAAACAGTGTACACAGCAAAAAGACAAAAAAACCGGGCGTTTATTGAAACATTAGTAAAAAATTATTCACGGCTTCCTGAAACAGAGTCTCAATCGCTTACTGACGCGATCGTTGCAAACGCAGAAACCTATCCCGAACTTTCTCCAAAAGAAATTATTCAAAATGCAACAAAAACCATACAAGATGTATCACCTGAAGCCGTTAATAAACTCCAACGCAATAACGAAATGGCTGAGTGGGTAGAGGCGCTACAAAAAAATGATATTACCATCACGGAACAGCAGGTTATTCAGGCGGTGCTGGATTCTCCGGAACCCACGACAACCATTGGTGCAATACGTGTGTTTGCGGAAGACAAAACAAAATCTCCGGAATTGCCCGATTTTATTGAAAAAGCGCAACTTCTGGCATCGGCGAGCAACGCAGTGCGCCTCACACCCGATGGTTCAAATATAGATTATTCCGGTTTTTTCACCAACATCAGCAAAAAAGGGTCTGTCATAGAAAAAACGCTCGCTCCTGTTGCTGATACAATTTTTTCTCTATTCCCAAAAGACGTACAAGAAACGATTGTTTCAAAAGTGCTGGGCTCCTCATGGAATAAAGAGGTTTCAAATAATGGACTTCTTCAGCGTGTTGTTGGTCCTGCGTTCCAATCTTCCACAATTCAACAGGCCATTCAAAAAGGAAACATGTTGTTTGAGTCAACGGGAAAAGGCACGGTGATTACAAAAACACAATCGTTTTTTGCAGATATTTTTGTCACGGTCTTTCATCCGCAAGTATCTGAAACATATTTACAACTTGCTCGTATCGGCAACACACAAATGGGGGGCTCTGTTGCCGGGTACTATACGGGGTTCCTCGCACAACAAGGACTTTCTTATGCCGCAGGAAAGGGGTTAAAAGTAGCAGGAAAAGCCGTTGCAAAAAAGGCGGCTGGGACTGCAGTTGGAAAAATTGCGGGAACGATAGCGGGAGGAGCAACAGGAAACCCTCTTATTGCCATAGTTGGTTCTTTTATTGGGGACAAAATTATTGGCGGAATCTTAAATGGAGCAAAAAAACTTTTTGGTTTCTTAACGCTTGATTGGCTTGGAAG
>JAZDOQ010000007.1:0-73653 GCA_043798445.1 Candidatus Gottesmanbacteria bacterium | reverse complement strand
GGTATGCATGCGAGGGAACACCAGTTTTACCGAATTTTATTCCTGACATTGTTTCTCAATGTCGAATATGTATCGTAACTTATTCAGAAAACAACAATAGAAGAGGATTTGAAAAGACGAAAATGACCTAAATTACGTCATGTCAAACTAAAAATTCATCAAAAATAGCCTCGTAATCAGTCTTAAGCGCCTTATATTCCTAAGAGGCTAATGTTTTCAGACATAAGCAGTGCTTCAGCCTGGTGAGTCAGGTAAAAGGTTCGTATATAGTCCGAAAGGGGGTACATAATTCCGACTTGTCGGCGCAGACCGCCAGTTCGAATCCGCTGAGGCTCCCGAAAATTAGCTATAACGAGCTTGACGATTTGGTCTAGTTGCAATCCATGTTGCTGCTAGCAATATAATCCCCTCGTCTCCAAAAGTAGGATATAAAGATGCATAGCTTACAGCTAATTCAGCCCGTTCACTATCATCTAGTTTTCGTTCTTGGTTAATCTCGCAAAGCTCTGCGTGTCTGGGAATGAGTCTCTGGTAGATGGCTGCGACGTCAGAATCAAGAACCGTGCTGAGATTATTTAAATCCAAATCACGATTTAATAAATAGCTGACCCTTTGAGTATTTGTTTTGTGAATTCTGTCAACCGCCCGCTTATCATATTCTGCGTTCATATCCTATAATTATACCACATACTAACTTCTATAGTTTCAGCATCAAACCATATTGTAAAATCTGTTATAATGGGGACTGAAAGGAGACAAACATACTATGAACGGTACAATTAAAGTAAAAACAGATAGAGGATTTGGTTTTATAGCTCGCGAAGGCGAAACAAAAGACCTTTTCTTTCATTCTAAGGATTTAGTCGATGTTACATTTGATGCGCTTCAAGTTGGAGCAGCTGTATCATTTGACGTTGTTGAGGGTGAAAAAGGCCCAAGTGCAAAAAATGTTAAACTTGTTTAATTGAAACAAAGAGTAATAATAAAAAAGTCCCGTTCGTCGGGACTTTTTTGTGCTACAATTTGCCATATATGGTTTGGACAAGACGCAGACAAAAACAACCAGGTTCAATTTTTCAATTTTTTCTTTTTGTGTTTGTTGTTATCGGTATTGTACTTATTGTCTCCCGCTTGTTTCCAAAACCGACCGTTATTTCACCTCTGGCAGAAGACCAAAAAACAGAAACGGGATCAGGCATCATACTCTCCGTATTTTCTAAAAAGAAAAATCCGGATGATTTAAAACAACGTATAAAGGAAACAGTAGGACTCACCTGGAAAAACTATTCTGTCTTGGTCGTTGATACACAGTCAGATTTTACCGTGGGCATTAACGAAGAAGAGATATTCACTGCCGCATCAGTCAATAAGATACCCATTCTTGCCGCCCTCTACACAAAGGTCCAATCTGGTGACGTTGATCTTGATAAAGTCATCACGATGCAACAGGAGGATATCCAGGATTACGGAACGGGCTCCATGCGATATGACGGAGCCGGAACCACATATACCATCAAGACGCTTGCAAAACTCATGATGCAGCAAAGCGACAATACGGCAGCCTACATTCTTGCCAACCATATCATTGGCATCGATGTCATCCAACAACTTCTTGCTGAATGGAATATGACACAGACAGATATGGTGAACAATAAAACATCCAATGCTGATATCTCATTTCTTATGAAAAAAATCTATCAAGGTAATATCGCCAACGTTGCATATACCAAGGAGATGCTCGCGTTTTTCAAAGACGGAGAATTTGAAGATCGCCTTCCCGGACTTCTTCCTAAAGATGTCACCGTATACCATAAAATCGGCAGCGAAATTGGTGTTTTGCATGATGTCGGCATTGTTGCCGGACCAACAACAAAATACTATATCGGTATTATGACCAGTGATATAACAGACGAAGAAGAAGCTGTGAACTTAATAGCAAAAGTATCTAAAATCATCTACGACTACATGAAGTAAGGCTTACTTTTTTAATATCTTTTTGGTAAGAGCAATTTCCAACACTTCATCCATGTGATCAACAAAATGGAATACCAAATCTTTTGTGACCTCTTTAGGAATATCTTCTAAATCCTTTTTGTTGTTCTTTGGCAAAATCACTGTTTTAATCCCTGCCCGGTGCGCCGCAATTACTTTCTCTTTGACGCCTCCAATCTCAAGCACGCGTCCCCGAAGTGTAATTTCCCCAGTCATAGCAACAGCACGTCTAGCTGGAATTTTCGTAAATGCTGACACGATTGCTGTTGCAATGGCAGCTCCCGCAGACGGTCCGTCTTTTGGTACCGCTCCTTCCGGTACATGCACATGCACATCAACTTTCTGGAAAAATTTTTCCGGCAACCCAAAAGATTTGTGCCTGCTTCTCACGTAGGACATGGAGGCTGTTGCTGATTCTTTCATTACCTCACCCAGTTGCCCGGTTAAGATAAGGCCACCTTTTCCCGGCATAAGGGCTACCTCAATAAACAGAATTTCTCCTCCTGCTTCTGTCCACGCCATACCCGTTGACATACCAATCTCATCCTTTTTCTCAGCAAGCATGGAGCTCATCTTCCTCGGCCCTAAATAGTCAGACAGTTCTTTTGGTGAAATGATGACATGCTTCCGTTTGGAGCTTTCGATATCAGCAATCTTCCTCGCAATTTTTCGAAACATTGCAGCAATTTCGCGCTCCAAATTTCTCACTCCCGCTTCCCGGGTATATTTCCTAATAATATCGAGGATTCCTTCATCTGTTATCTCAACCAGATTAGCCGGAATACCATGAATGACACGCTGCTTTTCCAGTAAAAAATCTTTCGCGATATGGAATTTCTCCACCTCCGTATACCCTGCAAAATGAATAATTTCCAACCGATCCCGAAGTGCCGGTGGGATAGTATCTAATATATTGCATGTTGTAATGAAAAAGACATCTGATAGATCAAATGGAACATCAAGATAATGATCCGAAAATGCATAGTTTTGTTCAGGATCCAATGCTTCAAGAAGCGCACTTGACGGATCACCTCTAAAATCAGCGCCAACCTTGTCAATTTCATCAAGCATAAATACAGGGTTTTTGGTTCCTGCCTGTTTTACTCCCTGAATAATCCTTCCCGGAAGCGCACCAACATAGGTGCGTCTATGGCCTCTAATTTCTGCCTCATCTCTGATTCCACCCAAAGACATTTTGACAAATTTCCTACCAATGGATCTGGCAATTGATTTTCCAATTGATGTTTTTCCAACCCCAGGAGGACCAACAAAACAAAGAATAGTTGGAGATGCTTTTCCTTTATATTTTTCTTTTCCTGTTGGTTTCTTTTCAGACGATTCTGCTATATCTTCCTTACTTCGAAGTTTCATGACTGCAAGGTATTCTAAAATACGCTCTTTAATTTTCTCCAGTCCATAATGATCCTCATTTAATACAGAAGCTGCATCTGTAATATGCACATTATTTGGACTTGCTATATCCCACGGCAACTCGATGAGGGTATCAAGATATGTCCTGACATAGGATGTTTCCGGATTATACTGAGACATCTGGGCTAACCGTGATAATTCTTTTTCTGCTTTTTTCCGTACGTCTTCCGGCATGCCGCTTTTCCTGATCTTGTCTGCAAGTTCTTTCGTTTCTTTGCTTTCATCATTCTCTCCAAGTTCTTTTTCAATGGTCTTCATGCGCTCCCGCAATACTTGCTCCCTGATATTCTTATCAAACTTTTCCTGCGTTTTACTTGCAATATTCTGTTCAAGCTCCAATACTTTTACTTCTTTGGAAAGATAATAGGTTTCTTTTAAAAACCGTTCTTTAATTGACGTTATCTCCAAAAGCTCCTGCCGCTGACTTGGTTTAAGATCTAAAATACTTGCAATCTGAAAAGACAAGGTTAAAAATGATGTCCCCGACATGATATTCATGAACGTCAAAAAGTCAATTGTTTTCCCAAGCTTTACTGCCAGTTTCAGTTGACTCGTCAGGTGGTTCGACAACGCTTTGGTTTCCTCGTCATCTTCAATGGTGTCGATTGTCTCATACGACCTGGCAACGAAGAACGGTTCAACTGCTTCATACGAGGTAATCTCCACTTTTGCAAGTCCACGAACAAGTGCGTTGATCTCTCCTTCGTTTTTCATCATCTGCACGACTTCGCCAACAACGCCAATTTGAAAAAGATCTGATTGAACCGGATCGTTTATATTCTGATTTCGCTGCATCACAAAAATCACTTTTTTACCCGTGTTTTGAGCAGCCTCAATGGAAGCAACAGATCGCTGCCTGCCGAATGTTAAAATCATTTCGGTATTGGGAAATACAATACCATCCCGAATTGGTACAACGGGAAGAAGATGTTCTTTAGATTGAAATAAATCTGCCATATGTATCAGTATATTAGCAGTCAAGTATAACAACTGCTAAGATAGCTGTCAACCTATTGAAATTGACTCAGGATCCCAAGCGTATCAACCGAAACAACCGGTAATGAAGCAAGTGGGCCGTTTTTGAGTACGATTTCACAATCTTCACTGGTGTTTTCGGCACGTTTGTGAAGAATGCCAATAGGAATTTTTTCACCAAAAGTGCATGCATATTCAAGAGATTGCTTCGTATCACCTAAATTTTCCTGAGAAATGTTCACTTTTTGTATTCGTTCTCTATACCACTGATAGGTATGTATTTTATCGAACGTTACACATGGTTGGAGCATATCAACAACAGAAAATCCTTTATGAGAAATTGCTTCACCAATGAGTTCGGTCAAATGAGGAATGTCTCCGGCAAACCCCCGTGCAACAAACGTCGCACCGGTAAAAACCGCAAGTGATGCCGGGGTAAACGGAGGATCTACAACGCCTGCTGGCGTTGACTTTGTCAGCATCCCAACTTGAGCTGTTGGTGACGCTTGACCAGCCGTTAACCCGTACACTTCGTTGTTATGAACAAGTACCGTGATGTTGGGGTTTCGCTTTGCTGCATGAATAAAATGATTCCCGCCTTCCCCAAGACAATCCCCATCTCCCGTGACTGCAATAACCGTTAAATTTGGGTTTGCTAGTTTTATGCCTTGCGCCACAGGAAGGGCTCTTCCATGAAGTCCTTCCACTCCATACACATTCATCCAATCCCGCATATTCCCATGACACCCGACGCCATAGACAATGGCAATGTTTTCCCGAGGGATCGCAAGCTTTGTGAGAGCATTTTTCAGCGCCATCCAAATACCAAAGTTTCCACATCCAGGACACCACGTTGGCTTTATTGCTGTTAAAAATTGATCGTCCATTATTTATTTCCTTTCACTCTCAAAACAATCTCCTCAGTAGTCCACTGCCTCCCATCATATTTAAGCCATTGTTCCGTAATAGCTACTCCTGTTAATTCTCTGATAAGTGATGCCAGTTGTCCTGTTGCATTTTGCTCGATAGAAACCAATCGCTTTTCATTGGTTAATAATTTTTTTACTGTTTCTTCCACAAACGGATACACCCAAGAAAAATGAATGAGTTTTATTTTTACACCCCTCACCCCCAGCTCTCTCATCGCTTCAAGAATAACTCCTTTGAGTGATCCAAACGAAACAAAAGTAATATCAGCATTTTCCTCCCCATACACAGCAGGCGCCGGAGCAATCTGCAATATCGCTTTCATTTTTCGCAAGCGTTTATCAACCATTGCTTTCCGCATTGCGGATTCTTCGGTTGTAAACCCATGTTCGTCGTGTTCATACGAGTTTGCAATATATTCGTGATCTTTCTCTCCCGGCACGCTGCGTTTTGATATGCCGCTTGGAGTTGAGATGTCGTACCGCTTAAACGGTATTGCATCCATATCAGCCGTATTTTTCACATCTCCAACTGCTGCCTGATTTTTCAACACGGCACGCGGAAGTTGCCACAGGGTTTCATTGAGGTATTTATCAGTAAGGATAAATACCGGTGTTTGAAACTGTTCTGCGACCTCAAACGCAAATTTGGCGAGAATAAATGACTCTTCCACATCCCCAGGAGCTAAAATAATACGTGGAAATTCTCCATGACCAGCACGGAGCACCATATGAAGCTCTCCCTGTTCTGTCCACGTTGGCATTCCTGTCGCAGGACCCGGGCGCATACCAAGATTAACAACTACCGGTACTTCCATGATGCCTGCCATAGAGATTGCCTCAACCATAAGAGCAAATCCGCCTCCTGATGTTGCAACCATACTTCTTACCCCACCTAAAGATGCACCAATTGCCATATTGATGCCTGCAATTTCATCTTCCGGTTGTTTGTACACAATGCCGAGTTCTTCAGCATGATCTGCAAAGAGTGTAATAAGCGCATTAATTGGCGTCATTGGGTAAATAGCAGCAAATTTCATTCCTCCGGCAATTGCGCCAAGTGCAACTGCTTCGCTTGCATTCATTACTAATTGTGGTTCTTTCACTGTTCCTTCGGCCATGTTCAAATCCGTGAGCATTGGAAAATGTTCTTTGACATACTCATATCCACTCGTTGCAATATCGATATTTTCAGCAACAATCATCTCTCCTTTTACTTTGAACTGATCGTGAATAACCCGGGTAAGAAACGAAATATCTTTTCCAAGCAAAAACATGGTTACTCCAAGAGCAATCGTGTTTCGCATCACCGCATCGCCATGTTTTTGTTTTACAAGATCAGAAAAAGGAACGGAAATAAGGGTAACGGGATAATTAAATTCTTCCTTTTTCCACGCATAATCTTTTTCATCGTACACAAGATATGCATTGTTTTCTAAATCAGCTTTATGAAGATCAACAGTTTCCTTATTTAAGGCAATCAGAAATTGAATAGATTTTTTTGGTGCGTGAACAATACTTGTAGTGATACGGACAGAAACAAAATTGTGTCCACCCCGAATAAGAGAAGGATATTCATTGTTTGCAATCACACCATATCCTGCACGAGAAAATGTTTTGGAAAGCATGGTGCCAGAAGACACAATGCCAAATCCCGCTTCTCCACCTATCGCCCATGTTATATCTGTTTTCATGATTTAAGGAAAAATCTGTTTTCCCGTATCGTCTTTTATTGTTATCGCCATAACAGGACACCCTTTAGCTGCATCAAGAAGTGATTCGTCTGTTTCCTCTGCAGCTGTTGGCAGGAATACTGCTTTTGCCTCACTGTCCAATGTGTATGCATGTGGCGCAAGCGCAATACAGGTTGCAGCGCCAATACAAAGAGCACGATCGATAGTTATGGTGTATGAACGAATTTTTAAAACTGTTTTTTGGTCTTGTGTATCCATATATGTATTATACGGTACTAGATAGTGTTTTTTGAAGCACTTCAAGCGGAAGCACTGCGCATTTTACCCGAGAGGCTGTTAATTCTGTTTGCAGCATGGAAAAAATATCAGAAGCGGTGAGCTTCATAATTTCTGCTTTTGACTTCCCTTTTATGCTGTCTGTGAGCATGGATGCGGATGCCTGGCTTATCACACACCCCTCTCCTGAAAACCGGACGTCAACCACTGCCCCTTCTGCATCAATTTGTACTTCCATCGTTATTTTGTCCCCACATGCTGAATTAAACAGCGTGTTTGAGGCACTTGGTTTTTCCAGGTGTCCAAAATTATGCGGATGTTTATAATGATCTAAAATAATTTCCCGGTATATATCCATACCTCGCTTCAGCTAAACATTTTCTGCACTTTTTTAATTCCTTTCACTAGCATGTCAATATCTTCTTTTGTCGTGTACATATAAAAGGAAGCACGGCAGGTTGCACCAATACCAAGATACTCGTGAAGCGGCATGGCGCAGTGATACCCAACACGGATACAAATATTATCTTGATCCAACACTTGTGCAACATCATGCGGATGTACGCCTCGCAACCGAAACGATATAACACCACCGCGAATATCCGGGTTTTTCGGACCATACATCGTAACATCAGGAATCGCAGAAAGCGCTTGTAACACATACGCAGTCAATTCTTTTTCATGTTCTCTAATATTTTTCATCCCAATTGCCTGAAGATATGATACTGCTGCACCCAACCCGATTGCTCCTTCAATAAACGGTGTTCCTGCTTCAAACTTGTGGGGAATATCATTAAATGCGGTTTCAGTAACGTGTACTTCCCGAATCATGTCGCCTCCATAAAGAAATGGAGATGCTGCCTCAAGCAGCGCTTCTTTCATCCATAGAACCCCAATACCACTTGGTCCAACCATTTTATGTCCTGAAAATACAATTGCATCAGCACCCCACACAGACACATCAACCGGCATGTGCGGTACTGCTTGTGCTGCATCAACAATAACAAGACACTCTGATGCAATGCGCTTTACTGCTTTGACGATATCAGCAACCGGTGTGATTGTCCCGAGCACGTTTGATACCGCAGTTAGGGTAACAATCTTTGTCTTTTTGTCAACCAACGTTTGAAGATCTTTGATATCCAGTGTCCCGTCATCCTTGATATTCCACACACGGAGCTTTCCACCATATTTTGGTACCAATTGCTGCCAGGGAACAAAGTTGGAATGATGCTCCATGATTGTTGTGACAACGGAGTCGCCTTTGGTGATTCGATCAGGAACCAATGTATATGCTAATAGATTTAATGACTCCGTAGTATTTTTGGTAAATACAATTTCTTTTACCGATGAAGCATGGATAAAGTCAGCAACGAGTTGACGGGCATGCTCATACGCAGCAGTAGCTTCTTCGGACAGTGTATAAATACCGCGAAATACATTTGCTGTATAGGTTGTATAATATGTGGTTATCGCATCAATAACAGACTGGGGCTTTAACGCTGTTGCCGTTGAATCAAGATACACAATCGGCTTGTCGTTGATACGACGTTTAAGAATGGGGAAATCGTTTTTGATAGCTGTTACATCAATCATGGTTGTCTCAGTTGATTATATATCAAATTTTCTATTCGTTTGTCCTGAATAAAAAATATACTATCATGAATAAATCCGTCAATATAGAGTGACTTTGCCCGATCTTCTGAAATACCCCGCGTTTTCATATACCACAGTACATCATTTGGAATCGTACCGGTTGTCACTCCATGAGTACACTTGACATCATTGTTTAAAATCTCAAGCGTCGGCGTTGTTGTAATTACTCCGCCATCTCCTACCAACAAATTCACATTTTTTTGATAGGCATCAGATTTTTTCGCATGTTTGCCAATATACACATTCCCTTTAAAAATAACGGTGCTTGTATCGACAATTAATGATTTGACCGAGAGGTTACTTTTTGTACTAGATGCTTTGTGTGTTTGATACATCGACAGGGTAATTACAGCGCCTTGTTTAGGCAACACTAGACAACGGACCGTTGCAGATCCTCCTTTTGCTTCCATAGTAATCCGTACATCTCCATGCAACGATACAGAAGACGTAATGATAATATCAACAATTAGTGTTTCTTTTTTTGTCATCGTATACACAAATGATGAATCATTGGCGCTTAATAGTTTAATAATATGTTTTTCACTCATACGGTTTTACCCCATAGATCCTTGCATTTCCAAATCCATCAACCTATTAAGTTCCACTGCATATTCAAGCGGCAACTCCTTAACAATCGGCTCAATAAACCCATTCACAATCATGGATGCAGCTTGATTCACAGAAACGCCGCGGCTTGTTACATAGAAAAGTTGTTCATCGGAAATTCTTGAAACGCTTGCTTCATGTTCCATAACACTATTTGTTTCATGGACATCCATCTTCGGATACGTATCAGAACGAGACTTGTCATCAACAATCAGTGCATCACATACAACCTTACTTCGTGAGCCCTTCGCACCGCGCGCTATATGAACGAGTCCCCGATACGATGTTCGTCCGCCATCGCTACTTATGGATTTTGAAATAATCTGTGAGGTTGTTTCTGGAGCAAGATGCATCATTTTTCCTCCTGTATCTTGGATTTGTCTTTTTCCAGCGTAGGCAATGGAAAGGACTTCTCCATGTGCTTTTCGTCCAACAAGATAAACTGCCGGGTACTTCATTGTTATTTTTGATCCTATGTTTCCATCAACCCATTCCATTATCCCTTCTTCCTCAACACGAGCACGTTTGGTCACCAGGTTATACACGTTTGTACTCCAATTTTGCACCGTTGAATATCTGACACGCGCACCTTTTTTCACAAAAATCTCAACAACGGCACTATGCAGAGAATCAGTTGAATAGATTGGTGCGGTGCAATTGTGAGAAACAACTCCTTCAGCCACGTATGATTCATCTTTTTCAACACTGAAGTTATATACTTTAGTTTTCATTTTTTTTGATGTAATAGACTTAACTGATAAAAATAGATAATTTGAATTGAGATAGAATGGAGAACCTTCATGTCTTCCATTCCTTGCCCTCATTCCAACAATGTTACTGAATTTTGTATTACATACTCTCGAGAGAATAATTGAATACATAGGCTGCTTAGGATGTTCACGTTTCTGAAGATTTATAGAGGCAACAATGCCTAATCTAAGTAATATATCATAAAAACTCTGAATCAATTGTTTCGTCACCGATGAATAACGGAACATATTTCCCTTTTTATCATAACTACCATCCCCTAACCACATCCCTTTTATTAATTGTTTGATGAATCTCTTTTCTGCGGCTATCATCCATTCAGGAATATGCTTTGACCTATTTGTCATCCCGAACATATGTGTAAACAACCTTGCCGCAATTGTAGAACAGAGTGTCAATGTTACTCCGTGATTTCTATTTTTTCCTACAATAACGTCTTTTTTAAAATAGTTCCGAATTATTTTTTTTGTATCTAGTATATATTCTGTCTCTTTTTCATTGAATGTGAACATAATGTAATGTTCTTTGTCAATATGACCTTCAGCTAAAAAATACCCAGCAAGTCTAAAAAAATCGGGTTTAAGAAAAAATTTTACAGAACGATTACTCATATGTATTCCGTTTCCAAATGGTATATTGGCTGACAAAATATTATTTTTCACTTGATATGAAAATACGCCGTCAGTATAGACATACGGATTATCTTGTTTCTGTTTAATAATGGGATACATCAAATAATCATCTTTTGATAATTCACCTGCTCGAATCCATTGAGGACTAAAGGCTCTATTGGTATATTCTTTTCTCTGGCGTTTACATACCAACAACGGATGCTCTTTTGTCACTCGCAATGTAGCACCACTGTTACCGTAATATTTAATTGTATATATTTTATCTACACATGGTCGTGTCATGACACGACGTACTCGCTGATATCTCCCCTTGTGTGTATACACATAATCTCCTGGCTGAATATCTTCAATACATTTTTCAGAATAACGGGTTTTAACTTTTGTTCCTTTTAAAAAACACCCTTCTATGTAGTGAACGAAGCTTCCCTCATCAGCAATGATGAGTGTCCTTTCAAATTGCCCCATGTTGGCAGCATTAATCCGAAAATATGCCTGAAGCGGCAGGCCGACAGACACATTCTTTGGAACATAAATAAACGATCCGCCGGACCATACACTACCGTTTAATGCTGCAAATTTGTTGTCGCCAGCAGGAACAAGTGTTCCCATATATTGCTTTACAAGTTCCGGATATTTTTTCACTGCCGTATCCATGTCAGTGAATATGACACCTTTTTCATGGAGTGTTTTTTCAATGCTTTTGTATACAACCTCGGATTCCCATTGAGCACTCACTCCCGAAAGAAATTTTTTCTCCATTTCAGGAATGCCGATTTTTTCGTAGGTATCACGGATTGCATCAGGAAGTTCTTCCCACCTCTCTGCTTGACTTTTCACCGGCCGAAGATAATAGTACAAATTCTCAAATTGAATATCAGATAACGATGGTCCCCAGATAGGCATCTTTTTTTTTGAATATATTCCAAAACTTTTCAATCTGAATTCCAACATCCACATTGGCTCATCTTTTTGTGTACTCATTGCACGGATAACATCTTTATCCAATCCTTGTCCAGATTTATATACATAATTGTCAGGTTTATGAAATCCAAATGCGTATGGAGCCGGCATGAATGATTGTTTATGAGTAACCATAACCTTTTGTCTCGATTTCTTTAGCAAGTGCTGCATCTCCCGTTTTAGACACACTGCCATTTTTGATCACAACGACCGTGTCAGGTTGAAGATATTTGAGTAACCGCTGATAGTGTGTGATGATAATGCAACCCGTGCCATTTTTCCGAAGCAGATCAATGCCAGTTGCAACAATTTGCAGCGCATCAACATCAAGTCCCGTATCAATTTCATCAAATATCGCAAATTTCGGTTGCAGTACTAACGCCTGCAGCACTTCAATCTTTTTCCTCTCTCCGCCTGAGAATCCTTCATGAATACTTCGTGTTAAAAGCAGTGGATCAATATGAAGCAACGCCGCATACCGATTAATTGCTTTCAATAAGTCAGAAAGTGTCATGTCTGAAGATTTCCACCTGGAAGCTAATACGGGGTTCTGTATTTTCGTATCTATTTTTTTGTTATCCGGGTGCAATTCCTGATATGCTGTACGTAGCAAATTGATTACGCTGACGCCGGAGATAGCAATGGGAGACTGAAATGCAAGAAAAATCCCAAGTTTTGCCCGATCGGATGCAGGAATCCTGGTTATATCTTTTTTCCCGAAAAGGATTTTTCCTTTAACAGCATACTCTAAACTTCCCATCAACGCGTGGGCAAGCGTTGATTTCCCACTTCCGTTTGGCCCCATGATAACGTGTGTTTTTCCTGCCTCAAAAATAATCGAAACATCGTGAAGAATATTTTTTCCCTTAAGGACATCAACAAATAAATGAGAAAGCGATAACGTGATATTTTTTTCCATAACTCATCCTTTTTTAATAACTTGATCTAAGGTTACGTTGCCGCAATATGTTAAAAATGTAGTTTCAATTTGTTGTCTGATGCGTTGTGGTAAACAATCCGGCTGAAGTGGACAAACACGAGCCCCACGAAGTTCTGATGCATCATTCGTTGATCCAACTGCCTGCAGGATTTCAAGCACAGTGATGTCTATTGCTGGTTTTGCAAGTACATACCCTCCTCCTACACCTTCTTTACTCTCAACCAGCCCGAAAGTTTTCAAACGTCTGATAATTTTTTTCAAATATGCGCTGGATACTCCGTGCGCTGCACCAATATCTGTTAAGGAAAGCCGTTGTCCATCATGAACCGCAAGTTCAGCAGCAATAAGAATACTGAGTTCTTCCTGTCTTGTGAGTTTCATAACTGATACCAATATAGTATCAGTTAGTACAAAAATTGCAAGATTTAGAGAGTTTCGGCAACACGATCAGTTTTTCCCATGAATACTTCATGAATACCCTGCATCCGCAGGATAAAGTGCTCTTGCGTATGGAGCGGATGATTATCAAAATCAATGAACCTGTCTGTATCCGCCTGTTGTGTCTCGTGACAGAGAAGCGCTTTTCCTTTTTTCACTTTCGTCCCTTCAATAGCAATAGTCGTTGTAACAAGCTTATCCTTTGTGCCTATCCACGGCTTATCAAATGACTGTTCAGGAATTATCTTCATCTTTTTCAAATACGAGGCTACGTGTTCCGGCATACACGTGTAATACAACTTCGGTTCTTTGCTTTCCGGATCGAGCTCACCAAACATCTGAAGATGCGCAGCTTCTTTCCATACTTTTCCTCTTCCTGGTTTAAAATCTTCAGGATGTTTCAGCTCCTCTATATGTTCTACATATTTTTGAAACGCAAATGTCGTCGCGAAGCACACTTTAATATGATCAGGATGATTACTGATCCCCATTGTATCGTGTGTGATGACGATATCAGGCAGTAGTTCTATCATCTTTTTATATATTGGATCCTCAATCGTACCAGGAGACAATGTTGAAAGTCCCCCATCCGATTGGGCTAAATACGTAATATTACGAATACCTAATATGTTCGCTGCAGCTTCCAGTTCTTTTTTCCGAAGATCAGCAAGTGCATCATCATGCGCCCAGGTAAACGTACCATTCTGGCCTTTTTCACCGTTTGTGGCAACAATCAGATCAATTTTCCACCCTAACCCTGCGTATTTTGCAATTGTTCCGCCTGTGCCAAACGATTCATCATCGGGGTGTGCAAACACTATAAGCATTGTTTTCATGGTACAATTCTATCATGAATGCCATACCTACCGCACATGCAGATGACTGGATAGAATACGCTCTCCTTGATAGCGGTGATGGAGAAAAACTCGAAACTTTTGGAAACTACACGATGATCCGTCCGGATCCAAGAGCTATTTGGAAACCCAGCCAACCCTCATCCTTATGGGAAAACGCTGACGCTCACTTTATTCGGACGGACAGTGATCGCGGTGAATGGAAGATTAAAAGACAGCCGCCGACTCCATGGACTATCCGCTATCACGATATGCAGTTCGTGCTCCACCCAACGGATTTTAAGCACGTTGGGATATTCCCTGAACAAGCAGTGAACTGGTCATGGATGCAATCCATAATTACACCAAACATATCGGTTCTTAATCTATTTGGCTACACAGGAGCAGCAACCGTTGCTGCCTGTACGACCGGTGCGCATGTCACCCACGTTGATAGCTCCAAACCGTCAATTACATGGGCACATGAGAACTGTATAAAAAATAACATTGATGAAAAACAAACCAGATGGATTGCTGAAGATGCTGTAAAGTTTGTTGTTCGGGAAGCAAACCGCGGCAACACGTATGACGGCATTATTCTCGATCCACCCAGATTTGGCCGTGGCGCAAAAGGAGAGGTATGGAAACTCGCTGATGATTTACCGATTCTTCTTCCTGCAATCAAACACATATTGTCACCAAAAGCAACATTTATTCTTCTTAACGCATACACCGCTGATCTTTCGGCCATTGCACTCTACAATATCATGAAATCAATATTTTCCCCTATCGGAGGAAAATTAACTTTTGGAGAATTAACAACGAAGGAGAAGAGCACGGACAGATTGTTGCCTCAGGGATCATTTGTCAGGTGGCAAAAATAAATCATCTAAGGAATTTACCACCAGTCCGGAACGGAGGCTTCTTCGATTCTGTTTCATATCCGCGCATCATTCTTTTCATCGGACCTGTTCTCATCAACGCATCTGAAATTCCAGTCACATCAAGAAGATATACAGACAAAACTAAAGACAGTAATATTCCACCGATAATCAACAGGAAATTCTTTTTGTATGAAATGTCATACCGACGCAGTAACATAATACCAACAATACATCCCACGACGGCAACAACAAGACTCCAAACGGGAAATGCTTGCAGCATCTGTTCCAAACGATACTGCTTCATCGGGCCATGTGACCGGAGTAAAAACCGAATTATGCTAAAACCAAAGATTGCAATAATAAATGATGCTGTCATTCCTGCAATCGACATAATCGAGCCGATTACAAAGAAAAGTTTTGGCCGCATGATAACACGATGAGAATGAATTGCGTCCATTACGGTATTTGATATAGTTATGCGTTTTTTTGACATATTTTTTTCATCAGCTGCTTTCCCCTATTGATACGGGTTGCAACTGTCCCCATTGGCATCCGCAAAATATCGCTGATTTCTTCATATGATTTTTCTTCAAGAAAATATAATGTTATCGGCTCGCGATACATAAACGACATTTGCTCAAGGCAATGTTTCACTTTATCCTTCAATTCTTTTCTCACATAGTCATCTTCAATTTTTTCATTGTTCCAAATAGCATCTGCTTCCACAAGTTTTACCTCTTTATGAAACCGTTTTACCGCATTTATCGCTTCATTATGAACAATTCGGTATATCCAGCTTGAAAATTTCTTTTTACTATCAAATCCTTGCAGATTTTTAAACGCTTTGATAAATGAATCCTGCACGATGTCTGCGGCAAGTGCCGAATTTCTAACCAAATGTTCCGCATACCGAAGTAATTTCTCTTCATACCGAATCATAATATCCCGATAGCGTTCCTGGTCTTTTGTCCGTATATACTGAACTAACGCTTCGTCTGATATATCGTGCTTCATACCTATATGATAATTGTAATACACTTTACCCCTTACCAATGATTTAGCAAGGGGAAAGTGTATGGTACTTCTTTTTATTATCGGGAATTTCTTCCATATCCCATTCCTTGACCGGAACCGTTGTGTAATCCCAAACCCAATTCTTGACGAATTTTCAACGCTTCATCTTTTTTTCCTGCAAGTGTGAGTCTGTGTGCTTCTGCAAATCGTGCAAAATTTTCTTTTGTAACAACTTGAAGAACACGACCTTTCCCTTGCATCTGAACTTTCCAAGCTTCATAGTCATTTCTTTCAAATGCTTTTGTCATAGCTTCATGACGTTCGGGAGTGTAGTTTGGTCCCTGAACTGACGGATCACCACGATAGGCAAACGCCTGAGCGGCAAATATGCTTGATCCGAGTCCGAGCGCTCCAATCCCAACTGCAACTGCGAGTAATTTTGTATTCATATACTTCACCACCTTTCTATATGTAATACAGTCCATTAACCTATTTTCTTTCATTTAGATATGTTATGGTAATAAAGGTACTACATACTATGGAGGACACCTATGAAACATATCATTAGCCTTATTATTGCTGGTATTATCGCAATGCCTATATACGCAGCGAATTCAGGCGGTGCTCAAGCGACTCAGCAACAAACGCAGGTACAAATAAGTAAAACAGTCACGCCAAGTGGAGTTCAAGTACAAAACAAAAATCAAGTACAAACGCAAAATCAGGGAAGCGCAAGCAACCTCATGGTTCAAACAAGTGAACAGGAAAAACAAGCACAAACCCTCAATTCCGTAGGAGTTGCTGCAGAGACACTGAAAGCGCTTTCATCTTCCTATTCCATGGGAAGTATTGTAAAAAAACAGGTAGAAGATGTCGTCAAAGGACAAATGCTGGCTCATGACGTCATTACCCAAAATATTCAAAAAATTGACGCAAAATCCGGATTTTCAAGATTTCTTACCGGCACTGATCACCGATCAGTCAAAGCATTAAGCAGTCAAGTTGAACAAAATCGGTTACGGATAGAGCAGCTGATGCAACTTAAAATTCAAGTATTTAACACCAGTGATCAAACAAAAATCCAGGAAGCAGTCGATGCTCTGATTCAGGAAAATACAGCACTTGAAGAAAGGGTTTTAGCAGAACGCAAAGGTTTTAGCATGTTTGGATGGCTCATAGCCTTTCTTAATAACTAAACCGTTCCTACTATCACTGTAAAAGAAGTATCCTATACCGTACAGTTCCGGAAGGTATGGTAACAGTAATAGCATCCCCCTGCTGTTTTCCCATCAATGATTTTCCGATTGGTGAAAGATAGGAAATGGTATGTTGTTTTGGATCAGATTCATACCCACCGACAATCGTATATGTCATTTCTTTTTGTCCATCTGATATTGTTACTGTACTTCCAATATCAACAAATCCCGTGTGTGCTGATTCGACTATTTTGCCAAAACGAATTAATCGTTCCAGATGCCGAAGTCTTGCATCAAGCGATGATAACCTTGCTCGTGATGCTTTGTAGTATCCATTCTCAGATAAATCTCCCATCTCACGGGCTTTCCGTAAATGTTCAACTGCATCAGGCCGTTCTCCTATCAGTTTCTTTTTCTCGTCAAGAAGTTGCTGATAACCAGTAGTTGTAAACGGGATTTGTTTTGGTTTCGGAACAAATACTTTCATGAAATTACCGTACGAGTCCAAGCGGCATGTACCAGGTGGATGGTTTTTGACACACGGGACATTTTGTAGGTGGTGTTTTCCCCCGATGAATATATCCGCAGTTTACACATTTCCATTCTAATTCCATATTCTGATCATAGAGTGTTTTGTCATCAATATGCTTTGCAAGGATGATATATCGTTCTTCATGTTTTTCTTCAACTTTTTTCAAATTTCCAAACAACCGCGTTGCTTCAACATCCCGTTCAGCAATTGCAATTTTCTCAAAATCCGGATACATGATTGTCCATTCATACTTCTCCCCGATTGCAGCCATTTTTAAATTCTCGGATGTGTTTGTTGAAAAAGCATGAATATCGAGTGTAACATTAGGAACTGACACTTCCCCCTTAATCATCTCGAATAATTCCTCTGCGTGCGCCCGTTCGTTATCTCCTGTTTCCTCAAACACGCGCGCAATCCACTCCAAATTTTCTTTCCGAGCCATTTTGGCAAACATGTGATATTTATTTCTCGCCTGACTTTCTCCGGCAAATGCTTTCAAAAGATTTTGTTGAGTCTGGGATGATGTATTCATAATATTTCTATTATACAGTTACTGTTCAACTATTTTCACAGATAGAACGACCACAGGATCAATCGGCGTTGATCCTTCCCCGCCCGGTTTGGTTCCTGCTGTTGCAATCGTATCTACTACCTCAATACCACTCGTTACTTTTCCAAAAATAACGTAATTTTTTGGCAACGGATAATCAGCATGCATAATAAAAAATTGACTCCCGTTGGTATTCGGTCCGGCATTTGCCATCGCAACTGTCCCTCGGGAGTATTCACCTGTAAACGGTTCGTCATCAAATTGGTATCCAGGTCCACCGCTTCCGGTTCCATTCGGATCTCCACCCTGAATCATGAATCCTTTGATCACCCGATGGAAAATCGTGTTGTCGTAAAAATTTTTCCTCGCAAGAGCAACAAAGTTATTAACTGTAATTGGTGTTGCACTTGCAGAAAGTGCAACCGTTATATCACCAACGCTTGTTCGAATAATTGCTTCATATGCTTTCTTTGTATTGATTTCCATAGAATATAGTGACGCCGCGCTTGACGCAGTCTGTGTCACTTGATCATCAAATGATTGTAATGGTTTCGATGTTTCCATAGCAATAGATATATTTTTACCTAAGACTTCTGTTTTCTCTTCAACGGGGCGGGTCTTATACCAAATTGCAATACCACCAAAGACAAGAGACAAGATAATTACGACAATACTAATCCGTTTTGCCATTTTCCCAGTATATCAGATTTATAATCAGTATTTACCGTAGCCACAATAATCGTTTTATTTTGGTATACTATACTTATTGATAGCTCGGTAACTCATAGTATGACAAACTCCATCACTTCTCTTATTACATCTATCTCTATACTTTTTTCCACATTTTTTCCTACTGTACTCGGTGACCAAACAACCAACAAATGCCAGCTCCCACCGGCTGAACAAAGCACTCTCAGTCAATATGCGCAAAAACGAAACTTTAATGTCAGCGGACAAATTAATCAATGTTTCAAAACTGATAATCCTCTTCGGACAACATGCCAACAAACCGCAATCAATGAATTCCCTGGAATGTTTGTCCCGTATCAAGACCATTGGGCAACCACAGAAAAAACCCGAGGATCGTACAATTTCACCAAATTTGACGAGGTGATAACATTTTCCAGAAACAACAATTCCAAACTGCATTTTTATCATCTTGTTTGGACAAACCATAACAAGAACACATATCCTCCCAAATGGTTGTTTCCTGAACCGGGTCAATGCGGCAACTGGAGTAAACAGGAGCTCGATCAAATCATGAAGACTCATATACAGGCAATGATAAGCCATGCAGGTGATATGGTCACTGTCTGGAACGTGGTGAATGAGGCGTTTGAGGAGAATGGATCGATGGTTCAGGACTGTTTCTATAAGATTATAGGATTGGATTACATTGATAAAGCGTTTCGGTATGCACGGCAAGCAACACCACATGCTCTTTTGGTTCTCAATGAATTTTTTGGCAGAGATCGGATGCTCCGATCGAAAGTGGATGGGTTTTTTACCTATGTCAAAAGTGCTAAAAATCGCGGTGTACCCATTGACGCGGTAGGATTACAAAATCACCTTCTATCAAAAAACGGAGATCAATTTGGCTCCGGATATTTAGACGATCTTAACTATTTTTTTCAAAAGGCACAAAATGCCAATGTCAAAGTACTCATTACGGAAATGGATGTGTATCAAGCAGGACACAGCCAAGAGGATGTTGCTCAACTGTACAAAAAGGTTACCGCAATGTGCTTAAAGTACAGTAACTGTATTTCGCTAGAAGTCTGGGGAATATCAGATAAAGACAGTTGGGCACGTCTGCCTCAATTTGCTAATCTCCCTGATGCCAAACCGCTTCTGTTTGATGAGACCTACCAACGTAAACTGGCCTACTATGGTGTCATGGATGCGATTCGGGAAAACAATACCCGTCCATGTGTCGGCAACCTCCCTACCCCTACTCAAACACCTACACCCACATTCAAACCAACGAACACACCAACGCGCACTCCCACCCGAACTCCTACTATCAAACCAACCATTACTCCCACTCAAATATCTACGCCCACTCTTAAACCCACACAAATACCAACATACACTTCTACTCGAACTCCTACCTCCGTCCTCAAACCCACGCAAACACTAACGAACATTCCCACCATTGCTACTAACCTAAACATACAAAATGATGACACACCAATAAATGGATCTCCGGCACAGAATATAAAAACAAATAGGGAAGAGGATGGAATCCTGTATCGAATCGCCGATGCGGTAATACAATTCATTACCACGTGGATCCAATATTTTACGAAGACTTCTTTAAAATAAAAAATATACTACTTTTTGTTATACTATCCTTATTAAGGATTTGGGAACTTATCGCATGACAAACCTCATAACTTCTCTTATTACATCTATCTCTATACTTTTTTCTACATTTTTTCCTAGTGTACTTGGTGATGCGACTACAAACAAATGCGGTCTTCCACCACCTGAAGAAAGTACATTAAGCCAATACGCTAAAAAACGCCAATTTAACGTTGCGGGGCTGATTGGCGAATGTTTCAGATCAAACCAGACAAATGCTGCCTTGTGTAAACAAATTGCAGCACAAGAATACGCCAGTATGTTTATGCAATATCAGGACACATGGCGTCAAACAGAAAAAACACAGGGTTTCAATGACTTTACCCGCTTTGATGAAGTGATAACGTTTGCACGTAACAACAACATGAAGCTACATTTTTACCATCTCATATGGACCAATGGAAAGACTAATTCTTATACACCGACATGGCTTTTTACCGAAAATAATTGTGGAACATGGACAAGATCACAGCTTTTAGAAATAATGAAAACCCACATTCAAACGACCATGATACATGGCGCCGACACTGTTACTGTGTGGAACGTTGTCAACGAAGCGTTTTCGGAAAACGGCGCAATGAGCACTAATTGTTTTAAATCCATCATCGGGTTGGATTATATCGATAAAGCGTTTGAATATGCCCATGAAATAGCTCCAAACGCTATTCTAGTACTCAATGATGCGGTCGGTAAGGATAGAATGCATATCGTGGAGGTAGATGCATTCTTCAAGTATGTCAAAAACGCCAAGGCCAGAGGAATACAGATCGATGCCGTGGGGTTAGAAAACCATCTCATATCTACAACTGGTGAACAGTTTAGCGCGGGATATCTTCAAGATTTGAACTATTATTTCCAAAAGGCGCAGGATGCCAATGTGAAAGTGCTCATTACGGAAATGGATGTATATCAAGCAGGACACAGCCAAGAAGATGTTGCAAATCTCTATAAAAAAGTCACTGCAAAATGTTTGTCACATAGTAACTGTATTTCACTAGGAACCTGGGGCATCTCAGATAAATATAGTTGGGTTCGTTTACCAAATCATGCTAATCTCACTGATGCCAAACCCCTCCTGTTTGATGAGAACTACCAACGTAAACCAGCCTATTATGGTGTTATGGATGCGATTCGGGAAAATACGACCCGTCCGTGTGTCGGTATCCCCTCCACCACCACTCAAACACCTACCCCCACCTTCAAGCCAACGAACACACCAGTCAACACTCCCTTTATATCAGCAACACCAACGTCCACCCAAAAAACTGCAGATATAAATGGAGATGGAAAGGTTAATATGCTCGATTACAACATACTTCTGGCTAATTTCAAAAAAACCGGTATTCCGGGATTTATTCCTTCCGATATTGATAAAAACGGGAAGGTGGATATTTTTGATTACAACGTAATTGTAAAAAACTTTAATAAATAACAGCATGCAAAACACACCTCGTTTTCGAATGTCTTCTCTCCTTACAACACTGTTTCTCATTGGTGGATTAGTCCTTGGTGTTATTGCGATAAATATAACGCAAGATGTTCGAAGCCGTGCGACTAATACGGCTGTTTCCTTATCCATAAGTCCATCACAAATAACAGGTGTGCTTAATCAGGAAACAACGCTCAATATTCTCATGAACACCAATGGTAAAACAGTTAGTGCGAGTGAAGTGTACCTAATATATGATAAAACAGCGCTTGCAATTACCAACATCGTTCCCGGACCATATCTTCCAGAAGTATTGTCAACCGCCACAGCAACGAATGGTGTTATAGCCTTTATCGTCGGTGCTTCACCAGATGTGCCAAAAAGGGGTTCCGGTGTCATCGCAACCATAACGATAAAAGCCATAGCTAAAAAAATATCCTCCATCATTTTTCGGACGGACACAGCTGTTGCCGTAATCGAACTCACCACAAATGCAGTTGGAACAAAAACCGGAACAACCATTGTCTTTTCCGGAACACCGACAAACACATCCACTCCCTCTCCTCAAAGTACAACAACACCAATTATCTCCACTGCCCCGAAACCAACACAAAGAGAAAAAGATGATTCATTTAATACCGCTTATGTACCGGAGGACGACACAAAAATATACGGATTTACGGCACAGAATATAAAAACCAGTAGGGAAGAGAATGGAATATTGTATCGGATCGCCGATATGGTCATACAATTCATTACCACGTGGATCCAATATTTTACGAAGAATTCTTTAAAATAGAAAAATGACAATCATGTCTTTCATACCATGTGCTCAAGAATTGAAAGTAAAGAACTTCGACCTTCATTTGTTTTTGTACTATATGGAATAACCGCTGCACCACCGACTTGTTTCACAATTTCGTCAATATGTATTCGTTGTTCCTGCTTTGACAGTTTATCAATTTTGTTTGCAATAATAACTCGGTCAATATTCAATTTTTCCAGGTATTCAACCATCTGTAAATCAAACGCTGTCATTCCGACAACACTATCGACGATATGAATAACAGTTCTCCGTTTCACTTCGGAAAATTCAAAATACCACATCATCATTTTTCTATACCGTTCCCGCTCATCACCCGAGGCATGCGCGAATCCGTATCCCGGAAAATCAACAAAATAAAATTTGTTATTAATCAAAAAAATATCCAAGTGTTTTGTCTTTCCGGGTGCTTTACTTGAACGTGCAAGTTTTTCGTGGACAAGGGAATTGATACAACTGGATTTTCCGACATTCGATCTTCCAACGAATGCCACCTGAAATTTTCCGTCGTACAAAATCTTATCTGTACCATTAATGCTTTTTACAAATAACGCTGAAGTAATTGTCATGATTTATTCGGCTCCGAATTTTTTAGTAAGAACCATGATTCCAATACCAAGTAGAAAAAATCCAAACGACACAATAGACTTTTTCAGGCTCTGCTCTTTTCGAATTTCAGGCATTAGGTCGGAAGCCGCAATATAGATAAATCCTCCTGCTGCAAAAGGAAGAAGATATGTAATGAAATGTTCAGCATAAAAAGAAAGAAAATAACCGACAACCCCACCAAATATTGCAATGAGTGCAACCAGAAAATTTGCAATGAGTGCTTTTTTCTTTCCAAATCCTGAATAAAGAAGTACTCCAAAATCACCAATTTCCTGCGGGATCTCATGGAGTGCAACGGTAAGCGTTGTCACAATACCAAGCCTGATATCAGTTAAAAATGTAGCTGCGATGATAAGACCGTCAATAAAATTATGAATAGAATCTCCAATGAGATTCATGGATCCAAATGTATGTACGTCGCAATGTCCTTTGTGACAATGTCTCCAATGGAGCAATTTCTCTATAAAGAAAAAAGTGACAAATGAAATAAGAACAATAGTAAATACCGTATTCACATCAAGAAGTTCAACGGCTTCCGGCAACAAATGTAAGAACGCTCCACCCATCAATGCTCCAGCTGATAATGACACAAGAAGCATCAAAATGCGGGATAATTTAGATTCTTTGATTGATAGAGTAAATACTCCCACCAATCCGCCTAAACTAATAACGAAGTTTGCAAAGATGATGTACAAAAGTGTATCCATATCTATGCAATGATACCACAGAATTACTGTTAGCTGTGATCGATAGCTGTAGCCGCCAACATTGCATGGAATTCAGCAAATTGCCTTTCAGCAGTGAAATTGCTTTTTACTGTTTTTATACCTCCCTTTATGAATTTTCCCCGAAGATCTGTATCATTCATCAGCTTTTCAATCCGTTGTGCAAGAATACTTGCATCATCAGGTTGGACTAAATACCCATTATATGAATCACTGATAATTTCCGGTATTCCACCCACTTTTGTACCAATAACAGGGATACCACAGCTCATGGCTTCAATAAACACCTGCCCGAATGTTTCATTTTCAGATGTTAAGACAAATACATCTGATTCTTTGTATACCTTTGGCATATCCTCAAGAGGAAATGTCTTTACGATAGCTTGCTTTTCAATACCGTGAAGCTTAATATACCCCATCAACATTTCAAGTGATTGTTCAAATTCATTTTTTAAACTTTCAGGAGGTATTCCGACGGCAATCAGTAATCGCCAACTCGGGTAGCGTGTATGCATTTTGGAAAAAGCTTTGATTAAGTTAATAACACCTTTCTCCCGAAGAATAGTAAATGATCCTGCAATAATTCGTGTAGCAGTTAAAATAATTTTTGCGTTGTCATTCATTCCCAATTCTTTCTTAAGCAGACCTTTTCCAACTTTACCATCCGTAAACTCGCTTGTATTCACTCCTAAATAGTCGGTTGATAATATATCGATATCAGTCCCCTTTTGGAAACAATCACCAGCAACGCTCTTGCTCACGCAGCTTACCCTACTCCACATCAGTTGATTTACGAGTTCTTTTTGAAGTTCAGTTACTGGGAATGAATGAAGCCGCAACACGAGAAGGATTTGATATTGAGAGGCAATCATATTTAACAGTAAACTATATATAGCAGGCGTACCTATTGCCAAATTCTCTGCGCAAATGATATCGATCTTTTTGTCTTTAATAATTATTTCAACGAGCGTTGAAAACACACGTGCATTTTTCGTGATTTGTTTCTTGTGACGTTCTGGTTGTCGGGGAACTGAAAAGCTTTTATCGTAATATATAGTGACGCTACCTTCTTGTTCGACTTTTGTTTCTCCCGTTGTTGGCAAGATCAAATACACACCGGCATCTGACCTATCTTTGTAGTAATTAATTAAATTGGTAATGTACCGTTCGATTCCACCAACACTTTCTTTTGGGGAATTAGGGCTGATAAATAAAATGTTCATACTAATAGTGTGTTAATCAACAAATGTTAAGGCAATTCCTTGTTTTCCGGCTCTCCCTGTTCTTCCGATTCTATGAATATAATCATCATAGGTTTCCGGTGCGTCATAATTAATAACATGTGTCACACCATCAATATCGATTCCCCGTGCAGCAACATCTGTAGCAATTAATATGTTTTGCCTATTATTTTTAAATTCAGACAGCGCCCGCTGTCTTTGCCCCTGTGATTTATTTCCATGAATCGTTGCTGTTTTAAAACCACGATCAACTAATGCGTGTGACAACTTATCCATCCCCCATTTGGTTCGACCAAAGATAATAACCTTATCAAATCCCGGTTGAATAAGAAGATCGTGCAGGACTTCAATTTTTACTTTACCTCCAGTATGCACAATGTTTTGATCAATATGTTCGACGGTATTTTGCTGTTTTACCGATACTGTTACCGGATTGGTAACGAATTCCCGTAATATTTCCTGTGTTCTACCATCAACGGTAGCTGAGAAGAACAATGACTGACGGACCTTCGGAAGATAGGAAACGAGATACTTGATATCTTTGATAAATCCAATATCAACCATCCGGTCAACTTCATCAAGAACGACATTGCCAAACAGATTTAAATTCAATTCTCCTCGATCGACCAAGTCTGTCAGTCTTCCTGGAGTTCCGATGACGAAATGCGGATTCCTGCGAAGGGCATATTTCTGTCTCTGAATGTTTGCACCACCGATGATGGCAGTAACATCGAGTCCTGTTCCCCGCCCGAAGATGAAAAACTCATCCCGGATCTGGCATGCTAGTTCCCGTGTTGGAACAACGATCAATACCCGCTGATTATGATCGAGCATACATTTGTTAATAAGCGTAATGAGAAACGCGGCAGTTTTACCTGTACCGGTATTAGCAATACCGATAACATCGCGTCCTAAAAGAATTTCAGGAATTGATTTTTCCTGAATAGCTGTCGGAATTGTATATCCATGTTCCTCAATGTTCCGCTTTATCTTGTCGCTAATTGCATAGTCAGCAAATCGTGCAGATGCCACATACTCAACCTGAGTGGCGACATCAGTTGCTTTTTTGATAAAGAGATTTGGATTTAATCGTTTTATCCCACGCCGACCATTCCCATTTCCGAGGAATCCGCGGTTTTGTTGATGTTTGTTATTAAATCCTTGCATATTATCTCCGTTCTTGAGGTTTTGCTTCTTTTACGACGAGTGATCGACTAGCAAATGATGAACCATCAAGTTTAGCCATAGCTGCTGCTGCAATTTCTGGTGTTTCCATTTCAACGAAAGCAAATCCTTTTCCCATACCGGACATTCTATCCACGATAACTTTCGCAGATACGACTGTCCCGAATGTGGAAAAAAGCTCTGTTAACTGTGCGTCAGTTGTTGAGTATTCCAAATTTCCGATAAATAATTTATTTGTCATATTTTCTCCTTTCCTTCGGTAAATCTTGTGATGATACACGAATACTACTGCTTAGAAATGAAAAGTGAAAAAAGTGGGAATGAAGATACAAAATTTGAAAAATTGGGGTATCTTTTATCTCTAACTTAAAACCTATCAATATGTAAGCAGAAGTATTTACATACCATCTGCAATTAATTGGTAGTATACCATAGATGACCGATTTTACCTAATGATGGGATATTATGAAGCTCTGGTGCGCTTTATACACAAATTTGCTCACCTCAACTCGCATCATCACAAAAAGGAAGTCGAAAGATTTCCTTTTGTCTGAATCTGAACAACAAAAATACGGTCCCACCTCACCCAGCACGTTACACGGCGTACACCAAAGTTCCCACTTTAGCTATTTGGTCAACTTTGATACCTACTTCATCGCCTAGTTTTGCGTCGATAAGCTTCCCATGCTCCTTTTCCATCGATTCCACGGTTTGTTCAAAAACATTATCCCCTTTCACGAATTTTATTGTTTTACCGACAGACAGCTTTTTTTCAAGTTTCACAATTGCAACATTAATATTATCGTAATAGTGGATAACTTTCCCGATTGGTTTTTCTTCCGCCATTAGTATCACCTCCAATCTTTATCAATTTGATCCTGGCTGAGCATGCCAGTCAGGACCTTCTTATCCCTATAACTGATTGTCTCACATCAAGGCTAGACGAGACAAATGAGACAGTATAAAAGGGTGTCGAGGTAATCAACAAAATAGCAAAAGCACTCAGAACTTTTCCAAAGGATTTCTTTTAACATTTCCCCATAAGTTAACGATAGTTCCATTTCCTCGTCGTTTTGAGTAAAATACAGTTATGAAACTAAAAGACAAAACTGTCGTTATTACAGGTGGCTCAGATGGTCTTGGTTTCTCTTTGGCAAAATTGTTTATAAACAAAGGCTCTAATGTTTTTATTATCGGACGAGATAAGAACAAAATCGAAAATGCAGTAAAGTCATTGGGTAATAATGTTAAAGGATCTTCTGCTGACGTTAGCAAACTAAATGAAATTCAAAAAATAGCCGATGATTTAGAACGTGTAGATGTTTTAATTAATGCCGCTGGAATTTGGATCGAAGGTTCGGTAATCGACAATACTGAAAAAGAAATATCTGATGCAATTGATATAAATTTAAAAGGTGTAATTCTTTCCACCAAAGCTTTCTTACCCAAACTATTAAAATCGAATGAAGCACATATAGTTAACATCTCCTCTACTTCTGGACTAAAAGGCCGAAGTAATCAGGCTGTATATGTTGCATCCAAGTTTGGGGTTACTGGATTTACAGATTCTCTCAAAGAAGATTTGGCTAATACGAATGTAAAGGTAAGTGGTTTCTATCCTGGTGGAATGCACACCTCCCTTTTTGAGAAAGCAGGTAAACCTAAAGAAAACACAGATTGGATGGATACAAACAAAGTTGCGGAAGTAATTGTTTTTATGATTGAGCGCGACATGACTATGATTATGGACCATGTTGTACTGAACAAAAGAAACACTAAAACATCAAACTAATATGAATATTAACCAATTCAAACAAGTTGTTGAAAAGGACAAAATAATTCCACTAAAAGATCATAAAGACATCGCCAATTCTTATTGGGTTACTCTCCAAAAAAAATCAGGAACAGTCGAAGGAAAGATTTACTTACCCCTTAAAGAAACAGATAAATTTATATTGTTTGAGCCTGGATTTCCGGGTGGTGGTTCGACTCAATTTGAACAATTGTGGTTGACAAAAATTTTGGAAAATGGATATACAGTATTTTTGGCAAGACATAACGGGACTTTGATAAATGGTAAATATTCTTCGGGTTATCTAAATTGTGAAGAACGGCAGGAAATTGGAAAAAGACTTAATCAAATTGTTCTTGGAAGTAAATTAGAAAACTCAATAACTGATTGGCTGAATGAGCCATTGGTTGCTCTGGAAACATTTGTACCATATTTTTCTCAAATTACTTTGTGCGGACATTCATTCGGTCCATTGGCACTTATACTTTCGTTAATTAAGTATGCAATAAGTGAACCTGAAATGTGTAAAAGGATAAATAGAGTTGTGTCACTTTCTGGATCTCTAGGAAGATTCCGAACAGATGATCATCCGTTTTTGAAAGTTTGGTATGACCATTTAAATACAGATTGGGCAAGAGAGCGTGTTCAGATAGGTGACGCAAAATTGAATACAGATATTTTTTATCAAGCGCATGTGGATATTCATAAAGATGTATCCGATGTTCCAAATAATATAGAGTTTATAGCCGCGGTTTCTTGGGGAGATACACAAGTTTCTACTGATGAAATCGTACAGCCGATTGAATCGTTAGATTTCATCTCAGCGCTTGGTAGAGGATACTTAATCATCGACAAAAAGGAATTTGGAGATGAAAAAGCTGGCCGCATGGCACATGACATGGAAGCTCTAACGGCTGACGATTTATTGAATTTTATATCTAGGGATTGGCTACCCAAATCCCAAATATCAGTATTAGAAAAATAAAACATGAACGATAAAGATTATTTAAAACTAGCTGTTGAACAAGCCAAAAAATCGGTTGATGAAGGTGGTTTCCCTGCGGGAGCAATTGTTGTTAAAGATGGTAAAGTAATCGCAGAAGGTGTTAGCCTTGGTAGAAAACTCAATGACCCGACAGAACATGCATGGTTAAGAAATTCTATTATGAAGGTTTAACCGATAATAAGATTTTAAATGAGAGCAATAACAATAAAATTGAGATCGTATTTATTCCTGATTTTGAACAAGAAATGCTTGATTTAGTTAAAATGTGGGAAGCAAAAAACCTATGAATTATAAAGGGATAATAATTGAAGAAAGTCTTCAAAATACAGATTTGCTTGATGATATAAAAATCATATCCACAAAAGTAGAAGAGGTAACGCCATCTCACAAAACCCCGTGGTTAAAGAAGTGGACGCTACATACTGTAGAAATTTCTGAAACTTCGGCTGGGGAAATTGCAGCAAAACTTAGTAGTAGTTTAGATGCGGAACACGAATGGTATGCCGATTACAAAAATGAAAATTATCACTTTGTTATTTTTAGAGGTAAAGTGTTTAAAGTTAATAGACACAACCCCAAAGAATATGATGCTGTTAAAGATTACGGAGTGAATTTAGGTATTCCAGACTATCAGCTGACTTTTTCATCTGAAGTCAAAGTATGAAACTACGAAAAGTATGTCAAATAGAAGTTACTCCAAATACTCCATTTAATTTTGATGCTACTTTCCACAAACCAGATCACTTTACATCTGGCGACAATCTGTGGGAGGTCGGAAATCGTTGGCAAACCTGGACGTGGAGAGATAAGTGTTTGGGTATTCGCTTTAAAAATATCGGATCAACTGTAAATCCAAAAATTGAAATCAGTATTTATTCCGAAGATAAACTGGATAAAGAATTTATTGACAGCTTAATTGATGAAATCAAATATAAATACAACCTAGAACTAGATTTAACATCATTTTATAAAGAATTTGAAAACGATAAAATCCTCGGACCCATCGTAAAAAAGTGGCAAGGGATGAAACCAGGACACCCGAGTTCTCTATATGAGTATCTTCTCATCGGAATTGTTTTGCAAAATGCAACTGTTAGACGATCAGTTCAAATGTTTAAGGCACTTCTTGAAAATTATGGAACCAAACTGGAGTTTGATGATAAAAAACTTTGGTGCTTCTTTAAGCCGGGTAGATTGCAAAATATAACCGAGGACCAATTGAGAGCACTAAAGCTGGGATACCGTGCCAAATCTATAAAGAAAATAGACAATTATTTTGCTCAAGGTTTAATGGACGAAATGGAGTTAAGAAAAAAGGACAGGGAAACTCAAATGAATGAGTTGCTAAAACTATATGGGGTTGGACCCGCAACAGTTTGGTATTTGCTTTTTGACGTATTTCATCACTGGGATTTCTTTAACCATGTTTCTCCCTGGGAACAAAAGATTTATTCTAAAGTGTTTTTTGATGTTGATCCTGAAAATCCTGTACCTGTTGCAAAAATTCTCAAACATTTTGATATATTTGGTGAGTACAAACAACTGGCGGTGCACTATATTTGGGAAGACCTGTGGTGGAAAAGACAAAATGAGAGTATTCCTTGGCTAGAGAAATTAATAAGAGTATGAAAATATTAATATATAAATTATGGAGAAAATTACTCCCAATTTTATATATTTTTGTTTTGATTCATTTCCTGAAAGATATTACTCAAGATATTCTAAAAATACCCACCTTTCTTGACCTGTTAGGAGACGTAAGAGAAGACATCTCCTCTTTTCCATTAGTTATTCAAAATATCTTTACATTATTGGGTTATGGTTCTTTTGTCGCCGAAATTTTTCTTTTAGTATCAATTCCTATTACATTAAAGAAGAAAGAGATGTCTGTACTTGAAAAGGTAGTCGTAGCGGTAGTTTTATTCCTTTTGTTTTTCTTCATGGCAGCCATTCTATTAGATCCAAGGTCTAAGATATAGTATTCTCCGACTAGACTTCCACCACCGTTGCGGTACCCTGTACCTTGAAATGGGTACCTACAATCAAAACATACCGATAGTACCACCAAAGATCGAATATTGTCTTTACGCGAGAAAGTTCTCTGAGGACGATGAATGCCAAGCCATGTCGATTGATTCTCATTATAATATTATGTGTCCAATAAATCGACAATGATGACAGCTATAGTCATAAATTATTTTATGCTGGCTGACCTTATAACATATTCAGGGCGCTAGAAAACTTATCCCAATTTTTATCATCAATCTCGATAAAACCATCTTTTTTGAATCGCTCAAGTCTTTCTGAACCTCTAAACCCTGGTACACGAACCGGGTTTGATGGGTCAGATGATGGAACCGCCAATATATCATTTGCAAGTTTCGTCATTGAATCTTTAAACTCTTTTATATCTCCAAAAGCCTCAGGGTCGATAATGATAATTAAAGTCCCAATGTACCTTTGAGAACCCATGGGTTGATCTAAACCACTTTTACCTCGAACCAAAGCACCACTTAGAACTTCAACTAACAGATTAATTGCATATCCCTTAAAGCCGCCAAACGGAAGAATCGCTGCGGCTAAATTTGGATCAGTTGTTGGATTGCCATCTTTGTCCAGATACCCATCTGGGAGTTGTTCATTGTGTTCTTTGGCTTGTCTAATCCTTCCCCAAGCATGAGCAGCAGTAGCCGCATCAAAAATAATCGGGTATTTATGTGTAGGTATGCCATACGCTAAGGGATTCGTCCCCATAATGTCTTTTTTACCACCAAAAGGAACAACTCCCTGAGGGCCACCATTTTCAAAAATAAGTGCAATACAATCCTTGGCTACAATTCGGCGGCAGAACACATCAAAAAAATCATTGTAGGTGCTGTCGTAAATTCCAAAAGCGTAAATGCCATGAGATTTGGCCTTCTTAACCATTTCATCAAGGTAATCTGCGGTTATTAGTGGTGCAAATCGACCGTTGCCTTTTATTAGCAGTAAAGATGTTTTTTCGGTGGCTACTTCTTCCTTACCGCCTTTTGCGTTCTCTATGAGCCTTGCATGTTTCCCAGAAAGTTCACCTACAGAACTAAACTGGTTACCAATCATTTCCCCTTCAACCACAAGCTCTGTCATCACTTGAACGTCATGTTTATTCATTCCACTAGCCTGTAGATATTTATTTACTTGCTCTTTAAGTTCGTCTATTCTTATTTTCATAATTGGCTGAGCGAGCGGTCTACGACCTTACTCATCTCAACGGGAGCATTTCTGATTTTTCTATTTGGTCCGGGAAATTTTTCCGCAAATATTCTATATCTTTATCTTCCATTTTCCACCCGATCGCGCTGAGATTCTCTCTTAAATGTTCAATCGTAGATGTTTTTGATATTGTAATGACATTTTTTTGAGAAATAAGCCAATTGATAGCAATTTGCGCAGGTGTTTTCCCATATTTCCTCACTAACTCTTGAAGAATTGGAATTGTTTGTGTAACGAGCATCCCTTTCTCTAACGGTCTGTATGCTTCCAATAAAATATCGTTATGCTGACAATAATCCAATAATCCTTCTTTTTCGGGTTCCCGAATAACTAAATTGTAATATACCTGATTGACCACAAGTTTATTCTGTGTATGTTCCTGCGCCTCTTTTAATCGTGCTGTCCTAAAATTGCTTACTCCAATATTTTTTACTAATCCATCTTGCACGAGTTTATCCATCGCCCGTAATGTCTCTGTTATGGGAATCACATCGCTGGGTGAGTGTATGAGATATAAATCGAGATATGTCATTTGAAGTCGCTTTAAACTTGCTTCACAAGATCGGAAAACACTGTCATATCCCAAATGATTCCGGTGTATTTTGGATACGATAAAGAATTTTGATCTGTCATATCCTTTCAATGCTCGGCCAATAAGTGTCTCTGTATACCCTTCAGCGTAACTTTCAGCAGTATCAATCTGCGTAATCCCCAATGAAACGGCCTCCTGAATAGCGAGGATATCTTTTTTATCATCATTTTGAGGATTACGAGTTTCTCTTCCTCCCATTTGCCACGTACCAAGGCCGAATACTGGCATTTCAAATCCGTTCTTAAGTTTTTTTGTAGAAATTTTCATACTGTTAGTTGTGCTGAGCTTACGGGTCTAAACCTCTACTGTCATATAAGTGTACCACTTTGAGGCTAAATGAGACAAATGGTTTGTACTAGTTCAATACATGTTTTTGCAAGAATATATCAAGAAATGCTATAAATAACATTGCCCTGTACCCTTGAAAAACTCGGATAATACAAAAGAACTCTTTTTTGTAAAGCTCAGCAGGGTGTTCACACCGAATAAAGGGGTAAGAGAAGGGTGTGAAAATTTAACCTTATAACTGGCAAAAACCTATTTTACGGACTTTCTCCGAACAATGAACGTGTGGTACAAAACTTTCTAAAATATAATGATACTTAGCAAGCAGGATCGGGCTTTTTTAGGGCTTACGGTCGCTTAGTGTCCAGTCTTGCTGAGCAGGCCGGTCAAGACCCGTTTAGTCATTATAGTTCAATAGGACTATCTTCGCCCAATGCGGGTGCTTCTGAAGCTGCTTGCAATTTTTGTCTAATAGGATCGGGAATACTTACTGGAGCACCATCACCGTCTATTAAAACAACCACCATTGAATAATCGGCAATATGTGTACCTCCTCGTTTCATTGCCTGTCCAAATGTAAAGCTTGAATTTCCTACGCGATCAATACGTGTTTCAACATTTACTCTATCACCATTAAAAACCTCGGCATGTATCTTTGGGGTATATGTTGGCACCACACTTCTAAATCCGTGTTCTGCTTCTATTGTGTCAAAGCTAAGACCCCTCGCAGACATATAAGCATCTTGGCCCGGTTCGAAAAGACCTGGATAAGCTTTGTAATTGACATGGCCATACTGATCATTTTCCACCTCAATAGTTAGCTCTGTTTGGTCGACGGGAACTGGCTGAGATTCATCTGCTTCGGTCATGTTGCGAAGTATATCAAATTACTGCTATATGTCAATTCAACGGGGAGGTAGATGGTCTGGAACCATTTAATCATTATAACTGCATTAATTCTGATTTTTATCTAATAAACTCTCATTTTTTCCAAAATTTTATTTAGGGCTCTCAGCTTCGCAGGGGTGGTGAATCCGGGCTTTAGGGTTATAGTCCGTATTTGCTGCCAGAAAGTGATTCTCACTACAGCTTCACTCTCCAGAGTATTATAAGCTTATTTTTTGGCCTTCCATAAATTTATTTATTAATTTGACCTTAATTGTTCTTTAAGAGGATCGAAAGTGGCAAATTCAATTCCGCCTTTTGTTGCCTCGTCTAGATTAATAATTCCTCTAAGATGAGCTTCTTCGTGTTGGTAAAGTCTCGCTAAAAATCCATCAAATTTTTCTTTATGTTTTCCACTGTTTTTGTCAGTCCATTCCATAACTATCCACTCTGATCTTTCAACATCTGCAGACATTATTCCCGAACTAAGACAGAGTTCCCTATAAAAATTTGTTGTTTCAGATTTTTCAACTATTTTTGGGTTTATAAAAGTTTGAAGTTCATTGTTTACAAAAGTTACGAAAACTGCTTTATTTTCTCCGATCTGGGGTGCCGCAAAACCTCTACCATAACCAACAGCTTTCCTATACTTTATCAAAATTTCTCCTAATTTATTTCCAATCAAAACTCCGTCCTCGACTGAAACCTCTTGCGCTTCTTTTCTGAGAACTGGATCTCCTGCGTAACAAACTTCTGGAAAATCTTGCAAAACTTTCTCAAATTTTGAAACTAATTCTTCGATTTCTTTTGCCATCAGGCCAATTTTAACACCTTTGCCTTATATTTGTACAAAACTCTCAAAAAGTATATTACAGGATTAAACGGTTCGAGTCCTATGTCATAGATAGAAACGAGATTCTCACACTAGCTTTGGTGTCCAGAGAGATTTTTTAACTGAAAATATCCGTATAACTCATAAAAAAGACCTATTTTACGGTCTTTCTCTGGACAATGAGCGTGTGGTACGAAACTTTCTAAAATATAATGACACTTAGCAAGCAGAATCGGGCTTTTTTAGAGCTTACGGTCGCTTGGTGTCCAGTCTTGCTGCGGGACTTGGATTCGGACCAAGATAACATCCTCCAGGGGGACGTGTACTACCATTATACGATCCCGCAATAACTTCCATATTATACTTCAAAACAGCCCATCACACACGCCTACTTGCACGTATCTGCTTTTGTGTATCCTGCAGCTCGTGCTTCTTTTTCATTGCAAAACCATGCCTCTCCAACATCTAGTTCAACTATGGTAAACGCATACTGTGCGCACCCTGGTATGTAATACCGCTTCTCATCAGTGGCATCATCAATATTTCCCTTTACGTTGCAGGTAGGATTTTTTATATTCTCCTTCCCCTGACATTTCCCAAACAACCCTTTTCCCTCTTTTTTCACCTCATCAGCAATTGCCTTAAGCATTTCCTTGTCCTTTGTCGTATCGTGATGATATCTGACCCACCCACTTTCAAGCATCTTCTGATTAACAAGTATGTTCCCTTCGTACACCATCGCCATTCCTCTCCCATACTGATCAGGAATCTGTTCCTCGATGATAACTTTCTTACCAACGACAAGTTTTTCTAACGCGTCTTGTGCCTCTTTCCCTCCACAGAATTCAGGTTCTGGTGCATCGATATATCGTAGTCGTACCCGGACCTTTCCTTCAAGCACTACCGTATCCCCATCAATGACACCGATGACGGAAGTCCCTATCCGTTCAGGGGTGTTCTTCTTAAGAAGCACGAGATTAAGGATAAGTGACGAAAACAGAAGAACAAGTAGTGGAAGTGAATACGCGACACGCGAGCTTTTGGCAGTCATGCTATTAGTATATCAACTTATGGTTGTTGGCTCGTATAAAACTCCGCGCGTTGCTCCTCTTTTTCGAATATACCCTGTTTTAATCAACTGAGACAAATCATTATGCAATGAACGCGATGGAACACTTCTAAATCTTCTCGCAAGCGCATCAAATGAAATACTTTTATGATCCCGAATAATCGCAACCAATTCCGCCCGTCTTGGCGAAAGAGATACCGTATCTGAAGCATCAATAGTTTCACTTTCCTTAAGACTCGTCTGAATCTGAGAAACTAAACCACGAATAAAAAATTCAATAAACGAAGTAACATCCTGTTTATCTTTTCCAAGTTCAAAGTAATAATCATCCCGAAACTTTTCAAGATATTCTTCAATTGGAACCAAACCTCCAAACCCAAATCCACCTTTTGATAAAAGAACCGTGCTCAAAAACCGACCAACTCTTCCATTCCCATCATCAAATGGATGAATTTTTTCAAACCAAATATGAGCAAGTGATGCAACAATAGCAGGATGTTCTTTTGAATCTTTGATCCATGAAAATAGTTCATCCAGCAAAGGGAAAATTTGTTGTGGAGCAGGAGTAATATACACTGCAACACCGGCTTGATTCCAAATGGCTGAATCTTCTATTCGGAAAAGCCCATTGCTTGTTGAAATACCGTGTAATGCCTGTTCATGGATGTCTTTTATCAATTCCTTAGATGATGATTTCGATGTAAATGAATCTATATGTTCGTAGAGAGTCACAAGATTAAATACTTCTCTTTTACTGGGATCACCTGACAGTTCATGACCATCCATTGTTATTTCTTCAAATGTAAGTGGATTACCTTCAATGCGGGCTGAAAACAAAGCGCTTTTAAGAATGGATTTATCTCTTTTTAAAACAACAACCTCTTTTGCAATTGGGTGCAGTTCAAACGCAGCTTTAAGGACATCAAGATCGTATATCGTTTTTAATAATGACTCTGTTTTTTCAAATATTGGAGGGAATTTCATACTATAACTTTACACTGCGTTGCAAGATATTGCAAGATATTGCATAATGTTGCAAGATATTGCAAAATACTTACGCGGGTAGCCTCCAAATATCTTTTTTATGCGTAATAAGACCTTCGGCTTCTAACCTCTCTAAAAGACCCATATAAAAAGTTATATCTTTCCCATACGCTAAACAGAGAATTTTTATCAGTTCTTTCTCTTTAAATGATTTCTCTCGAAGTTGATCAATGATCCTCCCCCGAAAATACCTGTTTGTTTCTTTAAACGGTTTTATTTTCTTTTTTACACGTTGTTTCTTATTCCGTTCCAATTTCAATGCTCCATAATCCATGAGTGCCTGATGCCACTCCCATGATGTTCCCTGAGGAACTAGCTTGTCAGCAACAGATTGGATAATTTTTTCAGGTTGGTACACATCATCAAAAAAGAAATGCGTGATAATCTGACGAATATTTGTATCCACCATCGCGATATCCCTTTTAAACGCAAACACTAACACTGCTCGGGCGGTATATGACCCAATTCCTGGAAGAGCCAACAATTGCTGTTCATCCGTAGGAAAAACACCTCCATATTCGCTCACAATTTTTTTGGCGGTCGCATGAAGATATACCGCACGTCGGTTATATCCCATTCCTTTCCATACCCGAAGTACAGCAGCAGGAGTTGCTTTTGCCAGCGACTGTACCGTAGGGAATACCTCGATAAAATCGGCATATCGCGCGAGGACGCGCGATACCTGCGTTTGCTGAAGCATCACCTCTGAAACAAGAATTTTGTATGGGTCATGGATGTGCCGCCATGGCAAATCCCTTCTGTATATTTTCCACCAAACAAATATCATCTTTTGAAAGAAACGGATTTGAGTTGATGATAGAATCATTCTGATTCTGTTGGTGTTGGTGTCACCGTTGTCTTTGGTGATCCCATTGCTTTTAATTGAGTCCGCACCTGATTTGCGAACTTCTGTGCATCATTCATTGCTTTTCGTGCAAGCTGCAACATATTACGCGCGCTCTGCAATTCCGTCTTGTTCCCCGGCCATCCATCAGGCGTTAACCCAACAACTTTGGTAATTGCGGCAGTTGCCTGCGTTGTTGCCTCAGTCAACTTTGTTTGCCGTTCTGCCATCAATGCCGTCACAACCTCAACTGAATACCCTTTTCCATTTGCTTCATTAATGCGCAGCTGTAATTTTTCTGTTAACGCCGCCATCTCTTTTTCTACAAGATTAAGAATTTTGTCTGCATTAGCAATGATAGTCATTTTCGGAATATACAACACGTATATTCGATATGACTTCACAATTGACTGCACGCTCGTCCGCAGTGCTGCAATATCCGTAAGTCCTGCGATGGTTGTTTTCAGATTCGTGAGTGACGTAATTTCTGTCTGCACCTGTACAGCCATCTCTGTTTTTTGTGCGGCTGTTAACCGTTTCACCGCATTGATCTTATCAATGAGTTTTGTCAGCGATGCAATTCTTCGGTCAATTTCTTTGTTGGCTTTTTCTTTAAGTCTTGTTGTTGCATTCGTTTGTATCTCTTCCCGTTTCTCTGCTTTTTGCGTACCCCTCGTTTCTAGCCGTTCCACTGCTCTTGTTGATGTAGCACCTTCCTCACCATATACCGGAGTCACAAATGGTGTGATTAATGCGACGCATATAACAACTATGAGTTTCTTCATAATTTTCTCCTTATATATAGGTATACGTACAGACTGTACAAAAAGTTTCACTAATTATTCTGACAAATCTCCCATCTGATCATTGAGTCCCGCATCAACTGCAAAAAATTCTGCATCAATTGCCCCCATGCTTTTATCAATGCCTGCAAAATCAACATCAAGTTTTGCGTCTGCTGCGTCTGCCGGTTTAATTTGTGTTTTTGTTGGCGTCGGATTAACGCCAATGTCTGCTGTTATCTGCATTTCGCCTTGCTGTTCAGACAAAAAGGCCGATCTTTTTTGTTGAATGAGTAAACCGCCAACTGTTATTAAAATAAGAATGGCAATTGCGATAACAACGACTATTGCTCCCATACCATTTTTCATTTTTTCCATAGATACTCCTTTTGTATACATTATATTGTATTACTTTTTATACATTTTAATCGATTGCAATATCCTGGTTATTTTTTTCCTCTTTGCATATGTTCCAACAACTATTCCGATAACAGTGATGATACCGATACCAAGTCCATACACCCAATACACGGGAACAAACGACCAGATAAACGCAAGTGCATCCTTCCACACAACCCGGAACAGTTCCCAATCTTCAAAATACCATGACACCATGAAATCTTCATCAAAAAACCGGTATTCTTTGTAAATCGTAATACTCGCGTATATAAGACCAATAAAAAGAAAAACGAGAGCGATCCAATATTTTTCCATCCACCCCGCGGATCTATTTTCCTCAAAGTGTACCACTTTTTCCATCACCTTCTTTGTTACGTCATGTTGTTTCATAAAATCTGTTTCAGTTTTTCTTTCGCTCTTCTAAGCAGTGTCCGCACCGTATTTATTGGTATCTTCAATGTACGACTTATTTCTTCATATGACAACTCATTAAAATAAAATAGGCGGATAACACGACGATGTAGCACTGGAAGTTTTTGTATGGCTGACCCAACGCGGGTTTTCTGCTCATCCTTCGTTACCAGATCGTATAGTCTTTCATCATCCTCAAGACTGTCTTCATCTGCAAGACGCAACACTTTCTTTTCTTTCCGAAGGCGATCAATGAGTTTGTGTCTTGCGATAGCAAAAAGATATGTGGAAATCGATTTTGAGGTATCAACCCGATCGATCGTGCGATAAAAGGAGAATAATGTATCCTGAACAACTTCTTCAACGAGAGCTGAATCATTAATCCGTTTCCCGACAAACCCCCATACTCTCCGCTGATACCTTTTAACAAACACCTCAAACGACCGGATATCTCCTTGTTGAATTTGAATTACAAGCTGGCTGTCAGACTGCGTCTGCATACATTACTATTTTATTGTACAATACGATGTATGAAAACAGAAAAAAAGAAGGTTGGAGTCGTCTGTATTGTCGGTAGGCCAAATGCAGGCAAATCAACGCTCCTCAATATGATCTTGAGACAAAAAGTCTCCATTACTTCGCCAAAACCGCAAACAACACGGTTTCCGCTCCAAGCCGTCTATGAGGATGAACGCGGGCAAATAATCTTTGTCGACACCCCGGGAATTTTCGGAAAAACGCCGGATAGGCTCTCAAAGCGCGTCAACTCAAAAGCTGAGGAGGCACTTTCATCAAATGTCGATGTTGTTGTGTATCTTATTGACCACACCAGAGAACGGGATTTTGAAGAAAACAAAGCACTCGGCATTGTCAGAAAAACAAACGCAACTAAAATATTGGCAATAAACAAAATCGACATCAAACGACCAACGCATATCGTACAATACAAATTCTTGGAAGATGAATTTGATGATGTTGTTGAACTCTCGGCACTGCAAGGAAAAAATATTCCCAGCCTTCTTGATGCAATTTTTGAACACCTCCCAGTCGGAGAGCCGACAATCGATACAAAAACACTTACACAACCAGCACTTAATCTTGACAGCAGAATGTTTCTTTCAGAAATTATCCGCGAGAAAGCATATTTGTTTTTACGAAAAGAAGTACCGTACTCGTTAACAGTTGCTGTTGACGAAACCATTGAACGGGATAATGGCAGCCTCTACGTCAAAGCCAGGATTCTCACCAATCAAGATCGGTACAAAGGAATGATTGTGGGAAAGGGTGGATTCATGATAAAAGAGATATCCATGGCATCACGAAAAGAACTCGAAACCGCAACAAACAAAAAGGTATTTCTTGACTTAACGGTTGAAGTCGACCCACATTGGGTTGATTATTTAGAGTGATGAGAGTCTTTCAAGTATCTCTTCTTTTCCTAACACCTCCAAAGATTCAAGAAGTGGTGGCCCAACGGTCTTTCCGGTAATCGCAAGTCTAAGTTCCATAAACACATCTTTTGCTTTCACTTTAGCCTTGTCCGCAGCATCACGTATCGCTTTTTCCATTGCGTCATGTGTCCATGAAGAAGCGCTAGTGAGTGCATCCGCTGCAATTTTCAATACATCTTTCTTTAATTCCCGTTCAAACGCAACCGGCCGAACAAAAAAGAAATCAGCTAGGGTTTCAAATTCTCCAAGCGTCTTCATCCGCTCCCTAACAAGCGGCAATATTTTTTTCATAATTGCATCACTCTCTTTTGGCACTGTTGCATCAAATGCGCAGATTTTAGAAATAAGCTCTGCGTCATCCATTTTCCTGATATATTCGCCGTTCATCCACCGTAACTTTTCCTGGTCAAACACCGGTGCAGTGGTCTGTACGTCGGCAATATCAAATTTTTCAATCATTTCATCAATGGTAAAAAGTTCTTTTCCATCATAGGACCATGCCATAGTTGCCATATAGTTTTTCATTGCCTCCGGCAAATATCCTTTTGCACGATAGTCAGATACCCATACCGGATTTTTCCGTTTAGAAAGTTTACTCTTGTCCGGATTTCGAAGCACAGATACATGCGCAAATTCAGGAGGAGTCCAACCAAAAAACTGATACAATAGCACATGTTTTGGTGTTGACGAAATCCACTCTTCACCTCTGATAATGTGAGATATTTCCATAATATGGTCATCAACAACAACACCTAAATGATACGTTGGATATCCATCAGATTTGAGAAGTACCTGATCATCAAGAAGTTTGTTTTCAAATGAAATATCACCGTGGATGAGATCATGAAATGTTGTTGTTCCCTTTTCCGGCACATTCAGCCGTATGACATATTTTTTTCCCTCTTTAATTCGCTCTTTCACCTCTTCTTTATCAATCTTTTTGCACAACCCATCATACATCGGTGGCTGATGATTTGCTTCCTGTTTTGTTCTCATTTCCCCTAACCGTTCTGACGTGCAGAAACAATAATATGCGTGTCCTTTTTCCACCAACTCCTCAGCATATTTTCTATATATCGGTAATCTGTCGGACTGCCGGTACGGAGCAAACGGTCCACCGATATCAGGGCCTTCAGTATGAGGAATTCCCAACCACTCAAGTGATTTCAGAATTCTCTCTTCCGATCCTTCAACGAGTCTTGTCCTGTCTGTGTCTTCAATGCGGATGATAAACAAACCGTTATGTTTCTTTGCAAACACGTAGTTAATAAGTGCAGTGTAAGCGTTTCCAATATGAAGATCCTGACCTGTTGGAGATGGTGCAATACGCGTTCGAACTTTCATCATAATGCTCATGCATTGTATCATAGATATATACTGTATACTTATACCTATGGCCACCCTGACAGAAACTGCATATCAGACGAGAAAAGCCATTAATTGGACGATTCTTGCGATTATTTCTTACATTATTCTCCGTATTTTTTGGAGCATCACAAGCTCCGTATTTATCATGATTTTTCCGCCAAAAGCACCACCGCCAACGCATGCGTTTGGAAAACTACCAGTTGTACAATTCCCATCTCCTGCATCATCCCCATCAGGAACACTCACCTTTCAACTGGAAACCATTGAAGGAACCGTACCAAAAGCATCTGAGTCAGCAATGGTGTATTTCATGCCAAAATCAGCACCAAATCTTTTGGCGCTTACCAAAGCAACTGAATTTGCAAAACGACTTGAATTTATCAATGAGCCCATCCAGGAAACAAAATATTTGTACCGCTTTGAAGATCAAGAATCACCACTTCGGAAACTTCGCTACGATATCGTAACGAAAAATTTCATTCTTCGCTATCTCTATGAAAAAGACATGGGACTATTTACTGAACGGAACATTTCCCTTGCAGATGCAGCCAAAATGGAGGCAAAAAATATTCTCCAAACATACGGCCTGTATGAAAAGGATATTGAAAAAGGATCGAGCATCGTGCAATTCCTGAAACTTTCGGGAGATACACTAGCGCAAACAACAAGCCAGTCTCAAGCAGATGCGGTGCGGGTAGATTTCTTTAGAGAACCGGTCGCCAACACCCAGATTGTCACTGCGTATCCTAATGAAGGACATATTTCATTCGTCTTTTCAGGATCAAGAAACATCAAAAAACGGGTCCTGCAATTTGCCTATACCTTCTGGCCGATTGATTACCAAACAACAGCAACATACGGACTGAAGGCAAGCAGTCTTGCATGGACGGAACTGCAAAACGGACAGGGGTTTATTGTCAGATATCCAAAACAAGGGATGACGGCTGTCGTTCGAAAAGCGTATCTTGCTTACTATGATTCCATCGAACCACAAACATACCTTCAACCGGTATTTGTTTTTGAAGGCGATGATGATTTCCTGGCCTACGTTCCCGCAGTTGCCGCTCCATGGGTAGAAGAAAAACAGTAAAAGAAGTCTGAACTTTACCTATTGTCTTCTTGCAGTGTATATGTCTGCCACTCAATATTAGCAAACGTCCAATCAATGAGACGAATCGTATCTCCAAACCGATCAGCACTTTTTAACACCACAATAATCACTCTTCTTCCATTCCGCTCAATAAGTGTTACTAAATTTTCTCCTGCTTCTTCTGTCCATCCAGTTTTTATTCCAGCTACCCCAGGAATTTTCCCTAACAATTGATTGACGTTACTTAACTTATGAAAATATGTATGCGTTACATCCGAAACAGTAATTTGCGGAATACCAACCATCTTTGCAACTGTTTTGTTTGACAGGGCAACATCTGCAAGGCGTGACAAATCTTCAGCAGTCATATAGTGGTTAGGATCATCATACCCAACGGGATTGGTAAAATGACTTACAGAAAGATGTAATTCTTCAGCTTTCTTGTTCATTGCAACAACGAACTCCTCAGCGCCACCGGGATACGCATTAGCAAGTGCATATCCTGCGTCATTCCCGGATTGAATAAGGAGACCATACAGTAAATTCTCAACAGTCATCCGTTCACCCTCAATAAGTCCCATCACTTGTCCATTATTCTTAATCGGTCCAACCGTAACGATGTCATCAAGCTTCATTGCATCAAAAACAACAAGCGCACTGAGTATTTTTGTTGTTGATGCCGGAGATAACCGTTCCGTACTGTTTCTTTTAAATATATACACGCCAGATGTCAGATCCTGTACAACGACCGCACGAGCTGAAATCTCAATTCCAGGAACGATACCGGTTTTGTTCACCGGATACGGGGCAGGAATAGGAATTTCAATAGCTGCCGGTTTTTTGATACCGGCAAATTGTTCAACAACATACCGGTTCTGTCCTGGATACCACAAAAAAAATGCAACTGCTGCCACAAGAATAATCCATCTGTCGACGCGTGTTGTTATAACACGCGGAATCTTTTTAATGATGGTACGAATATTCTGCATGACAGGGATACTAATGTTATTTTTTCTTTTTGAGGCGTAATCCTAACTCAGTCAATTGTTCCTCAGAAACAGTACTCGGTGCATCCATAACACTGGTTTGACCGGAGGCAGAAGTTGGAAACGCCATTACTTCCCTAACGCTCGGTTCGCCCAATACTGCCATCAAAAATCTATCGAGTCCCGGCGCAATTCCTCCATGCGGAGGCACGCCGTAAGAAAAAGCTGTAAGCATATGTTCGAACTGCTTTTTTTGTGCCTCAGAAAAACCAATCAAATCAAATACTTTTTCCTGAACATTCCAATCATGAATTCTTATACTCCCTCCACCGACCTCAAATCCATTGAGAACTAAATCATGCTGCAATCCCTTAACTTTTATAGGGTTTGATTCAAGAAGCAAAATATCATCAGGATGCGGTGCGGTAAACATGTGATGTGATGGAGCAAATTTAGCTGACCCTGAACCATGATAAAAATCCTCTTTAGATTGTTCAGTAAATAATGGAAAATCAATTATCCAACAGAACGCTAATTCATCTTTGTCTTGTTTATTTTTTCGTAGATCTGGCTTATCGGAACCATATATAGCTTTCGCTTCTTTATGAGGAATTCTTGACCATGGGGTTTGTGAAATATGTTTTTCCGGAAATATCTTTTTCACAAGTTCCGTAAACATTTCTTCAACAAGTTTAAGGATGTCTTCCTGAGTGACAAAGGACATTTCCATATCCAATTGAGTAAATTCTCCATATGCCCGGTCTTTTCTCGGATCTTCATCCCGAAAACATCGACTAAACTGAAAATAACGTTCCATTCCCGCAACCATGAGGAGTTGTTTATACTGTTGAGGAGACTGTGGAAGTGCATAAAACTTACCTTTCTGAAGTCGTGACGGAACAATAAAATCACGCGCGCCTTCAGGCGTGGTTTTGGTCAAAATCGGTGTTTCAATTTCCACAAAATCCCGCTGGGTTAAATAATTCCGAACAAATGTAGATATCTCTGAACGAAGCTTCAAATTTCTATTCATCCTAGGCCTGCGAAGATCCAAATAGCGGTATTTTGACCGAATTTCTTCATTGATTTCATATCCGTCAGTATCAATCGGAAACGGCAATTCTTTTGCTTTGGACAAAATTATCAACTGCGTCGCTTCCACTTCTATAGTTCCCGTAATAAACTTTGGATTCGCCATTGATTCCGGACGGTTCTTAATAAGTCCTGTAATTTCAACGCAATCTTCCGGCTTTACGTCACCAAGTGTTTTCATGGAAACAACCTGCACAATTCCTGTCCTGTCCCGAACATCCAAAAACATGATCTTTCCATGATCCCGTCGGGCGTTGATCCACCCCTGAAGCGTAACGGTTTTTCCTATTTTTTCCGGGGTTGTTGCAATAAGAGTTCTCATAGAACTCATTCTAAAGCTTCGGATAATCCTTGACAAGGGAGAGGGCGTGAATATCACGAATCTTTAATTGCAGTGTTGTTGTTCCATTCCACACGTTTTCATCAATCGTATAGGCCACATCAACACGGGTTCCAACGGGCAACGTGTCTGCCATGTTTCCAAATCCGAATGCAACAGCATCTATGATCTTCTTTCCATCATCTTTCAATTTTAATTTTAAATGATTTAATTTTGCTCCAATTTTTCGTATTTGATCGATGGTAAGCCCTCGTGAAACAAATATTGGTTCATAATTCCCCAGTCCATACGGAGCAAATGCTTGAATTTCAGACACTAATGATTTTGTTATCAGTTGAACCGGTAATTCTGTGTCGATGATAAGAGATCTGGTAAACAACATGTCTGAAATTGCACCATCAATCGCTGATTCAAAGAATTTTTTCAATGCTGAAAGATTTTTTGTTTCAATGGTAAACCCTGCTGCCATCGGGTGCCCGCCAACATCAACAAGCAAATCCCCGGCCTTTCGTATAAATTCAACAATATTAAATCCGGCAATTGACCGAGCTGAGGCTTTAGAAACTATTTCTCCAACAGCTATCACAATACTTGGTCGGTAATATTCTTCAACCAGCTTACCGGCAACAAGTCCGATGATCCCGGGGTTGTATGACGTGTCCGATATCATAAGCATTTTTCGCTTAGTTACATCCTTAATTTTTGCAAGTCCCGTTAATGCATGAAGTGTTGTGTCAACGGTTAATTGTTGTCGTTCTTTGTTGGTTAACCCAAGTTTTGACGCAAGCATTGCTGCCCGTTCACCATTTGTTGTGCAAAGAAGTCGAAGTGCGTCTATCGCATGATCAAGCCGACCCATGGCATTGAGTCGTGGCGCGATACTATGGGAAATATCCGATGTGACGATTGCCTTATCTTCAAGTCCTGATTCTTTCATGAGTGCACGCAGTCCAATCCGCTTTGTTCTCCCAATCCCAACAAGTCCATATTTAGTAATACTTCTGTTTGATTCAACGAGAGGCACCATATCAGCAATTGTTCCAATGGCAGCAAGCGCAAGAAGATCGTTTGCTTTCACGGTATCACTGTTTGCCAACAGCATTTTTGCAACAAACCAGGATACACCTGCACCACATAGCTCTGTTGTATGCACAATCAAACAATCAGGAATATGACTGGGAGGTAAATGATGATCAGTGACAATGACATCGATCCCGAGTTTTTTTGCATATTCCACTTGTTGCCATGCCGTAATACCATGATCAACCGTAATAATAAGTGATGGATTAAATTCCGTTATACACGTTTGAATACCTTTTTCCGATAATCCATACCCTTCCTCAATTCTATGGGGAACATACGGCATCACGTGTGCGCCTAACGCATACAGCGCCTCCCACATAATTGCTCCTGCGGTAATCCCATCTGCATCGTAGTCCGCATACACAACAATGGATTCTTTTTTTTCAATCGCTTTTTCTATTCTATGCAATGCTTTTTTGAGTTGTTGCGCATCAATACCAACATCGTGTGGTTCAAGCTGTAACGGATCTTTTGGATGAAGAAATATGTCTTTTTCTTTTTTTGTTGTGAGTCCTCTATTTTTAAGAAGCACGCGAAGTACATCTTCTACATTCCTAATCTTTTCCGGATGTTCATCTTTTATATTCCAGCTTTTCATGTTCTCTATGGTATCATAAGAACAGAAATATCCGTATGAGCACAATCAAGTCCATGCATCCAAAAGCCAAGGAAATAATCACTACCATGCAAACTGCAGGGTATACCTGCTATGCAGTCGGTGGGTCTGTTAGAGACACCCTGATGGGCTTACCAACCAAAGGATGGGACTTCACCACCAATGCAACACCGGAACAAATCCTGGCTGTATTTTCTGATAGTTTTTATGACAATCTGTTTGGTACGGTCGGCATCAAAATCTATGCATCTGACAAAAAACATGAAGAAACGGAAAAGCCCATTGATATCTACGAGATAACAACGTATCGAAGTGAAAAAGGATACAAAGATCACCGTCATCCGGATATCATTTCCTGGGGAACAACACTTGAAGAAGACTTGTCCAGGAGAGATTTTACCATTGATGCAATTGCATTGAACGGCACCGCCATTGTTGATCCATATCACGGACAAGACGATATTACGAATAAAATCATCCGGACGGTTGGCAATCCTGAGGAACGATTTACAGAGGATGCGCTTCGCATGATACGCGCGATTCGTATTGCAAGCCAATTAGGATTTCAAATAGAAGAGAAAACAACACAAGCAATTCAAAAACATGCAGCACTCCTGATGGAGATATCAAAAGAACGTATCAGGGATGAATTTTTAAAAATTCTCGTGAGTCCATATGGCGCCGATGGCATCGTTCTTCTCAAAAACACAGGACTCCTTGCCTGTATCTTGCCGGAAATGGTACCGGCATTCCAAACAGAACAAAAAAGTCCAAAACGACATCATTTGTATGATGTTGGCGTTCACTCAATCAGGGCCATGGAGGAATGTCCATCAACAGACCCTATTGTAAAGTTTGCAACTCTCATCCACGACGTCGGGAAACCAAAAACATTTCGGAAAGACGACACAGGACTCATCACATTCTACAATCATGAGGTTGCGGGTACATCAATAGCAAGAGGCATCGTCGAACGATTACGGTTTTCTAAAAAAGACAGTGAACGGATCCTTACACTCATCAGATGGCATCAATTTAGCGTTGATGAACGGCAGACTGACAGTGCAATCCGCCGCATCATCCGAAGAGTCGGAAAAGAAAACATGAATGATATGCTTGCGCTTCGCATCGGAGATAGGCTCGGTGGAGGCGCTCTTGAAACATCATGGAGACTTGAACTATTCAAAAAACGACTCGAGGAAGTCCAAAAACAACCATTCTCTATCAAAGATTTAAAAGTTAACGGAAATGATGTCATGAACATTCTTGGATGTCGTCCAGGACCAATTGTTGGAGAAACGCTCAACGAGCTTTTTAGTAAAGTTGAAAAAGGAACACTCAAAAATGAACGCGAGGTGTTGCTTACAACAATCACTTCTTTCTCTTCTGTTCCAACCAATCCAAAAAAATGACAAACGGCGTTGCAACAAATGGCGATGAATAGGTACCTGTAATCGTACCGATAAGAAGGGCAACGGCAAACCATTTCACTGTTTCTCCTCCCATCAGAACGAGTGAAAGCAGCATGAAGATGATGGTAAATGAGTTGATGAGTGATCGCCCCATGGTTTCATTTAAAGCAACATCGGAAATATCACGGATATTTCCTCTTGGATCCCGTTTCCTGTATTCACGGATGCGGTCAAAAATAACAATCGTATCGTGTACGGAAAAGCTCATGGTGGTTAAGAATGCGGTCATAAATAATGTATCTACTTCAATACCCAAAAAATGTCCAAACAAAGAAAAACTCCCAAATACAACAAGTACATCATGAATTAACGCAACAATGGCTGACACTCCAAATTTAATATTCTTAAATGCGTACGCAACATACAAAAGGATAGCAATGATTGCTAATAGTGCTGCAACGATAGATTTAAAGAGCAACTCAGAACCTAATATTGGACCCACCGTGTCTTTCCGTAATAGTTCCGGTTCACTCCCCACCTCTTTTGACAGAGCAGTTTGAAATGTTAGGATTTCTTCATCTGTTGCGTTTCCTGCACGAATTCCATAGGATGTTGGTCCAATGTTTTGCACAGTCATAATGGGAAACTGTTCTTTTTTCCCAACGCTTTCGATTGTTGCTGCTGGTACACTTCTATCAAACTTCATTTCAAGAAGAGTTCCTCCGGTAAAATCAACAGATGGTTGAAGGCCAAACCGAAACAGTGAATATATACCAGGAACCAGCACGAAAGAGGAAATGAGAAAATATACCCAAATATATTTTGAAAACCGGATCATGCTGTTCCCCCTTTTGGTGATTTCGGTCCTTTATAGAGCACACGAATAAACGTTCTCGTTACAACGATACCGGTAAACAAGCTTGTCACAACTCCGATAAATAACGTGGCGGCAAATCCCCTGACGAGTCCTGATGTTGGAAGAAATGACCAGTTCCCCGGGTTAAACAAAATAATTGAGGTGATGATGGTCGTAATGTTTGCATCTCTGATACTTTCCCATGCTTTTCCAAAACCAAGCTCCATGGCAATTTGCCATGGCTTTTCCCGACGCAGTTCTTCTTTGTACCTGGAAAAAATTAAAATATTGCTATCAACTGCCATACCTATTGAAAGAATAAAACCTGCAATTCCAGGCAATGTCAAAGTAACAGGAATAATACGATACAAGGAAAATGTAATAAGTCCATACATGACAAGTGCTAGATCTGCCAACACTCCCAACCATCCGTATTCAACAATCATAAAAACCGCAACAATCGCAAGACCAATAAGCCCAGCACGTGTACTTTTTTCTACTGACTCAGCTCCAAGCGTTGCACCAATCATCCGTTTTTCAACAACTTTAACAGGCACAGGAAGAGCCCCTGCATTAAGCTGAATAGAGAGCTGTTTTGCAGAATCAACCGTAAAATTTCCGGTGATCACTGCTTCTCCATTAGTAATTTCTGTATTAACGGTTGGCGCGGTAACAATGACGTCATCAAGAAATATCGCAAGCGGTTTTCCAACCAACCGTTTCGTGACATCTGCAAATTTTTTTGCTCCATCCGGAGTAAACAGAATACCGACTTCCGGTTCTCCATTATTAGTATTAAATTGTATACTGGATTTTTTCAAATCTTTTCCGGAAATTCCAACTGACTTTGTATTTGCAAGTGTTGGGAAAAAATACGCTGCCGATGTTGCAGCTTGCGCTTCTTCGATAATTTCCCGAAATTCCAAATTTGCAGTTTGACCGACAAGGGCAAGCGCTTCTTCGGTATTCGTAACTCCGGGAAGTTCAACAATAATTCTGTATGTTTCTCCACTCACTGCTGATTGGATAACCGGTTCTGACACACCAAAAAAATTTACCCTCCGCTCAATGACTTGCTTTGCAGATTCAAGTGAATCTTGTCTGTCAGATACTTGAATTCCCGTCATGTCTGCTTCAAGTGAGACCTGTGTTCCGCCTGCCAAATCAAGTCCAAGGTGTGTTTTAAATTCTTTTTGTATTTTTATTCCAAACACTGTTGTATCGATCAATGGAGGATTGAGTGTGATGGTTTGTTTGGTTTTGCCAAATGGAATCGTAATGCTGGTGTTTTGAGGAATCACAACGAACGAAAGCACAACTCCTAATAAAAGAAGAAACACAAACGTTCTTTTTGTATGTTTCATAGAGTGAAAAAAGAAAAATTATTCAACCAACTCTTCCTCATCTCCGATTATCATGATGCGGGATCCTGAAAGCACTGAGAGCACAAACGGATCACGTCGCCTCTTTCTAAATGTAAATTCTTCTTCAGACATGACCGTATAGTTTAACTCCCGCTCCCGTCTTACTTCTTCAGCCTTCACCAGTTGTGATAACTCAGGAAGCACTACATTTCCAACAATCAACAAATCAACATCTGTTAAACTTCGGCGTTGCAATCCACGCACATAACGCCCTGACATCATCACAAATTTCAGTTTCCCCAATTTCGCTTTATGTTTTAAAATATCAAGCCCTAATCCTGATGTTTTTGCGATCAACTCAAGAAACTCGTAATACAATGGGTATTCTTTTCGAAATCCATAAAACAATCTGTTTGCCCGTTGTTCCTTTGAAAGCATTCCTGCTTTTTCCATGCGGGAAAGTTCACGCCGTACCGCATTTATTTCTTCGCCAATTTTTCGAACGATATCACGAACGTGAAAAATTGCTCCCGGGTGACTTAAAAACAATTGCAACATTTTCACCCGGACTCTGGAGATGATAATATCTTCAAGCAACATATTTCATCTTTCCGGGCAGGAACATTAATAGGTTACCGATGTGCCAATCGGCAACATTTCAATCCAAATTTGTCCTTTGTTAAATGATATTTCTTTTTTTGACTCATCAAAAAATATTGTTCTCGCTGACCTGTCAAGTTTTTCCCACGTTATCTTTGATGCTTTTCCGTCAACGAATAAGAGTCCGTTTCCTGATCCGATGTTACCATATAAAAGATGCATATGATCATCAACAGGACCTGTTTCTTTTGCAAACAGAACGATAACGGTCTTCGCCTGCAACTGTTCTTCGGTTTCAAGATCAAGATGCGGAACTCCACCATTTTCTCTCATGTACACATTTTCAGTTTTATTATATATCCATTTCACTCCGTAATCTTTTTCATATCCTTTCCATGCAACAAAACTTATGTTCGTTGCATCTCCCCGTTCCCCCTCTTTTGCATCATCTTTAAACTTCCATGATTTAAACTTTTTATCCCAAGACACACCCTTACTATCAACGTTTGTCCATCCGCGAGTTGCAGCAAGTTCTGTTAACTTGTCTGTTTGGCAGACCATTGTGTGTTCGGTTGCCACTGTATGATCAAGCCTATCATAATTTCTGTAGCAGGTTGGAAATGAAATGCCGAATTGATCCATATCTTTAATATTCCACAGATCAATCTGACACAACGCCTTTGCCCGTTCATCAACTGTTTCATCTTCACATCGTCCAGCTCCACCAACATGGTTGTACAAGGCATCATATTCAAGCACCCATGGAAGATAATAGGTACGAGCACTCCGAACCGGTGCAAGACTAACGTTTTCTGCTGCAATTCCACAGTAGAATACGCCCATGAACCGACTAATACCACCTTCTGCAACTGATTCATACACAACATCAGCAAATGAAAGCCCTGATTGCGGTCGTGATTCAGCATGATTTTCTATCATAACCGCTAGTGGTCGGCGCTTTTCCCACACTGCTTTTTCCTGCGCTGTATACATCATTCCGTTCAAGGGACATGATTCAGTGCGTGGAATTGACGGATCAATCGTAAAATGTTTTTGCGGCTTTCCAGTTGAATCAACTTTCAGTGTTGTTTTTCCACCGGTTGTTTTCGTACCAACCGCGTTAAATACCGCAGCAGATACTCCCGTTGAGATCAAATACAAGGCAATTGCAATAATGCCGCTGATGAGCAGATTTTGTTTTTTCATAGATTGTCTTTTTCCTCCTAAAGAAACACTTATACCGGTCGTGCTTTTTTAATTGCTGACTGCTCTTCTTTCGAGAGCTCAACATCTTCACACAATCCTGCTTTAATATGTTTAATATACCACCGATTACCTGTTCTCGCATAGAGAGACGTCATAATAATGCCGTTATCTTTTCCATCAAGAATCGCTAGAGTAAAACTTTGACTTCCTCCGGTGTCAGAAAACGGATTAAACCGAACAACACCGATCCGTTGCAGATGCAGCTTTCCATCAGCTTCTACATACCGAAGTGCTTCTTGAAGCGTTGCAATATCTTTCATACTTGCTTCCTGTTTATTAAGAAGCGAAGATAACACCTCTTGCATGGTCTTTGACGAGACTCCAACAGTTAACTTGTTATAGTGGCCTATCATGCGGAAAACAACTACAGTCAACACGACCATCCACACACCTAAAAATACGGAAACTCCAATAAAAACATCCATGTTCAGTTGAACACCTTTCGTATCCATCATAGTAGTATGGAAGTTGTTCTATTGTCAACTGAGAAAAACACTACTTTTCCTCCAGCTGTTGACAACACTCTTGAAGCTGTGTTACGCTCAACGCTAGCCTCAAATACCTATGCCAAAAAAAACAAAAAAGGCTAAACTGATTGCAGAGTACAGAAGAAAACTCCAACGATTGGATGACGTCCCCCATATTGAACAGACACCATCATTACAACAGCCAGCACGTTCAATATTCACGCTGCCCGTACTAGCGCCCACTCTTTCAACGACAACGACAACATTGTCATTCCCTGAAACAGAGTCACGCGCCATTAGAAAAGATCTCGTCAAAACACTGATTGTCGTATTTTTGTTTATTGTATTTGAATTATTTTTGTCAAAAATTCTACGGTAATAAACGAAATTGAAGGGAGGTGAATGAGTACTATGACAACAATGTATTGTGTAAAATGTCGAGCAAAAAGAGATGATCCAGCAGCGGTAAAAGTCACATTGAAAAACGGAAAACCAGCAATGAAAGGCAAATGCCCAACATGTGGAACCGGAATGTTCAAAATTGGCGGCTAACACAAATACCTGAAAAAAGCAGGTATTTTTACGCGTAAGAATTTTCTGCCTCCCAGCTCCTTTTACGGAGCTGGGTTTCGTTTTTGGTGTGGTATACTACGGATTACGCGCTGGAACAACGGATCTTTAGGCCCTGACATTAGTCAGGGTCAGGAAAGTCCAGACAGCTAACTGTGAGGGGACCCCCTGTAAAGGGTGACCATGTACTGTGTGTGTAAGCACTCTAGTGCGTGGCTGGTGTTCCGCCTTCGAAAGTCGGCGGGAACGATTCCTGAATTGACAGGATGAGAGAGCCACAGAGACGAGTGTGTTTCTACCGGTCGCAAGACTCATGAAATACAAGTGAAACGTTGGCAATCCCACTCGCTGCAACCGACGACTAGTCCGTTATGAGCACACAGTTGCCAGGACTGAAGCATGCGGGCATTAGATAAATGAAGATCGACCGAAAGGTTACAGAATCTGGCTTATAGTTGTTTCAGCGCGTGCTTAAGAATCTTTACTTCGTATCTTTGTCTCCTGCACCAGCAACTGCAATGATGAGCTCCTGAATAATAAGAAGAACTGGTATCGCAAGCACTGCACCAGTAATGCCTGCGAGTCTTCCACCAACAAGCAATGAGAAAATTGTAATGATTGGTGATAATCCCACACTTCTTTTCATCACAAGCGGCACGATAACATTATTCTCAAGTTGTTGAATAACCAGATATAAAACACCAACGCTTAATGCCATAACCGGAGAAATGGAAAGCGCAATCAACATAGCGGGAATCGCAGAGACAATCGGACCAATGTTCGGAACGATTTCCAGAAGTCCTGCAATGATAGCAAGAGGTAATGCATATTTCACTCCCAAAAGAAGAAGTCCGATATAGCACAGCAGTCCCACAGTAAACATAAGAAACAGTTGTCCCATCATCCATGAACCCAATCTTCCTTCAATGCGTTGTACCACAGTTATAAATGATGTCGCTTTTTCTTCCCCTACAAATCCGGCAGCAATTTTATCTGCATGTTTCCTTTCAAGAAGGAAATAAAAGGAGAATACCATCACCATCAAGATGGAAATGATATTTGAAAAAATACCTATCGTTACTTTCACTAAATTTTCTCCGATCGGAGCAAGCTGTTGAGAGAATGAATTCAAATCAATATTCCAGTACGGTATTACTCTGGCAATGACGGTTGGAAATGCCTGGGAAAAACTCGTTGTTTGAGAGATGAGAGATGGAATAAGACCAGCGATAGAAAATCCGATTAAGCCGAACACGACAATGTACACAAGAAGCGCTGCGATGAATCGAGGTATTCTTTTTGTCCCCATCCAGTCAACAATCGGACGGAGTGTTGACATGATGATGAATGCGACAAAGACAAGAAACAAAATATCGCGAATCTGCAATACTAACCATATTGATGCAAGAAGCACTAAGGTAAAGATAATAGTTTTATGGGAAATTTCTATTTTGGATACCATATCTATCATAGAGTATACCATGAAGTAACCGCTGACTCTATTTCCTTATCTATTCCACGCTTTGCTGCGTCAAACCAATGGATTGTCTTATCAGCCCGGAACCACGTCATCTGACGCCGGGCATATCCATGCTCATCAAACTTCCATCGCTCGATCACTTCTTCTTTTGTGTTTGTCTTATCAACATACGCTTTCCATTGACGATATCCTAAACCGCTCATTGAAGGCAGGTCCCATCGGTATCCTTTTTGAAGAAGTATACGGATTTCCTGTTCAACCCCCTCTTCCACACGCCTCATAACCCGTTCATCAATGCGTTTATACAACGCAATGCTATCCATCCGTAAACCAATTTGACATACATCATACGGTATTTTTTTTACCGGTTGTTCTTGTTTTGTTCCATGGGCAATCTCAATTTTCCGAATAAGCCTTCGTGGGTTTTGTCTATCTGATACATTCATTACGTCCCACAATTCCTTTCCCACATCCTGAAGCATTTTTTGCAATGCACTGAGTGAGTATGTCGAAAGTTTTTTCCGCAGCGCTTCATCAGGTCCAACTCCCGCTCCATCAAATGAACTAATGAGTGATTTAATGTAGAGTCCTGTTCCTCCGACAATGATAGGTAATTTCCCACGTTTCATAATACCGGCAATCACCTGTGCTGCAAGAATCTGATACTGAGAAACATTAAACGATTCATCAGGATTCACTACGTCATACATCCATATCGGTATCCCCTGAAGCGACATCGTATCCTTCCCTGTCCCAATGTTCATCCCGCGATACACCTGCCGGGAATCCGCAGACACAAGCTCTCCATTAAATTTCTTTGCGAGTTTCACCGCCACAGCAGTTTTTCCGGTTGCGGTTGGTCCACAAATGATAAGCACCTTATTCATACAGCGGATACGTTCCTTTCCGAAGATTTGTTTTGTTTATGAGTTCATCAAGCAGTTCCCATCGTTTCTTTTTTTCTTCATACGATATCGTATCTCCCAATGTGTTGTGAGCAAATGTTGCAGGTCTGTCTGAATACATGGAAATATATGCTTTCGCAAATCCTACGTCTTTACATAATGATACCGTATGTTCAAATTGTTTTTTTGTTTCCCCAGGAAATCCAACAATAATATCCGTTGAAAATGTAACATTCGGAATTTTTTTTCGAATTTTTCCCACCAATTTCTTGTACCCCGAAGGGGTATACCAACGATTCATGCGTCTTAAAACAGATGCATCTCCCGACTGCACCGGCAAATGAATAAGCCGTTTTATAGTATTGTATTTCGCAATCACTTCAATCAGTTCATCCGAGAAATCCCATGGATTACTCGAAATAAAATCAACTGCAGTAAAACCTGGAGTCCGTGCGACTTCTGAAAGTAAATATGGGAATAATGTTGGAATCCGCATTTTTCCCAGGTGTTTCACATATATTGGTTTCTTACTTTTATCATGCACCAAGTCTGATCCATAGGAGTTAACATTTTGTCCAACCAAGGTCACACTCGTATACCCTTTATTAGCAAGTTCTTGACACTCGGAAATTATATCTTCAAACGGTCTGCTTATTTCCCTGCCCCTGGCAAATGGAACGACACAATAGGAACAAAAATTGTTACATCCATTACTGATGATAACGAGCGCGTGTTTTGCATCACTCCGAAGTTGTTCATTCGTATATCCAACCTCTTCAATACCGACAAACTCATCGACCATTGGATACCGTTTCCTTAGGTTTGTCATCATCTTTCCAGTTTTATCCCGGATGGCCATACCACTCATGCATCCTGTCACGATAATTTTTACTTGTTTTCCCTTTTGTTTTTCTTTACCAAGATTACGAAGTAACCCACTTACCCTATCCTCTGCTGATTGTCTGATCATGCAGGTAACAATAACAACCTCATTGGCGTCTCGTATATCAGTTGCCACCTTCCATCCGCGCAAAACATACGATGTCGTAATCCGTTCGCTGTCGGCCACGTTTGCTGCGCATCCAAATACAAAAATGAAGTACTTCATGGAGACGATTGTAGCAGAGTTGCCTTATTCTTTCCCAATAATGACGACTGCATCATAGAGAGAAGAACTTTTTAGACCGGCCGCTGTTGATCCAATCGTATAAGAGCCTGCAAGATCTGCCTGCAATATAGAAAGGAATGATTCTTTTTCAGCGGTGACCTGAATCTCTGTATTTGCATAATCGTATGTTTTTGCATTCCCGGTTCCTGATACCGTGTAGCCTTTTTCTTCAAGCAACGTTTTCATCGTTCCTGCAACCCCTGCAATTCCTGAGCCATTCAACACCTGAACTTTTAATGACTTCCTGTCAACAATTGGTGTTGGCACAGCAGTTGGAGCCGGCGTAACGGTAGGTGTTGGCTTTGCGCCGATTTCCGGCATCTTTATACCGCCACGACTAGCGCTGATAATGATGAATCCAATAAGCGCAACAATGGCAAATACGCCAAGCGCCCACAGTATCACTCCTTTTATTGGTGATTTTTTATGCACGCTGATATCCGGATATCCTACTGGTGATACCGGTTGCTCTTTTTTGGCAAAAAATTCACTGACAATTTCTTGATGCTTTTCTTCTTTTGTTTTCTCACTCTCCACATCCTGCACATCAACATTTTTTTCTTCTTCATCCATAACCTCAACAACCTGCATAACTTGCGGTGGCGTTTCTTTCATTGGTGATTCAGAGAGCAAACTTTCACTTTTTTCTATTTTGGTTGTGGATGATTTTTTTACCATACTACTTATTAGTGTACATGGTCCTAAAAAAAAAGGAAAGCTCCTGTACTTTTTAGTAAAAGTATAAGGAGTTTTCCTATACTACTTGCGCCATCTCGTATTACCGAACGGCTTTCTTTAATGCTTTTCCTGCTGTGAAACCCGGGGTCTTACGAGCTGGAATACTGATTGGTTTACCGGTCTGTGGATTTCTTCCGGTTCGTGCTTTTCTGGATCGGATCATGAATGTTCCAAAACCAGTCACAACGACTTTATCACCTTTTTTTAGAGTGTCTGTCATTGCAGCAAACACTGCAGCCACTGCTTCTCGAGCTGCTTTTGCAGTGAGGCTTGCTTTTTTTGCGACAACTTCGACTAAATCTGCTTTTGTCATAGTAGTATGTTCACCTCCTGACCGGGCAGCAAATTTTTTTTCAGACTGTTGTAACAATCTCTATGAATCACGATATGGAATTTGGATTGTACTGTCAAGATGTCAAAAAATATATCGCACTAATACAATCCGAATCGTAATAGATTAAAAAGAAAATGCGTAAGGACGCGAAATAGTAAAATATATTTTTAGAAACACTGTTGCAACGCTACGAAATCATTTACACTATAAGAAGTACTGTTCCGACAACGACAGTAACTGCTCCAAGAATTTTTTGCTTCATGAAATCGCGTTCATGAAGAATAAATAATGCAAGTATCACGGTCACAATCGTTTGGGTTGCCATCAATGGACCAATCTGCAGTGCATTTCGTCCAACTTGGTACGCCAGAAATACACATAATGTTGCCAGCGTATCATTGACAGAGACTGCAATAATATTTAATCCGAATTTCGGTTGAATATAAAACGATAATTTTCTTATGATACTAGGCTTCATTGCCAACAACAGTATGAGGCCGAAAAAACTTGTGTACACCATGAACGGTATCGCATCAAGATTTCTCAATATATAAAAAGAGAGAACTTCCCCTGTTGCATACAAAAACGCCGCGATTAACACATAGATGGCACCTGTATTAAAAACAAATTTTCGATTTCTCCACTCCGCGATAAACACGCCAACTAATACTATGATTGCACCAAATAATTTTAGACTAGTAAAACGCTCTTGCAATATAACGAGCGTACCAATAATCAACCACACCTTTGATGTGGTAAGAAGAATGGTATGTTCAGAGACCTCGATTAATTTCAACCCTTTAAACGTACAAACTGTCGCAACGCTCACACAAATAACGACAGGTATCAGTAATACAAGTTGCTGTACTGAAAGAACATAGAAATGAAAATTATTTTGAAAGAGGAGAATGATAAGTGAAAATAGTCCGGTCAATCCGTTAAATACAACAGCCTGTGCATATGCATCAGAATGCGTCTGTTTCATCAACACTCGATGCAACAGTCCATTTACTGAATACAATAACACCGCAAGACACACGAATACTTGCCACGTCATACGTATAAAGTATAACGGAAAATACACGCTTAGTGTGCAACTTCTATTGCGCGAAGTTCCCGAACCACAGTCACTTTTATTTGACCCGGGAATGTAATTTTTTCTTCAATTTCTTCTTTAATTTTTTGCGCAATGATCGTTGCCGTTGCATCATCAACCATCCCTGGATCAACCGCGACTCTAAGTTCCCGACCCGCTTGGAATGCAAACACTTCTTTCACCCCCTCATGTGCTTTTGCGATATCTTCAAGATCTTTGAGCCGCTTGATATATTCATCATAATTTTCATACCTAGCTCCTGGTCGACTTCCTGATATTGCATCAGCAATATAAGTAAGCATAGACTCAGCACTCGTAAATGGTGTATCTTCATGATGTTGTGCAACACAGTCGATGACCATTGTCGGCAACCCATATTTTTTCAACAGCTCAACCCCAAGTTCAATATGACTTCCCTCTTTGTCGTTAATAACTTTTCCAATGTCATGAAGCAAACAGCCAAGTCTCACAATGTTTGCGTCAACACCAACTTCTTTTGCAAGCGCAATACCAATCTTTGTTTCCTCAAGCGTATGTGCAATCATGTTTTGTCCATACGAGAATCTGTATTTAAACCGGCCGAGTGTCGCAACTATTGGTGACGGCAAATTGTATACACCAACAGCGTGACATAATTTTTGTCCTTCTTCAAACATGATGCGTTCAATTTCTTTTTTTACCTGTTCGATAATTTCCTCAATCCGTCCCGGTTGTACACGACCATCTTTGAGTAATCTCTCTAAAGCAACGCGAGCTATCTCACGACGTACCGGATCAAAACAGGAAAGCCGTATGACCCCTTCTTCATCCAAATCAACATCAACGCCAGTTGCTGTTTCAAAAGCACGGATATTCCGTCCTTCTTTTCCAATAATTCTTCCTTTTACATCTTCATCTGGAATCTTAATGACAGACACGGTGTATTCAGCAACATACTCTGTTGCTCCATGGCGCATTGCATCAACCAATATTTCCTTCGCTTTACTTTCGGATTCTTCCTTTGCCCGGATATATGCTTCTTTAATTTCTTTTGCGACGAGCGGTTTCATTTTTTCCTGCGCTTCCTCAAGAACAAATTTCCTCGCATCTTCACTTGTCATCCGAGCAGCTTTCTCCAATTTATTTGTCAGTTCGACTTTTATTGTCTCAGCATCAGACAATCGTTTTTGTGTAGTAATTTCAACATCATGTACATGCTTTTCTCTCTCTTCAACAGCTCCCTCCCGTTTTCCAATAACATCAAGTCGTTTTCGCACTTCTTCTTCAGATTCCCGCTTTATGCGGTATGCTTCATCTTTTGCTTCAACAATAAGTTCACGCGCCTGGGCTTGCGCCATGGCAAGTTGCGCTTGCACTTGAGCCTGCGCCTGGGCCTGGGCCTTTCCAAGTTGCACCTGTGCAACTTGAGCTGGTTGCGCTTTTACCTGTTCTAAACTTTGCTTTTTTATTGTTGCTTTAGTGGATATTGTCACGGTCGGTCGTGACTTAACGAGACTTGATAAGGTTTTTAGTACGTCAAACATAGTTTTTCCTCCAGAAAAATACACTGTTAAAAACCCACGCAGATAGACCGTCCTTAATGATTAATTAGACGGATTGGTTGGTAGGAGAAAATAGTACTAAAGGTGTTGTCATAATCCTACAATCAATATATATCTACGTTTGGTTTCTTATGGTTACGTATTGTAGTGATTTCCAACCAGTTCGTCAATGAGATTATAGATAACAGACGACGAAAATCCTCGTGCGGCCAAATACCGATAAATCTTTTGTTTCTTGTCCATAAAGGACAATTTTTGCCACAATCGCCATTTCTTCTCAACTGCCCGCCTGGCAAGATTAAGTTCAGTAGACCCCTCACTGTTTTTCTCAAACAGCTTTCCACAAACAGCTTCGATGACGTCAGGTTGAACACCTTTTGTTTTCAACTCTAACCGAATCAGTCGCTCCCCCTTGGGACGGCTTCTCATACGGCTCTCCACAAACATTCTCGCATATGCTGCATCATCAACAAGGCGAAGCTCTTGAAGGCGTTCTAGAGCCATTGGAATGGCTGTTTCAGGCATGTGGAGCTTTACCACGCGCTTATGAAGATAGATACGAATCTCCGCCTCACTTCGTGGGTGGATAGATATGTACGCAATAGCTGCGCCTATGAGTTTTTGAAGCTCTTCGTTCATTCTGCTTCTTCACCGCCGACCACGACCTTTGTTTGAACAGATCCTGATCGAACGATTTTCCAGATAGCTTCACTGATTTCTTTGGAAACTTTTGGATTTTCCCTAAAGAATGCTTTTGTTGCTTCTTTACCTTGTCCTAACATCTGAGCTCCATGCTTAATGAATGCTCCAGCCTTGGAAAGGATGTTAAATTCAAGTCCCACGTCAATGAGTGCTCCCTCTTTGGAAATACCATCATGCATGACATCAAATTCGGCAATCCTAAACGGTGGAGCCACCTTGTTTTTCACCACACGGATCCGGTGACGGCTTCCGATGACTTTGTCTCCATCTTTCAGGGATTCGATTTTCCTCGAATCAAGCCTGACGGATGCATAGAATTTCATTGCCAGTCCTCCAGGTGTTGTTTCCGGATTTCCAAACATGACACCAATTTTTTGTCGGAGTTGATTGGTAAACATCACGACCGTTTTTGACTTGGAGATAACCGAAGTTAACCTACGGAGTGCTTGCGACATGAGCCGGGCTTGTACACCGATCATGCTGTCTCCGATATCTCCCTCGAGCTCAGCTCTCGGGACAAGAGCTGCGACAGAATCAACAACGATGACATCGATACCACCGCTACGAATTAGCGTCTCAGCAATTTCAAGCGCCTGTTCTCCTGAATCCGGTTGAGAAATAAGGAGATCCTCAAGTTTTACTCCCAAAGTCTGCGCCCATAATGGATCAAGTGCATGTTCTGCGTCGATAAATGCTGCCGTTCCGCCTAATTTTTGTGCTTCCGAAATAACTGACAAACAGACTGTTGTTTTTCCAGATGCTTCAGGACCGTATATCTCAACAATCCTGCCTCTTGGGAGTCCACCAACACCAAGAGCCAAGTCAAGCGGAAGAATACCAGTTGAAATAACATCGATTGCTAATTTGTCCGTTGACCTCTCTCCAAACCGCATGATGGAACCTTTCCCATATTGTTTTTCAATCTGATCCATTGCAAGACGGACTGCTTGAAGTTTTGCATCAACTGGCATAAGAAACTCCTTTATTTCGGGCAAAAATTAATAAATTTATATGACTGAAGCTTCATACCATTTTTGCACAGCGGATGGTAGAATACAATATATCACACGGGATGTAGTTTCGGCCAAGGGCCGATCAGCCTTTGGCTGACAGTTGGTAGAATACTTATGTTCTATACATATTTTCTAAAAAGTCTAAAAAATGGATATATATATATTGGATCAACGAGTATACTACCAACTATCAGAACGAATCAACACAATTACGGAACTAACACGTGGACAAAACAAAATGGACCATTTGAATTAAAATATTTTGAAACATATATTTGTAAAGAAGATGCGAGGAAACGAGAATTATTTTATAAAACGGGTTTTGGAAAACAAATAAAATCTCTTATTGTCAATTTGTTAGAAAAGAAAAATGTAAAACCAAAAATCGGGATGTAGTTCAGTTGGTAGAACGCACGCATGGGGTGCGTGAGGTCTGCGGTCCGAGCCCGCACATCCCGACTGCTGATTTAATAATTGTTATTCTTCTATTCATTCTATATACTTATTATAATCTAATATTTTTTTAAATCTTTACACCTGCCCCGTTATTCATGAAACCAATTTCATTTCGTACATCGTTATCTGCTCTCATTCTTTATTACAACGGACCCAAAGATGACGATGAGGATACAAGATTATGTGCCAAAGGAATAGCTGAAGCACTCCGAAAACGCGGTCATGTCGTTAAAAAAATAGCGGTGACACCAAAAAATTGGCGACGAGTGGTAAAACTTCCCGGGGATGTGGTATTTAATTTAGTTGAAGATGACAGCTGGAAGTTATATCTACAGGTTGGTCACCGATTAGAACAATTGGGAAGAACACAAGTGGGACACGATATGAAGAGTTTTCGGTATGCAACAAATAAAGCATGGGTAAAAAGAAAAATGACTCAAGGGTATATCAGTACTCCTCCATACAAAATTTTTAACCGAAGATCAAAAATTACAACTGGTAGTTTGTCGTATCCACTAATTGTAAAACCATCTCATCAACACGCAGGAATCGGTATCTCACAAGATTCTGTTGTTAACAATTTCTCACAACTTACGGAGCGCGTTCAATATATTTTAGCCCAATATCCCGGAGAAGTTATCGTTGAAAAATATATAAAAGGGAGAGAAATCCATGTCACTATTTTAGGAAATGATAACAATATAATGACACTTCCCTACTGTGAAATCGGGTTTGGGAAAAAGTTTAAAAAGAAATGGAGTATTTATACCTATGAAGCCAAGTGGGATAAAAAGTCATGGGAATATTGGAACGCACGCGTTGATTCTCCTGCAAAACTTTCTCCGCGTTTACATGAAAAAATACAGGAGCTTTCCATAAAAGCATATACAACATTTACCTGTCGTGATATTGCACGATTTGATTTTCGGATTGATTCCAAAAATATCCCATATATTGTCGACGTCAACATGAATCCAAGTTTAAATTATTATGACGAAGAAGATGCAACGCTTGCCTCTGTCTATACACTCAAATGGACCTATGACCAATTTGTTGAAACTCTTGCGAGCATTGCCTATCAACGCGTACTCGGCTCCTAATGTGTTATTAACCTCTGAAGGAGATAGATACCGACACCAATACATGCAACAGAAAAAATAGCTTGTAGACTCAACATCTCTTTTAGTGATGTCTTCGTCGCGACCCCCATTGCGAAATACCCGAATACCGCTGTTCCTGCAGCCCACAAAGGAACAAACAACCGAAGTGTCTGGCCTTTATCCTGTATTTTAAAAATAAAGAACCATACAAAAAATGCAGATATGATTGCATAAACAAGCAATAACGGATTCTTTTTATGCCCATCTATATATTGCTGGTAAAAAATATAGGCAAGAATATCCCCTAAAAAGGACGCAATAAAATAAAATACGGTGGCTACCATACCCATAATGGTACCCTACTGTTGAGAGATATTGCAAATAGGCAAAACCTTGTTACCGTTTTGGAGATTGTTTCCGTGCACGGGCTTTCCCAGCAAATCCTGCTTTTCTTCGTTCTTTTGCCCGTGGGTCACGGGTCATGAATCCACGTTTCTTCAAGATTGGACGGAATTTTTCCTTATCCACCTTTTCAAGCGCCCTGGATATACCATGAATAACAGCACCAAGCTGGCTGTATAATCCGCCACCATTTGTTTTAATTGTTATTGCAAACCGATTTACGGTATTAGTTGTACGGAATGGTTCCATATACATTTTTTTCAACACTTCTCCTGGAAAATAATTTTCGACTGGTCGATCATTCACAATGATTTCTCCTTTTTCCATTTCTTTTCCAGCAATCGTTGCTTTTTCATCTTTAACAACGTGCATACGGATCCGAGCGGTTGATGTTTTTCTTCGACCAACTGCTTCGTAATATAACGGTTGTTCTGGTTTGGTTGTTTTTTCCATAACTAAGAGTTATTTAATATTTTTTTGATACGGATGATTCTCATCAGCAAATAAGAACAGACGGGTTACTAACCGATCCCGAAGTTTATTTTTTGGCAGCATCCCCCACACTGCATGTCTTATAATCTCTGTTGGTTTTTCTTTCCGAACTTGCCACAATGCTTTTTCTTTGAGTCCTCCAGGATATCCGGAATAATTACCATACATCTTTTCTTTTTCTTTTTTCCCGGTAACTTCAACGAGTGCACAATTAATAACTACCACTGAATCACCACAATCAAGATTTGCTGTATAATTTGGTTTGCTTTTTCCAAGCAATTTCATTGCAATCTCTGTTGCAACATATCCCAACACTTTCCCTTTAACATCAACCACGTGCCATGCGCGGGTAAGTTCTTTTTTCTTTGTAGCTTTCGTAAATTGTGTTCTCATAGTTATTTCTTACCAGTTTTTTTGTAACAGCTTTTTTCATAGTAGGATCTTTTTTCTCAACAGGTTTGATTACTTCAGTTTCGATTCGCGGATCAACAAAAGACAATTGTACGAGATCCCTCGCGTCACTTCCTGACAACCCAAACCGTAAAATTCGTGTATATCCACTATTTCTTCCTGAAAATCTCAGTTTTGCATCTTCTACTAATTGTTTTGCGGCCGTTGCATTCCCAAGCTCTGCAAGCACTAACCGGTATGCAAATTGATTTCCTTTTTTGGCTCTCGTTATCAACTTCTCAACCTTTGCCCGCACCGCAATTGCTTTTGCTTTTGTGGTCTTCATTTGTCCATGTTTTATTAAATCACATGCGAGATTCCGCAATAGTTGTTTGCGTTGATCTGTTGTTCGAGATAATTTTTTTCCAAAATATGTATGACGCATACGCTTAGACTTCTAAAGAAACATCCTTTTCCTTCAATTTTTCTTCAATGATCGTGAGTGATTTTGCACCAAGATTTTTAATCTTCATGAGTTCTGCATTTGGCGTACTTAAGAGTTGTCCGATTGTTTCGATTCCCCCATTTGATAATGCATTCACAATTCGGGTTGGGATATCCAGCTCTTCAATACGCATTTTCAATACTTCATCTGATACGAGCGGAGAAATAACTTTTGTTTCCTCGACGCCAATTACTTTTGGGTCATAAATCTGAGCAAAATATGATGCAAGAATTTTTGCTGAATTTTTAAGTGCGGCAAAAGGAGCTGTTGCTCCATCTGTCCAGATATCAAGTACTAATTTATCAAGGTTCGTCATCCTGCCAACACGAGTTGCTTCTACCCGATAGTTTACTCGAATAATTGGTGTATAGAGAGCATCAAGAGGAATAACACCAATTTCATCAAGGTGTTGTTCATCTGCCGTCATATATCCAAATCCTTTTTGTGCGGTAAGTTCCATGATAATCTCTGCTTTTTTGTCGGCAAGTGTTCCAAGAACTAATTCCGGATTAACAATCGTTATACCAGCAGCTGCCTCGATGTCTCCTGCTGTAATTTCTCCCGGACCTTTTTTGGAAAGTGTCATTTTTCCCATTTCATCGCCTTCAATAGTTAACCGAATCTTTTTAACATTTAATAGAAATTCAACAATATCTTCTTTGAGTCCAGGAAGCGTTGTATATTGATGTTTCACACCTTCAATTTTGACGGATGTGATAGCTGACCCGGAAAGAGATGTTAAAAGCACGCGGCGTAAACTATTTCCTAATGTTTGTCCGTATCCTTGTGCAAGAGGTTCGATAGAATATCTTCCATATGCTTTCTCTTCCACTTCTGTTTTAATCAAAAAATTTGGATCTGCCATAATTTTCCTCCTTCTACCGTGAATAAAACTCAACAATTAATTGTTCCTGCATGTCTTCTGATACATCGGTGCGCTCTGGAAGCCGTACGACTTTCCCCGCTGGTCCTTTTCTCTCGACCCATGCTGCCATGAGCGGACTTTTTTCATCAAGGAGTTTTTTTATTGCTGGAATTTCCATTCCTTTGGAATCCAATGTTATAACATCATCAACATCCACTCTATAGGAAGGAATATTTAATTTTTTTCCGTTCACAAATACATGTCCATGACTCACGCATTGCCTGGCTGACGCACGTGTTGGTGCAATATTCATCCGATACAACACATTATCAAGGCGCCGTTCCAAAAATTCGAGCAGTTTTTCTCCTGTGTTCCCCTTCCATTTTTTTGCTTCCGCAAACACTTTTCTAAATTGTTTCTCAAGAACTCCATAAATGCGTTTCACTTTTTGTTTTTCCCTTAGTTGTATTCCGTATCCTGTTACCTTTCTACGGCCTTTTACTCCATGCTGACCAGGAATAATAGTGAGTCGTTTCAACATGGATACGTGTGCATGAGATCCGATTGTCTTCAGGCCTAAATCCATGCCTTCCCGACGAGCTAATCTATTTTTTGGTCCGGTATATCGTGCCATAGTGTTATACTCTCCTCTTTTTCTTCGGCCGTACCCCGTTATGTGGAATCGGCGTCACATCTGCAATAAGCGTAATGTTAAGTCCTACAGCGCGAAGCGCACGAAGTGCTGCGTCACGGCCAGCACCCGGTCCTTTGATAAACACTTCTACATCCCGCATGCCGTTATCGAGTGCTTTTCTTCCAATTGATTCCATAGCTGAAGTGGCAGCAAATGGTGTTGCTTTCCTCGCACCTTTAAATCCAACCAAACCTGATGTGCTCCAATACAATACATTGCCTGCTACATCAGTGATTGTCACGAGCGTATTATTAAATGTTGCCGTAATAAAGACTTTTCCTCGTTCAACGACCTTTGGTGTTTTTGTTGTTGCCATACGGTTTTTTGTCCTTTATTTCTTTGATCCTTCAGTTGTCTTCGTATCTACTTTTGCCCGATCATCTTTCTTCATTGCTCCGACGGTTAATCTCCGACCTCTCCTCGTTCTGGCATTTGACCGTGTCCGCTGTCCACGAAGAGGTAATTTTTTCGCATGTCGAAGTCCTCGATATGATCCGATTTCCCGAAGGCGTTTGATGTTTTGCGCAATGAGTTGTCGAAGGCTTCCTTCTACGACACAGGTTTTTTCAATAACTTTAGCTATATGACTGATTTCTTCATCAGTAAGGGTATTTGCTCTTCGGGAAGGTTCAATATTTGCTGCTTTCATTACGGCAGAAACGTTGGTTCGGCCAATGCCGTAAATATACGTGAGGGCTATATCAAGTCGTTTTTCGTTTGGAATATCAACTCCTGCAATACGTGCCATAATAATTGTTATCCTTGTCGTTGTTTGTGTTTTGGATTTTCACAAATCACAAACACCCGTCCGCGTCGACGAACGATTTTACATTTATTACACATTTTTTTTACGCTTGCTCGGACTTTCATAGGTTTATCTGACACGATACGTAATTCTTCCTTTTGTTGCGTCATACGGAGTCATTTCTATTCTAACCTTGTCTCCTGGCATAATGCGGATGTAATTTAAACGCATTTTGCCTGACAAATGACACAGCACAACTACAGCATTCGGCAGTTTCACTCGAAACAACGTATTAGGCAAACATTCAAGTACTTCGCCTTCAACCTCTATATTTCCCTGATGTGCCATAAATACGCAAAAAAAATAACTACCGCAAACGACATCGATATTCCCGACTATCGTAGTTAAGCGGGTGTTAGTGCTTTATTTTACCTTAAATATCTGATTTGGTCAACACGTCGGTTTCCTGAACTCCAATTGCTATCGTATGCTCAAATGTTGCAGTCAATGACCGGTCTTTTGAAGCAAGTGCCCACCCATCATCATTTTGGTATTCAATTGACCCTTTTCCCGCTGCATAAATAATCTCAATTGCAAGTGTCATGCCTGCTGTCAAAAGCGGTGTACGGCTAATATCCCCCTTCACAAACTCCGGTATTATCGGCTCTTCATGAAGCTTTTTCCCCACTCCATGGCCCGTGAGGTCTTTAATAACGCTATAGCCAGCTCCTTCGATCTCCCGCTGAATCACTTCTGATATGTGCCCGATTCTGTTTCCTGGACGTGCAACAGCAATTGTTTTCCACAACGTATTTACTCCTACATCCAAAAACCGTTGTTTTTCCTTTTCCTCATCTTCCTCAGTACCAATAATTTTTGTCCATGCGGTATCCGTGTGTAATCCTTCGTAAATCATACCAATATCAATCGTAAATACATCACCATGTTGTAAGCGGTATTCTGATGGAATACCATGAACCACCACATCATTGATACATAAACATGTTGCCCACTGATAATCAGCAACTGTTGAAAACGAAGGCAGTCCTCCTTCTTCTTTAATGCGTTGTTGTGCCTTTTCCTCTAAATCCAAAAGCCTGATACCAGGAATGGACATGGCCAGAAGTTCCTTCAAGATACGACCTAATTTTTTTCCTCCGACACGCATGGAATGAATTTCTTCTGGTGTTTTAACCGAGGTCATAGGGTTGTAAAATACTGTTCCAGTTCTTTTTGAAAATGTGATTCATCTGACTGATTAATAATCAAATAATCAGCAACTGCTATTGGTCCGCCTTTATTGAAATTCTCAAGTTCTGCTATATCTCGGCTTGCTGATTCTTCCTCGGTAAGCGGGCGGACAGCTCGATGCTGCAATCGTTCTCGTCGTACTTTTGGAGATGCATAAATACACAAAAGTTGCAACATAGGAAATTTCTTTTTCAAAACAATATATTCTTCCCATGAATATAATCCATCAAGAACAACCATTGCATGCGTTTTTGCGGCTTCAATAATTCTAGGCTCAATTTTAATGGCCATCGCAGCCATGCCAAGTTCTTCACGAAGCTTCTCTCGAACCCATCGTTCATTTTTTTCATTCTTTTCAAGTCCAAACTCTTTGAGCCCAATATCTGTTTGATCTCCAAATCGAAGTATAGGAATGCCTTTGGATTGAAAAAAATCCGCAGCTACACTTTTCCCAGCTCCAGGCATTCCCACAATAGCAATAAGTTTTAATGTATCCATATAATCACTTAGTATCGTGAATTTTTTTATATGTTTCCACAGCCTTCATGATGTCTGCGTGAACATCTTCAACGCTTCTGTTTGCATCAATTTCAACAAGCTTTGCAGTCGAGTTGCGATAAAAATCAAGCACCGCCTTTTCTCCTTCTTTATAAATGGCAAGTCTGCTTTTGATCCGTTCCGGTGAATCATGAAGATCTGTACTTCCCGGATATGTTGGTCTTCCCCGTTTAATAAGGCGCTCATAGGAAACGTCTTCTGGAAGTTTTAAATAAATAACCATTTCCACTTTATATCCGTATTTATCAATTTTATCATCCAGGAATTTTACTTGATCAATGTTTCTCGGGAAACCATCCATGACCCATGCACCTTTTGCATCGTCTTCTTTCAGTCTCCATTTCCACAATACTTCCATTTCGCTGTTTGCAACATATTTTCCTTCAGCAAGTGCTTGTTTAACTACAGCTCCAATGATTCCTTTATCGTTTTCAGCTGCGTCTCTCACAAGATCACCGCTTGTTAAAATAGGAATATGAAGTTTATCTGCCAACAATTTTACTTGTGTTCCCTTACCAGACCCTTCCGGACCAAAAAAAACTATATGCATATATCATCTCCTCCCTAATCCTTTAAATAACCGTCATAATTTCTCATGACAAGTTGCGCTTCTAATGTTTTTACTGTTTCAAGTACAACAGAAACAACGATGAGAACACTTGTTCCTCCAATAAGAAGAGTGGTCATTCCTGTTATTCCGCGCGCGAGTGATGGCAATATTGCAATTGCTCCAAGGAATATTGCACCAGCAAGGGTAATCCGTGTCAAAATATAATTTAAATATGATGCGGTTGGACTACCAGGCCGAATCCCCGGAATGAATCCACCATATTTTTGAATTTCTTCTGATATCTTTTTTGGATTGAAGGTAATTGCGGTATAAAAATAGGTAAACCCGATAACAAGTAAAAAGTAAAAAATATTATAAAACGCACCATTGGGATTAAACAGATAGGTAAGTCCTTTTCCCAATCCTGCAAATGCCGGATTCGGCAATTGCGTCAAAAAACCTCCGATAAGGGAAGGAAGAAGTACAAGCGACACGGCAAATATGATTGGGATAACACCTGCTTGGTTTACGCGAAGCGGCAAGAAGGATGCGCCTCCACCATAAATTTTGTTTCCTCTCACACGCCTGGCATATTGTACGGTCACTTTCCTCACCGCTTCATTCACAACAACGGTTGCGGCAATGACAACAAGTCCAAGTGCTAACACGAATATCATATTTGTCATTGATTCTGCAGTTGCTGCAGTAAACGTTTGTCCAAACACAACAGGCATACGACCTACGATACCTGCAAAAATAAGAAGAGAAATCCCATTACCAATCCCATATTCCGTGATCAACTCACCAAGCCACATCACAAACATGGTTCCTGCGGTCATTGTCAGAATGATTGTTAAAAACGTCAAGGGATTAACAGTTGCAATGATACCTTGATTCCGTAATAACGCCACCATTCCAATTGCCTGAATTGTTGCAAGCGGTACGGTCAAAAATCTCGTATACTGATTAATTTGTTGTCTTCCAGAATCTCCTTCTTTTGCAAGTTCTTCCAATTTTGGAAAAACAATTTGAAGAAGTTGTAAAATAATGGATGCGTTAATATAGGGATTGATTCCGAGCGCCAAAATAGAGAAATTAACAAGTGTTCCTCCTGAAAAAATATCGAGAAGCGCTAAAAATTGATTCTGAGCAAACAGTGACGCAAGTTTCGTTGTGTCAACACCGGGAATAGGAATGTGTGCAAACATTCTAAATATGATAAATAATCCGGCGGTGAGCAAAATTTTCCTTCGAAGTGCAGGCGTTTTCCAACTGGATATCAGTGGTGCAAGTAGCGTATTCATGGACGACACAATCTACAATACTACGAACGACTGGTGTTATTCAATAACCACTTTTCCACCAGCGTCAGTAATGAGTTTTGTACTTCCTTTTGAACAGGTAACATGAACAACATAAGCGCGTTCAACTTTCGCCGTTCCAATAACTTTAATACGCGTTGCTTTTTTTGAAACGAATCCAAGCTTGACGAGTGCTTCTTTTGTAACTTCACCCGCAGGAAGCGTCGCAAGGCGGGAAAGTTGCACTTCGTCTACGTCTGCTTTTTGTGATTTGTTGCGGAGCTTTCCACGCAGAAGGGGAAGACGTTTTGTCAAAGACAATTGTCCACCCTCAAATCCGATCGGCATGTGATCACGAGCGTTTTGACCCTTTGTTCCCCTGCCTGCAGTTTTAACTTTTCCGGATCCATGTCCACGGCCGATGCGTTTCTTTGGCCTTTTTACAATTGATGGATATTGTACAAGTTTCATAAATATCATCCTTACTTACGAATATGAATAATTTTTAACATCTTTAATGCTTCCATGGTTGCGTAGACATTTGATGCCTGATTCTTGCTTCCAAGAATTTTTGACACCACATCTTTTACTCCAGCTGCTTCCATAACAGAACGAACTGCTCCACCTGCGATTACTCCGGTCCCTGGAGGAGCTGGTTTAATAAGAACCATTGCAGCTCCCCGTTTTACCCGAACTTCGTGTGGAATCGTTTTGTTGTGCATTGGAACCGTAATCATGTGTTTTTTTGCATAAATCACTGCTTTTTTCACAGCAGATGACACATCAGGAGCACCTCCAAGGCCCACCCCCACACGTCCTTTTTTGTCTCCAACAACAACCAAAACGGAAAACCCGATCTTGTTTCCACCTTTTGTTTTCTTGGAAACACGATTCACTTGGACAACTTTTTCATCAAATTCTGATGGTGCACGAC
>JAZDOQ010000031.1:0-22980 GCA_043798445.1 Candidatus Gottesmanbacteria bacterium | reverse complement strand
AGTTTGAACATATTTATCAAAAATACCAATGCGTTAAATCTGGTAATGGAAAAAAGTAATAAATTATGCGTATCGGAATACTTATTCCCAGTATTTATGCTTCGAAAAAGCACGGAGAAGGTAGGATATTTGCACCGCTGCCTATTGCCGTTAGTCTTGCTGAGGGTCTTGCTTTAGCTGGTCATACCGTTTGTATATATACATCAAAAGATGTGCAGACAACCGTATCAGTTATTCCCGGGGATTCGGATATCAGCGATAAAGATTTGACGTACTTTCAATTTAGAAACCGTGACGTAACTGAACAAAACATCACAAGCGTTGAAATAATTAAGCGGGATTTTGAATACGATTTGACATTAAAAGCATATAAAGATGCTCTGGCCGGCAATCTGGATATTCTTCATTCATTTCACGATTTTGGCGCGCATTATTTCAATGAATTGTCTGGATTTCCAACAGTATATACATTACATGACCCATTACCAATATCTGAGGATACAATTGAATATCAAAGATTATCTAAATTTCAGCATCACAACTACGTTTCCATTTCAAATTCACAGCGAATAGGAAAAGTGCGATTGCATTTTGTTGATACTGTTTATCATGGAATTCACCTTTCTAAATATATATATTCTGAGCAACATGAAAATCATTTGATTCATTTCGGTAGAATTATGGAGGATAAAGGGACTGATGATGCAATTAAAGTAGCTGCATTAGTACACATGTCTTTGCAAATAGCCACATCAACTATTCGAGGAAATAGATCTGCTGAATTTTATAATACAAAAATTGCACCACTTATAGATGGAAAACAAATTTCTTCCGTTGGGTTTTTAGAAAACGAAGAAAAGTCGCGGTATATCGGTGGAGGAAAAGCATTTTTGTTTCCACTTAAATGGGAAGAACCATTTGGGCTCGTGATGATTGAGGCAATGGCGTGCGGAACGCCGGTGATTGCATATAACCGGGGAAGTGTTCCTGAGGTGGTGAAAGACGGAGTAACAGGTTTTATCATTGATCAGGATGATGAAGACCGTCCTGGAAAAGGATCGTGGGTGATTAAAAAACAGGGAATTGAGGGATTGGTTGAGGCGGTAAAACGTATTGGAGAGATTGACAGGTTAGCATGCCGTAAACATGTAGAAGAGCATTTTACCGTTGAAAAAATGGTAACAGGCTACGAAGCAGTCTACAAACAAATTCTAAAGAAATAATTTTTGTTTATGAAAGTTCTTTTTGTTACCAGTGAGGTTGCGGGTCTTTTTAAACTCGGTGGATTAGGTGATGTGAGCTACGCTCTTCCGGTGGCTTTATCTAAATTAGGGGTTACTGTTTCTGTTGTTTTACCGTATTACGAAAAAATTAAACTCAAAGAGGTGACCTGCGTGGGACAATTAGCTGCTGATTTTAACCGCAGGAGAGAAATCATATTTGTCTTTAAGAGTTTTTTACCCGGAAGCACAGTTCCAGTTTATCTTTTTCGTCACCAATTATTTAATAATTACCGGTCTAAAAATATAGCTGACACGTTTTCTTTTTTTTCTAAAGTGGTTTGTCAATTTTATCTGTATTCCAACCAAAATTTGGGCGGACCATATAATATTGTCCATTGCCATGATTGGCATACAGCGCTCGTTCCTCTCCTTTTAGGGGAACAGCGCAAAGTTGGCAATAATCAGGCTGATACGTTGGAAGCAAAACAGGTAAAAACTATTTTTACCATTCATAGTCATCTATACAGCGGAGAAACCGGAGTGATGACGATTCTTCAGTTGGGTTTACCGACATCACTTTTTCATGTGTATGATACAAAATCAGGTCGAGCAATTAAACTCATGCGTGAAGCTCTTGAATATGCAGATACGATCACCACCGTATCTCCGTCGTACGCCCAGGAGCTGATAACCACAGAGCATGGTAATGAAATAAACGAAGTAATGAAACGGAGAGCTGATCGAGTTGTTGGCATCTTAAATGGCATAGACCAGGATGTATGGAATCCGCAAACAGACAAAGCAATTACAGCACAGTACGGTAAGAGTGATGTTTTTGTGCAAAAAGCGAAGAACAAAAAGTATGTACGCCATGCTTTGAAACTTCCAGAAAAGACAGTGCCCTTATTTGGTTTTATTGGCCGTTTGGAATTTAGACAAAAAGGTCTTGATTTTATTGAAAAAATGTTAGCTGTGGTACCAAAAGATCAGTTTCAGCTTGTTATTTTGGGAACCGGTTCTCCAAAATCAGTTGAGAAACTAAAAAAAATGATTCAACCATATGATCATGTATGTTTTATCAATACATTTGATGAACGTCTGGCGCGAAGAATTTATGCCGGAGCCGATGTTCTTTTGGTTCCTTCCCGATTCGAGCCTTGCGGGCTTATCCAAATGATTGCTATGCGTTATGGCACGTTACCGCTTGTGAGGAAAACAGGAGGACTTGCTGATAGTGTTACCCATTTGAAAACTGGATTTGTTTTTTCAAAATATCAAGCGAAACAATTTATTGATGTGATAAAAAAGGCGATAAATATGTACCAACATCAACCAAACGTGTGGCAAAAGATGGTGCAGACATCCATGCGGATGAATTTTTCTTGGGTTGAAAGCGCGAAAAAATATGCAGCTCTGTATAAAAAATTAGCGCAATAGCAATTCCTGGGAAAGTACGGTAAAATACAATATGGCTATGACTACTCCATTTCATGAACATAAATTATGGCAGGATGCATACGTTGCTTTGATGGATATCCATGAGGCATTTGATGGGCAAAAAGAAGGGGATAATGAAGAAATCGCAGAACAGGTGCTAAATAGCGCCACTGATGTGACTGCTAAAATTGCAGATGGACTGTCCCGACTTGATAGGCGGTTTGGACGACAGATCTTGCTGGATTCCATTGGACTTGTCGCTGTTGTGAGAACTCATTTAGCGGTTGCCTGGGGACGGGGATTGGTTGATGATGATCTGTTTCGCGCCTTGGACGGGAAATACGATACGCTTGCGATTGCGCTTCAGAATATTCGGTAATGATATACTAAGAGTATATGACAATCTTTCTTGGTGCAGACCATCGGGGATTTCAACTGAAAGAGTATTTAAAAACATACCTTACGGAAAGTGGATATACAGTTGTTGATTGTGGAAACACAGTCCTTGACCCCAATGATGATTACCCTGATTTTGCGTTTGCAGTTGCAAAAAAGGTGGTTGAAGATCTCAATAACCGCGGTATTGTTATCTGTGGATCAGGAGCAGGTGTTTCGATTGCTGTCAACAAAATTGACGGCATCAGAGCGTCTCTTGCAGTAACGCCGGAACAGGTGATTGATGCCAGAAGTGATGATGATATTAATGTTATCGCGCTTGCTTCTGACTATTTAACGGAACCGCAAGCAAAAGCAATTGCATTGAAATTTTTAGAAACCCCATTTAATCCACAGGAACGGTTTGTGCGAAGAATTGGAAAAATTACGACACAGGAACACGAAGTATAAATTCTGTGTTTTGATTATATCTCTGTAACAACCCTGCTGAGATGTTCTGGGTATAATTTACTCGCGAACGCGTCAACATTGGGAAACGGTTCTCCACCGACAAACCCAATTAATTTAATTTCCGGATGTTTGCTGCGGATCGCCGTGGCAACAGCAACGCCGTTGATGTTGTCATTCTGATCAAGGATTGTTACCTGGATACCGAGATTGCCTAGTTCATTTATTATTTCCATCGCTTCATCTTGTGTTCGTGCTGTTTTAACAACAATGTGGCCATTGTTCTCAAGGTCGATTTTGTAGAGATTTTGAAAATCTTCGTTGTCTTCAACAATAAAGATTCTTGCTCGTTCTGGGCTCATGTGGAAGGTAGTATAGCACAAAACACAAAAACGGCGCCGTATTTTCGTACTTGCGTGTTCCGTATGTTTCCTTAATACTTGATCTATGATGGAAATAATTCCTGGAATCAATGAAGGTGATGTGAAAGAATTGGAGCGGAAAGTTGCGCTTGTAGCTCCCCATGTTGACATCATTCAGATTGATATCGGTGACAATACCATTATTCCCTGCGACACAGTGAAGGATATTGCACTTTTTGCTCCTATTGTTCAACAGTTTGTCAAAACCAATACGAACTTTGAGGCTCACTTAATGGTGGGAAATCCTATTTCCTATCTGAAACCCTTAGCTGATGCAGGGTTTTCCCGTGTCGTTGCCCATGTTGAGTGCCATGACCCACGTGAATTTTTGGCTGAAGCACGAACACACGAAATGGAAGTCGGACTTGCCATAGATACAGGATCTGATTTTGCTGTCATAGAGCCATTCTTAGAAGATGTTGACTTCGTGTTAGTCATGACTGTTGAAGCCGGAGCAAGCGGTCAGGAATTTGAATCTGACACTCTCGAAACGATAAAAACGATTCACCGCAATTTACCGGATCTGCCCATTGAGGTTGACGGCGGGATGACGCCGGAAACCGCAAAAATCGTGAAAGAAGCGGGTGCCTCAAGGATTGTATCAACAAGCTACATCTTCAGTTCTGAACACAATATCGCCGATGCCATCGCGTCGCTTGATCAGGAATGATGTAGTATCAATATCCTTGTCTGGGGTTTCTCAACATGGTATAACACGTAGTAGAGATATGATCAATTGGAATACAGACGAGAAACGGTTACGGAAAGAACACCCTGAGGAGTACAAACGGTGGAGAGTGGCGCAGCTTATCAATTATGGTCTTGAAGGGGAAAAGCTTGATGCTGCGTATCTGAAAACACAGTGGGCGACGATCAAGTACCGATTGACGCCTGACAAACGGAAAACAATAGAATGGCTTATATGGAACAAACCATGGAAAAACCAGTCGGGCTTACGAAAGAGCAGGAACTGTTTCTCAATGTAATCATTGAGGAACCATACTTCCTGAAGAATTTTTACCTCAGTGGCGGGACGGCTCTTGCTGCATGGTATCTCAATCATCGGGAATCCTATGATTTAGATTTTTTCACTGACCATCCGTTTGAGTACGACAAGATTATCCGATGGGTGAAACAACAGGAACATGTACTTGGGTATTCTTCCGTACGATTTGAAGAAGATTATGGATTTCTCATGTGTTTTCTCCGTTTTTCCTCAAAAACGATACTTAAAATTGATTTTCATAATTATACGTCCATGACGCTGCAAAAAGGGCTCAGATGGCGGGGACTAACGATTGACAGTCTCTACGATATTGTGGTGAATAAACTCCGTACCATTTCGACTATGCCACGGACCCGCGATTATGTTGATTATTATTGTATTGCTCAGCACACACCCCACCCAATCAAACAGTTGCTGTCTGCTGTTGAAAAAAAGTTTCGGGAACCAATCGACCCATTACAGGTCGCAAAAAATTTTCTTACGGTTGCCGGTGTGGTTGATCTGCCGATCATGCGCATCCCGTTTGCCAAGCAAGCGATGACCTCTTTTTATCAGCAGGCAGCAAAGCAGCTACGTTCTTCTATTCTGGTGTAGGATTTTTTGTTTGTCAGGATGACACCCTGACAATTTTGTTGACGGGATGAATTTATCTGCGGAAATCATACTGTTCTTTTTGTTATACTGTATCTATGCTTCTTCCTGCCATGAAAAAACTGTGTGTCCGAATCCGTTCTGACATTCTTTCGATGACGACGACTGCCAAAAGCGGACATCCAACATCTTCTCTTTCTGCGGTTGAATCGATGGCCACGTTGTATTTTAAATATCTTCGGTATGATGTTACGAATCCTCATGCCACGAACAACGACCGGGTGATTTTTTCAAAAGGACATGCGTCTCCATTATTATATTCATTGTTTCATGTTGCCGGCATTATCAGCGACAAAGAGCTGGCAACATACAGGAAATTTAAGAGTGTGCTTGAGGGACATCCCACTCCGCGGTTTTCCATGGTTGATATTGCGACCGGATCGCTTGGTCAAGGCCTTGCCGTGGGCTTAGGTGTTGCCATTGCTGGCGCGCCGCATGTATTTGTGTTGCTGGGAGATGGAGAATTGTCAGAAGGCGCTGTGTGGGAAGCGGTCATGGCAGCGGGATATCATAAAACCAATAGTCTTATTGCCATTGTTGATATGAATGCACTGGAACAGTCGGGGGTTACCATGGAACAGTGGGATACCGAAACATACAGGAAACGGTTTGAAAGTTTTGGGTGGGCCGCAATTGTTGTTGACGGACATGATTTAAAACAACTGGATATTGCATATCAAAAAGCATTAGACTTCCGTAATGGACCGACCGTCATCATCGCTAAGACGGTCAAAGGAAAGGGTATTTCATTTTTGGAAAACAAACACGGGATGCATGGAAAAGTGCTTGATGAAGAACAGCTCAAAAAAGCTCTGAATGAACTTGGAGCAATTGATACATCGTTTGAAGGGATTATCAAAAAACCTGATGAACCGGCAAAAAATTTTTTTACAAAGAAATCCACACGGATACATGGAACATCGTTGTACGACAAACCGACAACAACACGGGAAGGATTCGGGAAAGCGTTAGTGCGTATTGGTGCGCAAAACCCACGCGTTTTTGTTCTTGATGTGGATTTAGAAACATCTACCTTTACGCATTTGTTTCATGAAGCATTGCCGCACCAATTTTTTCAATGTCATATTGCGGAGCAACTCATGATTGGAATTGCAGCTGGATGTGCAATCCAGGGATTGTATCCTGTTGTTTCGTCGTATGGTGGATTCTTGACGCGTGCAATGGATCAATTCCGCATGATAGTACTGTCAGGAATTTCGATGATGGTTAATGGTTCCCACGGCGGTGTTGCAACCGGTGCTGATGGCCCGTCACAAATGGGACTTGAAGATATTGCACTGTTTCGTGCACTGCCTGGATCAATCGTTGTCAGTCCCGCTGATGCGGTTTCTGCGGAGAAAATAACAGAGATGGTATATGGACAGAAAGGCATTACATATATCCGTACAACACGACCAATATTGCCGATTTTGTATGATTCAACCGATGTATTTACCATTGGCGGCAGCCATGTAGTTGAGGAAAAAAATGGAAAAGGGAGTGTGGTAACGATTATTGCAACCGGAGTTACGGTTCATGAAGCACTGAAAGCAAAAAACACGTTGGAAGAAAAAAATATAGCAACACGAGTGATTGATTGTTACAGCATTAAACCGCTGGATGAAAAAACTATTCGGCAAGCAGCAAAAGATTCAACACAAATTATTGTTGTTGAAGATCACTATCCTGAAGGTGGGCTTGGGGAAGCGGTGTTTGCTGTGCTTGCTAGTGAAACAAAAGCTCAAATAATTCATTTAGCTGTCCGGAAAACGCCTATGTCAGGCACTATGGAAGAGCTTCTTCGGTATGAGGGTATTGATGCGGAAGCAATTGTCGCATCAGTAGATTGTCAGGGTGACACCCTGACATGGGGCGTGTTGACGCTTTAAAGTTAACGTCTATATCGTTCTATATCAAATCCCTCAGTTTCAGCGGCGACACCGGAAAACGCCTATGTCAGGCACTATGGAAGAGCTTCTTCGGTATGAGGGTATTGATGAGGAAGCAATTATTTCTTCAGTATTGTCTTCGTGAGGTATAATAAGAGGTATGAGAAGTCCAGAAAAAGGTGCCATCCCTCTGCCATTTCCGGATATCACCACCATGCACGTTGAGGAACTGAAACGGTATTTTTGGAGTTCTGGAAATACTCCTGAGAAAGCTATTGAACTTACGACTCAGGAAATTTTGCGTCGTGTCCACGAAAGAGTTGAAATGAATGCTCAGGAGCTTGGCATGTCCAAGGAAGTATATGGCAAGATGTTTGAGATGTATGGATATCCAGAAACGGCAAAGATTATCCACATGATGAAAGAAGGCACGGTAAAAACTCCAGAGGAAGCACATCAGCTATTGAACGTGAAGCCATCAAGCACTGGTGTGGATGAAGAAAAAAATGTTGATGACGTGAACAAGGTATTACAGATGCGGCCACTGTATAGACATAGTTATCGTGCTGGTCGGATGCTTGAGAAAATAGATCGGCATGATGCGTATGTCAAAAAACGCAATATCATAAGGGGGATTGCCAAACGGGCACTTGAAAAACAGGCAAAACAATAACGATCCCTATTTCCTGTTATAATCGTTCCTTGTATGTACAAACACGCAGTTCTCGGGGGAACATTTGACCATCTGCATACTGGACACGGCGCACTTCTTATTCATGCATTTTCTGTTGCCTCTCGCGTCACTATCGGACTTACGACAGATGACTATGTGAAGCAGAATAAATGTGAGGATGAGAATATTTCCGGTGTTGTGTGTCCATGTGTGTCTTCATCTCGCACTCAATCCTTTGCTGTCCGAAAAGAACAATTGGAAACATGGCTTCATGATCATGGTGTTTTTGATCGTGCTACCATTGTGCCGATTAATGATGTATTTGGTCCGACAATTTCAAAAAATAATCAATCACGTTCAATGGATATCATTGTTGTAACAACAAACACGAAAAATGGTGCACTCACGGTGAATAAAAAAAGAAAAACACTCGGATTATTGCCTCTTGTCATTGCTATAATTCCATTGGTGAATGCTGAAGACACAAAACCCATTTCAGCAACGCGTATCCGAAATCAAGAAATTGATACCGCAGGTAGGCTCGTGATGCCTGATGCAATGCGGCGTGAACTTTCTGAACCATTTGGAACCGTGCTTCGCGATGGAAATACGGAATCCGTGATACGGGGGGATCATGAAGCAGTTGTCATTTCAGTAGGGGACAAAACAACAAAACGATTGCTTGATAATGGACTGGTTCCAACGCTTGCAATTATTGACATGCAGGTTGAACGGCAGCCATACGTATGGGAAAAAGAATATTGGGACAAGCTTCCTGACAACAAAAAAGAATTCATCAGTGGCCCGGGATATATCAGTTCATCAATTGTTGACGCCATTCGTTCTTGGGCACATGATACGCTTCCGTCTTTTTTTGTTATTGATGGGGAAGAGGACTTATTGGTGCTTCCTGTTATTCTTTATGCGCCTCATGGATCAATTGTGTATTACGGTCAACCAAATGTTGGGTTAGTCAGGATTATGGTTACTGATGTAGCAAAGCGTCGCGCACACAATTTGTTGCACCAATTTACCTGAACGGTTTTTCTCTTGCACCTTCTTCATTGATACGTAATACTAGATACATGGCACGATTTGTTCCTGATAACAGAACACAGCGGTGGGTGATCATTTCTCCTGCTCGTAATGACCGGCCTACCATTGCGCAAAAACCGAATGTATATCATGTGTGTCCCTTTTGTTTTGGAAACGAAAAAGAAACTCCGCCGGAGGTCTATCGGTTCGGTTCCGGTGAACCAAATACTCCCGGATGGGATGTGCGGGTGGTGCCGAACAAATATCCGATTACTGATATCCACGAGGTGATTATCCATAGTCCAAGCTGTACGGACGACGTCGATATATTGCCTGTTTCTCAGGTGCAAAAGATTTTTTCTGTCTATCGTGACCGGTATCGTACACACGAGATGGATGGTCAGGTCCTTATTTTTTGCAATCATGGTGCGAGTGCTGGAGCAAGTTTGAAGCACCCGCATAGCCAGCTTGTTGTGGTGCCAAATCAGATTAATCTCGACGCGTTAAGTATTGAACCGTTTAAAAATATTGTTGAAGAATATCCGTTGTTTGTGACGTACTGTCCGGAGTTTTCTCAATGGCCGTTTGAAACATGGATTGCGCCAAAAACAGAAGGAAAAAAGTTTAGTGACGTTGTGGATGCGGAACTTCCTGAGCTTGCGAATGTTGTCAGTCGGACGCTACGAAAAATGAGTTTTGTTCTCAAGAGTCCGGAGTTACTCTTTAAGCAGGTGAATGAACCATTTGTGTTTAATTACTATATTTTCCACGGAAAAAATTGGTTTATCCGTATCATACCGCGCTCCATTCATCGTGCAGGATTTGAGCTGGGAACGGGACTCAATGTGAATGTTGTTGACCCGACAGACGCAGCACGCATGCTAAAACAAACTCAGACTTGACCTTTTTGTTGTAGTCCAAGAAGCCACATGACCGCTTCTTTTTTGTATCGTCTATCTCCACGGGAGTTGATACGAATAGCTGGAAGTTTCCCTCGTTTGCCCCATCGTTTGATGGTAAGAGGGGAAACACGCAATATTTTTGCGACTTCCTTTACTGTTAATAGATCTGGCCAGTCATCGCCCATTGCCATATAGACTCCTTTTCTTTGGGCAAGAAAAAAATGTATTTCCTTCTTACTGATCCTGAGCTTTAGCGAAGGATTAGTTTAGAAGGAATTATACCCGAAGCAATTTTATTGCGTAGAGGTATATCGTTTGCAGTCAAACAATATCACGTGATGTCGGACATTGTCAATGGATGAAAATATATTGTGGATAACATGCGTGGTAGTTATATATTATGCGACGTTAAAAACGATACTTTTGTTTATTTTCTTCAATTTCGGTATACTAACTAGGTTTTTCCTATGAATATAGAAAATAAAGCAACCAGTCAATCGCGAGAGCGAGAACATCACGACGTTATTCCCGTTGTACGTATTTTTCCTGTTTCCCCCATATCACTTGATGCGTTTGCCCATGCTATTGATGGTGATCCTGAATTGTCTGATGTTTCTATTGTGCATGCACATCTTGCATTGCAGTCAGATGTTGATGCTCCTTCATCGGATCGTATGACGCCGTTTGGCGGAAAGATTCCGGAAGGAAGGTTGATTCACGAGGAGGCTCTGAGCCGTTTGGAATTTGATACGACCATGGTGCATCATGCGAATGAATTGACTGGTAATTTTTTTTCTCACGCACCATTAATGGATCCATTCATACATAGTGTTCCTGGCCAATCGGAGTCTAGATTGGCTTATTGTGTGGTTGTTCCAGTTCGTTCATCATCATTTTCCGCGCATGTATTACGGAAAAATACGGAACGCCCGGACAAAAAAAAGGATATTTATGGTGTGACACCAAAAGAATTACGCAATGCGTTTTTGACGGGAATGGTGCAGCTTGAAGATGGCTCTGCTGTTCCGCTGTTGGAACATCTTACTCTTATGGACAATACATTCGTTTTGGATTCAAATAATCGAACAAAACGATATTTGGCAATTCGGGACATTATGCATGAGGTAGAACGGGTAGATGAATTGTGGAAAGCTGCAATTGTTCGTGAGGTGAATCGTACGCGAAGATTTTACAATATGTTTACAGATACATCACTTCCTTATGCTGAACTCCCTGTGGATTGTACAAAAAAAGAATTGATGTGCGGGTTTATTTCAGCGCAGATGCGCGCATCACTATATGATGAACATCTTCGGGACAAAGAAGGGAACATTACACCACCGAAACCTGCAGATATATTGAAACTTCCTCGTATATTGAGCGTGACACCGCCTGAACATATATTGGATGTGCTTGTTAATGTTCCTACGCTCCCTGCGTTTTCCGGCGTCCAAGCATTTCGAAAATCCGTTCGGCCGGTTGTAGAAACAATGTATACCCAGTTGATGGAAAAACCTATTCCGTCGACTGTCGATACATATACCGCATTACGGACCATGTGGCCGCGGGTGCTTGCGATGCCGCTGTCCGATAGGGTGGAGTTTTTTACCGTCATCAATGATCAATTTACGGACATATTCGCCCAATATCTGGGGAAACCAAAAATGCTCATTCAACAAGCATATCGTGTTGCCCAAAAATATCCGGATTTCATCGCGGAAAATATGCAGAGTTTAGGACCGCAATTTCAGGAGTATCGCCCGATGAATGAAGTGACGAATACACCAATGATTCATTTGCTGTTCTTAGGTCTTGGATTCCATCCTGATGTTGCCGTTTCAAAAAAAGATGTGAAATCATCGAGTATGGAGATGCTTCGGTTTGAGTCATTCAGGACATTGGTGTTGACGTTGACCGCTATTGAAGCACGGGTAAAAAAAGATTCGATAAAGAATACGTTGTTTAGGTCAGCAATGAACACGTTTGTAGCATTTCCTCCCAAGGTTGAATGTATCGATATAGGAAATGGGATACAGCATGAAGTGATGCACCGTACGATGGAACAGTCGATAGGTGGCGCGCACATTCATTTGATTATCGATGAACGTCCTGCAAAATCGACAGAGTCGATCATGCGGAAAATGTACCAGTCTCCTGAGATATTGGATGCCCATATGATAAATATTGCGCTATCGGATGATAATTTTGGACCCGATGCTTCGTTCGAAGATCATCTTCGACTTGCGCGTGCGGTGAGTGAAGCGCTTTTTTTCCATCTTGAAAACGAGTTGTCCGGATCGGGGTGGGTCGCGAGCGTTATTCCCGGAACTCACAAATTTCAATCATACGATCGTGTAAAAACATATCTTTCGCTTTCGTTTTTTAATCGTGAGCAATATGTAGAATCACTTCGTAAAGGAGTACGGCCGGGTTCGGAAGGAGATCGTATCATTCGAGAAAAATATGTGGTTTCAATACATAAAGAAAATGAACAAGAACAAATCATTGAGGTGAATATGTATCCTATTGAACAAACAGCACGTATGGCAGACTTAACAAACAGTGGATTCATGGGATTTGAGGAAAAGATCATCGATGATGCGAACGGTCGCTATACGGCAGAGCGGTGGTTTGTGCGGGATCCAAAAACACCTTGTACGCCTTCATTATATGAGCAATTGTATCCGCCGGAACTTTATGAACAACATATGAACAGAATTAAGCCGCACCAAAGGAAGAAAAAATAAAAAAATCCCCCAAAATGGGGGATTTTTTTGTATATACTCTTATTTTTTGTTTTACTTGAGTTCGGCTTTTGCTCCGGCTGCTTCAAGCTTTTTCTTTGCTTCTTCAGCTGCGCTTTTGCTAAGTCCTGTTAACACTTCTTTTGGAGCGGATTCAACGAGTGTTTTCGCCTCTACCAATCCGAGTGTTGGAACGAGTTCACGAACTGCTTTAATTGCACCAATTTTGTTGGCACCTGCCTCTGTGATGATAACATCAAACACTGTTTGTTCTTCCTGTGCTTCTCCTGCATCAGCTGTGGCTCCAGTTGCTGCTGTGACTGCAACAGGTGCTGCGGACACACCGAATTTTTCTTCCAATGCTTTTACCAAATCGGAAAGTTCAAGAACGGTCATTTCTTCAACTGCCGACAAGATTTCATTCTTTGTTAGTTTTGCCATAATATCTTGTCACCACCTTTCGACAATATACATTGTTTATGCTGTTTTCTTTGCTTTTACACTATTTAATGCCCACACGAGTTTATTGATATTCCATGAGAGTGCATGATGCAGGTTGGCGATAGGGGCCTTGAGTTGCCCCGCAAGCTGTCCCAAAAGCACTTCTCGCCCTGGAATCTTGGAAAGCTTTATTACCTCGTTGTCCGACAGTACAACGTCACCAAGCATACCGGCTTTTGTTTTGCCGACATTGGTAGCTTTAAAAAATTTCAAGAGTTCTTTGAGGCCTGACACTTCATCTTTGTAGCTAAATACGGTTGCTGTTGCATTTGAGAATGCCGAACGTAAATTCTCGAAAGAAAGTTTACCCTGAGCCTGACGAAGGGCCCGTTCCATCAATTTGTTTTTGGTAACAACAAACTCTGCGTCAACTAACCGCATTTTTCGACGGAGATCTTCAAGTTGCTTGTGTTTTAGGCCGACATAATCAGCAAAAATTAATGATTTCGCTTTTGCGATTTTATCGGTCAATTCCTGTACGGTATCAATTTTTTTCTGTGTTGCCATAAAAAATCTCGCGCTACCGCGAGATCACAAAATACGTTTGTATTTGGCAACCCCTCGGTAGGTGACTAATTAAAAATCGTTATTCTGTTTTTTTTGTAAACAGAGCCTACGGTCTTTGGGACAATTGTTATTTATATCATGTTTGGAATTACAGTGCAAGCTTGATTCCCGGACCCATGGTTGTTGTTAGTGTTATTTTAAGAATTTTATTTTTTCCCATCGCAGTTAATACTGCTTCGACGTTGTCTTTGAGTTTTACTTCCTCAAATGATACTTTGCCGACTGCTAAGTGAATGATTGGATTTTCCGGTTCGCTTTTGAAGTTTACTTGGCCATTGGACAGTTCCTTGACGCGTTTCTCGATATCAGTTGTGACCGTTCCTGTTTTTGGATTTGGCATCAAGCCCTTTGGGCCAAGCACTCGTGCAACTTTTGCGAGTTTAGACATCATGGATGGATGTGCGACCAGAATATCGAAATTGATCTTTCCGGCGACGATCTCCTCAAGGATCTTGTCATCAGCAACAACAACGCGTACTTGTTTTCCTGATCCATGAGGAAGGGTCACGCTGCCGCGTATATCCTTTTTGTCTCCAAGGGTAAGGGGATTGATGTTGATGTGCATTTCAACGGTTCCGTCAAATTTCGTGATGCTGGTGAGCTTGACAAGTTTTAGAGCCTCATTAAGGGTGTAGGTTTTGTTTTTATCAACGAGTTTTGCCGCTTCCCGATATTTTTTGCCTCGCACTCTTGGACCTATCACTTTTTTTCTCTTGCTTTCTTTTCCTGCCTTTTCTCCTTTTTCGACTTTTTCCATCAGCTCTTTCACTTCTGCCTTCAGTTCCGTTCCTTCAACAACCGCGGCGTTCGCTTTTTTTGCTTTTTTCCCTTCACGACGGGCATCAGCTTTACGCTTTTGTTCTTTTTCTGCTTTCTCGTCTCCGAGGATGACTTTTCGTACTTTTCCCATATTATTTCTCCGTTTGAATACCCATACTGCGGGCGGTGCCTTCAACGATTTTCATTGCTGCTTCAACATTTATTGTGTTTAAATCAGGGAGTTTATCTTTTGCAATTTGTTCCACTTGATTTTTTGTGAGTTTTCCTGCTGATTCTCTTCCTGCTTTACCGCTTGCTTTGTCAATGGTAAGCACGCGTTTGATCATGGCTGCAACAGGTGGAAGTTTGGTTACGAACGTGAATGTTCTGTCTTCAAAGACGGTAATGACGGCTGGAATGATCTGACCTTTGAGTTTTGCGGTTCGTTCGTTGTATGCCTTCACGAATTCCATGATGGGAAGTCCGTGTTGACCAAGAGCAGGCCCTACGGGTGGCGCTGCGTTTGCCTCTCCTGCTTTGAGGTTTAACTTAATCTGTGTTTTGACTTTTTTTGCTGCCATATATTTTTTGGAAAAACGATTTCGAAGAGAAATAGAAGGTGTCTATATCGGTTCGAAACGGTTTTCGTTTCTTCTTCCATATGAATCATACAGAAGTAATAGTGAGTATATCAAAGGAAAGAGCATGCGTAAAGAGGATGTTTCATATTGACCTTTTGTGGTAAATCTGCGTACGATAGATAGTATGGAACAAGGAGATTCGGTACGTGTTGGGGTAGGGAAACCTGACATTTCAAGACGAGGGCAAGAACGGGATGAAGTTGATATGACTAATTTGCACGGTCTTCCGGTTATTGTGGAAACACAGAATATACTGAAAGTTGATAACAAGATTCCTATTGAAACGAATCCCGATTATTCAGAGCGGGGTGCAGATGTGTATCGTGCATCGCTTGATCCGAGGGGTGTGAAGGAATTTAGCCCCGGATACGCATTGGGTTCTTACCGGGATGGGATTTTTAATGTGTATGGGTTTGCTCCGATTGCTGACGCACTGGTTCGGGTTTCGTAAAGATATCTTTGGGGTCTGGTTTTTTTCCAGAAGGCGCTTGATCTTTCCGATAGTAGTGAAAAATATTGGGATGTTCTTGATCAATAACAATATTATAGGTGTTAGATAATTCTTTATTCATAGAGAGAATACATGTTTTTTTAGAGCTTCGCTACCTGTAAGAAGTCTAGTTCCACCGGGGTCTCGCGGCCGAAGATGGATACAAGGACTTTTATTTTCCCTTTCTCTTCATCTAAACTGTCGATGGTTCCCAAGAAATCGGCAAACGGTCCATCGGTAATCTTGACGGCTTCTCCGACAGAGAAACTGGTTTTGTATTTTGGAGCTTCTAAAGCCATGAATTTCATGATTGCAGCAACTTCAAGAGTGCTGATTGGAGTAGGCTTGTCACCAGTTCCCACGAATGCGGTCACACCCTGTGTCGTTCGAACCGCAAGCCAGGAAATGTCATTTAAGATCATGCGGACCAGGATGTATCCCGGGAATATCTTTTCTTTTTGTTCTTCTTTTTTGCCGTGCCTTACTGTTACGATGTTCCGTGTCGGGACGATGATGTCAAAGATTTGGTCTTTGAGTTTCATGGTGTCGATACGTTGTTTGAGGTTGGTTGCCACTTTGTTTTCATGACCTGAATAGGTGTGGACAACATACCATTTTGCGTTTTCAGGAACGTCAGTCCGAAGAGTGGTTTGTGGTTCAGAAATAGAATTTTCTGCCTTCTGATTTTCTGTTTTTTGAATATCTGTTTTTGGTTCTTCCATATTATCTCCTGAAAATGAGTGCTGTAATACGTAAAAATGTCGTGTCCAAGAGTCCGATAAAGATTCCTACAATAACGGATATTGCAATGACAACAACCGTCAATTTTAAGGCTTCAGCCTTTGTTGGCCACGTGACTTTCTTCAGTTCCGCAATCACTTCACGAACAAATTTTGTGGGTGACGTAAATTTTGGCGCTGCAGGTGTGTCCATAATTTGTCCTAACTAAAAACCCCTCCCGGGGTCGTTACTAGCTATGATACCAAAAGAAATCGGAGATGTAAAGACGTGAGTGGTCATATACGATATGTTAGTTGCTTTTATATACATCCCAGATGCATGCGTTATGGCTTTTTTGTGTATACCGGTTGTTCACGGTTTCACACGTATCACCGCCTGTTTGGCATTGCATCAAAAAACCACCGCCTTCAGAACAGCTATTGCGCTTCGTCGCACAGCTCTTGGTTGCATCAATCCATGCCGTACCGAATTCCCAGACCCTGATGGCTGTCTCTGCCGAGCTGTCACTCCAATTGCACGTAAATGATGCCCCAGATCCAGCATTAAGGGGGATGCCAAAACAGGATTTTCCGGCAAACCTGGGAACACCGTACTGGTTTTTACTCAGATCTTTTGCAAGAGCAAATATACCATCAAGGAGATTGCATGGATTTGGTGTTCTGTTTGGGTCAACGACCTTAACGGCGTCTGCTATACTGGGCCAGTCGACTGGGATATACGGAACGATATTTTTGAATTCCTTAGTGCTGTTAGGATCGCAGTTGGGTAGGATAGCACATCCCTTGAGATATTTTTCAACTTCAGTTGAGTTTAAATAGATAGAGTCTGCTTTATTAAAAGCTCCTTCGCTAAACATGATACCGACCATCAGTGATGAAGGAACCTTGAATGCGCTTGAAGCTGCCTCGATAGCGGTTGTGAGATTTGCCGGGAGTTTAAGGGTATTGTTTTTGAGTTTACATTCCGGATTGATGGGGAGATTGGGAAGTGGGGCAGTTTCACAAGTGTCTTTTGCAACCGGCGCCCGTTGACACTCATTTGTTAGACCATATTTTGCTTGTGCTGATTTTGGTAAGATGGCGCATTTTATATAATTAGTTGCGTTTTCTACCGCCTTTGTATAGGCTGTATGTGTTTTTATAGTTGTTGTTCCGCCAAATGCGTTATCCTGTTCTCCGTGTGTTTCTCCTTTGGTGACATCATGGGTAATCGGTGCGTAGGTTTTTGCAATTCCACCACCTTGCGAGACTCGTTCCCGTTCTTCTTCCGGTAAGTACGTCAAATTTTCATCACCTTTACACCCGACAATGAGACAATTCATGCTGTCCGCATAGGGGGTGAGTTGTTTTGATGAGAATGTTTTTTTGATGGTGCCGCTGGCAAAGATTTCTTTGAATAAATTGACTAACCAACCGGCCACAGTCATCGGTTGTGTAATCTGGACCGCCTTTTCATCCTGCGTTGTTCCTTGTCCCGTAGTATCGCATTCAGGGGGATTCTGGATCTCCAATGCGTCTCTTCGAAAGTCATATTGGTCATTTGTTTTTGATATGGAATATCGTGTGAGCAGGGGAGCAATTTGTCGTGATGCCTGATCCAGGTCGGACAGTTCCGGAAGCACCTCGGTTTTATATGGGAGTTTACTTACTTCCTGCTTTTCTAATGAACCGTCCTTTTGACTATATTGGCACGTTATTGCTTTCCCTGAGATGAAGAGATTTGGATCTTGTACAACGGTTTGTTTTTTGACGGTGAAGGCTGTGAGAAATGGCGCTGCTCTTTTAAACAATGCTGCGATCGTGTCCAGATTTGCGATATTAAAATCTTTTCCTGCTTCTAAATTAACACTTGGAACATTCATTTTTTTTGCAGTTTCTGAAGCACCGAAGGAATAGGAATCTGAATTATCAAGCATGGTATTAAGTATTCCTGCATCCACCGGTTTTCCTGAAGGAGCTGGTGTCACAGCACGTGTTGGGGTAGGCGTTGCGGCTGCAATGGGTGTTTCTGGTACGGATACCAGAAGAAAAACAATACAAATAATGGCACCAAATAACCGTTTCATACGTTCCATTCATCATAACAAATTGACATTCTCTTTGCACGACGGATACAATTGAAGAACGAACTTTTGAGAAGAAGTATCTAAGGAGGATGTATTCTATGGCAACAATGAAACCAATCCGTAAAGCAATCATTCCCGCAGCCGGATTCGGAACACGGTTTTTACCGCAGACTAAAGCCATGCCAAAAGAAATGCTTCCGATTGTTGACAAGCCCGTTATTCAATATGTAGTTGAAGAGCTCGTGGATTCAGGCATTACGGAAGTTGTCATTGTTACCGGGTGGCACAAACGGGCAATTGAAGATCATTTTGACTATCCTAATGAACTCATCCAAACTTTAAAAGATCAAGGGAAAGAAGCATTGATTGATGAAGTCAAGCGGACTGCAGAACTTGCCAACTTTGTTTATATCAGACAAAAAGGCCCTTATGGCAATGGAACACCGGTTCTTTGCGCAAGAGACGTCATTGGTGACGAGCCGTTTGTTGTTATCTGGGGAGATGAGTTTATTTACAGCAAACCACCGCGGACTAAACAATGCCTTGATGTGTTTGAAAAATACGGTGATCCGGTCATTTCCGCAATCCGTGTTCCAAAGAATGATGTGTCCAGGTACGGTATTGTTGAAGTGACGGAGGTCGAAAAAAACGTCGGACAGATCATACGCATGATTGAAAAACCATCCATTGAAGAAGCACCGTCGAATCTTGCAGCACACGGGTGTTATGTCTTAACACCGGATATTTTCCCAATCCTTGAACATTTGAAACCCGGGAAGGGCGGAGAGATTTGGCTTACCGATGCGATACGGGAGCTTATGAAAACACGGCCTGTGTATGCCTGCGAAATTCAAAACGGAAAATATTATGACACGGGAAATAAATTGGAATACTTAAAAACAGTTGTTGAGTTTGCCTTAAATCACAAAGATTTAAACGGTGATTTTAGGGAGTATTTAAAAAGTCTGAAATTGTAACGTTTCTATTGGTATGCGTCGATCCATAGCACGTATCAAAGGCCTCGGGTATATTTTTTGGCATGCCAGGCACATGGTGTATCATGTGTTATTAGGACTCGTATGGGCATCATTTCTTCGTGAGGCGTGGGGTGAATTCAGTTGGTATCGGTTGTTTTTGGCATTGTTCGGATCGCTTATTCCCGATATTGAACATCTCATATATTTCTTTGCAAACGGCAGAGGGGATGAATATTCAAAACAAGTCAAAGAATTTTTGCGTGCGAAAGAATGGCGGGTATTGACGTCGTTTGTTGAACAAGGACATAAATACAATACGAATCTGTCATACCACAATGTGTATTTTGTCGCGTTCCTCCTTATCCTCATGATTGTTTGTTTTATGGCGAATTGGGAAGCATGGATTGTTGTCTTGGGCGCTATGGTGATTCATTATCTTTTTGATATTTTTGATGACTACCGAATCCTTGGATATCTAAACAGCAATTGGAAACGGTGGGGAAACGGATTCAAAAAAAAGACTAAAGCTTCCAGAAAGCGATAATTCCGCTAAGTACGACCACTCCCTCTGCAATCATCACGGAATGTTTAAGATAAGCCCGTATGTATGCACGTTTTGTTATTGGTCGAGGAAGCCGTGGGAGAATAGAGAAAAATGTTTTGTCTAGTGGTGCAAACCACGCAATACCGGTTGACATATCAAATGAATCAAGAAAAAAATGGCTGAGAATACTGATGCCTGCCATAATAATACTGTTGGCAAGGAGTGGCATATCAAAGAATGAAGCGGCAAGATATGTGATGGTTAGGGTGAGGGCCCATAAAAGGGGAACATGAAAGATGCTCGCACGATGATTGTTTGGAAATTTGATAAAGAGTACGTCAATATCCGGGATATTTGCTGTCAATATACCTAAAGGATATATGAGTCCTGGTATATTTGGTACCAGTCCAAAATCCATGGAAAGTTTTGCAATCACTGCTCCGGTAAGTATGTGTGTTGGTGTTGTCATAATGGTGTGAAATAGTACTATCGGATACTTTTTATACTCGGGTGATTATATTTATGTAATTTGCAGGGGCGCCAGGATTTGAACCTGGAAGAGCAGTTTTGGAGACTGCCATGATACCGTTTCATCACGCCCCTATATCCTACTATTATATCATCTAATTTAGGGGAATGAGGGTAAGAGAGTGAATGATAGTCGTAAATGCACTTCCAATGCCTGAGATGAGGACGTCCATATTTGTTTTTGGATGACGTACCATTAAAATATCAATAGGTGTTCCGTCTTTTGGTGTTGTTGTGTGGTAGAGCGTTGCCGATATGCTGCCGATGGGTATTGTTTCAATATTTTCTTCTGCTATCGCAATCCCTGGAATATCTTTTTGACAGGCAAGAATAACGGCATCAGTTTCTGATGAGAATTTTGCACTTCCTGTTGCAATCTCTGTGACGGACATCGTTAATGGATATGAAAGTGTGATTCCACAATAGGTGTTTTTATAGATGCTTGTTTGCGAAGCCTCGTTTGACGCGGTGGGTGTAGGAATAATTTCGGCCTCAGGTGTTGGATTAAATTTTTTGCCCATATTAAATCCCACAAGAAGTGCTGCAATGACAGCTAAGATGGTAACAAGAACGAACGTATTACGGTGCATGCATCTGCCTTAATCGAGTTTGCTTGTCTCTTTATGTTCCGTGTGTTTTTTGCAGTGACGGCAATACTTGGAAAGATGTAATTTTTCCGGTGTATTAATTTTGTTTCGTTTTGTTACGTAGTTGGTTGCTTTGCACACGGTGCAGACAAGTCCAACAAGCAATCTTTGATCTTTCTTTGCCATAATGTGGGTATTATACTGTATTTCTTGACCACCGCCAAGGGGGTTATTCCAGAAGTCGTTTTTGCGCAATGGTGCCGGTAATGCGATCGGCCATGAGTTGGCGCCCTTTATCAGAATAATGGATATAGTCACCACTGTTAATATATGCGAGATTTCCGTTTCCGTCAGACAGGAGTGATGCATGGTACGCATCGGCAAGGGGCAAGTGTTCACTGTTTGCAAAGCGAATAGCATTTTCCAAATATTTTTTAATTGTTTCTACGCGTTTCCATTTGTCTTCTAGAGAGAATGCGAGTCCCGGCGCACCGTCACCAAATTTGTGTGCATTCGGTGCAATGGTTGCCGCCATCACAATTTGAGTATTTGGAAGATGCGCTTTTATGGTGTCAATTGTTTCTGCAAGCAAGAGCCAGTGGGTGGTAATTGCTGACTGGTCATCACCAAATGGGTTGTATCCGAATGATTCGATAACAACAATATCCGGGTTTGTCGTTATAAGGGGTGTGTAGGACGTTCCAAGGTACGTATATCCGTTCGTAATGCGTTCAATGCCATACTGAATGTTGGCACCGCCAACTCCGAAGTTTTTGATGATAAATGTAGTACCCGGATATATTTTTTTCAACGCATTTTTCAAATGGGGCGCATCAGAACCAAGGGTATCCATCATCGAATCACCAAGGAGTGCAACGGTGACAGTTTGCTGTTTTGTTTTTCTGATAGGTTTTGGTTGGGGTGTTGGCGTTGGAGAAACAGCTGCCATGATGGGTCCGATGAATGGTTCATCGCTTAAAACCGCAGGGGTAGCTGATAATGAGCCGAATGATACCTGTGGTTTTTTTATCTCAATTTCCGGCGTTGGCATGCCACCAAGTGGTGAAAGGATTGTTTCAGCAGCAAAAACAGAAGTGACAAGAATGGAAAAAATATTCATGGGCACCTGACTTTTTTTACGCTCGTTTGGTCAGTTTTGCTTTGACTTGTTTTGCGCCAAAATATGTTTTGCAGAATTTGGCAGTGAGTTTTGCATCAAACCATGCACAGGAAAAAACATTGAGGTACACTGCCTTTTTGTATTCTGAAAAATGCGCGGTGACAGAACTTGTTTCAATGAGTTGTACTAAAGAAAATCCGGATGTAATCGGGTTTTCGTGACCAAAGTGGGGAATCAATGCGCGTCCATATCGTTTCATATGGATGACATGATCACAGAGTTCAATGACAAATTTTCTGATTTTTGACCGCGATGAAATGATTGCAAGATTGCAGCCGTACAAATTCAGGGTTAATTCCTGACCGAACAATTCGCTGTCTTCTTCTCGTGGTGAGTGCAACATATAAAAATAATTTCAAAAATATATACAAAGAAAACGTAAAAAATACGCTCTGTTATCAGTGTCAAGGAAATAGTATAGGATGTCAAGAGAGTGTACAGGTTACGGACATATTCGACATGCCTCCGTTTGCAACTAGGTAGCCCATCGGTGTTTGGAGTCCAAGACTTTGATGGACTCGGTAACAATTGTAGTAAATGAGCCAGTCCACTAGTTTACCACAGAAAATCAATGG
>JAZDOQ010000017.1:0-8067 GCA_043798445.1 Candidatus Gottesmanbacteria bacterium | reverse complement strand
GTTGACAGTTCCTGTATGAGTCCGCCCATATACCGAACAACAGGAACAAGTTTTGGATAGTTCAGTCTTGACGGACCAACAACACCAATCATACCGGAAATATGAGGGGTCTGAAATTTGTTAAACACAAATCCACATTCCCGAAGTATTCCCCGTCCGCCAAGTTCCTCACCGAGCAATATATCAACCGTATCAGGCTGGTTTTCCACTAGCTCCCACCAAAAACCAACTTGATCGAGCGCTAAAAACAATGCGTGAGTGAGCTCGTAGTCATAAAACTCAGGCATATCTAAAATGTTTGCGGTCCCCGATATATACATGTCCCCATCTTTTGTTGCCGTAATTGCTAGAGTCTTTGTGTTGTTGGCAAGTGTCCGCGTTGCTTCCCGAAGGAGCTTGTCGACTTCCTGTCGGTAATCCCAAATCTTTTCTTTCACGGAAATCTCCTCAGCTACAGACATATCCTTTGTCTTCATTAAGTGCTCAACATAAAACTTTAATGCTTCAGGTGTTGGTGAGCGCCCCGCTGACGTATGCGGCTGTTTTAACAGTTTCATGTCAGTGAGCCGTACCATTTCATTTCGAATGGTTGCAGGTGATACGCCAAGACTGTATTTCTTATCCAGCGTTTCCGATCCAACGGCTTCGGCCGTATCTATATATTCTTCAATAATTGCTTTTAAGATTGATACCTGTCGCGGTGTGAGATCAAATGATGTTTCCATAGATTAGCACTAATATATAACGAGTGCTAATTTCTGTCAATACCCTATTGTCATATCTTAGTGATATACCCCATACTTAAAATAGGATGAAAAAAATCATCTTATTTGTTGGTGCATTACTTCTTCTTATTGCTGTTCCTGTAACAGTTTACTTTGTCGGCAGTCAACAGGAAATACGAAGCAAAGCCGCTCCGGCAACTAAATTATCATTTACTCCGGCAACTATTACCAAATTACCGGATGAACAGTTTTCAATTAATGTACAAATTGACACCGGAGAGAATTCTGTAGCAGCTGCAAAACTCAGCATTTCATTTGATGCAACAAAACTTGAGGCAATGAGTATTACGAATGGCCCACTTGCACCAAAAATCTCCGCATCAGGCGTGGTTTCATCAGGGATTGCAACCATCACGGTTTCCGCAGAAAGCACAGCAAAACCAATCAAGGGGACGGGAATCATTGCAGTATTGCGAATGAGGGGAAAAGAACAGACGATAACGCCGGCAATCATCAAGTTTGATCAAACAACATTTGTGTCGGGTTTGGGAGAATCTCAAATAAATGTGCTGACAACAATCGGTGTTGCATCCATTACCATTACTGGTAGTTCGCAAGTTGTTGCAACGCTTTCCCCAACGCCCGCGGCTTCGCCGACGCCTACCGCTTCTCCTACCCCCGAAGAACAGGCAACACCATCAGCACAGACGCTTAATCAAACAACAGACGGAATGGGCGGGGTGGGAGGAAATGAAATGCCGATATCAGGAAGTCCGCTTCCCGTCATTCTTTCTCTTATGATAGGATTTATCTGTATGATTATTGGTGGAGTTATTCGTTTTGCACCAGTCAAGAACATATGACACCACTTCTACAAAAAACAGTTTCTTCAAAATTTACGGCGATTGTGTCTATCCTAGCGCTCATTGCGTTTATTCCCCTCTTTTTTGCTGTAACGTATCAATCTATCCGACTGATCACAAAAGCATCGGGAACAAAAGCTGTAATTGTTGTTGACACTACTGCAACGCTTGAACCGATCAACACAGATTTTTATCACGCATTCGCCCAGGGAGGAGAAGAACCTACAAACATGATTGCACCAATTGTTAATGAAACGAAAGCGCTCGCACCAAAACTTATCCGCATTGATCATATCTATGATCATCACAACGTGGTGTCCAAAAATGGTGGAGCCCTGTTCTATGATTTTTCAAGGCTTGACCAAATTGTCGACACCATTCGCTCAACAGGCGCCACCCCATTTCTTTCCCTCTCCTTTATGCCATCGGCGATTGCAAAAGATGGCGTCATCATCAATCCACCCAATGACTGGAATGATTGGACAGCGGTCGTGAAGCGGACGATTGAACACTACAGCGGACGAGGAGAAAAGAATATTTCCGGCATGTACTACGAAGTGTGGAATGAGCCGGATCTTGATCAATTCGGAAAATGGAAACTCAGCGGAGACAAAAATTATCTGACGCTTTATCGCACCGCAGCGCAGGGTGCATCGCAAGCCACAAACACCAATGCATTCATGTTTGGTGGCCCATCAACGACAGGGCTCTACAAAAACTGGATCCTTGGAGTCGTAAATACGGGAGCACGTGTTGATTTCTTTTCATGGCATTCATATCTTGCCAATCCAAAACAATTTACGACTGACCAACACAATCTTTCGAATTGGCTTCTCCCGTATTCAAACTATGTAACAAAACCTACCATCATCACGGAGTTTGGATTTACCGGCGCAAAGAGTACAAATTACGGAACAGCATTCGGCACTGCTCATACTGCTGCTGTTATCAGGGAACTCATTTCCGGTGGACCATTATACCTTTTCTCATTTGAACTTATCGATGGACCCAGTCAAGAAAATGGAGGGGGATGGGGGCTGATCACACACCCAACAAATGGAAAGAAAATGAAACCACGGTATTATATCTATGCGTTTATTGATGCAATGAAGGGAACACGGCTGCAACTTCACGGTGAGGGGTCATGGGTAACCGGTTTTGCATCGACAAAAGACAATGTATTTCGCGTCCTGCTCGTAAACTTTGATGCGCGCGGTAATCACACCGAACAAACGCCGGTAACACTTACCCGTCTTCAAAATGGAACATATCAGTATAAAGAACTGTCAGCATCAGGAAGGTCTATTCAAACAGAAGAACTTGTTACTGATGGAACGTTAAAAAAAACCGTTACGATGTCTGCACAAAGTGTGGTGCGGATAGAAGTAAAAAAAATTAAGTGATTGGTGTATTCTGACTGCCGTTCCCTACAACTTCGCTTGCCGGTTCGATCATAATTTGTTTTGGTTGCCTGACCTTGGAAAGCATCGCAAGGAATGACCGTGCTTCTGTTACCCCTAATATCCAGACAAGAAATATATATACAATACCTCCGCTGATGCTGCTTACCCCTGTTAACAACAACAGACCGAATGTTCGCGTTGTATCAAAGATCAGTTGATCAAACAGTTTAAGAGGGATATACAATGCAATACCGGTTAAGAGCGACGCGATAATAATCTTTGCAGGTGTCGTTACCAGCGCAAGGAATATGTGTTTTCCCATTCTCTTGTGGAAAAATATAAACAACAATCCAACATTAATAAAACTGGAAATGGTCGTTGATAACCCAAGTGACCACACAGGAAGATGCATCACCTGAACAAAGACAATGCTTAAAATGGTATTTATGGCAATCGTGATAACACCGATAATCACTGGCGTCATCGTGTCATACAGTGCATAAAATCCACGGGTTAACAATTGGGCTATTGCCTGGGCGGACAAGGAAATACTAAATGCTGATACCGTCATACCCGTTAATACCGTTGCTTCCCAGTCAAAACGGGATGCACCGAATACCAGCCGGACAATAGGAATACGGAGAACAATAAACAATACCGATACCGGCATAATAAAAAACATGATCTGATTGAGTGCTGACTTAATCGTTTTTAGAAACTGTTCCTTGTCTTCACTTGCTGATGCTTGAGACAACAGCGGAAACGCGGCTTGTGCAATCGTTGCGCCAAACAGGCCAATGGGAAGCTGCTGTAAATGTTGTGCAAAGTGGAACACCGTTACCATTCGCGCGCCAAGCAGTGTTGATAAAATCAAATCCACCGTTGTATCAACCTGCGATACAGCAAGTCCGGCAGTCCTTGGCAACATGAGTTTCCCTATTTCACGCACCCCTTCATGTTTAATATCGATAACAAACTTCTGACGATATCCAAGTTTGAGAAGTGGCGGAATTTGAATAGCCATGAACAACAATGCACCGATAGCAACTCCAACAACAGGAGCCCACAATCCCACACTTGCGCTCAGAAGAAATATTCCTCCAATAATACCGATGTTGTACACAACCGGAGCAAGTGCTGGAACAAAAAACATGTGATGAGACTGCAATATGCCGGTAAAAAAGTTCCCAATGAGAAGCGGAAACACCTGAAACACAACCATAAATCTGGTATATTCCACCATTATGGTAATTTGTTCAGGAGAAAACCCGGGAGCAATGAACTGAGAGACTTGCCGTGTCCAAATTAAAACAGGAATGGTAATAATGAAAAGTATAATGACGGAAATATTTATGAGTGTTGTTGATATGTGCCATGCCTCATCCTGTTTTCCACGGGCAATATATTTTGTATAGACGGGAATAAACGCGGATGTCAAAGCTCCCATGACCAGAAGTTCAAACAAAAAATTCGGCATACGGAACGCTGCTAAGTACACCCCTAACTCATCAGGAGAAAATCTCGCTGCCAATAACCGGTCCCTCAACAGTCCGAGTACGCGGGAAGCAAACACCATCGCCATGAGAATGGTTGCAGCAGACCGAACTGAGGATTGTTTTTTGGTAAGTAATGCCCAAAATGATTTCATCCGACTCTTATTATAACGCACTCTATCCTTGACCGGAAAGATGCAACTCTGATATACTTTGCCCTATGCCTATTACCGCACAAGCTTTAAAAAAGCTGCGACACGACAAAAAACGCTCTGTTGAAACAGCTACAAAACGTGCGTTTGTTCGAAGTGTGGTGAAGGACATGCGTAAGTCTCCTTCAAAAAAACAACTGACCGTTGTGTTTCAAACACTCGATAAAGCAGTAAAAATGCACGTCATTCATAAAAACAAAGCTGCGCGGTTGAAATCCCGCCTCTCCAAACTTATCGCAAAAAAGTAACATTGATGATTGTTGCTATTGCCCGTATAATGGAAGTATGCCTGCCACACCGAATATTTCGATTAATCTTCTTGGAAGCTTACAACAAGAAATGTCCCCGTTAGGACGCATGATTACGTGGGTAACAACGTATGGAAGATATATTATGGTGACAACGGAGATGATTGTTCTGATCGCGTTTATTTCCAGGTTTAGCTTAGACAGACAACTTACCGATCTTAACGATGAAATTTTTCAAAAGCAGGAAATCATCACTGCAAACCAAGACCTTGAAATAAATTTCCGTCGGGCACAAGATGCTTTGGGAAAAATAAAGATTCTTCTTGCTCAACAACCAACATCGACACAAGCTATCCGTGCCATTCATACACTCCTTCCTCAGGGAACGTATTTTCAGAATTTATCTATTTCTGATGGAAAAATATCGTCACAGGTTACGTCATTGACCGTTCAAAGCTTTTCCCAATTTCTGCTGAATCTTAGCGCATCACGCGCAATAACCAATGTTGAAGTTGGCACAGTTGATAAAGCAACAGCTATTGGCATTCAATACACAGTTACCGCACAACTTGCGGGTGCACAGGTCAAAAAATAACTATATGTCAAACAAATTTGATCTCCCGGAACAATATCGGAAATATTACCGATCGCTTGAACCAATCTTGGCAAAACCGAAAACGAAGACATATTCAACGGTCATTTTTTTCTTTCTTGTTGTTTCCCTTTTTGGATGGTATGCAATAAAACCAACGGTGCAAACCATTCTTTATTTACGGCGGGAAATCGTTGACAAAAAAGAGGTCAACAAAAAAATGGATGACAAAATTCAAGCACTCATCCAATCACAAGTGGTAATGGAATCAGTCCAGCAAAAAATTCCCCTCATTGAAGATGCTGTACCGAAAAATCCTGATGCCATTGATGTCGTAAGGCAACTTCGTGATCTTGCCGTGACATCAGGAGCCTCCATCTCGGCAATTCAAGTGGCATCAGTTCCTGTATTACAATCTGCAAGTGCAAGTGCGGCAAAATCATATACGATAAAACACACAACTTTTCCAATAACCGTATCCATTGAAGGTGATTATCAGGCTTTATCCTCATTCTTACATACCATCATAACAACAAGAAGAACGATTCTTTTTGATTCCATCTCATTCATACCTACCAAAAAACAATCTGAACTGCTCCTAACGCCAACCATTCAACTCGTATTAACAATGAACGCGTATTACGAATCACCATAATATATATGAAGTCAGATCGCGATCTCTTTCTCATCTCTCTTTTTACTTTTGTGACCGTATTGTCATGGATCTTTTTTGAACTGGCAAAAACAACAAAAACATCAACCGTCACACCAACCGTAAATCAAATCATCACACCCTTAACACCAACTCTCGATACTGGTACACTGGATATGTTGGAGCAAAAGATAAAACTCTGACAGCATTTGTATGCAAGGACAACGAAAAATACCAACCATTGTCGGCATCATACTCGTCATAGCAATTATGGCTGGTATTGGATTTCTTTTTGAATTTCTGTCAAAAGGACAAACACGGGCTTCTTCTTCTCTTGAACCACAAAAAGTTACGGTTACCAATGTATCTGATACAGGGTTTACCATTGTATGGCAGACGCAAGACCCCGCCTCAGGAAACATGACTGTTTTAGGACCGAACGGAAAAAAATATTCTGCATTTGATGAACGGGACACCACGGGAAAATTAGGAAAATATATCACACATAGTGTTTCTATTCGTTCGCTTATCCCTGAAACAGCGTATGATGTGACGATTCTTTCCAACGGAAAACGCTATCCAGTTGACAAAAAAAGTTATCAGGTGACGACATATCCGCTCCTTGCATCCGCACCTGTAGGACTTGATCCTGCGTATGGAAAAGTCACAACACCAGAGGGAGTGCCTGCAGACGGAGCAATTCTTTTTTTAACACTCACAGGCGGCCAGACCGTTTCAACTTTAGTTAGAAATTCGGGATCGTGGATTATTCCGTTAACAACCATACGAACAGCTGATGGAGTGAGCTATCTCCCTGTTTCCGAACGCGTCACAGAAACAATTCTTGTTGAAAAATCCGGTGTTGAATCACAGGTAATAACGGATACACTCAATGATGCGCCGGTTCCGGATATCACGCTTGGAGAAACGTACGATTTTAGAAACCGTGACGCAAAAAAACCAACACAGGCAAACCTTGCAGCAGCACCCGCATCAAACGCGGCTAACGCTAAAACTGCAGTGCTTGGCGTTGAAACAAGCAAAACGACAAGCGGTTCTATTGCACTCACTGCACCGGCAGAGGGTGCTTCCATATCAACAACAAGACCACAGATACGGGGACTTGGAATAGCAGGAAAAAAAGTGACAATTATGCTTGGCGTTGTTAATCCAAGTGTCGGATCAATAACCGTTGGAACGGACGGATTATGGAAATATACACCAACAACACCGCTCGCGTATGGAAAACAAAGCGTGACAATCACAACGGTTGATATGAAAAACAAACCTGTAGTAATTACCCATGCATTTACCGTTCTTAAAAGCGGAACACAGGTACTCGGAGATGCTACACCATCAGCAATACTTGAAACACCAACGCCGGAACCAACAACTGAGGCATCGACCATCTCTGCAGAACCGATGCCAACAAGCGGATCACTACTTCCAACACTCCTCTTGCTCATTCTTGGGTCTGCGTTATTTATTGGTGGCGGATCTGTATTATTTGTAAGATAAACTTATTGCGCTGAAAAGATTATTAATGATACACTAAATGGAGAGCTAATTTACTATGACAACAACAGATACATTTATCGTTCCTCCGATAAACGCAATATCTGAGGAGACAGCTACTGAAAACAAAGAACCAAAAAAGAAATCAGGAAAAGGGAAATGGGCGATTCTCATTGGTCTTGTTGTACTGATTATTACTCTTCCTGTTGCGATTTACTATATTTCTCAACAACAGCAATTAGCTGACATGAGAAGTAGAGCAACAGAGGTGTATCCATGCCATTTTAACGGTACTGGAGATTTTCAAACAGTAAATGGGTGTAGTGGACAATGTGGACCGGGAATAACTGATAAAACGGTATGT
>JAZDOQ010000016.1:0-59369 GCA_043798445.1 Candidatus Gottesmanbacteria bacterium | reverse complement strand
ACCGATATTGATCATTCTACGAAAATATTTCTTACACCTGACAATATTAAAAAACATACGCATGTTATCGTAAAACATGCTGTGGATATATTCTTCTTTTCTGCTTCCCCCGACCAATGCACAATGGATAACAAGATCGATTGCGTGGCTCTTGAAAAATACTAGCACTGCTTCCTCATCAAGCAGGTCTAATTCCCTATGGCCTGGAGTAAACAACGTATGTTTTCCTTTTAGGTGTGTTGCAATATTGCTACCGATAAAACCGTTTGAACCCGTCAAAAGAATATTCATATTATCCTTTCCATAACGGAATAATCATGTTTTTTTTAAATTCGTCTCGTGGAAGAAACGGTCCCATATCCTCAAGTGGCGGCGATTCAAACTGACCGTTCGGAAGCCCTCTGGTGGTCAGTTTTGGGGTGAGCATCAAATTCCTTACCGCATGGATATCACAGACGATTGGACCTGGTTCTTTCAAAACCTCTCGTATTTTCTTTTCCATATCCTGATGATTATTGATACGTATCGCCTTAAATCCATACGCTTTGGCGACTTTAACAAAATCCGGTGCACTTACCCCAGACCTTGAATCAACGGCAACATGTCTTCCGCCGAACAAATTATTTTGTGTATTTCTGATTGAAAGATATCCGTCATTACTAAAAATAAAAAGCTTAATTGGAAGGTTATAATACTTCATAGTCTGCAGCTCGTGGATATTCAGCTGTAAACTACCATCCCCTTCAAGACAGATCACCCTCTTTTTATTATCTGAAGCAAACGCTACACCGATTGCTGCAGGAAGACCATAGCCCATCTGTGCGCTCCCGTTATTCAGGATTATCCGTTGCCCGGATTTGACGTAGAACGCCTGGTACATACAATTTAACGAACCAACACCGTCCGATAGGACTATCAGTTCATTCTTCGCAAGATATTTTCCGATTGTCTCAATGAAACAATACGGATTGACGAATTCCTTATCCTTCCAGTACTCTTTTGACACCACTGGATATGCACTGTTTAGATTTCTTCCATATGTAAACCAATCCGTGATATGTATTTTTAAAGGTCGCTTCTTCAATTGTCTTATCATCTCTTCTATAAATTCCTTTGCATCAACGTTAACTTTAAGATCCAGCGAAAGGATAAATTTATCCAGCTCACTCTTATCAATATCGACCATTACTTTATACGCCCCTCTTGCGAAAGCCTTATAGGTAAACCCAATCGTTCTGATGTCCAAACGTGCTCCGATGGAAAGAAAAACATCACTATTTTGAAGAATAAAATTAGCCGCTCTTTGACCGAATGCGTGTCCACGTCCTAAAAAGCATGGATGTGAAGAAGGGATGAGATCATATCCTGCGTAACTTGTGAGTACGGGAATGTTTAGCATGTCCACCAATGTAAGAAATTCTTTTGCTCCACCTGAAAGCCGTATGCCGTTCCCTGCGTAAAGCACGGGTCTTTTTGATTTTCTCAATTTTTCAAGCGTAAGAGTCACCTGTTTCCTCAAAAGTTTTCTATCACTCCCCACAGCGTTTATTTTGCTTTCGTCAAAGGATGAAAGCTCTTTTGGATCGATATACGATCCTTGAATATCAAGCGGTATGTCTAACCATACAGGTCCCGGTCTTCCAGTTTTTGCCAAAAACACGGCTTTTTCCAGATGATAACGAATCTCATTTGGATCCATGATGGTCACTGCGTATTTTGCTATGGGTTTAACGATATCTACGATATTTATTTCCTGATCTCCCAGCTGTCTCATTCCTTTACCACTCCCTAGAAGTTCTCTCTTCACCTGTCCTGAGATGATCAGCATGGGAATCGAATCTAACCACCCGCCGAGCATTCCAGTGATTGCATTCGTGCTTCCAGGACCGGTTGTAACAACACAAACCCCGATGTTTCCTGTTATCCGCGCGTATGATTCCGCTCCCGTTGCGCAGGCCTGCTCGTGATAGTTACAGACATACTTGATACGCTTGCTATTTCCAATAGAATCAATGATATGGATATTTCCACCTCCTGGTATTAGAAAAATGTGCTTTACTCCAATTCCCTCAATAAATTTTACTATGTAGTCTGAAAGTTTAATTTTTTCCATATATCATATATGTAATGAGGATTAGCCACCATTACTAATATTTTTAAGATACCATGTAAAAATTTTCGGAAAAACCTTATCAAATTTCATCCTTCCTCTCCACCCTAATAATCTAATTTTTGTATCGTTCAAATGTTGATATGGAATTTCGTTTTTTGCAGTATTTTTTATCTCGTAAGGGATCTTTACATGCAATGACAATTCCGCCTGTTTGATTAATTTCAACACCGAATACGTATCATCTGAGGAAAAATTAAACGCTTCTCCTTCAATATCTCTTTTTGTTGCAAGAAGTGTCATATATCCAGCGGCTACATCATTCACATATATATAATCACGTACATAGGTTCCATCACTTCGAATTTGAAACGGTTTCTTAGTTATCAAAGATTCACATATTCCCGGAACTAACCTATCAAAATGTACATCTCCTTCACCGTACACATTTCCGAATCTTGTGATAACAACGGGCAAATTGTATGTTTTAAAGTACGTGTAGGCTATCAAATCCTCACAGGATTTCGACACATCATATGGATGATCACCTTGAAGCGGCGAGCTTTCTGTATAGGTCTTTTTTGTTTTTCCGTATGCTTTATCAGAGGAAGCAACAAGAATTCTTTTTATCTTTTTGTCTCTTCGGCAAGCCTCTAATATGTTTACTGTTCCCATAATATTCGTATCAAACACATCGTACGGACGATCATACGCGTCCTGAACGATGGGCTGTGCAGCAAGATGAATAACATACGCCGGGTGGACCGATCCAAAAAAACGTTCTACCTGCTTTTGTTTTCGTATATCTACTCGTTTATAGACAACCTTTTTATCCAATTTATTAAGAAAGAAGTATGATTTACAACGTTTTTGAATATCAATAACAATGACTTTGTACTTTTTTTGCAAAAGAAGTTCTACGAGATGACCCCCGATAAATCCGGCGCCACCGGTGACAACAACCGTTTGTTTTACCATAGTTTCCAAGGAGACTCCTGTTTTGTCCACATTGTATTGAGATCTTCCAGTTCTTTATATGTATCCACGGCAAACCAAAACTTATCGTGAATATATAAGGAAAGTTGTTTTTCACCAATCAAACGCTTCAATCCTTCATGCTCCATTTCATTTTCTTTGAAATAATTAAGTGCTTTCCGTTTAAACACCATAAATCCACCATTCACCCAATCCACAAGAACTGGCTTCTCTGTGAATGAATGCACGATGTGGCGTTCGTTGACAGAGAGAAGGCCGTATTTGCTTCGAGGATGAACCCCTGTCACCGTACCAATGGTATTTTGCTTTTTATGAAAGGCAACAAGTTTTGCTATGTTAAGATCAGATACTCCATCACCATACGTAACCATAAAATTCCTGTCACTTTCCGGTATATAGTTTTTCATTCGAAGAATTCGTTCTCCTGGTAATGTAGATTCCCCTGTATCAACAAATGTAATATAAAAATCATCGGCAATTCCACTTATTCTATTCTTATGTATAGAAGTCACACCAGACTTCGTAGATAAGGAAAAATCATGTGAAAAATATTTCTGATTCAAAAAGTATTCTTTGATAAGGTTCCCTTTATATCCAAGTGCGATGATAAAGTCATTAAACCCATAATGGCTATACATTTTCATAATATGCCAAAGAATGGGTTTTCCTCCGACTAGCACCATTGGTTTTGGTTTAAATTCAGTTTCTTCTTTAAGACGATATCCTATCCCACCGCAGAGAATGACTGTTTTCATATTTTCATTTGCTGGTTTTATTTATAGACAGCAATGTTGTTCTCATATAATAGAGCATAAAAAGAAAGCTAGCAATCGGATGCAAAAACCAGGACAGATCTCGGATCATCATATATCCACGAATCGACAACCAAACCGGTTGTATAAACGTAAAACTATAAAACACAAATAAAAGTAAACGCGCCTTATCTTTTATACTATTGCTGTTATATACAAAATATCTTCTATTCTTAAAATGGGGTGATAATGAAAATCGTTTCGCGTAAACCATTCTTTTTTGAAGAAGTTGTATAAGGCTATTTCCAATAATGTGTTCTATTGACGTTGAATGAACAACTGCAAAGCGATTGTATCCAAGTTTCAATAAATCGATATATATATCGATATGCACATACTGTTCAGGGCGTATATGAGCTTGAAGTAGAACCGACCTGCGTGTCAGAAATCCGTTATCCCCGACCGTCGGAAGTGTAGACTCATCAAATTGAATCACTTCATATGCCTTTTTCTTTCGTATAAGTTTCCCTTTTGAATATTTTTGTGAATACCAAGGTTCTCTATCAGTTTTTTTCAAATAAAGGACTACTGGATCACACCCTCCAAATAAAGCACTGTACCGATCAAGTATCGATCCATGTTTGTTATATCCATAGTGAAGCGGAAAGGATGAGATGATTTTTGGATCATCTATGAAAGGTTGAACAAGTTCAGAAAGTGAATTTGTATCCTCAAGTATATTATCTGATTCTAACCATAATATGATTTCATTCTTTGCTTTTTTTACCGCGTATGACCGTCTTGCTTCACTTTGATCGCGAAGGTCTTTCCGAATTATAACTGTGCAGCCATACCTTTTTGCAAGAAGTATCGTTAACTCTCTAGACCCCCCATCGACAATAATATGTTCGAGTTTGTTTTTTGGATAGTGTTGTTTTTTTATAGACTCAAGTGAACGAGTAAAAACTGCCGGATTTGGATTGTATGTAATCGTCAATATTGAGATTGTTGGATATATTTTTCTTTTCATATCTTTTTGTATAGGTACGCCGCAGCTAATCCCTTTCTGTTCATTATAAATCGATCAAGAAAGACTAACGGAAGTAGAAGGGGATAAATTAATGCAGTCATTACAAAACTTTTTGACAAAGCCAGATGATTCAATTCCCATGCAATGCTTCCCATCGTTCCAAATGTATTCCATACGCGTATTTTATGAAATCCGATTTTTTTCAAATCTCTATCAAAAATAGACGGAACAAATCCTTCTCTCACATGTCCTTCATGACTCCAAGTTTGGAACCGTTTAAAGAAACGCTTTTGGTGCATCTGCGGTACATGAATATACAAATACCCTCCTGGTCTCAGCATTTGATAAAAATTCTTCAGAACCCTTTGATACTCCTCAATGTGCTCCAACACGTCAATACAAATAATAAAATCGTATTTTTTCCTTTCAAGCGTCCTTTTTGAAATATCACCAGTTTTAAAAACTATATTAGATAATCTTAATTCTCGAGCTAGTGTTTTCCCTATATGTACATTCCTCTTTGAATTATCAACACCAACAACGGCACTATTTTTAAATTGACGAGCAAGGGCAACTGTGTAACATCCGATTCCACACCCTGCGTCAAGAATCCTATTCAAGTTTTTTTCACCACACATATCGAGTGTTTTTTTAAAATGAAAATATCTCATTTGAAAACCTATTTCTGGAATGCCAAAAATCTTTATATATGCCTGCTGAAGCTTATCCATGACGAATGAGGCTTTATTCTTGTCTTTCTTATGATATTCCTTATTCATCCCTCGAAATGATTTCTTTAAATAATCTAGATGATTTGAATATATTGATCCAAACATACAATTTATGATATCAGTATTTTCTGATATCACTTGTGTCTTCGATATAGAGAATCAAGTAAACGTAAACTTTTTTTCGATGCTTTATCCCAATTAAATTTTGCTGCCCAAAGTTTTGCACGTTTCCCCATTGAATTTCGCAAAGTTGTATTTGATAACAACGTAATTATAGCATCAGAAAAACTTTTTTCATCCTTTACTAATAAACCTGTTTTTCCATGACGAATTGACTCGCGAAGACCTTGAACACGATATGCAATCGCAGGCGTTCCATAAAGATTAGCTTCAATAACAGAAATTCCCCACCCTTCATTAATCGAGGGATTAACAAAAACCCACGATTTTGCAAGCAATTGTTTTTTCTCTGATTCAGAAACAGGACCAAGTATATGAATATGTTTTCGTATTGAACTCATCATAGCCGAATTAACAACTGAAGATGCTTCTGTTCCCCAACCTGCGATAATTAGCTTCGTTTTAGGTTTGACTCTAATGACGTTTTGCATAACAGCAACTAACGAGTCAACCCTCTTATATTTTTTTATTCTTCCTAAGTATAAAACTGTTGGATTTGAAAATTTATGAATGGTGATAAGCTTTTTTGCATGACCATTCATACCACAATAGATAATAGTAATATTTTTTGCAGGTAGTCCGAGATGAATTAAATCACTTTTCGTATTTTTAGAAATTGCCTGTATAGCAATTCTTCCGTATAAAAAAGGAAACACGTATTTTTCCACCAAATACCCAATAAGGTTTATTGGAAAAGGTAATTCTATAAAAAACTGTTTACCATGAACATGGTAGACCACGGCTAATTTTGGTTTAAAGCTGAATAGTGGGGTAAAAAAAGGTATTCCATTTTGTACATCAACAACGATATCTGTGTGATTTCTTAATTCCTTGAAATAATAAAAAATTGCCCAAAAATAAACAGAGAAGCGTCCACCATGACGGAGAATTAAAATCCCGTCTATTTTTTCTCTTTCCGGAAGTTTTTTTCCAACGTTTTGTCCACAAAATAAGGTAACTGTATTCCCAAACCTAACCCAACGTTTAGCTAACTCGTGCACATATACCTCACCACCACCCGCCCAGTCGTGACGAATATCCCGCCAATTAAAAATTAAAATGCGCATATTTGATTTAAATTGATGAATAACGCGTATAGTACCGTTATTGTTCGTTATACGCAACAATCGTCTAGATTGTCAGGCAGGAGTGATGTGTTATGTGCTTGAATATATTTTTGCGCAAAATAGAGTGCAAAAAAACATTGGAGTAAAAAGTTTTCGTTTTGAACAATACGAAATCCAATGACAACTGTTGGAATAATTGTGTAGATGTCGGAAGCAATCAAGCCGATACTATCTCCGTATACACAAGGCGCTAAAAGAAGCCATATCTTCATATATCAGTTTTTGTCTTTGCGGCTTTCGTTAATAACAAAAGGCTTTGTCTGGTAACATTTTTCCATTTCAGGCTATCAACCCGTTTTTTTCCGTTTGATTGATACAGATTGTACATCTTTTTGTCTGAATAAAGTTTCAACGCTGCTTCTGCCATCCGAAGCGGTGAATTATCAGATATGACAATACCTGTTATCCCGTTCTTTACCACGTCTTTAAGTCCTCCCACATTATAAACAACAGCTGGCGTGCCAACAGAAACAGCCTCAAGAACCACAAGTCCCCACCCTTCTTTCACTGATGCGTGAAGCAGAAGATGAGCCTTGGTCATAAGCTCATATTTTTTTTGTTCGGAAACTACTCCAAACCATTGAACATTTTTTCCAATACCATATTCTTCTGTCATTGTTTTCAATTCCCTAACATATGAGTCTTCACCGCCACCGACAATCCAAAGTTTCGATTTTTGATCTTCACGATATATAAAAGAAAATGCTTTAATAACCTCTTCGACACCTTTCATACGCACAACGCGTGAAACAAAAATATATGTTGGATTTTTTTCTTTTTTTAACATCCCTTTAAGAGGACTTTTGGAAACAATTGGACACGGAATCGCAATACAATGATCTCTTGGAATTCCCCGTTCAACTAATTCATCGATTGTTGAGGGTGCATCAGTCCACACGTGACAGTGTTTATACAGACGAAAGTAAGAAGATTCCAAAAACTTACCGATAATATTTTTAGGGAATGAGAACATGTAATCCCAAATTTCACCTGCTATTTCATGGATAAACAAAACAACCGGTTTTTTGGTAAAAAGAGGCGTAAAAAAAGGAAAACCATGAGCTTCGTCAACAATGACATCGAAAAAGTGGCTATTTATGAGGATATACACCATAGCATAAAGATATATTGTCAAAGATCCTGCGCGCCGGACGATATACACCCCCTCAATCGTCTCTTCTTTTTTCCCTCCATACCAACCAGTGACCCAAGTCACCCGATGACCTGCTCTAACCCAACCTTTAGCATGTTCCATTGTCACGAGTTCCGCTCCACCAGCTCGTGGATGAGTCAAATCACGCCAATTTAATAGAAGTATTTTCATACTATCCGATATTGATTCGGAAGTTTAATTCCGGATCAAACCGCCATTTCCGTTTTGAAGCATCGTCGTAATACCGCTGTATCTTCAATCGGTAAAACACAGCCAAAGTATCACTCATCATGTCGTAAATAACTCGAAACAGTCTTGACCAGACAATGCTCGTTTTTGAAGAAAATAGATTTATCTCAATAGGCGACTCAAAAATCTTTCGATATCCCAAACGATATGCAACTGCAAGAATCTCTATATCAAACGCAAACTGTTTCACTAACAATCTTGGTAACACATTTTCTAACACTTTTCTTCTATACAATTTCATTCCTACTTGCGTATCGCGTACTTCAAGCCCAAATAGTACTTTCACAAACTTTTGATACACCCATGAAAGAATTTTCCTGTACGTTGGGTAATCGACTTTTGAATCCGGATGTCGTTTACTTCCAAGTACTACATCTGCATCTTGAAATTCAAATTGAGCAAGCATTGGAAGCAATGCTTTAGCTTTCAGATCTCCTCCTGCGTCCATGAATCCAATAACATCTCCTGATGCATGTGCAAATCCAAAACGTACCGCATATCCTTTTCCTCGGTTTGTCGCGTATCCGACAGGTTTCACCCGAATATCTGCTACCTTTTTTGCTTCTTTAAGACTGTTATCGAGATACCCATCAATTACCGGAATAATTTCATACGGAATTGCTAACGCCTTCAAAACGTCGATAATTGATTCAATATCGCGTTTAAGTGTTTTTCCTTGTTTATAAACAGGGATGATCAGACTGAATAGTTTCATGCTGTAATCGCTTTATTATGTAGATAATACACTCCAAGACCAATAACAAGCAGGGTCGAGATACCAATATTAATATATATAACCTGTAAAATATTTTGATGAATGAACGATATACCTATAATTTGAAGTAATGCACAAACAACGGGAATAATCCAAATTTTTGTTTTCCCTGTAGCAAGGAACGTCACTGTAAACATATTTCCGATAGAATACAGCACGAGGAATATACCAAATATTCCAAGAAGTGGTGCTCCTCCTACATATAACGAGCCAAAAAGCATTTTTATAATAAAATCAGGAAACAAGAAGTAAAACAGTGTAATGGCAGATGAAATAACCGTTACACTCATAAGCCCTATACCAACAAGATTGCTTGTCTTTTCCCCTTTTGCGGTCCGTTCGGAAAGCACCGGATAAAAAACAGTTGCCAAAACGGATGAGGCGTAAAAAATTATTTTTCCCAACACCGCAAGTGATGCATATATGCCCGCATCAACTGACTGAAAATAATGCCGTACCAAAATCATATCCGTTGAATAGATCGAGGTCATCCCGAGCGTTATGAATAATGTCGGAACGGCAAATCCAAACGCTTCACGTTTGGTAAGTTTTATAGGCAACGATGGAAATCGAAATAAGAATCGAAGAGGCCAAAAATACAACAGATACATGATGACGCCGGATACCAACGTTGCCATTAAAACGCCCATGACATTAAATTGCACCGCGGGAATGCTCAATAAAAGTTTAAGGATAATCGACCCTGCTCCAAGCACGCTCACCCACATAAATTTTTGATACCCCTGAAGAACACTTCCCATAATGACACCAAGAAGGGAAAAAACAAATATAAGATAGACGATGATAAACATCACGGATGATTGAATATGAAGATATGCGGTAATAACAGGTGAAACAAGTACTATAATCGGCAAAAGAACGATGCACAATATAACTGATGATTTCGTCACCCGTAAAAACAATGATTTTGCCTGCCCCACTTCTCCTTTCGCCTTAAATCCGGATATGAACTTTACCAATACTAAGGCGCCGACGTTTAACGGAACGGAAAAAATATAGAAAATGGAAAGAAGCGAAGATAGTTCACCATACCCATTTGGCCCCAACAGTCTCCCCATCAACAAGTGATATATATATGAAGCAACATTAGCTGACATGGAGCCCGCAAACATAATGGCACTGTCTCGTGCTAACGCATGGGAGGTAATTTTTTTAATAAGTCCCTTTATTTTCATGATCAATTAACGAATCGATATTTAATGAGCGTCAAAAGAGCTATGATTCCATCTCTCCATGTCAGTTTCTTCCCGTCAGAAAACTTTCTGCCGAAATATGAAATCGGTACTTCATATATTTGACAGCCTTTTTTTAAAATCTTTGCAGTAATTTCCGGCTCCATATCAAACCGTTTTGCATGAATCGTCATGCCATCAATGACATGTTTTCTCATTACCTTAAATCCTGTTTCCATATCCGTTATGTTGGTATTAAATAAGATATTCGTAACGAATGTAACAAACTTATTGCCTTGTGCATACACAAACATCGTTGAAAGATGAGCTCCTAAAAATCGTGATCCGTACACCACGTCTATCTTGTCATTATCAAAAGGCGATAAAAGAATCGGGTAATCTGATGGGCTATATTCTAAATCGGCATCCTGAATAAGAATGATATCCCCTGTTGCCTTAGAAAATCCAATACTAATCGCACTTCCTTTCCCTTCATTTTTTTCCTTATAGATAACCTTAACTATTTTTTCCCATTTTTTTAATTTTTCTCTTGTTCCGTCATTTGAACCGTCATCAATCACAAATATTTCTTTCTCCCATAAAGGTAATTTCATCTCACATACCCGCTTTAGTATTTCATCAATAGTTTTTTCTTCGTTATATACCGGCATGATAATTGATAACTTTTTCACGTAACACTCCTTTCATACACTTGCACTGTTTCATGAGCAGTCTTTTTCCACGTATATTGTTTCACCCAATCAAATCCTTTTACCCGTAACACATCTTTTTCTTTTGAAGACAGGGAAAGAACAGATTGAATACCGTTGGCAATACTTTCAGTTTTGTCAGCGTGAACATGAATAGCCGGTCCCATAATCTCTGACAATGATGAATTGTCAGCTGCTACAACGGGGCATCCGCATGCAAGTGCCTCAAGAACCGGCAATCCGAATCCTTCATAATATGATGGCTGCACCAAACACTGTGCAATAGAATACAAACCTGCCAAATCTTCTTCGGATACAAATCCTGGAAGGATAATCTGATTCTTAATACCCAACTCCTGAATTAATGCATGTATGTCCTGTATTTCCTTAAGACTCATATCCGTAAACGCTTTTCCAACAAGAACAAGTTTTACCTGTAATCGAGCATTAGAAGATAAAAGATGAGCGTATGCTCGAAGCAATCCAGGTATATTTTTGTTCCAATTCACATCTCCTACATACAACATAAACTGATCGAGTATCGCATATTTTTTCCTCAACGCAATTAACACTGTCTTGTCACCAATCGGCTTATACACATCCGATTGAGCAAGATATACCCTATCGATTTTCTGTTCATCAAATCCAGTAATTATATGAATATCTCGTTTTGAACTATCAGAATCAGTAATGATACGTGTTGCCCCCAGAAGTGACGTCTTTTGAATCTGCCATTTAATATTTCCACGTATTCCTGCTGGAAACTTATCTGGAAATACAAGCGGTATCAGGTCATGGACAGTAACTACTGTCGGTTTTTTCTTAATAACCGGCAATGTTAAGAAAAAAGGATCAAAATATGGATAATGAATAAGATCCGCCTTCTTCACATCCACATCTTTTCCATCCACTAATTGATACGTGTGCTGTGATTCATACGTCTGTAATGCCTTAATAAGCTCTTTTGTATATACACCGGTACCACGACCCTGATGACCGGAGGAAAGTGGGGATATGTCAATTGCGATATGCATAGTATTTATTTGTTTTTCTTGCCTACTTTTCTATTGTGCCGCCTTCTCTCCATTATATATGGTAATAACCCCCATACGAAAACACCAAGAACGCTCATTACGGATATCACGTTGCCGATAATCCTAGGGACTGTATCTACAAAAACGATCCGGACCACATGACTTCCTTTTGAAACCGCAATACGTATGATTCCATCCGGAGTATACGTAATGGGTGTCTCTTTTGCATCAACAAATGCTTTCCACCCAGGAAAATATACGGTATTTACCGTAATAGTGCCTCTATCTGTCATCAACACCTTGAATGTCTTTTCCAGATACTTTGTTGTGATATATGCTGTTATCGCACCATTTTGAATACTAAGAGCTGAACTTGGATGGGTTTCTTTCCATCCGGTCCATATAGTTGAAAAACTATTTCCCATTGATGAAGTTCCATCCATAAAATTAGATCTTGATGTGTAATACGCTTCATTTCTTGATGCATATTGCACGGGACGGGTATACGAATAGGAAAACAACATTGCCAATACCATGAGCAATATTCCGACCAACGGTCTTTTCATCCGACTCACCCAATACGCTCCCGCAATAGCAACCGCGGGTATTCCTAAGGAAAGTAAACGCCATGGGTATTGAATATATTGTATTGGTACTATCAACTCCCACAGTCGTTGTGACCATGGCAACATAATAAAAATAGCCATCACAAAAACCGCTATAAAATACCATAGTAATACTTTCATCCGCTTTTCTTTTTCACGAACAAGAGCTATCAATGAGCCAAAGAGAACAATAAATGGAATGACGCCTATTTGAAATGATATTTTATTCCCCATCATGCTACTTCCTGAAAACTCAGTTCCCCATGAAGGAATCAATAATTCGTACATCTTCACAAAATGCTCTCTAAAATTCACGGTGTTTAACCCCATCACAAATCGTTGTTCAAATACTGCCGGTATCCAGAAATATGATGCAATTCCAAGTCCGACAAGAAGTGCCCATAAGCTTTTTCTATTTCGTATAAGAAAATATCCAATCAGAACTGGTGTATATACCATCGCGAGTACATTATGACTAAGAATCAACAATCCGTAAAAAAGACCAACTAAAAAGTGTTTCTTCTTTTCGGAAACGTACAATATACAAAACAGAAAGGCTGTTGCCCACACTTCGCCTATCGAACCACGCACATACAGGTCAACGAACCAATATGGAACATACGCCCCAATAGTAGCTCCGACCACAGCCGGAATAAAACCAAATAGCACAGAGAGCCACCCAAAAAGTGCAATAACGGCAAACACATATCCAAACCCCTGCGCCATCTGGAAGGACCGCACTGCATCATGAAGAACACCGCTTATTGCCACTCCAACATAATTTGGAAACGGATAATGATATTGAAAAATCGGTATCCCGTACCCGCTATTTAAATCCGGTGCCCATCGAGGAAAAAGGTATCCCTGTTGCATCATCTTAGCAAATTCAACAATACGAATAATATGATATTCGCCGTCATGCGTTGGTATATATGACCGTCCAAAAAGAGGCAACACAGCCGAAAAAAGAGAAATAATAAAAATACAACCCATAACATATCGTATTACCTGGCGTTTTTTCATATGCATCACAAAAAACAAGTCATATTACCGTTCTCGCTGTCGTATTTCAACAGTATATTCTCCAATAGTAAAGCCCTCTGTACGTTTTCCCCACGTTGTTACCGTTTTTTCATACCAATTCGCTTGATACGCAGGATCTGATTGCTCCTTTTGCATAATGACATACACGACTGATGTTTCCTCTTCTTTTGGAACATACCCATATCGTCTTGTGCCTTGGTACCAAAACAGATACGTCCATGCATCTTGCCAGAAATAGGGAATGGTGTATGACTGAAAAAAGAAATCCTTACCATTTGCTAGCCGATAAATACCATCAACTACCTTTAGCTGATCCTGGTATCTAACATTAGGCTGCGGGCTTTGGAAAAAAACGTGGGAATTCGTTGGCAGATACTGTGTATATGCGTACACGTTCATGACTATCACACACATACCAAGACCAATGCCCGCGATTCTTACTTTTTTAATAAAAAATTCAACAACAATAGCCGCAGCAAGAATCATTCCGGGCACCAAACCGACATACAATTGTTCAAGTACGCTATGCCGCAACCCCATAAGGATAAGGAGTGGCACAAGAAGCCACATAATGACTAAATCAACATATTCATGTCGCTTCCGTTCAATGAGGAGTACACACAGGGTAATCGCCATACATGAAGCTCCTATTTTCCACGACACAATTCCAAATGTCATGGCAAATTGAGAAGCAAACATGAGTGATGCGCTTTTCATTGAGTCAAACAGCGTCGTGCCATACCCGGAAGCACCGCTCATAAGCCCCAGAACGCTTTTTGAAATTAAAAATTCATGACGAATATCAAACAACACATAATTTCCAAGGGATACAGCAAGACCTACCATCAATCCTAAACCGATAAATGATACCGGAGTGACCCGAATTCTCTTCCAAAAACGGATAACGACAACACATACAATACCGGCAAATAATAAAAAATTAATAAACTCTGCTTGTCCTAAACACGCAAATGATATTGCAGTCAAAAATATATATCGCTTCTCTCCCTGAAGAAAACGCAGCATGCTCCACACACCTATGAGTGAAAGCGGAATAGAAAGGGGTGGATTTGATAACCATCGTCCATACACCACTCCTAAAAACGATATCGTGTAAAAAACGGCTGCTATCAATCCGACGCGCTTACTTTTGGTAATATCCCTACCGAGAAGATACATAAACAACACACCAATACTTTGAATAAGTATCATGAAAAACGATACAGCAAGTGGATTTCCTTTTGTTACAGCAAATGGTATTGCTGAAAGATAATAGAAAATAGGACCGTGGAATATTCCGGAAATATCTGTTTTTGATCCAATAAGCGTTAACTTGTGATTCACAACAATATCTCGAATCACGAGCATATCCCTTCCCTGCTCCGGTCCAAAAAAAAGATGGCTTGGCAACAGATGCCACCGTAGCCATACCGCACTACAAAATAGAATACATAGTACGATGATGGTGGTAAATTTTTTCATTTTGTTTTCTTCAATACATTTTTCCTTACAACATATAGGATATACATACCAATTGGTACTATCGTACATACACTACGAAGCATCGGTCCCGGTCCTTCATAATACCCCATCAACATATAAGGGAGATGCCGAAGTTCGAGTGCAAACGTCAATACAACCGTAAACCATATAAGTATTGAATATTTTTTCATATCAAGAAGCGACGCTATCCCCACAAGCCAAACTGCATACCACGGATATAATTCTTCACGAAGCGGAGCAAACGCAAAAAATACAAATGCTAGCAACCAATAAGCCCACAATATCAATCGTTCTTGAGACAGTTTTTTTACTAGCAATAAGGGCAATAATACCAGTGTTGCTCCTTTAATTAAAAATGAAGCGACAAATGACAATGCGGCTCCAATTTTATTCCCCACACCCTTTCTTTCCCAAAGAAATATTCCAAGCACTGCAAACACCATCATATAGATATCGTTGTGCCCTGAGATAAGTACTTCAATAAGAATTAATGGATTAAGAACAAAAAATAACACATTCTTCCATGATTTCGTCATTCTATATATAAGGAAGGCAAACACGACGTACATCAGCGCGTTTAAAAGCTTAAATGCGATAATTGAACCCCAAATGGTGGAAGAACCAATTACGTGAGGAATAGCAGTTATTAGGATCCACACCGGCCCATAAAGGGCAACTTTATTTGCTGCACGAGTAAATGCCAAATACGGTTCATTCGTAATTTCAATAGGCATCACAAGATATGGATTTTCATGATGGGTATATGCAACTTTTGCTGTTGTCATATAGTTAAATAAGTCATAACTTAATGCAGGGTAAGAAAAAATAAGAAGAACAACACCCATAATCAAGAAAGGCAATATTTTTTTTCTTGAAAATGAAGCTGTATCAGCATGACGTACTGTGTACATATAACAAAAGAATAAAGTACAAAGTAATATAAAGAATAAACCGGTCATATACGGACGATTCTGATAGACCAGTTGAAATAACGGATTATGAAGAGCTAGATACCATGGATGCGTCGATAAGACCATATTCGGATCCACAAAACCAAAAGAACACAAGGTAAGGACTGCAATGGTAAAGACGAATAGTATTTTTACGAATAAACCCATATTAGAGTGTTTTAATCTCCGCAACTCGCGAAGCACGAAGTTCTATTGCTTTTTGTACCAAAGAATGAAGAGATAATTCCGTGGACCGTTCTTGTTCCGGAGACCAGGTGAAAGAACCCGGAACCTTCATTTTCATTTCTTCCAAAACTCGTTCATGCTCCATTCCAGCGTCAGCAATTATTTTTGCCATATTAACAATACTTTTTCCTTCTTTTTTTGAAGCAGTAACTAATGCTGGAAGCACGTCAAATGCATCGTTTGACCGTTGCAGTGCAGAAACGCCTAACAGGTATTGCCGATATTCAAATAACGTTTTTGCCTCAACTAAGTATTTATCTGAAAGTGATAGCTGATACTTTGTTTGCGCCAACATTCCCCATGACCAATATTTCTTTATCCTCTCAATCAATCGAGACACCTGATATAGTTTATTTCCTGGCATATATGAAGGGTATGGAAGAACATAGTCAGCTTGAACCCGTGATATAGGATAAAAAAAAATACCGAATAGGAATACTATAATGACGACATGTTTCATATATGTTTCATCTGTATATATTTTTTGTACGCGATTGGGTGATGGAGTGCTGACCAATAAGCAAATACTAACCCATACCATCCATCTATAAACCCTTTGTGTCGAATAAAAAGAGAGAAAAATATTTGTATAGGATAGAACAGATTGTATAAACACCACGATACTATAGTTTTTGGAATATTATTCTTTTCCATCTCTAACGCGCTTAATGTTGTGTATGTATTTGCCTTTTTCCAATAATCTTCTTTTGTACGATACGAAATATGATCCATTGGTTCCTTTAAATACCCAACCTCCCCATCAATAGCTATTTGCTCATGCACCGACTTACAAGGAAAAGTTGCAAACCCACGCTTTACAAGCCTAATCACGTAATCAGGATATTGCCCGCCCTTTTTCATAAAATGTCCCCAGAAATAATTACGTCGGGGAATATAGTACCCATGCTTACCTTGCGGTTTTTCGATTGTTTGCACTATTTCCTCATGAAGCGCATCAGGTACCCGTTCATCAGCATCGAGTTGTAATATCCATTCTCCCGTGCACGCGTCAAGCGCTTTTTGTTTATTGATATGAAAAATTGTTGGATTATCTGTTTTGATAACCTTTTGTGTAAATTTTTTAGCAAGCTCAACTGTCTTATCTGTTGATGCACCGTCAACAACAACAATCTCATCAGCAAAAGAAACTATTGAACGCAAACAATCTTCAATTGTTTGTTCTTCATTGTGAACCGCTAGTGAAACAGATAATTTCATACTTTTTTCCTCCATAAAGAAAGTATCACTCCGCCAAGAATAAGTACACCTAGCGATACAACACTGATAATATTGGCCATAAACCGTAGTTTAGTATCTTCAAATTGAACACGAACGATATGTTTTCCTTCTGGTGCATAAAACGTTAGTAACCCTCGATGGTTTGGATCTTGAAATTCAATATCCATTTTTCTTCCATCAACAAACACATTCCATCCAGGAAAATATACCGTGTTTTCTACAAATCGTGTTGGCTTTGCAACATCGATCTCATACTCATGAACAATTGATGTCCGTTTTATTTCTTTTATGGCTGCAGCACCATCAATTACCGTTATCGGACGGTCGTACACATATTCCATGAAGCGCGTTGACCAAATCGGACTGCTCTCTCCCGTATCGGTCGTACTTAAATATATACCAGTGTAAAATGACTCACCTTTTTGCTGATATCCTTTTGGTTGCCACATATGTATCGTACTTACAACTGAAAAGACACAGAAAACACTTAATACGATTGCTGTCGTTATCTTTGATTTCAATGTAAAAGCTGCAACAGCCAAACCTCCAAGCGCTGCGGCAAGAAAAGTTGAAACGCTCAAAAATCGCCAAGGAAATTGAAATTTTTGCAACAGCGTTATATTTGTCCATAGTATTCTTGACCACTCTGTCATCATAAACAAAGAGCCAATAAACAATACAAAAAGAACAGACATAATAATTTTCTTGCTTAGTTCTTTCGTTTTAAGCCACAGCGCAATTGCGGCTCCCAGTCCAATCAATTGTGATAAACCAATCATTTTTGTAATATCATTCCCTCCTCCGTAGTTCCACGGAGAGTATAAGAACATCAAAGGCGGTACAAATCGCTGCATTGCTTCTCCTGAAGTCACAATGTCACGGAGCGTATACTTCCCTTCAAAAAACGCAGGAAGTAAAAAGAAGGACGATAAACCAAAGCCGAGAAGCAAATACCATACGCTTGTTAAAAGAAACCCATTCGATTTCTTTCCATCAGTGAAGAATACATACAGAAGATACAAACCGATAATCGGTAGAAACATGATGGAAATTGCATTGTGAGATAAAATAAAACATGCCATCGACACACTTAATCCAATGCCGGTAAACGTATTTTTTCTATCTTTTGCCAATTTGTAAAGAAAATACAAAACGAGTGGTGGAAATATAAATGCCACATGTTCACCTATTGCTCCTCGAACATATATATCTACAAATCGATACGGAGCAAATAGATATAGGATTGATCCGATTACGCCCACGCGTTTTCCGAATGCTTCTTTCATCCATATATACATCGCAAGCCCACTTGCAACATAGGCGATAACGAACACAAGCTTTGTGCTATCCACAAATGATAAACCGACAGCGTGAAATAAGGACGCAATATACGATGGTAACGGATATAAAAACATTAGTATCGGATGACCATATCCCCAATTTAAATTTGCAGCCCATCGTGGAATGACGTTTCCTTCACTTAACGAACGATAAAAATTTGCAATGCGCGCTACATGATCTTGTCCATCATGTGTAATTGGGAGTCCTTGATTCAAAAAGGCGACCATGGGAATTAGCGCCACGATAAGAAGAATGAGCACACTATATTTTTTTATACATTTCATCATATTTGCATAGACTCTACTTGTTTATGGCATCGAACGTTTCACCACAATAAAACCAGAAGGTAACGTCCACGTTTGTATATCCGTTCCGCCGGTAACTGCTGTTTCCATCCATCCTTTATACGTCCATGGTTTCTCAGGATCTGGTTCTGCCAATAAATAATAGGTCTGCTTTTTTTCTTGTGGTGGTTGATACCCGTACATACGCCCTTTCCACCACAAAATAAAATCATACGGATATGTATAAATCGGCGGTGCAAAGACAAAGAGTCCGAAATTTTTCGACTTGGCATCAGAAAATATAAAATCTATCGCGTCGCTTTTCCCCCTCATTTTATGCGTACCACCATAATCTTTATAATCATAATCCCAAAAGTTTATTGCTGAACGAAGGTAACCTGCAAACATAAGCGCAATTGCGGCTACAACAATAATTCTCCAAACAATTTGTTTTCTTGTCCACATGTTAGAAAGAACCAACCCCAATAGAATACAGCTTACGACAGGAAGTTCAAGAATCCACCATCCCCATAAGTCATTTCGATACGCCATAAGAACAATAAATAACACAGCAGGAAATGCATATAAAAATGCAACGAATGTACGTTCATGTTTTTCAATTCTTTTATTCCATAACAAGGGAATACCTAATAACAATACGACGAGACTTCCGATTTTTGTCAAATATTTTACCTGAAACGCACGAAAAAAATCACTGCTGAATATAAGCCAATGATTGGCAAATGTATGGGTCATATCAGAACGTGGAAGACCGTTTTGTGATGGTCCAAAAAACGTAGCTATCACTCCGCGGATATTTAAAAAATCATGACGAAGATCAAAAATAATGAGAGGTGTTAGTGGAATAATAAACGCTAAACCTGACCATGCAATATAACGAAACGGTACTTTTTTCCATAGTATGTACGGCAACCCCATACAAATAGTAGTAATAAGAAGTGTCCCAGCTGTGGCGATCTCAAAATGAGCCATCATACCAACGACAAAAGAAAGAATCGGAATATAGATATATTCAGCTTTAATAATTCGATATACGCAGTACAAATACACAACCATTAACGGCGGAATGACATACGGAGGCCAAGCAAATCTTGATATTTCAATAAAAACCGGTGACAAGGCAAAACATAGTCCGATTACCAATGCTTTTTTTACTCCAAAATTTCTCGCAAATAGCCACAATGCACCGATAACCATCATCATTCCAATTAAAAACATGAGCACAATGCCACCATAGGGGTTACCCTGAAAAAGTAAAAACGGAACTGCCAAGAGATAAAACCAACCGGATCCCTGAAAAAAACCTCTCGCACCACCCACTTCATCGCCAATAAGTGGAAATTTATGATCAATAACAATCGACTTTGCCGCTAGCCAGTGCTTACCCTGATCATATCCAAAAATAAAATTTTGACTGAATACTTCAACAGAACGGGGAACAGCCGCAATAATCAAAATCACGGATATAATAATTATCAGTAGTAACGTTGATTTTTTCATATTATGGCGCACCATTTGGTTGATCAGCAATTTCTATCGCTGGTTTTCCGTTTAAAAATGTGATGTTTCCAACATTTCCGCGCGGCATATCACCTGGAGCGCCAACATACAGGATGCTTCCATCACGTTTTTCTTGTGACCATTTAATAACCCTAAATTCATATTTATCGAACTTATTCTTTGCTTCTTCAAAACTTCCAGAATTTGTTCCGCCGCCCGCTAAATACAGCGCTGGATCGTATTTTGTATAAAAAAGGAAAAACATATACGATTGTTCTATCTGCGTTGATACGACCACTTTGTCGTATTTTGATTTCAATTTTTCTGTTAACATCACTGCTTCCTTGTTTCCCTGTTGCCAGTACTCTGAAAATTCAGGATTCATCTGAACAAAGTACATATTGAGATAATAGACAATATTTGCAAACATTCCGATAACGGCCAGCGCGATAAGCATCCATTTTATTTTTCCCCTCACATTACCAAAAAACGATACTATCCCGATAGCAGTTATCATTTGAAACACCGGCAAAAATACTAACGACCGTATTGCGTGTGGCAAACCTGTTGTTGGAGAAGCCGCAACAGGCGCAATTAGAACCCAGCCGATGAGTAATTTTGCTTCAGTGTTATACTCCTTTACTTTTACAAGCATATACAGTCCATACAACAAAAATGGTAATTCAATTAAGTATAAAAGCCCCATATCCGGCGCGTGATGTCGCGGATTATCTCCAGTTAAAAACAACCACCGCAAAGAAAAATGTGATAAATATCCGGAGGCAATAGTTTTTGCCCAAACAATGCGACGGTTATCAAGCAGTGCACCGAATGTATCTCCCAACTGCCTGTCTGTTTCAATTTTTTTAATGTCACGCGACAATAAATTTGTTTGATCAGTAAATGAGCTTGTTCCACGAAGGCGCATCATTGCTGATTTATTAAATAAAACCGGTATAAGAGGAATAACAACAATGAGTCCGACAATAACGGATGTGATCAGCATTTTTGTGTGTTCTTTTATAAATATTTTTTTCCAGTACACAGCAAGTAATAAACAAAGAAGAAGCGGCAAAAAGATCCGTTCACTATGATACGCATACATTCCAATACCAAAAAGCACAGCTGCAAACGGAAGGAATATTTTTTTTCTTAACCCTATGAGAAATATCGTCACCGCCCAGATATTTACAGTGATTCCAATATTTGCTTCAAACGCAATACGAGAAAATTGAATATGCCATGGAGATATGGCCAATAGTGCCGCTGATATAAGTGGTATACTGTTCGATTTCTTGAATAATTCTCGAACCAAAAAATACGTTCCAAGAACCGCAAGTACTCCCATAACGGCCGAAGGAAGTCTCGTTGACCACGGAGACAATCCAAACAAAGCAACTGACGGTACAGTCAAATATACATATAATGGCGGTTTATAATCGTCGAATGATCGGATGGATAGCGGTAAGAATGTCCCGTATTCATCCCGACCGGTTTTAAGAATCGAATATGCGTTATATCCAAGTGCTGTTTCATCCCAATCAAGACTGACCGGAACACTCCCGAGTTGCCAAAACCGAAAACCGATGGCGATTCCCAGGATACAAACCAATAGTAAAAATCGTTTCATATTTATTTTTTGTCAAACAACACGAGTACAGGATTTCCATTTAACAAACGTATTGTTTCAATAATACGTGCATCCTCAGGAGCAGAATCCCAAATATAGAGTGTCTTTGGCGCAAGTGGAGTCGGCAACGTCCCACCAAAACGGTATTTTCCAAATCCATACACATGGTAAAACCCTGCAGAATCAAATGTCGCGTCTTTTGTTCTCAGTAACTCTTTAGGATCCGTTTTTGTATAAAATAACGTATACATATACGGTCGCCCGATGGTTTCGGACATTACAATCGTGTCATACCTATCTTTTATTTTCTCTGATGCAGCAATTGCTTCTCGGTATCCATATTGCCATTCCCCTGAATATTCAACTCCGTAATGACGATAATAGTTATGAAGATAATACGTGATACTGAATACATATAGTCCTATCAACACAAAAACAAATACCGGAACTGATAGTTTTATTTTTTTACTCCACTCTTTCATCTTTGTTCCACACGTGACAATGCCAAACGCAATAAATATCTGCCATGTTGGTAATGAATTAAGTATTCGAAGTGCATGCGGCGTTTCCCGGGCAGTGGCAGCTGGAATAATCGATGCAAGGAGCCAAAATAACAAAAGTGCTCCGACAGAAGGATGCGCAACAAATAACGAAAGGATGCCAATAGCAAGAAATGGGGCTTCCATTATATATAGCTGCCCCACATCCTGTATGGAAAACTTTGGATTACCGTCTCCTTTGATAAACAAAAAATCAGGCTGCAGATTATCAAAAAAATGAAGTAGGTAGCTTCGTGCGTATCCAATTCTTCGATTGTTTAACACGGTTGCAAGTATGCTATTCTTTCCCCGCTCAATTCTCTCATTTGCGGTCTTTACAACTGATGCGTCCGTAAAAATATTTACTTCGACAAAACGAAGCCGCGCCTCTTTTGACAAAAGATGTGGGACAAGTGGAAAAACGATAATTGCGGCAACACCCAAACCAAAAAGAAACGGCACAATGTGCTTTTTAATTGAAGAAAACGAATATATAAAGAGGGCTATACCAATAAATACAACAAAGTACCGAGCGCTATTGAACGTATACATCGACAGTGCAAATGGTATCCAGGCAAAAAACCAATAGTTTTTCTGCTCTCTTGCCTTCAGTACCAACCACACACCGAGCACTATAAAAAACAGCGCGATATTTGCCTCAAACCCAGCACGCGATAAATTAATATGCCATGGAGAAATTGCAAAAAGCGCAGAAGACAACAACGGAAGCGTCGCGCTTTTGGATTTATAAAAGAGCGCTCGCACCAAAAAAAACGTCATGAGCACGGTCAATGTCCCAAATAATGCTGAAGGGAAACGAACAGATACCTCAGTAAGTCCAAATATCACAACAAAAGGAATAGTCAGATAAATAGAAAGAGGCGGTTTATAGTCGCCGTATCCAGCAAATGCATCTATGGGCAAGAATTTCCCATGTTCATCCAGACCCGTACGAAGAATGCTATATGCGTTATACCCAATAGACACCTCATCCCACGAAAGTGAAGGCGGAATACGATCAATTGCATAAAACCGTAAAATAAAAGCGCTTAAAATTATTACAATAAATATAATCCACTTGGAAAACATATTCGTACCGTGTATGATACCTCTATTATACCCTAAGAAAATAGGAAGTGGTATGAAAAAAGCAGTACTTATTCTCATCCTCCTTACGTGCTTCATAACCTACCTCATTTTTTTACCCTATAGTAATAAGCTACACACAAATCTCCCTAATGCGGTTGATCCGGTATTTTATGCTTGGAACATTAACCATAATACCCAATCTGTTCTTCAAAAAGGCAGGGGGATGCTTGATACAAATATATTCTATCCTGAAGGAAATACCCTTTCGTTCTCAGACACACTATACGGTCAAACCATTTTTACAATGCCGATACAACTGCTGACAAACAATGTTGTACTCACAGAAAATTTGTACATATTCATAACGTTTCCTCTTGCTGCAATTTCAATGTTTTTCCTTTCTTACTTTCTCACAAAACATCTATTAGCGTCATTTTTATCCGGCATCTTTTTTGCATTTGCTTATCCTAGGCTTGCTCAAATTGGACATATGCCAATGATTAGCAGCCAATGGATCCCATTATTTGTTCTCTATTTAATCAAATACATGGAGCATGGATCATGGAAACACTTACTGTTAACATTCCTTTTTTATCTACTAAGCATAGCTTCTTCAATATATTTTGGAATATTTCTTATCCCTTTTGTCATATTTACTATTGTTCTTGAATCGATACGACTGATTAAAGAAAAATCCATAAAAACATTAAAGAGAATTCTAAGAAGTTTAGCCATTTTTTTCATTCCAATGATGGGTGTATTAATTCTTGTTTTATATCCATATATCCGTTTAAAAATTGAATATCCCCAAATCAAACGATCACTCGAAGACTCTGCCAGATTTAGTGCACAACTAGTTGACTACAAAACTGTACTCCCTACAAGTTGGTTAGCTACATACAATATGTTTCCAACTAACATCAACGAACGACCACTATATCTCACCGCTACATTGACAATCCTAGCAATTTTCGGAATGATCGTCGGTTGGAAAAAGTATAAAAAATATGTTGCTCTCCTATCACTCACTGGCATAAGTGCATGGATCCTATCATTTGGTCCATATTTGGACATCATCATTGGAAAATTCGAATGGTTTCATGTCACTATGCCATACTATTACCTCTATCAATTTATTCCTCTCATGCAAACCATACGTGTACCATCCCGTTTTAGCATTATCGTTGTCCTTGCGTTCTCAGCCCTTGCAGCGATTGGTCTATCACATATTCTCAAAAGAAGATTTAAATTTCTTCTTGCTGGTCTTATTATTCTTCTTTTTATGATTGAGGTGTGGCAGATTCAAACTCCTTCAGTTCCCATTCCTCTTCAAAAGGATATACCCGTTGTCTACCAATGGTTATCCAAACAATCAGACTCTTCAATTATAGTTGAGATTCCATTTAGACCCTTTTCCAGCATTATTACATCAATGGAAGATCAACTATTTCAACAGTATTCTGAAATTAAAGAAAATGAAGTCTATGCTCTAGAAGCATATCGAACGTATTTTTCGAGTTATCATCGAAAACGAATGCTTAACGGATATAGTGGATTTTTCCCTCAAATATATCATGATCAAGCAATGACACTACAACATTTCCCCTCAAAAGAATCTATTTCTATGCTTGAAAAACAACATGTCAGGTATGTTATTGTCCACGCATGGCAGTATACTGATACATATATGATAGACGTCAAACGAGAAGCCAGTAAATTTCAACATATTCAACTAGTGCAACAATTTGGTGAAGATTATGTTTATGAAATCATTAAAAAATAACAAGTGGCTCATTGTAATCATTCTTCTTTCAGCTCTTCCTATGTTTTCAATGTTTACGACATCTGCTCTTCCACATACGAGTGATGGAGCCATGCATCTTGCAAGAATCGCTTCCTATTATAAGGAAGTGATGCAGGGTCAATTTCCCGTTCGATGGGCAGGAAATTTGAATTACGGATTTGGAACGCCGATATTTAATTTCTTTCATCCACTTCCTTATATGATAACTACTGTGTTTGTTGCACTTGGATCCAGCCTCACCGGAGCACTTAAACTGTCATTTTTATTGAGCTTTCTTGCAAGCGGAATCGGCATGTATCTATTAAGTCGTGCACTATGGAAAGACACCCAAACCGCCGTACTCGTCACCATCCTTTATCAGTTTGCCCCATTTCGACTTGTTGACATTTTGGTTCGTGGGAGCCTTGGAGGCATATATGCTTACACGCTACTCCCATTTGTACTGTATGGCGTAGTAAAACTTATCGAATCAAAGCGATACCACAATATTTGGATTATTTCTTTTTGTTCTGCAGGACTGGCAATGTCACATAATATTGTAGGATTTGTGTTCTTTGGAGTTGCGTTTATATTCACACTTTTTTATCCCTCACCAATTCGCTTAAAAATTCTCTCTCTTCTTTCACTTATGGCAGGAATTGGTATTGCTAGTTTTTTTGTCATTCCGGCAATTCTAGATCACAATTACACGTATGGATATCTGTTAACAAAAAATCTTTTTTACGACCATTTTGCACCATTTGCTAATTTTTTCCTTCCGAACTTTACGAACACCTCATCGCTTCGCATTCATGAAGTATCAGTACAAATCGGAATAGCTCACCTGATTGCCCTTATCACCTCAGTCTTTATCATCATAAAAAAAACTATCTATGGGAAAAAAGATACGATGATTGCTTCTTTTTGCGTAATTATTTTTCTTGTCACAGTATTCTTTATGCAGCCCATCAGTAAACCATTGTGGGAAAACATATCCATACTCCGTCAATTTCAATACCCATGGAGATTACTATCTGTCATCACATTTATTACGGCTCTTGCTGGATTTTCAATAGTTAAAATCATTAAATCTCAGTTTATTATTATCTGTATTGTACTATTTACTATTTTTTCTACTGTCTATTATTGGGTTCCTCCACAGGGTTACCAGACGATTAATGAACAAGACTACTGGGATTACCCTCTTACGACAAATTATTATGGGGAGGTCGATACTATTTGGTCAGAAGGGCCAGCTAAAGGGTATCCAAAAGAAAAAATTGAACTCATCGCAGGCATTGCTACCATCAAAGAACTAAAACGGACTTCAACAATACATGAGTATTCTGTCGAGGCCTCAACTCCCATAACACTTCTTGATAATACCCAGTACTTCCCCGGCTGGAATGTTCTTGTAAACAATCAAAAAACAAACATTCAATTCCAAGATCCAAACCATCGTGGACTTATCACATTTGATGTACCAGCTGGAACATCACGTGTTCTTGTACTATGGAGAGAAAATAAAACAAGGCTCCTTGCCGATTATATATCCATATTTTCTATTTTCATTGTTCTTGGACTGCCGTACATAACACGAAAAAAACTTCTCAATATATGAAACGGACAACAACGATATTATTCTTTGGCATCATTATTACAACGTTTTTATTTTTTTATAAAACTTTCTTCTTCGGACTTCTTCCATTTCCAGGTGATTTATTTGTAGCAGAATACCAACCGTGGAAAAATGAATCGTTCTTAGGATATGTCTCGGGATCATATCCAAATAAAGCACAGTACTTCGATGCGCTATGCCAGATGATTCCGTGGAAAATCTTCTCTTGGGATTCCCTAAAGACAGGAATATTTCCGCTATGGAATCCACATAACTTCTCTGGAACTCCACACCTTGCAAATATTCAAGCTGCACTTCTTTATCCTTTTACCTACCTTGGCACCATACTGCCATACCCTACCGCGTGGACTATTATCGTCATTGTTCAACCGCTTCTTGCAGGATTATTTATGATTCTTTTTATGCAGAGCATCGGTGTTATGTCATACGGTGCATTCTTTGCAGCAATTGCTTTTGCACTTTCGCAATTTATGACCGTATTTTTGGAATACAGCACCATCGGTCATGTTGTTCTTTGGCTTCCTTTTTCATTATTTTCAATCGAACGATACCTCCACACAAAACAAAAACGATTTCTTTGGTTTTTGGCATTAAGCGTTGTTCTTTCTGCGTTTGCAGGACATCTACAGCTATTTGCAGCATCAAGCATATTTATATTTCTCTATACACTCCTTCGCTCATACGAAAAAACAATAAAACGTATCAACATCCCATTAGTTAGTACACTCATTTTGTCACTTGGTATTTCTGCAGTCCAACTTCTTCCAACGCTTGAACTTGCAACACTTGCCGCACGAGTACCCCATGACATGAATTTTTTTCTTGAACATCTTCTTATTCAACCAAAAGAGCTATTTCTATTTTTATCTCCTGATGCCTTTGGCAATCCTGCAACACGTAATTTTCTTCTGACGAGTTCTTACCCCTCAAAAGCACTTTCCATCGGACTTGCACCACTTTTATTTGCGCTAGGTGCGATTATATTTATAAAAGCAAAAAATAGTACTCACCGATTTTTTATTTATTCAACCGCACTCTTATTAGTCATTCTCACTAATAATCCAATCTCATGGCTTTTCTATCACATTCCTCTTTCAATGCTAACAAGCAGTTCTCCCAGCAACATTCAATATCTTCTTTCATTTTCACTTGCCGTTCTTTCAGGAATTGGACTTCAAGAATGGATAAGAAGTACGAACACAAAAAAATGGAGCATCATATTTGTCATAACTCCGTTCATAGTTATTGGATGGATATTTCTATGCAAGCTTATTCACGTTGAAATTAATATAAAAAATATTTTTCTCACTCTTGGCATCGCCATCTCTTTGGCAGGTTGTATCGTATTTGCAAAAACACAAAAACAGAAAATGCTGTTTGTTTGTTTTATTCTTCTTATAACAATTGGAGAACGTTTCTATATTCATAATAAATTTAATCCATTTTCCCCAAAGGAATTTTTCTATCCCCCAACGACACTTACAACATGGCTTAAGGATAACGCAGGAATCTACAGATTTTGGGGATATGGTCACGGAACCATTGCAGCCAATGTTGCCAGTGGTATTGGTTTATATGATATGCAAGGATACGATCCGCTCTACCCAAAACAATACGGTGAATTTATCGGATTATCAAAAAACGGAACCATCGAACACACATTCACGGACGCAACCAGATCGAACGCACAGCTATCCGTTGAAAAAGATCTCATGGCAAACCCTAATAGACTTCGCCTTCTATCCCTGGGTGGTGTGAAGTACATTTTGGACCGAATGGAAAACGGCAGTACGGAAAAAACATTCCCTGCTTCCTATTTTACAAATGCAACATCAATGAACGGATGGAATATCATGGAGAACAAAAATGTCACTCCGCGAGCGTTTCTTACGTCACAATATTCAATCGCTACCTCACCCACAGAGTATGAATTACGTTTTGTGAATGAAGCGTTTTCCCCAACGCAAACGGTCATTCTTGACAGGAATCCTGACTTTGCAAGTACCATCTTAAACACTTCAACGATGGCTGATATAAAAGTTTATACACCAAATAAGGTTATCATCGAAACGCAGACCGACAAACCATCTCTTCTTGTATTAACTGACACGTATTATCCAGGATGGACGGCAACAATTGATGGAAATCCAGCACAAATCTACCGCGCAGACTATACGTATCGGGCAATAGCTGTTCCAGAAGGAACACACACTGTTATCATGCAATTTAAACCGCTATCTGCCATTACAGGATTTATTATAAGCATCAGTAGTATACTAATTCTATTAGTGTTTATTCTGCTTATATGAAACTAAAATCTTTACTTCTTTTTATTTTTCTTATCTGTATCGCTGCGTTCTTACGCCTCTATAAACTCAGTAGTATTCCACCAGGATTAAGTCAGGATGAGACATCAATCGGATATAATGCGTACGCAATTTTACAAACAGGAAAAGATGAGCATGGGGTCTCATACCCTCAAAATTTTAAAGCATTCGGTGAATACAAATTACCTGGTTATATTTATCTATCAACGATTCCAATTGCGTTTCTTGGACCGACACCACTTGCTGTTCGATTACCATCAGCAGTGTTAGGGGTTTTTACTGTTTTATTGATGTACTTTTTGGTAAAGGAACTTTTTTCTCGTATTAACGACACTCTACCTCTCATCGCAACAGCGCTTCTTGCAATTAATCCTTGGCACCTTCATCTTTCCCGTGGTGCGTTTGAAGTGACAGTTGCTCTTTTTTTTATTACTTTTGCTTTCCTCCTTTGGTTAATTGCAAAACGACGGTCATCAGCACTCTTTATTGGTCTATCCATCCTCTTCTTCGCTCTTGCTGGATATACGTACAATATTGCAAGATTGTTAGCTCCATTATCTCTCGTATTTTTATTCATCACCTCTTACCAATCAATGAAACAATTCCGTATTGGTTCCTGGATTATCATTGCCATATTTGGGATATGTTCTTTTGCTCCCATGGCAATCGGCATGGTGCAAAATGGAGGGGTATCTTCAACATCAGGAACAATGATGTGGTCAAGTGCGTATGTTCAAGCCCCGCTTCTTGAATGGCGTTCATACTTTTCGTCTTGGCCAATCACAATCACAAGAATACTGTTTAATAAACCGCTTCTTACGTTTGTCCAATGGCTGCAAAACGTTATAAATTTCTTTTCTCCAACGTTTTTCTTCACAATGGGATCTCTCCACGGAAATCATGGTATTGGTACAGTTGGTCAATGGTATCTATTTGAAACTGTGACTATTATTCTTGGAATTATATACGGATTAAAAAAGAAGATTCATTCACTCATTGGTTTTTGGATTATTACAACTATTGCTATAGTCGCTCTCACCCGTGAGTCACCGCACGCCACACGGGCGTTTTTCATCGTCATTCCTGTTACTATTCTTTCAGCGCTAGGAATCATTTCGTTGTACACATATATTTCCACGTTAAAATCTAAATATATCAAAACACTAACGTACCTTTTTATTATCGGTATCTGTTTATACCAAATCTTTTCGTATTTTGCTTCTTATTACGTACGCTTTCCAATTCTCTATGCCAAACCATGGAGAGTGGGAGACAAAGACGTGTCTTTATACATCAAAAATCATGAATCGAAATACGACAAAATCATCATTGATGACAAATGCGGTTTCATGTACTCTTCACTCGTGTATTATCTCGCCTATCCACCCATTGAGTTTCAACGCGACGCAAAATGGAACAGGGATGATTCTGAAGGATTTTCATTTCCTAACAGATTCGGCAAATATGAATTCCGGGCTGTCAACTGGAACGACGATCTCAACTATCCGCGGACCCTTATTGTTACGTCTCACGACCAAAAACCTCCAGATGTCCCGCTACTCAAAACATTCTACTATCCCCAGCGGCCAGTTGTCTTTGCTGTAGGCCAACAAATCATGCAGTATCCAATAGCTGATATTTCCTATGTATTAGTGGAAAAAAAGTAACGTTTTATCATGAAATATCGAAAATCTCGAATAGTAATACCATTACTTGTAATAATTCTATGTATATTCCTAATATCAATCCGTTTTATTTGGCTAGGAAAAGTTGCATCCGGAATTAGCGATGATGAGTTATTTTACGTACTCACTGCCAAATCATTCTTTTTTACTGGAAAGGATCTTTCTCAAGAAATATCACTTCTCTCTCTAACAATTCCATCAGGTATTTATGCTCCATTTGCGCGAGTTCCCTCTATACTATTTTCCTACATTATTGGACCATCATCATTGTCGTTATTTACAGCCCGTCTGCCGTATGCCATTCTCGGTGTTTTATTTGCGCTTGTAGTGTATGGCATCATGGAAAAACTTACAGATAAGAAAACTGCCCTAATAACAGGATTAATTACTCTCATGAATCCATGGAATATCATGTTTTTCAGAACAAGCTTTGATACACCAGTAGCAGTATTTTTTATTTTTTTAACAATATATATTGTGCTTGTAGCAAAAAAATGGGGCATTTTTCTTGCCTACCCCGCGTTTATTGCCGCTCTCTATAGCTATATTGGCACAAGCACTGTGCTTGGATTTTTCTTTCTTCCTGCAATCATTTACGCATGGAAATATATTAATAAATCAAAATATTTTCCCCATTACTTATTATTGACCTTAATGATACTGGTCACATGGTTATTCTTCTTTCGCTCTGCTCACACACAAAATTTTGGATCGAGACTAGATGAAATTCTTACACCGACAAGTAACTACGTAGCTTCGCATGTAAACACGGAACGTCGATTGACAATACAAACACCATTAACACAGTTACTCTCAAATAAAATAACCGTTTTTGGAAGAATGTTCTTAGACAAATATTTTGGAGCATTTTCTCCAACTCTACTTTTTACTAATGGGGAAGGAAGAACAACATTTTCTTTATACTCTCACGGGCTATTTTATTATGTTGACGTACTCTTTTTTGTTTTTGGTTTATACATTATCTTCAAGTCCAAACGTGCCCTGTTCTGGTTTTTTTCTCTTACGATGCTCATTGCACCAATTCCCTCTGTTTTTAGTATTGTCGGATTATCTTACACATTACGTTCATCATTACTGTACCCATTTATGCTCATGATTATTTCCGTAGGCATATCAGTAGCACTCTCAAGAAAAAACAAGCGTACACGAATACTAAACGTTTGCCTTATTTGTTTGGTGTATTCTTTATTGTTTTTCAACTTTCTAAACATTTATTTTTTTAAAAATCCTATCGCTAACTCAGAAGGATTTGGATTTAGTGGTCGAGTGCTTGCTAGATATGTATCTCTTGCAAGAGAAAACAAAACAGATGTATATGTTATTGAAAATGCATCGTCACGTGAATTATTTAATCAATATATTTTTTATTCCAATCAATATACTCGAAACACAGTTTCAAAAATTGCCAATATGTATCTAGCAGGTCAATATGATTGGGATACAATACACTTTGCTAAATGTCCAAGTATTCCCCATCCGACAACAACTACAGTTGCAATAAAATCTGATTTACAATGCCCAAGCTACGAAGGAATTAAAACAAAAATTGTATTACCACAAATTTCAGACAATGGATCTATTTACTTTATATATCATGATGCCGTTTGCAGTGGCTATGAACTTGATACCTATGTTCATAACATAACCTTTGAAGATCTGGATATTGAAAAACTTCCTACAGAACAATTTTGCAAGAAATATTTTGTTAAACCTATGTAACCTTATTTACTAACTTTCTTCCTATTTAGGATAAAAATACATAGTAAAATGATTCCAAGTGATGTGGTAAAAATTCCAATAAGAAAAGACTGGGGCATATACACAAACTCAATTTTATGTTGTCCTTTTGGTACATAAACGGCTCGAAGCGTGTAGTCAGCTCGATATATTTGTGTTTTCTTTCCATCAATGTATGCACACCAACCTGGATAATAGGTGTCAGTTAACACAACGAATCCATCTTGTTTTGCGTCAACTGTCATCGTTACTTTATTTACGCCATATGACGTAATACCAACATCCGATTTCATGATATCTTTTGTATCGAGTGACACTGTACCATTGATTGGTTCATTTTCTAATATAACGGTAGATTCAAGGTCAGTTGTAGGATCATATATCCTATCCATAATCTCTTGATCATTCTTTGCTACCACATACGTTGTTGCAAAAAATGCCCGTGGAAGTACCTTTTTATATTCCCATATTCTCCAAATATCGTCTTCCCAAACTAACACAAACGTATCCGCGGGAAATCGTTTTTCTGTACGTTGAAAGTCCTTGAGGTCGCCCTTCTTTGTTTCTAAAACATATTTGACTCCGAGAAGTGACATAATTCGAAGTCTATATGGATTAGAATACCCAAAATCATCACGTTCTGAGGCATCGTAGAGGTCGGTATCACTTCTTCTTATAACACCACCTAATTTCCCTTTGTTGGCAATTGTTGTAATGAACTCAGCATATCGCTTGGATGAAAGATTTCCATATCCGTCTGTAGAAAACCATCGATAGTATTGCGGCAGGTTCTTCTCAATAAATGCGTTTCCATAACCCCACACTCGATCATATCCAATGATTTCTGAAATTTTGTTTGTTACGTTTAAGTCTGGATACACAAAGCGTCTTTCTGAAAATGAAACATATTTCTGACCAAAATATACGCTGGAAAAAAATGTTAACGCAAATACACAAATACATACAAACCGTAGAAAAAATTTTGACAATACTAATATTCCCCATCCAGAAAAAAGAAATAAGGTTGGAATGATAAGATTTCGAAGTGAAACAGTAGAATATAGATGTGCTTCTTTTCTAATAGCTGGAATACTAATAAGATCCCAAAGCACTGATATTTTTCCTTTACACCAAATTATATTTGATGGATATGAATGGGAGGTGCACCACGTACTCCCTACAACCATCCAACCAGCAACTAACACGACGGTTAACATCGATAACACAATAAATAATAGCTTACGCTTCGGAAGAGCCAAAAATGATTGCAAACCATAACTTGCAAGAATAATAAATGAAAATGTGGAAATCGCAAAAATACGTGTCGGATAAGAATTCGATAATACTGGTATATGAAGTAGGTTTGGGAGCAAGCTTGTTGGTAAAGCAAATCCAAGCGACAATGCACCGAGTGCCACAATCTTCCAAAATACCACATTTTTTCCTTTTTCAAACAATAGTGCATAGAGAGCAAACATGAGTGGAATGATTCCGATATAAATCATTTTTTCAAAATAAAAACCCTTAGTGAAAAAATAATTATACGTGGCAGGACTCCCCCAAAAATCAGGTGCGAGGAATGTCATAAGATGTTGAAATGGAAGTAAAAAGTCTTTAAAAATAAAATTTCCCGTCCCTGTGCCTCTTGGGGATTGTAAAAACGCTTCTATTGAAGGAACGAGCTGTATTGAGGCGATTCCAACTGATATACCTACAAGCAACATTATCCTTAAGAATGAAAGATTCGATGTTTTTTGTTCTTTCAATCTCCAATAGCAAAAGATGTTCCAAAGTATCACCATGCCATAAACATATATTGTCATTTGTAAAAAACCGCCAAAAACAGAACACACAAGCGCGATAACTAAAAGAGAAAATCCAAGAACCTCTTTAGACTCTTTCCATATACGATTGGACGCGTAAAGAGCAAGCGGTAACCACAAAAAACTGTGCTCTAATACCAATATTTCTTGCCAATAAACAATCATCCAACCTGAAAATGCATACGCAAATGCACCAAATAGCGCAATATGCTTCTTACGATGCAAAGAAGAAAGAAACAAATACATAAAAAGAATAGACAGAATCGGTTGTATAATAACAAGAAAATTCCACCCTTCAATAACAGGTAAAAGTGCAGCTATGAGGGACAATGGATACCATACCGCAGTATCAAATGCTCCCATGAACGGAGTTCCACTATAAATATATGGATTCCATAATGGAATAATTCGCTTTGCAAGTTCTTCGTGCAATAATTTTCTGTTAGGGAAAAACTGTCTTATATCGTCAAATGCAATTGGTTTATTTGGCGGACCATTTGGGTATTCAGGAACTGGTTCATACCTCCATGGCACAAAGGCCGTAACAAGTAAATTTGAAGGAAAAAGAATTTTCTTTTGGAAAAAATATGGACGGAAAAAAACACCTACTGCAATACACGCACATATTAAAATAATCAGGATTTCGAGTCGAGAAAATAATCGTTTCATTGCTCTCTTCATTCTATCATTAATTACGTTTATAATAGAAACATGGGTATACGGAAACGAATTATTACTTATATTCCGATCGGTATTATTCTCATCATATCTCTCTTTTTCCGTTTCTTTTGGCTTGATCGTATACCCAACGCCATTGGAGGAGATGAACTTACCTACTTAATTTCTGCCAAGTCCATTGTTCAGACTGGAAAAGATCTTACAGGAACATGGAATCCACTCTCAGCTTTTATCTTCAAATATCCTCCAAATGAACAGCAAGCAGAACTACCATATTTTATTCATCTTCCTTTTTCTGGCCTATTATCCTTTTCTTTATTCACGGCTCGATTTCCCATTGCCATTCTCAGTGTAGGAATAGTCATCCTCTTATATGGCATTGCTCGAAAAATATTTGATACAAAAACCGCAGTAGTTGTTGGACTTATTGCCGCGATAAATCCTTGGATGGTTTATATTGGAAGAACAAGCTATGAATGGTCTATCGCAGTATTTTTTTATTTACTAGGGCTTTACCTTGTTATCCAAAAACAAAAATCATTAATTCTTCTTAGTGGCCTTGCGTTTCTCTTGGGATTTTATTCTTATATCGGAACGAAAATAATACTCATCCCATTTGTTTTGATCTCCATTTTTCTTGCGTATCGATTAAATGGAAAGCGCTATCAAAAACAATATGCAGTTATTGGAATAATAAGCGTACTCTTTACCCTCTTTTTTCTCATGCAAGTTACCCGTACGACAACAGGTTCTAGGGTGTCAGAACTTTTCCTTCCAACAAACTCAACTATAGCGTCGGAGGTTGATTATTTTAGAAAAAATAGCATCTCTTCCTGGTTAACACAGGTATATACCAATAAAATGACCGTCTACATTCAAATTCTTGTAACCAAATTGTACCGAATCTTCTCCCCAACCTATTTATTTCTTGAAGGAGATGAATTTTTTTCCCTTTGGAATCATGGAATGTTTTACGCCATCGATGCTCTCTTTCTTATTATTGGAAGCCTTTATTTATTTTCTAAAAAACGGGTTGAATTTATTCTCATTACTTTATTTATTCTTGTAGCTACACTCCCACAGCTTTTTCACAAAAATAAAACAGATTTTTCTTATCATATCGCATTCATGTTCCCATTTATGGTCCTATTAATTTCCTACGGCATTACACAATTAGTGCAGTCCATGCATAAATCTTGGAAAAAAATTGTTATGACCGCAATCTGCTGTTTATACCTAATAAGCATTGGTAAATTTATCTCTGTCTATGTCTATCAACATCCACTTCGGGGCTATTTCGATTTTCACGCACGAGTCTTATCTCAATACCTATTAACCGCACGAAAACTTTCCATCCCTATCACTCTATACTCTGACGCAAATTCTGATTATTTCAGAAAATTTCTTTTTTACACAAATAGCATATCACTATCAACAATCAAGGAAATAACATCTGATTTTAGTACACCGACCTTTACCCTTGGAGGTATTACATTTGCTCCGTGTGATGACCGCTTAGTAATTTCACCTTCTTCAACAATTTCTATTGTAGATAGGAATTGTTCATCAATCATCGACGTGCCACATCTCAGCATTTCAAGACTCTCTGATGGGGGTGAACTATATAGAATATACAATGATTCACTCTGCAATGGATTTAACTTAAAACGGTATTCGCAAAACATATCCATCCATGATTTTGCAATGGATGGACTTTCACAACAACGCTTCTGTGAAACGTATATCAGCCGACTCTAGTATCATTTGAAGAAAACGATTGCTGGGCTTCCATCAGGATAATATATTGTATCGACGACCAAAGATTTTTTGAATTCTTCTCCTGGTAATCCAACAAACAGGACTTTTTCATACTGATCTCTCACAAAAGAACTTAAAGAGCGGAATTCGTATTTACCCCACGCGTTGTCATTTTCATTAAAGCCACCTGATTTTGTACCACCTTTCTGTTGATACTGTTGTGGATCGACGCGTCCATAATATAAAAAGAATATATAGGGAAAATCCAATTGATTTGAGACAATGATACGATCATAGGAATCCTCATATTGTACCAGTTTAGTGACCATCTCTTTTCGTCCAGCGTACCAATATTTCGCATTTTCAATGGGCATGTGAACAAAATACTGGTGGAAAAAGTAGGTAATATTCATCGCACAACAAGCAACAAATATGTATAGAAGAATAGCTGTAAGACGTTGTTTTGCCTTAGAAAGGACTTCTGCTGCTCCTAATGCAGCGATAATCTGAATAACCGGCAAAAACACAATCGTTCGAACAGGATGTGGCAATTGTAAGGTGAATGCCGCTGCAACAGGTGAAATAATAATCCACCAAAACAATAAAGCAGATCCTTTTGACCACTGGCGAATAAGTTGATACACGCCTATACACAAAAGTGGTAATTCAAAAAGATACAATAATCCGACTCCCGGCGCGCGGTACTTCTCAATTGCTTTGTCCAAAAACAAGAAGTTTAAATCAAAATGCGAAAAATATCCTCGTATAAAAATAATAAAGTATTCGAATCTTCGATTATGAAAAAAAGAATAGAAAGATAAATTATTTTTCGTATCATATATAATCCGTGATATCGAAATCTTAAGATCATCCGAATTTGCAAAGGAACTTACACCAATAGCACGCATTTGCCCCTCAACGGATAAGGATAATCTAATAAGTGGAAACAAAATAATAAGTCCGAGAAGTATCCCTACAATCATATATACTTTCTGCTTCCACAGGTGTTTCCCATATATAATCGCAAATCCAATAAAAAGAAGCGGAACAAAAATACGCGCTGTGTGATACGTCCAGATAGAAAGTGCAAATAGTACTCCCGATAGTGGAATATACAATCCTTTTCTTAATCCAACAAGTAAACAATATGCTCCAAAAACAATAAAAAATAATGATACATTTGCTTCATATCCTGCTCTTGAAAACATCAAATGCCATGGCGAGACTGATAAAAGAACGGCTGCTAGAATTGGAACTAACTTATTTTTCTTACAGATCTCTTTTACTAAAAAATAGGTCAACAACACAGTGAGTGTTCCAAATAGAGCTGATGGAAATCGAACTGAAAAATCAGACGTACCAAATAATGCCATGCTTGCACTAACCATGTAAACATACACTGGCATCTTATAGTCATCAAATGAACGAAACGTTAATGGAAATGACCGATTGTATTCATCACGACCAGTTTTAAGTATCGAGTATGCGTTATACCCTATTGCAACTTCATCTGAATTAAGTGCAGGTGGAATAGAAGCGACATTATAAAAACGTAAAAAACCTGCTAGAAATACGACAATAATAAGCCACATATATTGCTTCATATTAATGAGTTGTGTCAGTTATATCATACACACCGACTAAAGGCACTCCATCAACGGATACTGCATGAATCGGTTTTCTGGTTTTCACGATTGCATCAATAAATGCATCTTGTATAAAAAATCCCTGGCGCATGAGTATTACAACATATTTACAAGCTCCGATTCCAGCATTAAAAACAACTCCCCCTTCAATCTGCCCCATCGCTTGGTAATAATAAAATGGTTGCGTTGTTGGCTTCACACACATCATGTCTTTCTTGTTTGCATTCATCCAGGGAAGAATTCCTTTATACGCGTTTCCCCAAAACTCCGTCTCAAAACCAAGTCTATATGCTCCAGAAATGCCACCAACAAACTCGTTGTAATATGCTGATTCCCATGGATGAATGCGAATGACGGAAAAATATACGGTAACCATCCAAAGAAGTATCACGATAATAGTTCCGGAAATCTTTGTCTGTTTTTTTAACAACTTGATAGCAACCACCATGCCACGGCCTGCAATAAGACATACAAATGGAAATGCAGGGAGAAATAATCGTATCCAATCGTATCGATTAACTATGGGAAGCATAAAAAATATTATTGGAAATAACGCATGCATGAGAAATAAACGGTCACGAAGAGATCCTTTTTTAACTACATACAATAAACCAAATAGAAAAAAACATACAATGAACGCAGGAGTGGTAACAAAAAACATCGTTGGAACATACCACCAGGGAACGTGTGTGAATATGTGTCCGAAGATCATAACAGGGACTCCAACATGGAAAAATTGAAGTGAAAAATACTCTTTCAGATGGGGTACCAATTCTGTCCATAACCAAGGCCAACCTATAAAGTAAATAACGAGAGCGCCAAAAATCAAATACACCAAAGGCAGGAAAAAGTGTATTTTTTTCTTGAAACGAGTATGGGAAATTAATCTTTCCCAAAAGAAAACAAGCCACGTTATTCCAAGCGGAATAAACAGTATATACCCATGAAATTTTGTAAGCATCGCACATCCAGTGCATATAGCACTAACGAACACCCAACGGTAGTTTTTCATCCCTTTCATCATGGCTATCACTGCCATAAACCACAAAGCAGTAACAGCGTAATCGAGCGTTACGAGTGGGGTCAAAAAGAGTACATGTGGCATCAAAGAAAACATCAAAGTAACAAGGATACCAAATAGATAACCGACATATCCAATCGCGACATATGTAAAAATAAAAATAAACGGAAATACAAATACCAATGAAGAAATTCTGTACCCTCTCGTGTTATCAACGATCTTCAGTTGAGTTGTAAGAACGCTATGCGTAACTCCCGCAATTAATTTTCGGAATGGTGGATGCACATCATCGGGAGCTGCTTCAAACGATTTATTTACCTTTTCAAAAATTGGGTGCTTTATCCATGAAACATATCTATCTGCATTCCGAAAGTAGATAGGCTCATCCCACGTAATGCCAAAGTCGTTGAGCGTAAGGAGAATTATAAAAGATATGCACGAAGCAACAATAAAAGAAACTATACTTCTTTTGGCAAACATATAAAATTAGTCCTTAATTGTTAAATCCAAGTCTCTTTTCGTGAACAAACGATGCTGACAAACACGATGGTACAACACACGTGGCAACTTCCATAAGGCACGTATATATCCATCTACCATAAGGTAATCTCTACGGAGTATCGCCTGTAATAACCGTATAGGAGTCCATAACGCGTGATCAAACATAAGTGATACATCAGAAATATTTTTCCATATAAAAATAAATTGATTTCTATAGACGATACATTTTACGTCTTTTGGTGTATATACCTGCTTAATTTTTCCTTGCTCGTGATAATGGTTCACAACACTATTTGGCTCAAATAATGTTTTCCAGCCGATTTTGCGACCACGATAGGATAAATCAATATCTTCCCAATAAAATGGGTTATAAAGAACATCCATTCCACCTAGAATATTCCACATTGCTCTTCTAAATGCACCACTTCCTCCTGAAACCCATGCAGTATCAGATTTTGTAACATCACCACGGCTATGAATATAAAATCCTCTATACCAATGCGCGATGCCTCTTCCCCGTAATATGACTTTCCCATCTTCCCAACTTTTTTCTAGACAACCCACAGCAAATACATCAGCATTCTTAAAATGAGACAAAAGGGGTTCCAGATACCCTTTTTCCGGTTCTACATCGGTATTAAGAAGAACAACGATGTCTCCAGTTGCACGAGCGACGCCTGCATTCACATTCCCTGCAAAACCGCGTTGCTTTGTACTTGTGACGACAATAACCTTAGGAAAGTTTTTTTTAAGATACAATATTGACCCATCTGAAGACATATCATCAGATACAATGATTTGAGCACCGGGTGAAGTATCAATAACGGCCTGGAGATGCTTCTCAAGAAGATATATACCATTCCAATTAGGAATAACTATTGAAACTGTTGGTTCTTTCATAGGTTATTTATATTGTACCGTAACTGTGTGGTCTCCGTCAGGAACGAGAATGCCGAAAAAAAGATAATTAACACGAACAATAAGTGTTTTGTTTCCGTCAATTGTTACGTTCCAATGCGGATCCATCATATTGCCGATAACCAATAGGCGTGTATTTTTAGTTATGGTTTTAATAATCATCCTGTCTTCCTCATATGAGGAAGACACCGCAGCTTCACCAATTTGTAGCGGCTCTAGACTAGCTGACACAGCTGATTCAACAACGGCTGTTTTACCCGGAATAAACGTTAGATCATATAATGCTTGCATAACAGCTTCTTTTGATGAAGCTGTTATTACCTGTTCGGCAAGATACACCCTCGGCACCCCACCAACAAACTTATATAATTTTGTTGTCCCTTCCTCTGCAAGCAGTCGCACGTTCTTTCCAATCAATGGATCCATCGAAATAACATACTGTACATTTAGAAGCGGAAGAAGCGGTGAGGTTATTGTTTTTGGTGTAATAATACGAGTAAATCCAAATGGCGGGTTAATATTTGGCTCTCCCCGCTCCATCGCAGCGATATATTCTTCATACCGCAATGTGTGAATCGGATCATACCCGGATATCGATTCAATCCCATAGAAACTCAATGTGTTTGGTGGTAACAAACGGTCATCTACCGCAATAACGCGAAACGGTTTAGGAAGTTGCTCAAGACGAGAAATAATTTCAGTTTTTGGAAAAAAGAACGAGCGTTCGGTAAACGGCGTAAACTTCCATCCAAAACGGATAAGCTCAAAAGAAAGAATGATAAGCACTACGCTCCCGCCGATATATCGAATCGTACCCCACGATTTTTTAAGCAGCATGTATCCGCCAACAATTCCCATCCCCGCCGCAACCAACAACGAAGGGAGAATCAAATTTCGTTTTACGACAGCAATATGCTCTATTGGCACACCAAATGATGTCGGGATCAAAACACTTATCCATGCTCCCACAAACAACGTCAGCAGTATAATTCCTCCAAACAGCATCTGTTTTTTCTTACCCCCAGCTATCAGCGTTGCCATTCCGTATGCTGCGAGTATCGACAAACCAAAATCAACAATAGCCAAAAGCCTTGTTGGCTGAAGCGAAGTAAGAACTGGAATATGAAGAGCAAACGGCAACCTAGCAAATGGAGAATCAACAGCAAAAAGAAGTCCTAGACTAACGACTCCTACCCAGAAAACAGACTCGAGTGATATCCCCACAATTGCTAACAATAAACCAACAACCCCGATATACCCAATCATTTCTCCATAATTCCAGACACCCCAATAGTTTAAGGTTGCCGGATTACCAAAATAATCAGGGACGATAAATTGCACAAGATGTTTAAGCGGAATAAAAAATCCTTCTGCGGTCCATGCAGATCCTGCTATTCGCGACGTCTCTGGTAGATACGATAATAAACGAATCCAAACTGGTGCGGTAACCGCAATCACAACTGCGGGAATGATAATGTGCATTGCAAACAACTGCTGCATCTTTACCTTTCTAAATGTCCACAAAGCATACGCTCCAAAAACAAGCATGGAATACACAAATATTTGTATATGTCCTGCGAAGAATGCTGAGACGAGTGAAAAAATAAACAATAACCTCCATGAAGTTTTTTTTGAAGACTCATGAATCTTTTCAAATGAAAGAAGTATTAACGGCAACCAACACATAGTCGAAACAATTGTGCCCCACGTCAACCATGCAATGGAAAATCCGGAGAAGGCAAAACAAATAGATCCAACAAGTGATGAGATCGCATCAAGCTTTTTATGCCGTAAGAACAAAAACAAGAAGATTCCGGCAAGTAGTGGCTGACTGATGATAAGAATGGTCCATGCAATAGAAAAGGGGAAAATAAAAAATAAACCATTCAATGGATACAGCGCACCTGACTGAATATTCGCAAGAAGTGGAACTCCTGAAAACGAGGTTGCATCCCAGAGAGGAAGTTTCTTATTCTTGAACGCATCAATAACCTGTTTTCTCCATGGTATCTGCTGACGCACGGGATCTGTGATGAGAAAATTTTTAAAGGGTACCCCGTTTTGAAATGTGTGGGCATATGCATCACGCCATGGATGATACATACCAACGAGCGAATCGGTTGGAACAGGTAACAACCCGCTGATTATTGTTTTATAAAAAAATACTCCAACGAGACAGATTATCCCAAAGATCCCAAGAAGATCTTTCCAGTATTTTTTCATAGCGATTTGAGAAGCGCATCAAATGCCTGATTAAAAACTTCTTTTGAAAAGTGTTTAGCGCTTTTTATCGCTTCTTTACGTAAGGCTGTTGCTTCTTTTTCATTCGTTATTACTCTTTCAGTTGCTGTAATGAGTTCCGCACGTGTTTTCCAAAGATATCCATTTTTCTTTTGCTTCACAATCTCTGGTTGACCACCGCCTGCAAATACAATTGGAACGCAGCCTGATGCCATTGCTTCAATAGTCGTTATTCCAAAGTGTTCCATATGTTGAGGATCTGTTTCTCCAAAACCCGCTGCATGCCAATAAATAGAAGCAGTACTATACAACTTTTTTAGCGTTTCAAACGAACAGTTTGGATAAAACTCTACATCATAGCCCTTTGCTAATTTCTTGAGTGATTCAAAATATTCTTTATCCGTGTCTAACAGGCCCCCTGCAATAACCAATTTCCATCCCTTAATTGATTTATTCTTTACCGCCTTTTTAAACGCTTCTATCAAAACATCATATTTTTTTACGCTATATAAACTATTGAATCTTCCTACCGATAATAATATTTTTTCTTTCTTTCCGATTTCGAATTTATCAATATCGATTGGAGGATAAATAATTTTTACTGGAATACCAATTGTGGGATCGAGATGTTCCTTAGTAAACTCTGAATAGCAAATGACTGCTTGATAGCGGGTTCGTTTCCATGGCGTCATGGCAACATGAGGAAACGGAACTTGAAAATTCAACATATTATACCGTGCAAGAGATGATGGGACACTGCCATCACTCAAAAAGAAAATAAAATCATAGGTGGCTGACGCAATTAGTTTTTGAATCAAGGTGCCATTCTTAAACACGTTTGGCATTATGTGAATACGCGATAAATCAAGTGAAAAACGTTTTTCTGATTCAGCTACCATTGTTTTTTCATCCCAAAAGACTGATACGGTATGTTTTTTTGACCAATGTTCTGCTGCAGTCAACATATACCGTTCTCCACCGCCGTAAGAATCAAAATATGGATTGTAGATACCAATTTTCATATCGTCTGTTTCTTTTTTAAAACAATCACTCCGCCAATACCTATCACGATGCTTATTATGGCTGTAATCATTCCAATACGAAATCCTTTTGGATGATATCTATATTCTACCGTATGAATTCCAGAAGGAACAGCGATCGCACGGAAATCATAATCTGCTCTATATATATGTGTATTGCTTCCATCAATTGTTGCTTTCCAACCATCATCATATACGTCAGATAAGAATAATAATTTAGGAGCAGTCGATTCAGTTCGAATACGGATTACATTTGCGGAATACTTAAGTATATCTGCTTTACCTTCTCCAGCCTCAGGTCGAATCGCCGGCTCCTCCTCAAGGACAAGAGTTTCCTTTCGATTCATATCCTTCGAAAATAAGGTGTCTATTATTGTTTGATCTTCCGTAGCTACAACATATTCTGATGCTAGAAAGGCGCGAGGAAATGTATTCGTATCTTCATAAATTTCATATTGCTCATCTTTATATATTTGTTTAACTTGCCCATCAGGATACTCCCATACTGGAAATGCCCACACATTTCTTCCATCCCCAACGCGATGATAAAAATAGCGAACCCCCAATAACTGCAACGTTTCTTTTGTAAAAATCCCATGCTTATCAAGCATGACAACGGATCGGCCGCCAAGAGACGCGATACCAGTTGATGCGGCACTTATAAATGCTCCGTATCTTCCTTGATACATCGCATCATATCCCTCAATTAGCAGCAGATTATTCGTAGCACCTACTTCATTGCCGATGTTTCCAAACACACGATTATGTCCAACTACTTGTTTTAAAAACGTTAATGATTTCATTTCCGGATATACGTATTCTTTCTTGTCAAACGGCATCCACTTAGAGGCATATCGATACGAATCAAACATACTTAGCCCCAAAAGAAGAACCACAAGAATCATGTACGGTTTGTATTTCTTGATAAACCCGACACTCATTAGAAATACCGTAGCAAACGTTAGCGCTGTTGGTAAAAGGAGATTTCGTTTTGCAATTGACAGTTTTTCCAACGGAAAGGGCCTTATAAATAAAACCGTTATCCAAATGACTACAAGTAGTATTCCCCACCAAATAATGAACGGTATTATGGATTTTTTATCTTTCCCTTTCCACACGGTAACGAGCTCATCAAGTCCAAATGCGGAAAGCATGGCAAGAGAAAAACTAAATAGGATAATGATCCGTGAAGCGGCGCTTGTTGAAATAGCAGGAAGTTTTAACGCATATAACAAATCATTTAACGGTGTCGGGTACGCCAAAAATATTGAAAAACATCCAAGTACTGCGAAAAATCGGATATACCCTTTCAGTTTTTTTGTTATCGCGAACATCGCGAGAATGAGTGGCGCCACCCCCACATAACTTGCCCACTCTGCATAGTGTCCAAACCAATCATTTCTTGTAACAGGATTTCCATAAAAATCTGGTGAGAATAATGTAATAAGATATCTCCATGGAATAACCTCACCTTTCATAAAACTAGTACTTCGTGTTGAGGCCGAATAGGCATCAAGTGTCAATAAAATTTGTGGTGAAGCAATCAAAACACCAATAGCTGTATATAACAAAAGCATTATTCCTAACTTCCATTGTTTCGTCGATAACGTAACAAAAAGAATATATGCAACAACTGCTGCAAGTACATATAAAGAGATTTGAAAATGTCCTGCAAAAAATGAAATAGCCAAGCATAACGACAGGATAAGGGGGCACCATGTTGATTGTTTTTTCATATATGCTGTAACCGCCCACAATGCCCATGGCAGACACAACGCTGCATATCCGAGGGTTCCATAGGCCATCCATGTGGTCATGAATCCACAGAACATATAGGCAACAGCGCCAAGCAGTGAGGCGCTCTTTGACCGCCCTAGTGATCGGATAAAAAGATACGTGCCAAGCCCTGCTAGTATTGGTTGCAATAATATAAATATGCTCCACGCGTCAATAAATGAAAAAATGAAAAATAATACATTGAACGGAGAAAATATAGCCGACTGGTAGTTACCTGCATGAACCGTTCCTGAAAAACTAAAAGGGTTCCATAATGGAATCTGTCCAAGCTTAAGGCTTTCAATGGTTATCTGCTTCCATGGATAAATCTGCGTGATAATATCAGGCATCGCATTATTTTTCACTGGCATTCCGTATGAAGCACTCCATGGAGGAAAAAATGTTACCAGATACGTTGAAGAAAGTGGCACTAACCCTTTTCCGATATAGGGAAAAGAAAATGTAATCCACAATGCCAATAGTGCAATGATTGGCAGAATCTTAAGGAATATTTTCTTCATGACTTGTTCTGTTGTCGCTCCCACAATTTTGCATAGGTAATAAACATGCTGAATGCCTGATATATGCTTTCCACCCATCCTGCCGTTCCTGCTCTCCATCCTTGTTGTTTAAAAAATGAATCATTAAATGCTGTCACCATCACACGTAAAAATCGCCACCAGGACATACGTGGATGCTTTGCATGCATACGTAATTCAGCCTCTATCTCGGACCATTCATTGGTTTTTTCAACCATTTCAGACAATGTTCGATGGGTATGGTGAATAAGCGACTCCTTACAATCTCCAATCGTCCCCTGAATGATTGGATGTTCATGTAACTTTCCTTGCCATGATATGAGTGCATCTTTTTTAATAAGACGCACCATTTTATCTTTTGTTGGCCATTCTTGACCTAGGTAATAATTCGTTCGGTGAATGTAATATGCAGATATTGAACCGTTCATTTTTTCTTCGATTTCTTTCTGTAGTTCTTTTGGTACAATTTCATCAACATCTATATAGAGAAGCCACGATCCATTTGCAACTTTTGCACCTGCTTCGCGAAGTGCAGAAAAATTAACCCCTGAAAGTTCAATGACATGCGCATGTAGTTTTTTAGCAATAGCAATCGTTTCATCCGTTGATCCATTATCAACAACAAGTACTTCATCTGCCCACGCGACGTGTTCAATACAACCCGATATATGAAGAGACTCATTCTTAGCGAGAATAATGACACTAATTTTGTTTTTTTGGTTCATATTGTTTTCCTAGTCTACCGAATAACCAATCCCTTACTGCTTTTTTCCGAATATCAGATGCTGTGAATAAATATTTGATTGCCTCCCGTAGTAACGCAAATTTTGTCCAAAATGATGCATACCGCATTCCGAGCACTAATCGATTACGGGTAAAGTAGTATTCATGAACTGGATTTCCTGGTCTTCCTGATGATCCAGCATTAACATGCCATACAATGGATGATGGAATGTACAACGTTTTCCAACCAGCACCTTGAATACGTAAATTCCAGTCAAGATCTTCAAGATAAAGGTAATAACGATCATCTAGCATTCCAATCTTATTAATAACTTCCCGTCGTACGATGAACGAACATCCAGTAATAAATGGTGTCTCTTCGGTTGTGTCATATTGTCCGTGATCCACTTCATCAACACCCCTATGAGATGCGTACATATTATTCCAATCAACGATACCTCCTGCGTACCAAAATACTTTTCCACGTTCGCTTTCTTTATATCTATCATGATGAAACTCATGTCCGGGTGCAAAATATATCTTACATCCAACTGCCCCCACACTCTCGTCATCAAACGCGTGTGCAAATGAAAGTACGTGTTCATCAACAAACGTATCGTTATTAAGAAGCCAAATCAAATCCGCTCCATCGTTCATGGCCTGACGAATTCCTACGTTATTTCCACCGGTGAACCCAAGATTTTTCCCGGTTGTAAGAACCTTCACTTCAGGAAAACGTTTTTTAATAGCAACAACAGAATCGTCAGTTGATCCATTGTCGACAACGATGATGGAAAGCGTATTGTTTTTTAAATCAATCTTTTTAAGAGATGACAGACATGTCAAGGTATCTTGTTTTCCGTTCCAATTCACCGTAACGACAGTAATTGCGTATGATTTATTTTTCATTATTTATCTTAATCGTTTTTCGTTTTATTTTATTTATAATATTTGAAATTATGTTCTTTGAATCGCTCATTGATGCGGTAAGTGTCCAGTAAGCGATTTCTTTTCCTCTATTGTTTAACTCATCCGTCACTGCAGGAAACTGAATATCCCGCTCTTCAAATTTTTCCATTTCCCACTTTTTCGCAAAGGTGCAGAACGAATAAAAGGCTTGAAAGAGTGCGAGAACTAACCCATGCAACCCATCCTTATATCCTCCTTCAGCAAAATAGATTTTGATAAAATCGGATGCTGGAAATCGAATTGCGTCATACCAGGCAAGTTGATATTTACTTTCTGTTAATGAGATAGCCTCACTTGTAGATGTTCTATCAATCTTTATCAAATATTGATGAATAGATTCATAATTGTAGTGAATATACGGCTCAAAAAGCTCACCAATTTTCCCCTCGATACGTATATATTCATGAATATGTACGCAAGGGAAACTCCCTTTACCACGACGAAATAATCTAATCTGCTTATCCGGCCACCAAAGTCCATGTTGTATCCATTTTCCAAACGAATAGTTCTTTCGCTTTATCCAAAAACCGTTTTCTGATGGATTTGCATTGATAATCTTTTTTATTTCTTTTGCAAGCTCTTCAGGAATCACTTCATCAGCATCCAAATTTAAAATCCAATCACTTGTGGCTTTACTAAATCCAACATTTTTGTTGGTATTAAGCATCAATATATTTGGCTTCTTAATAATATTTTTTGTATATTTTTTTGCTTCCAAAACCGTTCCATCAACGGAGGTGTTATCAACAACAATGATTTCATCCGCCAATTCCTTTACGGATCCAAGACATCGTCCAATTGATTTTTCCTCGTTATATGCAGAGACAACCACACTCAGTGTTTGTTTCATATTATTTCTCCTTTGAAATCCTAATCATATCCATAATTCTTCGCCTTTGGGTCAACCATACAATGGTTACATAGAGTATAACACCCACTAAACCGATGGTAACCAACCGTGGCAAGTTGTATGGCGCTACTCCACGAACTGCTGCATACCACCCTGCTTGTACCAAACCAGCTGCAAGCGGCCATTTGATACTATCAATAAACGAAAATGATGCGACTCTCTTTGCAAGCATCACGACAATACCAAGCGTCGACGTTAACATAAGAAGTGCTATGGCAACTCCGTTATATCCAAAGAATTGAATCATCGTTATCGTTAACACCCATGTTGCAATCGTCCAAAAAACCATCAAAGAAAGCGTTGTTTTGATTTTTCCAACAGCATTTAAGGCGTTGGTCAGAGGCGTTGAAAAACCAGCTAAGATTGACGCAAGAACAAACAAGAAAAATGAGAATAATGCCGGTTCCCATTTTCCATATTTTGGAATGAGCTTCACAGCAGGTTCAATAAAGAAAAGAAGTCCGACAGAAATTGGAACCATCGCTACTGACAATCCAAACAGTGTCTTTCCGATTGCGTTTCCTAAATGCTCTTTTGATTGCTGCAGCCTTGAGAATGCCGGGAACGTAACCCGAATAACGCTATCCATAATCAGTCTTAAGGGTACCTCTGCCCATTTTTTCGCCCACCCGATATAGCCAACTTCGGTAAATGTAAGCACCTTCCCCAAAAATACTGTCATGAGGTCGTCTTTGAGAAGTGCCAGGAATGAATTGAGTTGAAACGGCACGCCAAATTTCAGAAGCCGTTTGGCAACGGATCTTGAAATACCAATGCGGATCCTCCAGGGAGAAACAATATACATGAGGACTACCCCAATGATTGCCCGCGTCAGGACAGCATAGGTAAAACTCGTTACACCCAATCCCTTCCAAGCAAAAAATACCGCAACTACATAAAACCCAATGGTTTCTGCAATCTGCGGGATGACCAGTTTTTTAAAATTGAGTTCCCTCTCAAGTAAAACTGAAGGAATGGTCTTTAACGATGAAAAGAAAAAGGAAATAACCAGTGCCTGAAGCAGAACAATACCTGCTTCATCTAATCCGTAAAATCTGGCAATCTTTGGGGCAAAAATGAAAACAACGATGCTCAAAGGTATAACAAGAAGCTGCTGAATAGTAAATGTTGTTGCCAGATCTTCTTTCGTCAACACTTCTTTCTTCTGAATTAAAGCTGCGGCAAGACCGATGTCAGAAAAATACGAAAGAAATGAGATGATTGCTGAGACAACGAAAAAAATTCCAAATGTCGCTGGGTTTAAAAAAATTGTTAACAAAAACGTCGAGCCAAATGCAATGAGCTGAAGCAAAAATGTACGCGATGTGAGAGCAAGTATTCCGGTTAACGATTTTTTCTTAATGGTTGCGATATCAATTTCTTCCATACCGTGCAGGCAGTTTTTTCCATGGTTTAGTGGTAAATAATCGCTTCAATCCTTCGATATCCCCTTGAGCAGTTTTAATTACCCGCACCGTTGATCCGGGATTATCTATCCATGTCACGGGCTCTTCATAAATCCGGTACCCAAGTTTCTCTGCAATAATCAGAAGTTCCGAATCAAAAAACCATGCGTTATCAACAACATGCGGCAAAAGTGCTTGTGCTGCTTCATCAGTGATTGCCTTAAATCCGCATTGCGCATCGCCAAATTTCACCCAAAAGACAAGTTTAATGAGGGTAATATACGTTTTCGAGGTAAGTGTCCGAAGAGGGCTTCTTCCATACACTCTCGAGTTCTTCGCATTCCGTGATCCAATAGCAATGTCATATCCTCGAAGCAGTGACCTGACAAGTGGGGGAAGGTGTTTAAGATCCGTTGATAAATCAACATCCATATAACAGTGGACGTCCGCTTTTGTTTCAAGCCATGCTCTTTTTACTGCTCGTCCTCTGCCTTTTTGATCCAAGTGAAGAACGTGCACGCTCTGGTATTTTTTTGCTAACCGACGGGCAATGGTAAGCGTTTCATCCGTTGAAGCATTATTTGCAATAGTAATCATCCAATCAAAATCAGTAAGATATGACTTAAGAAATCCTATCAGCGTCTCTGTATGGCTTTCGAGTTCCGCTTCTTCATTGTAAACAGGAATAACGATATTAAGTGTTGGCTTTTTTTCCATAGACATAAAGCACTCCTATAATAATAACTGAACAAATACTCAAAATATTTCCGAGTATCCGCACAGGCGTATCGATAAACTGCATCTGTATTATACTCATTCCACCGGGTATATTCACGGAGGGGAAGCCTTGTTTAACAATCGGGGTTACCTGTTTTCCATTCACGGTAATCTTCCAACCCGGAAACCAGGCTTTTTGAACCGATATGTTCTGAGCGGCAGCACTCTCAAGCTCTATATACAATGATGTATCTTTTTCTTTCAAGACCTTTACCAAAAACACATCTTCCCCTTGAAATGCGGTTTTGACAATGTCAGAAGCAATTTTTGGTTTAATAATTCCAGGCGGTAAATATTCATCAGAAATTTTTGACTTTGTGTATCGCAGCTCCTCTACCGTTTCAAACGCGTTTGAGTCGCGCATGTACGTATATTGTGGAACAAATATTTTCGCATTCACAATAATGGTCAGCGTCACGATTCCAAGCATAAGTCCAATGCGCACAATCGGCATGCGTGGCGTGCTGACAATGTATGCGCCACAAATCGCAATACACATCATGCCGAATGTTAACAGTCTCCATGGATATTGGATAAATGAAGTAAAAGGAATAAGTCGCCATACGGGAGCAGAAATCTTAAGCATGAGAAAAACACTAACAACTACTCCCAACATGCTTACCACCATGAATACATTTTTTCGCTTCATATCATGTTTCTTTTGGAACAGTAACCAGGCAATAAAGGAAACCACAAAGGCAACAACTTGCACTTTCCCAAACTTAAACGACATCCCATCAACGCACCCAGGTGCAGATCCTGCATATCCCCACGGGGAATTCCATAATTGACCTATACAAATGAAATGGTCAAAAAAATTTGTACCCGCATTTACCACCATCTGTGATACGGATGTCGCGGATAATTCCATTAAGGCAGGAAGCCAAAAAAATGCTGATAAACCAAGACCCAGAAGAATGAGCTTCATTGGACTGATAAAAGAAAAAAAATGTAGTTTTTTCTGTATCATCAGTGTTCCCCAATACAGCAATAAACCTAGGCCTAATAATACAGACGTAACAAATCCGAGAATGGTGTGTGACAACACAACTGCTGCAAGCGACAAACCGCCGATAATAATTCCATTCAAGACCTGTTTCTTTTGAACACTCATTATCAATCCATATAAAAGAAGCGGTACAAATGCGATCGCCCAATACTCACCAACTGATCCTCTAATATAGACTTCTATCGCATGATAGGGTGCGTATAAAAATAGCATGCTTGCTGTTATTGCGGCAAAAAAACCAAGCATTGAATTTACCAGTAAAAACAACGCTATTGGTGCAAGCACCATACCGATGCCAAACATGATTTTTGTTGCCAAAACGCTATCAACACCTAATGCATACAGTCCACCGCCTATATAATATGGAAGCGGACCGTAGAAGTTAAAAAGCGGATAGCCGTATCCATACCCGAGATCTGACACCCACCGGACCGGAAACTGCCCTTGTTGCAGCGCTTTCCCCATCACAACAACGCGCGCCACCTGTGTATCATCATGCATCGGAAAATAGCCGGAAGAAAAAAGCGGTTTCACTGCCATGAACGATAAAATCAAAATACAGATAACACCAATAATTTTTTTCATATTCTTTTATTTCTTTTGTTTATTCACTTTCTTTTTCTTCAAAACTACAAACGATGCAATAAGAGCAATAAAATACAAAACGCCAAATGCTACACTTAACCCGTCTGCCATAAATCTGCTTACTGTTTCTCGAAACTCAACCAACAAATGATGTGTTCCTGCAGGAACGTTAACTCGCATAAGTCCATAAGAATTGTCATGAATAATAGGAACCTTTATATTATCTAACATTGCTCCCCAACCGGGATAATACAACGTATTAATCTGTAAAATGCTTGGTTCTGTAACCACTAGTTCAACGTTAACCGTCTGGGTTGTTACTTTTATTGTGCGTATATCCCCAGCGCCTGAATAAAACTCGACTCTTTTATTCGCTCGGGTATCCATTTTTTTACTTGCCCATTTAGGCATATATTCATCAGCCACTGTTGTTGTTCCCTCATTGGTCGTAAAAAAACCCTCGTTTTGAATAACACTATCTGATTTTAAATATGGAATCCACAACACAACAAACGTGCAAATAAATATTGCGGTTACTACTCGATGCGTCACTTTTTTCCCATCGTTTACTAAACGAGCGATAAGCCATGGACCCGCAAACACCCATAATGCTAACCACCGATATGGAAACTGAACAAATTTAACGAAGTCAGGAATCCGCCATAAAAATCCGCTTGCTCTGGTTGCGAAAAATAATCCCATGCCGAGTAGTGCAAGAAAGAACCATTGTTCTTTTTTGTATTTCTTTGTTTTTGAAACGAGTGAAACACCAGCAGCGATAAGAAATGGAACACTGTATAAAATTAACTTGTTGCTCACTGGAAAAAAATCTCCTGGATGAGAAATAACAACATTATTAAAAAGCACAACATTTCGTTCAAAAAATACAGGCAGCCAAAAAAACAAGGACATTCCGACACCGATAATAAATGACGGTATGAGTGTCCAATATTTTTTCAATAAGATATATGCCCCAAATATCGGCAAAAAAAACAATGCAAGGGTGTTATGACTAATGGCAAGAAGCGCAACGGCAGGACTGAGTAACCAATGACGCTTCGACTCAATCGCATATAAAACCACCGTGCTCATTCCAATTGATAATACTTCGCCTACAGACCCCCGTTTGAACACATCATAAAGAACATAGGGCATAAACAAAAAGGATATCGCACCAATTCCACTTGCGTTTGTACTAAAAAAATGCTTTAACCAGAAAAACAGGGCGATTGCCCCAATGAGTATGGATCCTATTTGAATGACTTCGACTGATGTAGAGAAAGAAAATCCAATAATATGAAGGAGGCTGCCGATATATAAGAACCCTGGATAGAGAAAATTAGCAACCGGGTATCCGTAGCTTTGATTCAGTCTTCCCAAGAATCGAACTGGAAATTGTCCTTCCCGTAAACTTTGATAAAACGCGGATAATCGAATTACCATCCAATTTCCATCATCAGTAATCAAGAATCCCGGTTTTAAGATAGGCAAAAGTACGATAAAACCAAGGATAACAAGTAATAGAGTCCAACCAATTACATGTATGGTTTTTTTCTCCATAGAAGTCTTATTGTTCTTTCGGGAGCTCAACCTTGTACAAACGCATATGTGTTTGTTGGTTTGTCCCCTTTTGATATTCTGCGATGAATTGAAGCGGCCAATCTATTTTGCTTTGCGTAAAGTTTGAAACAAAATAGGTGTCTTTCTCAAGAACACTTTTTCTCATTGCATCCGGCAATGTTTTTTCAAGTGGCCAGAGACCAAAAATCTCGACATTTTTGTTTTCCCAAAGATAAATCTCAAGCGCATATGGAAATAAACCGAATGTTCCTTCTGTATATACCGCAATTGGTTTATTACGAGACTCTTCTTTTAAAAACGCCACGACTTCATTTGTTCCCCATCCTGATGGCCAATCACTGACATACTGTCCTCTTTCTGATACTGGTATGGGTGCTGTTTTAATATCGGTCATCATTTGGTAAGACAATATGGCGGAAGGCAAACAGCACGCAACAATTATGACCCATTTAAGAAATACCGGTCGCACTGATGTCACACACCAATCAATAAAATTAGCAGCTAACACTAATAACGGCATGGTCATAAAAAAAATAAATCTGGGGTATAACACACGACCAAATAACGCAAGTGCTGTAAATGGAGCTAACCACCACATAATAAGCAATAATTTTTCTAAATATTGTTTCTTTGGAAAAAGTAACGAAGCAATTACCACAACACACATTGGCCACGTTAAATAATTAATAAGCCAATCAAATAGTCCATGAAGATTCCCCTGAAAGAAGGTGAATGGGTGAATAATCCATTCCCTTAATGGATATACGAAAAGCGCATCCTTCTGGGAGATTATATAGAAAAATGGCGATAATCGAAGAATGCTGTAGACAATCTGTGACATCAAAGCAGCGAGCACGCACAATCCTGCCCATTTTATTATTTTCTGTATCTTCTTGTTTTGTTTAAAGTCAAATAAAACAATTGTTGCCGGCAATAAGTATAAACTTAAGAACGCTGAAGTTTTATTGAGCATTCCCACCCCGAGCGTCAGACCAAAAATAAGAGCAACATCAAGCCGCATTTTTCGAACGAGAAGTATAGCAAGATACAAATTCCAAATCGAAAATGTTGCGACCCATGCATCATAAATTGCTAAACGATCATACATATACGCAAATGGCGACAACACGTACAGAATACTTGCGATCAAACCGATATATTTTTTATGAAATAATTCTTTGCTTAATATATATAAACCTATCGTGCTAAACACTCCAGCGATCACTGATACAAACCGTCCAGCAAATAAAGGATCCGTAAATAATCGCAATGAAGCCATCATAAGCCATGTAAAAAATGGCTGCTTACCGTCGGTTAAGGAAATAAACCGCCATCCGGCATCATTACTTCCAATTTGAGACCATCTGATATAAATAGCTTCATCTGTGAAGATTGGAAGCGCTGTAAGGTTTATGAATCTGGAGATTATGTATATACCAAGTACTATTAATAACCACACTATAGGACTTCTGGCAAGTTTACGGATCACCATGAGATTCATTATAGCGGAACAAACCCTATCAAACAAATGGGTTTACGAAAACTGATGAGTTGCCTTTTTACGCTTTAAAAGATAAAGAATAAGCGATAGTACGATGGACACAGCTATAGGAACATAGGTCGTCCAAAGCTTCATCGCAGGCACAGGATCATTCCAATGACCGTAATAAAGAAATGGTGCGTAACGAAGCAATAAACCTAAAGAGACACCACCAGAAATAACCGTCAATATCTGTATGTCCGGAAGTAAAGCAACAAACGGTAAAATCCAAAGGAAGTACCATGACATGATTTCACGCTGCGTCAAAAATGCGAACAATCCGACACACATTGCAAGAAACGCCATCCATCGTTTCCATCCCAAAAGCCATACCGGAAGAAGACATATAGTCATTAATTTTGTCGCAATAGAAAGCGAAAGAACAAATAATGAAGCGATTTTCCCTTTTTTGCTAAACAGATAGATAGCCAACACTGCTAGCGCCATCATTAATATATCGTTATGCGCACTTACTAAAGACTCAATAATGACGAGTGGATTAAGAGCGAACACCGCCATCCCAAATAAACGTTTTTCAGATCGATCTAGCTCCAGTATTTTTCCAATTGCCCATACGGCAAGAATATACGAGGCAGCCAGCAAAACTTTGAAGTTCCACATAATTAAAAGTAAATACCCAAAGCCAAAAAAATACGGTGGCAGTGTTGCGAGTATCCACAAAGGGCTGTATATACTTCTCACGTGTGTCCAATGCATGAATGCCAACCACGGATCAACACCTGCAAATTGAAGCGGTATTACTTCATACGGATTTTTGTGATAAATAAGCACAGTTTTTGCCGTAAACATGTGATTAAATAAATCGTAGGAAAATGCCGGATACGACAAAACCGTGCCGACAACAACAGTCCCGATAATCAGCCACAAATCTTTACTTGTCAATCTTTTTTTATGAATTGCAATAATCGTAACAATGTACAGGGAAAAAAATACGGCAAGAATTCCCAAATATATACCCGTTGATAACGGCCGATTAAAATACCCAATGTGTTGAAACCACTTTTGGATTGACTGCCAAATACTTACCGAAGTGAGCGTTAATCCTAAATCAACCTGTGTGTAGGAATATACAAAAAGTAATACAGAAGCAAGGCCATAACAAATAGCAAGAATGCGCCCAAAAAGCGTATACCGCGTATTCATATCTCATTACCCTTTCCGATAAACGCCTTTCCATGCATTTATTCGAATATGTACAATATCCATGAGTCCTTCCCATGAGTCTTTAATCGGATTGACTCTCCGCGTTTCCACATAATGCCATTCAACCGGAATTTCTTTAATTTTATATCCAAGCATTTTTGCCAAAAATAACACTTCTATATCAAATCCGGCCGTCACCATGGCACCGCTCACTATTTTTTGTTTTCCGTATAATGACAAATGCTGAAAAATATCCCGTGCTACTTGTTGTCTAAACGCCTTAAAACCACATTGAGTGTCAGAAATCCCCCTCAGTCCCAAAACAACTGTTCGAAGTATCATAAATCCCCGTGCCATAAATCTTCGAAGGAGAGGCGCTCCTTCCCGTTTTCCTTTTCTTGATCCAATGACAACATCACAGCCTTTTTCAAACCAAGGCAATATTTTTTCTACTTCTTTTAAGGGTGTTGCCTGATCAAGATCACTAAACAGGACAATTTCTCCACACGCCTTCATCATGCCGGTCATCACGGTTGCTGCCTTTCCCTGATGCGGATTTTTCACAAGGGAGAAATGATTATTATGCTCAATAAATTCTTCTGTCAACATTCCTGTTCTATCGGATGATCCATCATCAACAATAATCACTTCCCATGTATATGCTTGACTGTCAAGATATCGGGCAACTTTTTCAAACGCACCCAATCGGATATTTGTTTCTTCGTTATACGCAGGAATGACGACTGATAAAAAGGGTTGTGTCATGGTGTTGGCTCCACATAATGAGTGAGCTTATATATTTTAACAACAGAGATGTCCCAAACACCAGCTATTTCTGCTCTTCCAAAACCGGCAACCTCCCACAACGAGTTTCCAAGCGGCTGACAAAAAATGTCTTCACAAACAATCAGGAGTTGACCCGTTACGGTTTTTCTCTCCGGATCGACAACTGCATTTTCGATAACAACGGGTTTTTTATTCCATATTTCAAAAAAGTAGCGATACGCATGATCAGAATTTCCACCAGTGATGAGGGCAAAATTGAATGGTTTATCATCCGCATGATTGACAATCTCCTGTGATATTCTTTCAACTTGTCCTAATTGATGGTTTGGTTCGTAAATAAACGGTCTGCCTTGCCAATTCCATACAGCAAGAGCAATAACAACAGCACCACCAATAACCATACCTATTTTTTTTATCTTCATTACGCTATCAATAAACAGAGCGGTTAAGAAAAATGGTAATGGAAAAAAGATACCAAAATAATAATCATAGATAGACTTTTTGTAGACTCCAAAAAAGAAAAGCGGTACGATCAGCCAAACAAGGAATATAACAAAGATACGTGCATTCCATGCTTTCAGCGTACGTATAACAAGTACGATTCCGGAACAAATTGCAAGAAACCACGACCATGTAGTCCATATATCCTGAATTTTCGGCGTCAAATTTCCTAACATTCCTTTATCTGGAATACGCATGATAAGACGGGCGAATAAACGAAAATATACGTCCCTAATGTTGGATAAAAATTGTCC
>JAZDOQ010000030.1:0-42075 GCA_043798445.1 Candidatus Gottesmanbacteria bacterium | reverse complement strand
AGAAACAAACGATTTACACCGTATCGGCAATTTGGCTTTGGATTTTTTCAGCAATCATCATCCTTTCATTCTTTGGGGAAGGGACGACCCTCATGCGGCTCCGTGACGGCCTATATACAAAAATAGGATGGCTTATATATCCGCTCCCGGTTTTTTTGGTTTCCCTCAGTATGTTGTTTTTCAAGGTGAAATCCGATCTTGCAAAACCAAACGTTCCTGCGGGGTTTTTCTTGTTTCTTCTTTCTCTTATCGGACTGACACAAGCTGGAATGATGGGAGAATGGATGATGCGAACGTTATCAAATGCGATGACTGTTGAAGTTGCCTACCTTATTCTTATTGGTGTTTTTATCATTGGTCTTATCATTGAATTTAATACCTCGCTTGATGCATTCATTAATGCGCTCCTCATGGGTGTGCAGCGCATCATGGAGTGGATCGGTGGCTTTTTTAAACATTTGGTTTTTCCAAAAGAAACGTTTGTTGGTGGAGCAAAGCAGATGAAGATTAAAGGAGGAGAATTCATGGATAAGCCGATGACCATTAAAGGGTCAACACCACTTCATCCAACTATTCCCGGAAAATCAGCGCCTGTCGCATCTGGAATCCACAAACCAATGGACTTAGGCGGCGACTTTAAGATTAGTAGTTCCATGACCCCGCAAGAACAACTCATTTGGGAATATCCCCCAGTGTCTCTTCTTTCTGATGGACCAAACCAACGGGCGGATCGTGGAGATGTGAAATACAACGCAGATACGATTAAAAAGACCTTAGGAAGCTTCGGCATCATGGCAAATGTTGTTGAGGTGAATAAAGGACCGGCAATTACTGAATACGCGCTTGAAATTGCGCTTGGTACAAAAGTGTCAAAAATCCAATCGTTATCAAGCGATCTTGCGCTTGCTCTCGCAGCTCCTACTGGCCAAGTTCGTATTCAAACCCCAATTCCTGGCCGAAACCTTGTGGGCATAGAAATTCCTAATCGTGGACTTGAGTTTGTAACGCTCAAACATATGCTTGAATCCGATGTGCTTGCGAAAGCAAAAAGTAAATTAACGGTTGCCTTAGGACTTGATGTTGCCGGAAATCCTGTAACGGTTGATATCGGGAAAATGCCGCACATGCTTATTGCGGGAACTACAGGGTCAGGAAAATCCGTATTGGTCAATGCATTCATTACATCGCTTCTTTTTAGAACGACCCCACAGGAAGTAAAACTCATTATGATTGATCCAAAACGAGTGGAGCTGACAGGATATAACGGGATACCGCACCTCTTGGCTCCAGTCATTGTTGATGCTGACAAAGCGTTAAGCGCGCTCCATTACGCGGCCAAAGAGATGGAAGTGAGATACAAACAACTTGCAGAGGTGGGAGTGAAAAATATTGATAGCTTTAATGAGCTTGCCGGCATGCAATCCATGCCATATATCCTCATTTTTATTGATGAGCTTGCCACGCTCATGGCGTACGCACCGGTTGATGCTGAGGATACGATTTGTAAAATTGCACAAATGTCCCGTGCGGTCGGTATTCATCTGGTGCTTGCAACGCAGAGGCCAAGCGTTGACGTTATTACGGGACTTATTAAAGCAAATATCCCTTGTCGTATCGCGTTTAACGTGTCTTCCATGATCGATAGCCGGGTAGTTCTCGATATGCCGGGAGCAGAAAAATTGCTTGGTCGTGGGGATATGTTATTTATTCCACCTGATCAAAGTAAGCCTACGCGCATTCAAGGAACATACGTTTCTGAGCAAGAAGTAAATAAGGTGGTTGAATTTTTGAAAACCAAAAACTATCCTGTGCAATATACCGATGAAGTGGTCAATACCCCAATATCAGCGATGCATAAAGGTGGAATCAGTGTTTCAGCAGATGGAAAGGATCCGTTGTTTGATGAGGCATTTCGTCTTATCTGCCAGCACGACAAAGCATCTGCGTCACTACTTCAAAGACGGTTGTCTGTCGGGTACGCAAGGGCTGCGAGAATTCTTGATCAGTTAGAAGCAGAAGGAATTATTAGCGCAGGTGAAGGAGCAAAACCACGGGATGTGCTGATAAAAAATCCTGACGACTACTACGCAAATCAGCAACAGCAAGGACAATAATTTTTCCATCATTATGAATACCGTTGGCACCATGTTAAAGGAAGCGCGAGTTGCCAAAGATATATCTCTTATTGAAGTAGAAAAGCAAACAAAAATCAGACTCAAATTTCTTGAGGCAATCGAAGCAGACACATATCATTTATTGCCATCCCCCATTTATGCAAAAGGATTTGTCAAAAATTATAGTGCGTATTTAGGATTGGATAGTGCTGTTATTATGGCGTTTTTTCGTCGTCAGACAGATGACGTGAAGCGATCGGTATTGCTTCCAAAAAAATCAGAAGACATCGAAACAAAAGGATTTCGTTTGACACCGGGACGGTTTATCACGTTTCTTTTAGTAGGATTGTCTGTTTTGTTTATCTCCTATTTTTTTATTCAATATCGACAACTACAACGCCCTCCGGAATTAACGATTACAAAACCAATCAATGAATCCATTGTTGGAGAAAAAAAGTTGGATGTGTTTGGTGAGACAACTATTGATGCAACAGTGACAGTAAATGGCATGAGTGTGACGGTTCGAAGTGATGGAAAGTTTTTTACACAAGTATCACTTGATCCGGGGGTCAATACGATAACTGTTGTTTCAACATCCAGGTTTGGAAAAACAAAAACGGAAGTAAGAAAAGTCGGACTACAACAATAACTCATTGACAGGAAATTTATTTTGTTCTATTGTTAGTCTACATTTGATTCCTGCCTATGGACCCAGTACAGTTAACCATCATCATTATTAGCTTCGTCTTGGCGACTCTTATAGTCATTTTATCTATTCAGGTATGGCATATTCTTGGTGAATTCCGTCTTACCATTCAAAAGATGAATAAGATGCTCGATGATGGAGGAAAAATTACGGGTATTGTCAGTGAATCAGCATCGGGGATTGCCGGATTTTTCGGTGGAATCAAAGCAGGAATGAACGTTTTATCGATTTTTAAAAAAGGAGCATCTCATGAATGACAATAATCGTGACAATAAGTTTATGATTGGTTTTTTTGTCGGCGGCCTTATCGGTGCTGGACTCATGTTTCTCATGGGAACAAAAGAAGGAAAGAAAATTGAGAAACTCATTGAAAAAAAAGGAAAAGAAACATTGGAAGACTTGGAAGAGAAAGTAGATGAGTTAAAGGAAAAAGGGGAAGAGCTGATTAAAAAGGGTGAAGCCATTAAAGATCAAGTGATGGAACAAATTGAAGACAAAAAAGAAGATCTAACGGAAGAAGCAACAAAACGACTGGATAGCGCACTTGCAAATGTTGTTGAGATTCAGGAAAAAGGATTAACGACAACGACAAATTTGCGAAAGAGACTCTTCAAAAATATTCCAAAGCGGTAATATTCTTAGAAAGAATATTCTTTAAACGGAGTGGTGAGTGGATTTCCCTGACTGTATAATACTTTTTTATTTTTTGTGTCAAAAATAAAGGCAGAATAGGTGCAACATTCTTCCTCTTCTTTTATTGTGCATATCGCTGTTTTCTTCTCCGCATTTTTTCTATCTTTTAATATATTTTTAAGGTCATCTATAGTGTCAGCTTGGGTTATAAGTTCCTCTGCGCGTTGGTAATGGGTATATGACCATTCTTTAAAGCTTTGACTGTCTTTAAATTCTAAGTTTTCATACGGTAAATGAATATAATGATTTGTTTTTACTGAAGGCGATGATATTTGTTCGATAAAATATTTATCTGGTGCGCCCTCAATACCATAGCATTCATTTTGATCTGCAATGAACATATTGCCGCCAATTCGTGGATTAAAAGATTTAATTATTTCTACTGCCTCTTTCGCTGTTGTTGCATCGAGAATTAATCGAACATATGGTCGTCTGATATATGAAATTTGGTTTTCAACAACTGGAACATAAGAAGAAATAAAAGCAACCCCTTTTTCATTTATTCCTCCATAATAGCCATCTTCCTTCGGATTAGGATTTTGTATGATGAATTTTTTCAGTTTGTCTGCAGGCGTATTGAATAATTTGATTTCATCCTCCCAGCGCATCCATGGAACTGGATCTCGTGTTTTAATTAGAAACCATCCATTAGTGGTAAGCTGCTTTGCAGCCAATGTACACATACGTATTCAATTATAGCATGATATAATCGCATCATGACCGCAGATGAGATTCGAGCAAAATATTTGAAGTTTTTTCAACATGCACCACGAAATCACGTGGTGATTCCTTCAGCGCCCCTTGTTCCGGAAAATGATCCGACAACGTTATTAAACAGCGCTGGTATGCAGCCGCTTATCCAATATCTTCTTGGTGCGCCACATCCACTCGGCAAACGAATAACGAACAGTCAAAAATCATTTCGTTCACAGGATATCGAAGAAGTTGGAGATAATCGGCATGAGACATTCTTTGAAATGCTGGGGAATTGGTCCTTGGGAGATTATTTCAAAAAAGAACAACTTCCATGGATTTGGGAATTTTTAACTGAAGAACTCCATCTTCCAAAAGAAAAATTATATGTATCTGTATTTAAAGGAAATAATGTTGTACCTCGTGATGAAGAGTCTGCTTCCATTTGGAAAAGTCTTGGTATTCCAACGAGGCACATTTTTTATTACGAAGACAATTGGTGGAGTATATCGGGAATGCCAGAAAAAATGGCGGTAGGCGAACCAGGTGGACCAGATAGTGAAGTGTTTTATGATTTTGGCCCTTCGGCAGGCTCAGGGCAAGTACACCAGTGTCATCCGAATTGTAATTGTGGGCGGTTTATGGAAATCGGCAACTCTGTCTTTATGCAGTATATAAAGACAGAAGATGGTGGACTCAAGGAGTTACCACAAAGGAACGTTGATTTTGGTGGAGGACTTGAGCGATTAAATGCCTCGGTAAATGGAACACCGGATATTTTTCAAACAGATTCCTTTTCTTCCATCATCAAGATAGTTGCTGACGCAACAAAGAAACAATATGGCGCTGACGGTGAAGAAACACGTGCGATGCGCATCATTGCTGATCATATGCGCGGAGCCATCATGATGATTGCTGATGGAGTATTTCCAAGTAATAAACAACAAGGATATATCCTGCGTCGGCTCATTCGTCGATCAATGCTGTATGCCAAAAAACTTGGGGTGTGGGGAGATTGGGGATTCATCAAATCGCTCGTTGCACCGGTTGCAGCACAATATAAAAGTGTATATCCATCTGTATCCGAACAAAAAGAAAAAATCAAAAATATACTCATTGATGAAGCCGGACGATTTGGAAAGACCGTGGAAAAGGGTTTAAAAGAAATCGAAAAAATGGATACGGTCGATGGAAAACAGGCATTCCTTCTCTATGAAACATACGGATTTCCCTGGGAGTTAACAGAGGAAATTGCCATAGGAAAAGGACAGAGGATTAACAGGGCAGAGTTTGAAGAAGCGTTTAAAAAACATCAAACGCTGTCTCGAACGGCATCTGTTGGGATGTTCAAAGGGGGACTTGCAGACCACTCAGTTGAGACGACAAAACTTCATACTGCAACACATCTTTTGCATACAGCACTTCGAAAAGTATTGGGAACGCATATTGGACAAAGGGGAAGCAACATAACGGTTGATCGGTTGCGGTTTGATTTTTCTCATCCAGAGAAAATAACACCCGAACAATTAAAGAAAATTGAGGAGATGGTAAACAGTGCAATTCATGAAAATCTTCAAGTAACAATGGAAGAAATGAATAAAGAAAAAGCACTTGCAAGCGGAGCTATCGGGTTTTTCATTGAAAAATATGGAGACAGAGTGAAGGTGTATACCGTAGGGGACAAAAACGGCACGTACTTTAGCCGCGAAATTTGTGGCGGTCCACACGTTTCCTTTACAGGGGAGGTGGGTCACTTTACAATAGATAAAGAGGAGTCTGCAGGATCCGGTATCCGCCGGATTTATGGGCATCTCGAACATCATGAAAATCACGGAACAAATTCAACACCTATTTCGCCCTAAACCAGTCACTAAAGAATTGTATCTCTCGTTAACAGTGTTTCACAAACATATTGCAGGATGTGTGTGGTCAATTGGACAAGATGAAGTACTTGATGTGGCAGCATTTGAACATGCAGAAAGTCTTGATACATCCTGGGGTAAACGGATCGAGGCAGCAGATGAGGTGTTGAGCAAACTACAAGACGTACGCCAAACGACAGACATTCATAAAACAGTTCTTGGATTTGCACCTGAATTCTTGACAAAAGAAGGAAATGTTGCTGCTTCCATCCGTCCTGACCTGAAACGAATGACCACGATGCTTGAACTGCAACCGGTCGGATTTGTCGGTATCGAAACAGCAATCATCTTTCAAATCAAACATGAAGAAGGAGTGCCGCCCAGTGTGATTCTTCTTCACGTTGCGGGATCCGAGATGGAGGTATCCTTGTATCGTGTTGGAACGTGCGTGGGAACACGGTCCATTAAGGTGAGTGAGTATATTGTCGAGGATGTAGAAACAGCCATAAAGAGTTTTCCTGATATTGAGATACTCCCTTCCCGGATGATTTTGTATGGCGCCGGAAAAGAAGATCTTGAATCTATTAAAGCACAGCTTCTCACCCATCAATGGACGAGTCGTGCAAATTTTCTTCACTACCCAACCATTGACGTATTTCAACTTGATGATGTCAGCCATGCAGTAGCGCTTGCCGGAGCAAGTGAGCTTACCGCAACATTTATTGAAGAAAAAAGAGATGAAAATGAAACAATTGCAACAGTGATTGCACAGCAAGGGCAGAAAAGCGAAGAAAAAGAGATAATTATTGATGAAAAACAAGAAGATGAAGATATAATTCCAGAAGTTAATCCAGAAGACGCCAATGTCATTCCTGTTGCGCCTGAATCACTCGGATTTCATCAAAACAAAGATATTTTGGAAGAGCCAGAAGAAGAAAAACCATTAAAAGAACCCCTTAATGTAACATCGTTTGGAACGAGTGTTTTGCAAACAATGCGGTCTTTTGCATCACGATTTAAAGGAATACTTGTTTTGAAAAGAACGAACCGGTTTCCAATTATTCCTATTGCAGCGGTTTTGATTGTTGTCATTGGGATTACCGGTTTCTTATATTATCTTCTTCCAAAAGCAACTGTGACACTTACTGTTGTGCCGAATTCAGTAAAAAAAGAAAAAACAATTACGATCTCAACATCTGCAACAGCTGTTGATGCGGCAAAATTTATTATTCCCGGAAAAAAATTGGAGCAATCGGTTTCTGGAGAAAAAGTGTCACCGGTGACAGGCAAAAAACGTATTGGTGATCCAGGAAAAGGGATGGTAGTTATTTATAATAAAGCAGTTTCTTCTCGAACGCTGAAAAAAGGAACTATTTTGGTCGGTAATTCATTGCAATTTACGCTTGACAACGATACAGAAATTGCATCGGCAAGTGAATCAATTGGATCAATAACATTCGGAAAAACAACAGCGTCAATCACCGCTTCATCAATCGGTGAAGAAGGTAATATAACTGCAAGAACCGAATTTATTTTCAAAGATACTGCTTCAAGTATTCTTACTGCTAGAAATGACCAACCATTTACCGGAGGAACAAGTAAAGAAACAACGGTCGTAACACGAGCCGACTACGATGCTATGGTTAAAGCCTTAACAGATGAATTGGTAATAAAAGCAAAATCGGATTTATTAGCAGGGGTGGCGGGAGGAGAGAAATTAATTGATCAAACCATTAAAACAGCGGTAACGAATAAAACGTTTACTGAAGAATTAGATCAGGAAGCAAAGGATCTTCATGGAAAAGTGACAATCACCATTTCTGGTGTTTCCTATAATGAACAAGATGTTAAGTCAGCATTACTGATGCTTGCTTCAAGCGATGTTCCTGGTGGATATGTGATGAACGAGGGAAGAACTGTAGTAAATATAGGGAATCCAATAGTAAAAAAAGATGGGAGTATCACAGCGCTAGCGTCAATTACACTCGTATCCATTCCCAATATTGATGTAGCAAAAATCCGTAATGAAATTGTTGGGAAAACGATTATTTTCGCTGAAACGGTACTAAAAAATATCCAAGGAATTGGAAGTGCTGAATTTTTCTTTGCCAGATCTTTGACAAAAAACCGCTTTCCTATAAAGGCCGCAAATATTAGTGTTGACGTTGTTGTTCAGTAATGTATGCCACTGTATCGTTATGTCAAGCATGTCTCTAAGCCACCGGTTCGCCGGTCTATTGTTGTGTCTTTTGTGTTTATGGGACTCGGTATCGGCATTCTTGCGTGGACATTGTGGCCGATCGTGTCATTCAGCGCTATAACACAAAACGTATTAGCAAAGACGACCTCTCCTGTTGCAGGATCCGCATATATAGCCGGTCGTATGATTGCATCAACAGTACAGGCTGCAGATTATCAAAATCCTAGTTCTTGGTATCCAAATAGGCCGCAAAAAAAAGTAACTGCAACAGTAAACATGTATACGTTATCTATTCCAAAACTGAAGATTCAAAATGCTAATGTTATTGTATCGGGTGATGATTTGGGGGTGAGTTTGGTGCACTATGGAGGGACACCATTACCAGGCCAATATGGAAATGCTGTGGTATTTGGCCATTCTACCTTGCCGCAGTTTTATAATCCAAAAAACTATAAATCAATTTTTTCATTTCTTCCGAGTATGGAAATTGGGGATACAGCAACGGTGTATTTTGATGGAATTGAATATATATATAGAGTAGAGGATATGATCGTTGTTGAACCGGCCGATCTGTCCCCGCTTGAGCAAAGATTTGATGATTCCTATATGACGCTTGTTACCTGTGTCCCACCCGGTACCTATTGGAAACGACTGAATATAAAAATGCGTCTCGTGAAAAATACATGAAGCCTTCAAACATGATCGCAGTTGACGCAATAAAAAAGAAACTTCTTGGCAAACAGTTAACATATCGGGAAATATTTTTCATCATGGATGAAATTTCTCACAAACGGTTAGGTCCCGTGTTAACAACATATTTTGCAGCCGCTGGATTTAAAGAAGGATTTTCTCCGGAAGAATTGTATTTTATGACGAAAGCGATGGTGGATACCGGGAAAAAACTTCATTTTAAGGGAATTGTTGCTGATAAACATAGCACCGGTGGCGTTGCGGGAACACGAACAACCATGATTCTCGTTCCGATTATTGCAGCAGCTGGATTTACTATCCCAAAAAATTCTACGCGTGCAATTACTGCTCCGGCTGGAACTGCAGATACGATGGAAGTTGTAGCCCCTGTAACGTTCGACGCACCTCAAATAGAAAAAATTGTTCACGATGTCGGAGGATGTATTGTGTGGGGTGGGCACTTGGGGTTGGCTCCCGCTGATGATGTTATCATTGAGATAGAACAACCTCTCGCGTTTGAATCGTTTGATAAAATCATTGTATCGATCATGGCAAAAAAAATTGCGGTGGGAGCGACACATCTTGTTATCGATATTCCCGTTGGTCCGACCATGAAAATTCAACATTTTTCAGATGCTGAAATTATTGGGAAAAAATTTATCTATCTCGCAAAAAAATTTGGTATAAATATTGCCATTGATATCAATGAAACACATCAAAATTCCGGGTTTGGTGTCGGACCAGTACTCGAAGCGCATGATGTCTTTGAAGTGTTAGAACAACGCCCATGTCGTCCACAGGCGCTTGAGTCAAAAGCGTTACGGTTAGCTGGAAAACTATTAACGCTTTGTATTGCGGACACGAAAAACATGAAAGGAGTAAGCGGGGAAGAGCTTGCTCATGAATTATTAACGTCCGGAAAGGCACTCTCAAAAATGAGAGAAATTATTCGTGCACAAGGGGGAAATCCTGATGTTGCCAGTGACGAACTTATTGCTGGGAAGGAAAAATATGAGCTCATTGCAATAAAAAAAGGGATGATAACAAAGATGGATAATAAAGAAATTAGCATGGTTTGTCGAATCCTCGGGTGTCCGACAGATAAGAAGGCAGGGATGTTTTTAAACAGGAAACTTGAAGAACATGTGGACAAAGGTGATATACTATGCACACTGTATAGTCAGGATACGTATCGCATAAAAGAAGCGGTTGAAACAGTGAAACACATTCCTATCTATACCATTGAATAATCAATATGTTTAAAAATATTATCGGACCAGTACAAGCATGGTTATTATCGCAGGGAAAATGTGTCGGGTGTGGAAAAGAACTGAATAAACCACAAGGACAAGGATATATACAAGTGACGTGTGAATGTGGTCGTATCTATATGTATGACGCAGGGGCAAATAAATATAGGAGAGCAACACTTGATGAAGTCAAATAACACACTCATCACCCGCATCGTCATTTTATTAGCTGTTGTTTTATTCACATTGGCAGGAGGAATTGCTTGGTGGAAAAATGCCATGAGTCCTGTTGATGAAAAAGACATAACTCCGATCAGTTTTGTTGTTCCTAGTGGTCAGGGGTCAAAGGAAATTTCTCGTCGACTTGCATCAGCCGGACTTGTTCGAAGTCAAATAGGCTTTTATCTTCTTGTTCGCTTTTTTAATACAGATGGACAAATTCAAGCGGGTGATTTTCGACTCAACAAAACGATGGATGCACGAATGATTGCAAAAGAACTTACACGAGGAATGATGGATGTCTGGCTCACGATTCCCGAAGGGTGGAGAAGTGAGGAAATTGCAACGAATGTAGCAAAAGAATTAAATATTCCGGAAAAAGAATTTTTAATTATTGCAAAAGAAGGGTATATGTTTCCAGATACCTATATGATTCCGCAAGATGCAACCGCAGGAGCAGTCGTTCAATTATTAACGGATACGTTTTATGAAAAAGTAACGTCTGTAATGCTTGCCGATGCAAAAAAGGCCGGACTATCAACTCAATCAGTCATTATTCTTGCATCGCTTGTTGAGCGCGAAGGAAAAACGAGTCAAGATAGGCCAGTGATTGCAGGAATTCTTTTAAATCGGTTAAATCAAGATTGGCCGCTTCAAGTTGATGCAACTCTCCAATATATATTAGGGTATCAGGTAAAAGACAAAACATGGTGGAAGAAAGAACTCACGGATGCAGACAAAGTAATTGATTCTCCATATAATACATATAAATATTCAGGTCTGCCACCTGCACCAATTTCAAATCCTGGGATTGAAGCAATAAAGTCGGTTATTTATCCAGAAAAAACAGATTACATGTTTTATATCCATGATAAAGCGGGTGGTGTACATTACGCAAAGACAATTGAAGAACACGAAAAAAATATCGCTGACTATTTGCGTTAGGTCATGAAACGGGTACTTCATTCAGTCATTCTTTTTTTTGTTTGTTTTTTTGTTGTAATTCCAGTTCGCGCCGAAAGTATTCAATTGTTTCAGGCGACACTCTCAGTTACGAATGATAGCTCCCTGACAGTGTTAGAAAAAATCCTCTACGATTTTGGTGTGTTGGATAAACATGGAATTATTCGAAATATCAAATATACAAAAACAAATATGGATGGAGTGAAATACAAATTAGGGATTGATGATATACGTGTACTGGATGATCAGGATCATGTATATACATTCACGAAACGTACAGATGGCGATAATATTAAGCTTCAAATTGGTGATCCTAATAGAACAATAACAGGTATTCACCAATATAATATTGGATATATCATTCGAGGTGCATTCGTTCCATTTTCAGATCATGACGAGTTATATTGGAATATCACAGGGAATGAATGGGAAGTTCCAATTCAGAAAACAGAAGCATCCATTTTACTTCCATTTACAATAGCAAAAGAAAATGTACAACTTGCTTGTTTTACCGGGGTGAAAGAAAGTACCGCCTCAGATTGTCGTATACGGTATGATAATGGTGCAGTTACTGTTGAGACGGTAAACCCTCTTCAATCAGGCGAAGGATTAACTGTTATCGTTGGGTTTCCAAAAGGCCTAATGACGATCATTGAATCAAAAAAAATAAATACTTGGTTTGCGGATTTTTTGAGAAGCATTGTTGCATTTTTGTCCCTTTGTCTTGCTATTTTTTGGTACATTGGTTTACCATTATGGATTTTTGTTAAATGGTTCAAAACTGGGAGAGACCCAAAGGGAACAGTTGGAAAAGCGCATGTGTGGTTTGACGTTCCTAAAAGCAAACAAGGGAGAGGATTAACGCCTGGTGAAACAGGAACACTCGTTGATGAGACAGCGGATATGCGCGACATCACAGCAACACTCATCGACCTTGCCAGGCGCGGATATATAAAGATCATTGAGAAAAAGAAAAAAGATTTTTATCTTGAACAAGTAAGACAATCCATTAAAGGTGATACGCTTCAACCGTTTGAACAGACCCTTATAACAGGGATATTTCCAGGAGCAACAACAAGTGTCCGGATAAAGGATACAGACTTAAGTACGGTTGTCCAAAACACAAAGAATAAACTCTATACCGCAGTGGTTGATAACGGGTTGTTTCCGAAAGATCCGCAAAAAACGAGAACGATATATATGGTGCTTGCTGGAGTTGCGTTGTTTACCGGTAATATTGGGCTTGCAATCATATCCTTTTTCTTTGGTCGGAAAATGCCGAAAAAAACCATAGATGGGGTCAATTGCACTAATGTCGCAAACGCCCTTAAAGGATTCATTATGTCTCAGGATCGACAATATGCGTTTCAGGCAAAAAAGCAGCTATTTTTTGAGAAATTCCTGCCGTTTGCCATCATATTCGGTGTTGAGAAAATTTGGGCGGAGCGATTCAAAGACATGAATATCGCTCGGCCAAGTTGGTATGAAACATATGACAATAGAGCATTCAGTACTCTTGTTTTTACCCATGCATTTAGTCATGGATTTTCTTCAAGTGTTGTCTCATCCGCAACGCCAACGCGTTCATCATCTGGTTTTTCATCCGGGTTTTCTGGTGGAGGAGGATTTTCTGGCGGAGGCGGTGGCGGAGGCGGTGGGGGAAGCTGGTAGTCGCGTTTGAACGGTAAATACCGTATAATGCAAGAGCATGGCACGTATTGTTATAAAAATAGCACAAGGACCGCATATGATAGCTCCAACAGATAAGTCGGTAGCTATTTGTATGTGTGGATTGTCAAAAAATCAACCGTTCTGTGATTCGTCGCATATGAAGACACAGGACGAAACAAAAGATAAAATGTATATCTATAGCGACGATGGATCGCGGAAGGAGGTGTGCGGGTGTAGCAGCGATGAAACAGGCGACTGCGGATGCAAAGATTGTACGTGTAAATAATAATGTAGTATTTTTTTATAGAAAGTTGAATATAGTATGAAATTGTTTGTTGGAAGTTTATCTTATAGTACAAATGATCAAGCACTTCGGGATGCATTTGCTCAAGCAGGAACAGTTGTTTCTGCAACAGTTATCATGGACAAATTTTCAGGGAGATCCAAAGGATTTGGATTTGTTGAGATGAGTTCCGATGAAGAAGCAAAGAAAGCAATCGAAATGTTGAATGGAAAAGATCTTGATGGACGAACATTAATTGTTAACGAAGCGCGACCAATGGTTCCACGAGAACAACGCCCAGGTGGTGGATTCGGTGGTGGACGCCCAGGTGGATTCGGTGGTGGCCATGGTGGCCGTGGTGGCGATCGCGGTGGACGTGATGATCGCGGTGGACGTGATTGGTAAGAGAAACTCTCTTACGACGAAGAAAATATAGAGTAATGAAGGGTAGTGTAGTTTTTTGTAGAAACTACACTACCTAACATGCTTAAACAGGGATTTAACACACTCACTATGCAGCGAACTATTCTTCTTATCTTAGGATCAGCTGTAGCGGTTGGATTACTTGTTGTAGCTATTCGTTCGATGAATGGGCAAGATACATGGGTTTGTGAGAATGGACAACTTGTGCAAAAAGGAAAACCAATTTTTCCGAAACCGAATTATGTTTGTCCAACAATAACTCCAACTGAGGCACCTGTTAAAAAGTAACGCAGGTTATTATTGTCATGATTCACAATTTTATCCGTAATCACTCCATCCCGTCATATCGAGAGCAACAGTTCAATGTCGCCTATTATCAGGATTTTATAGCGTCATTTGACGAACTTTCGACATGGCCAAAGGAACTGCGAATTCTTCTTCAACAAGAATTATCATTCTCATCGTTAAATGTATTAAAGAAATTGGTTTCCCACCGTAAAGATACTGAAAAAATGTTGTTTGAGCGCGTGTCAGATAAAAAACGCATTGAGACGGTATTGTTACGACACACCGATGGAAGAAATACAGTATGTGTAAGCTGTATGGTAGGCTGTCCTGTCGGGTGTGCATTTTGCGCAACGGGAACGTTAGGATTTCGAGGAAATCTGACTGCTACGGAGATAGTAGATCAAGTGTTGTTTATCGCTCGGATATTAAAAGAAGAACAGCAATCGATTACGAATATCGTGTTTATGGGCATGGGGGAACCGTTGTTAAATCTCCAGCCAGTCCTTGACGCAATAGCCATATTTACTGATCCAAAAAAGATGGGGATGAGTGAACGGAGGATAACCATTTCTACATCTGGGCATACCGATAATCTGAAGAAGTTATTAAAAAGCGGATATGTTGGAAGACTCGCGTTAAGTCTTCATGCACCCAACCAAAAATTACGCGAGCAACTGATGCCTATTGCAAAAAAGTTTCCTCTTGATGATTTATTAACGCTTCTTGATGAGCATGCGAAGAAAACGAACAAACGAATTAGTTTCGAATATACGCTGATTGATGGAGTAAATGATTTACCAAAATATGCGGAGGAACTTGCCCGCATCATGAGGCATCGATTGACTCATGTGAATCTTATTCCGTTTAATCCCGTTGCAGGCATTTCGTTTAGACGATCACCACCCGATGTTATCCAACAATTTTCAAGGATATTGACGAACAGACATGTTCATCATACCGTTCGGGTAACCATGGGTGATGATATCGCAGCGGCATGCGGACAACTTGCAGGAAAGGTATAATAGTACTATGACTGACTTACAAATTCTTCAGAAGCGCATCAAAAAATTTCATCACGAACGGTCTTGGTCGCATCATCCGAAAGAGATCGCAATTGATGTTGCGCTTGAAGCAGCTGAACTGCTTGAACATTTTAAATGGAGAAATGGAGAAGTACTCGATTTATATATCAAAGAGCATGAAGAAGATATTAAAGATGAATTATCTGATGTCCTACATGCTACGTTGCTGCTAGCACAGGAAATGCATATTGATATTAATGATGCGTTTGAAAGGAAAATGAAAAAGAACGAAATAAAATATCCTCGTGAACATGTTTCTACTATGACCGCAAAAGTATAATCAGTAATGTTTTTTAAAAAAGGAGGAATGTATACTAAAACTATGAAAAATAAAAAAGTTCGATTGATAGTTATTATCGTATTATTGATCGTGGTCGCGTATATGCTTTATTCAATTATTTAATATGGCAATTCCAAAACTAAAACCACTTGCAAACGCAAGCGAGAGCACAAAAAAGATAGCAAAACCAATTCTCATTGTCCTTATTGGAATACTTCTTGCGGCATTCGGTCTGGAGTCAACCAATAATGATTGGGACTTGGGAAAACTGTTGTCAGGTTCGTCGATGTCGGAAGCAAAAGTCATGCGAGACAAAGAAGGAAACGTGGTATCATCTGGTGGAAAATACACGGATGAATATAACTGCGACGATTTTACTACTCAGGAAGATGCACAGAAATTTTATTATAACGCCGGTGGAGTTACTAAAGATACGAATCGATTAGACGGTGATAAAGACGGAGAAGCGTGTGAAAATCTGCCAAAAGAGAAAAAAGAATAAAATTGTATTTGGCTAGCAGTTATATTTAACGAATCTCATTCATCTCTTATGCCTTGGTATGTTTACGCACTCTTATCAGCGGTATTTGCAGCAGCCGTAGCAATCTTAGGAAAAATCGGGGTTGCGAATATTAATTCAAATTTGGCAACAGCAATTCGAACTGTTGTTATATTAATTTTTGCGTGGGGAATTGTGTTTGCGCAAGGGACATATAAACACATTGGAAGCATACCTAAAAATACAATTATTTTTTTAGTTCTTTCCGGTATCGCCACTGGACTTTCCTGGCTTTTTTATTTTCGAGCATTGCAGTTGGGAACCGCTTCACAAGTAGCACCAATTGATAAATTTAGTTTAGTACTCACAATTATATTTGCACTCATTTTTTTGAAAGAAAAAGTAACGGTATCTCTCATAGGTGGTGTTATTTTAATTACTATTGGTATATTTCTTGTGTTATTTAATAAATAACAAAATATATAAATATGATAAGAATTGCGACAAAAGGAGATTATGGGTGTGTGAAATCATTGAAAGACGCTTCTGCTCTTCATATAGAAGACATTAAAGATACATCGTATAGATTATCTATTGAAATAAATGGATTTTTGTTGAATGGTGAATATTCTATTGAAGATCATATACGGGATCTGCAAAAAATATTTCTTGTGTATGAATATGAAGGTAAAGTTGTTGGATTTGTGCGAATAGATGATAAACCAGAAATGAAAGAAACAAATAATATATATTGGTTTCGACCAGCAATGAAATCAATATATTTTTCAATACCTCATGCTGACATTGGTGGAATTATGGTCGCAACAACTGTCAGAAATATGGGATTTGCTTCAATGATGCTACAGGAAGCGATTTTTAAAATAAAGGATAAAAATATTAAGTATTTATTTTCATTTGTTGCTTTATCTCCTGTTACAAATATTCCATCATTACTTTTTCATGAAAAAAACGGTTTTGAACGAATAGCGATAGTTACTCACGCTTCGTTATTTCACATGAATCATTATCAAAGCTTTTTATTTGGACTGAAATTGAATTAGGTTTAGTATACAATCGACACATAATGAATAAATTGGCCGCAAAATTTCTTCGAGTCGTCATTTCTGTCATTGTTATTATTGCTGCATTATTTTATTTTTTTGGTCCTATTGATAAAACAAGCGAGACAAAAGTGTTTATTGTTCCACAAAATGTTGAAGGATTTACCGTGTCAACAAAACTTAAAGAACAGAATTTTATCCGAAATGAATGGATTATTAATCTGATGATTAGCGGAAAAACAATTGAGCCGGGAGGATATCGTTTACAAAAAACCATGTGGGCATGGCAGATTGCACGGAGTGTCACTAGTAAACCAGACTTGTTATGGGTAACCATTATCGGCTGTCAAAGACGAGAGCAAATAGGAGAACTTCTTGCTAAGAAATTAGAATGGAACGAAGAAACATTACGTAATTGGAATGAAGCATATAAATCTTTACAACCTGAGTACATTGAAGGGGTATATTATCCTGACACATATCTCATTCCTCGTGATGAAACAGGGGTGCAAGTTGCAAAACGATTTATCAATCGGTTTAATGAGCAGTTTGTTCCATACTTCCAGAAATTTCAGGATGCAAATATTCGTTGGGTAACTGCGCTTAAAATTGCATCCCTTATTGAGCGGGAAGCTGCAGGTCCGCATGACATGAAATTAATTGCTGGCATTATTTGGAATAGGCTTGATGCCGGGATGCGTTTACAAATTGATGCAACCATGCAGTACACAAAAGGAAAAAAGTCTGACGGCTCATGGTGGGGAGGTATAGATTTAACGGAAAAGACAAGTGACTCATCATATAACACATATTTGTACAAAGGATTACCACCAACACCAATTTGTAGTCCGTCCATTGCTGCAATCGACTCGGTACTGAATTTTGAAGAGACGAAATGTTTGTTTTATCTGCACGACAGTCAAAAGCAGATACATTGTGCTGAAACATATGAAGAACACAAAGCTAATATAGAGGAATACCTTAAATAATAATTAACTTTATTTTCCTTGTTGACAGTATGCTAAAATTAGCTATATAATGGACACTAATTGAATAGCCCAAAGAGGCGAACGTTCATTGTTCGCTTCTTTCTTTTGCGTTTTTTTAAGATTTTTTTTGAATTTATTCACAATGTCCAAAGACACGCATACTCATCGATTATATTGGGGAAAGGAATATACTGACCTTCCTGAGTTTGATCTTACGTTGGTTCAACGAGAATCATATCAATGGTTCTTGCAGGAAGGTGTTAAAACACTTCTTGCAGAAATATCTCCAGTTCACGATTTTACCGGCAAAAATTGGGAATTATCTTTTGGTGACTACTTTTTTGGGAAACCACGGTTAACACCAGTTACTGCCATTGAAAAAGGACTTACCTATGATATGCAGCTTAAGGTTGTTGCGTCTTTAACAAATAAACAGACTGGTCACCATGTAACGCAAGAAGTGTTTTTGGGTGATATTCCAGCCATGACACAAAATGGTACATTTATCATCAATGGTACAGAACGATGTGTGGTAAATCAATTAGTTCGATCCCCAGGTATTTATTTTACAGGTGAAGTCGATCCAACAACTGGACGTACATTATATAGTGCTGAAATCCGGCCGATGCATGGAAGTTGGCTAGAAATGTTTATTACAAGAAATGACGTTTTGATGGTTCGAATTGATCGAAGGCGAAAATTTGTTGCAAGCACATTTTTCCGTGCATTAGGACTTTCAACAAATGAAGAAATTAAACAAGTTTTTGCTGCAGTCGATGTAAATCCAAATCATCGGTATATTGAAGCTACTCTTGCCAAAGATCCAACCACGAACCAAAACGAAGCAATTCTTGAAATGTATCGGAAACTTCGTCCGGGGGAGCCAATTGTTCTTGACAATGCACGAGAATTATTCCAATCAATGTTTTTTGATCATCGGAGATATTCACTAGAGCGAGTTGGTCGATACAAGATGAATAAAAAATTGGGAATTGATGTTCTTAATAATAAAGAAAATTGGGTGTTGACAAGAGAAGACATCCTCGGAGGAATCAATTATCTTATCAATGTTGCTAATGGAAAGGGTGACGTAGATGATATTGACCATCTGGGTAATCGTCGTGTTCGTCGAGTTGGAGAACTTGTCGCAACCAATGCATTTCGCGTTGGAATACTTCGTTTAGAGCGTTCTATACGAGAAAAAATGAGTTTAGCTGGACCACAAGCAGTTGATTTATTGCCTACACAATTAGTTAATGCACGACCCATAATCGCAGCAGTTAATGATTTCTTTCGAACGAGTCAATTGTCAACAATTCTTGATCAAACTAATCCATTAGCAGAAGTTGATAATTTACGTCGTTTTACCGTCATGGGAATTGGCGGAATTTCCAGAGAACGTGCATCATTTTCTATTCGTGATATCAACGCTTCACAATATGGTCGTATTTGTCCAGTTCGAAGTCCAGAAGGACCGAACATTGGACTTGTTACTTACATGGCCATGTACGCTCGAGTAAATGAATATGGATTTTTAGAAACTCCATATCGAAAAGTGGAAAAAATTACTGTTGGTGGAAAAACAAAAATACACGTGACTAATAAAATCGTTTACTTGGATGCAAATGATGAACAATATCATTATATAACTCATGCTGATATAGAAATAGATGAACAAAGAAATATCGTTCCAGAACGAGTTCCTGTACGGTATAAGGGAGAATTTTTAGAATCAGATAGTGCCGTAGTTGAGTATCTTGATATCGTGGCTCGACAAGTTGTTGGTGCCCCAGCTTCGATGATTCCATTTTTAGCACATGATGAAGCAAATCGTGCTCTCATGGGCACACACATGCAATGTCAAGCAGTGCCATTATTACAACCACAGTCACCGATTATTGGAACTGGCATGGAGCGTGCAATCGCGGCGTCTATGGGCAGAATGATCGAAGCAAAAGACGATGGAGTAGTATTATATGCAGACGCAGTTGTTGTAAAAACAAAATATAAAAACGGAGATGAAGATACCTACGGTTTAGAAAAATTTAAACGTTCTGCACAATCAACATGTTACAACCAACACGTAGTTGTTATTACAGGACAAAAAGTGAAAAAAGGTGATGTGCTAATTGAGGGACCTGCTACAGACGAAGGAGAACTTGCTTTAGGATCAAATGTTGTCGTTGCATACATGTCTTTTGATGGTCTTGGATACGAAGACGCTATTGTGATTTCAAACCGTCTTGTAAAAGATGATGTATTAACCTCTGTAAATATTGAAGAATATGAAGCAAGCGTTGTTGATACAAAATTGGGTCCAGAAGAAACAACACGTGACATTCCAAATGTTGGTGAAGAAGCTCTCCGAAATCTTGATAAAGACGGTATTGTTGTTGTTGGCGCTGAAGTATCTCCGAACGATATATTGGTTGGGAAAATCGCTCCAAAAGGTGAAACAGAATTAACGGCAGAGGAACGACTATTACGTGCAATTTTTGGTGAAAAGGCTCGTGAAGTTCGTGACACCAGTCTTCGTGTTCCACACGGAGAACGTGGAACCGTGATTGATGTTCTCATACTCGACAAAGAACAAGGAGATGAACTCGAGCCAGGAACAAACAGAAAAATTATTGTCAAGGTTGCACAAATGCGTAAAGTTGTTGTTGGAGATAAATTAGCGGGACGTCATGGAAACAAGGGTGTTATTTCCAAAATTCTTCCTATGGCAGATATGCCATATATGGCCGATGGTACTGTGGTTGATGTGCTGATTTCTCCGTTATCTGTATTGTCCCGTATGAATTTAGGACAACTCCTAGAAACACATCTAGGGCTTGCAGCGAAAAAATTAAATGTGAAAATCGCCGTTCCTGTATTTGAACAAATTAAAGAACAAAGAATTATTGAAAAAATTAAAGAAGCAAATCTTCCATTGTCAGGAAAAACAACACTATACGACGGAAGAACTGGTAAACCATTTAGTGAAGAGATTGTTGTTGGAATCGGATTTATTATGAAACTGATTCACATGGTTGAAGATAAAACTCATGCCCGTTCAACTGGGCCATACTCACTTGTGACACAGCAGCCATTAGGTGGAAAAGCACAAATGGGTGGACAACGACTTGGAGAAATGGAAGTCTGGGCTCTTGAATCTCATCGTGCAGCCCATGTACTACAAGAGATGCTAACGATTAAATCTGACGACGTTGTTGGTCGAGCGAAAGCATTCGAATCTATCGTTAAAGGAATTGATATTCCAGCATCTAATGTTCCTGAATCATTTAAGGTGTTAGTAAAAGAATTACAAGCACTTGGTCTTTCTGTTAAACCAACTGGTGCCGTCACTACAAAACAATTGATGACAGAAGAAGTTAAGGAAGAAACTTCAATAGAAATGAAAGAATTAGCTACAGTATCTGGTTCAGAACTTGTCGTTGACGGTATAGCCAAATTAGAAGCAAAAGCAGAACCAATTACAGAAGAATCAGATAAAACGGAGTAACTATGGATAATAAATCAACATTTACAAATATCGTTGACTTTTCAGGACTTGAAGTGCGGTTAGCATCAAGTGAGGATATAAAATCATGGTCATACGGTGAAGTAACGAAACCGGAAACTATTAATTATCGGACACTCAAACCAGAAAAAGATGGGTTGTTTGATGAGCGTATTTTCGGACCAACAAAGGATTGGGAATGTTATTGTGGAAAATACAAAAGAATCCGTTATCGTGGAATTATTTGTGATAAATGTGGTGTTGAGGTGACACAAAGCAAAGTAAGGCGAGAACGCATGGGACACATTACCCTTGCTGCACCTGTTGCGCATGTATGGTTTTTTAAGGGAGCACCATCAAAACTTTCCCTTCTTTTGGATATGAGTCCAAGGGCACTTGAAAGTGTTATCTATTTTGCACAATATTTAGTTATTCGTGTTGATGATGATAAGAAAAAAGCAGTACTCAAACAACTCGTTGAAACTGGAAAAGGTCGAACAGATGAGATAGAAAAACGATTTAAAGAAGAAAAAGTTAAAAAACAAAAAGAACTTTCTGAAGAAAAGGGATCATTAAAAGAAAAAATTAAGGGAAAAGAATCACAAGATTTAGCTATCGCAGAAATGAGTCTTAAAGAACGACAAGAATTAACCATGCTTGAAGATCAAATGAATAAAGAACAGGGAAAAGTGCAAGAGGTTGTAGATCAATTAGTTACAATAGTAAAGAGTATTAAAGCATTTTCAACAATTACAGAAGATGAATATTTGAAATTATTTGAATATGACGCAGTATCCTGTTTTACCGTAGGAATGGGAGCAGAAGCAGTACTCGAAGTTGTGAAACAGGTAAATCTTGATAAACTCGCTGCGGATCTTCACGAAGAAATTCGAAATACATCAGGACAACGACATATCAAAGCGACAAAACGACTTCGGGTTGTTGATGGGATGCATAAAGCAAATATTAAACCTCAATGGATGATTCTTTCTATTTTGCCGGTCATTCCTCCGGATCTTCGACCAATGGTACAACTTACTGGTGGACGATTTGCAACGAGTGATTTGAATGATTTATATCGTCGTGTTATTAATCGAAACAATCGGTTGAAACACCTTATGGATTTGGGTGCACCAGAAATTATTTTACGAAATGAAAAACGTATGTTGCAGGAAGCAGTCGATTCATTAATTGATGCAACACAACGACCATCCTCCCGTGCTGTCATTCAACCGCTTCGATCATTATCTGATATGCTTCGGGGAAAGCAAGGACGGTTCCGTCAGAATTTACTTGGAAAACGAGTTGATTATTCTGGTCGTTCCGTTATCGTTGTCGGACCAGAATTGAAGCTCACACAATGTGGACTTCCAAAAGAAATGGCGCTTGAGATGTTTAAGCCATTTGTCCTTCGTGAACTTATTACTCGCGGTATTGCACCAAACGTAAAAAATGCGAAAAATGTATTGGATCGACGCACCGCAGAAGTATTTGATATTCTTGAAGAAATTACAAAAAACCATCCGGTTTTGTTAAATCGTGCACCGACTCTTCACAAACTTGGTATTCAGGCATTTTATCCGGTGCTTATTGAAGGAGCTGCAATTCAGATCCACCCATGTGTGTGCGCAGGATACAATGCTGACTTTGACGGAGATCAAATGGCTGTGCATATTCCTCTTTCTAAAGAGAGCCAATATGAAGCCGGACATTTAATGCTTCCAACATTTAATTTACTTAAACCAGCCGATGGCTCTCCAATTACCGTTCCAAATAAAGAGATGGTTATCGGTTGTTACTATTACACAACGATTGATGCAAATTTGGTAGACAAAGATGAAAAAGATATGCCTGTTTTCTCTGATACCGGGGAAGCGGTTATTTCATATCAAACAGAACATGTATCTCTTCGAGAACCAATCAGAGTAAGAATCAATGGTGAACTACTTGTGACAAGTGTTGGTCGTATTTTGTTTAATGAAAAACTTCCAGAAAAATTACGGTTTATTAATACGCCAGTTAAAGCAGGGATAATTAAAACATTAATTACTCAAGCACTTCAGCAATATCCAAAAGAAGAGGTTGTACTCGTGATTGATGCAATCAAATCTATTGGATTTGAAGGAGCGACAATTTGTGGAGGATTATCAGCATCAGTATTTGATAATGAGATGGTTGATGATAAAGCAGAAATTCTTCATCAGACAGAAAACCAAGTTAAACAAGTGGAGCAAAATTATCAACAGGGACTCATCACGCTTGAAGAAAAACGACGGCTTTCAAATGATATCTGGATTGAGGTAACAGAACGTCTTGCAAACCTTACCTGGGAACACATGAAAGCAGATAATCCAGTAAAAATGATTATTGATTCCGGAGGAGCTCGTGCATCTAAAGATCAATTAAAACAACTTGCCGCTATTAAAGGTCTTGTCGTTGATCCACTTGGTAAAATTGTTGAACTTCCGACAAAAAGTAATTATCGTGAAGGATTATCAATATTTGAATACGTTACATCCACTCGTGGATCACGAAAAGGTCTTACTGATTCAGCTCTTAAGACTGCAGATGCCGGATATTTAACGAGACGGTTAGTTGACGTTGCTCATGATGTCATCATTCGATTGGACGACTGTGGAACAGAAGAAGGACTTGAGATATCAAGAAATGAAGATAGACAGACAGCGTTCACAATACGCGCAATTGGACGTTTTGCAGCAGCAGATATTACAGCTCCGGGATTAAAGAAAGTATTAATTGCAAAAGACGAACTTATTGATGAATCAAATATGAAGCTTCTTGATGAGCATCATGTTGAAACAATTATTATTCGATCTCCGATTACTTGTAAAGCAAAGATAGGTATGTGTGCAAAATGTTATGGACGTGATTTTTCAACAACACAACTCATCGAAATGGGAACACCAGCTGGTGTTATCGCAGCTCAATCCATTGGAGAACCAGGAACACAACTGACCATGCGCGTTCGTCATGCAGGAGGTATCGTTGGACTTGATGTGACGCAAGGATTACCACGGGTTGAAGAGTTGTTTGAGTGTCGCACACCACGGGTATTATCTCCAATTTCCGAGATTGCAGGAAAAGTTGAGGTAACAGAAACAGATCAAGGATATAAAATAGTTGTTCGAAATACATCACTGAAACCAGTAGAAGAGCGGGAATATATGATTCCGCTTACAAGTGAACTGAAAGTGAAAACAGGTGATATTGTTGGAGCAGGAGATCAATTGTCAGATGGATATTTGGATATAAAAGAAGTGTTGGAGATTCGTGGGTTACGAGGGGCTCAAAAATATCTTATCGCGGAAGTACAACGTGTCTATGAATCTCAGGGAATTGGAATTCATGACAAACATTTTGAAGTCATCATTCGAAAAATGAGTGATAAAGTGCGTATTGATGCACCAGGAGATACGGTTATGCTACCAGGAGAATTAGTTGATCGTGCTACATTCACTGCTGAAAACGCAAAAGTGCTCGCAGCAGGTGGAGAGCCGGCAACGGCAAACATTGTGTTATTAGGAATTACCAGAGCATCGCTGTATACGGAATCATGGCTCTCAGCAGCGTCATTTCAAGAAACAACCAATGTTTTGACAGATGCAGCACTTGCCGGAAAAGAGGACAAGTTGCTGGGGCTTAAAGAAAACGTTATAATCGGACGACTCATTCCTGTGGATGCAGAGCGTGCACAGATAAAAAAATAATTATGCCAACAATTAATCAACTCATCAAATTCGGTCGACACAGAAAGTCAAAAAAAGTAAAAGCGACTGCACTTCGTAAATTTTTTAATACGAAGACGCGGCAAATGAAACAGACGCCATCTCCATTCAAACGTGGAGTGGTGACACTAGTGAAGACGATGACACCAAAAAAGCCAAACTCAGCACTTCGAAAAGTTGCTCGCGTACGTCTTTCAAACAAACAGGAAGTGACGGCATATATTGGTGGTATTGGTCATGAATTAACAGAACACGCAATTGTTATGATTCGTGGAGGTCGAGTTCCTGATCTACCAGGAGTGAAATATCATATCGTTCGTGGTAAATATGATTCAACAGGTGTTGCAAATAGAAAACAAGGCAGAAGCCGATATGGAACAAAAAAAACAGCAACAGGTCCAGCGGTGGCAAAAGCTAGTTAATACATAATTCTATGAGATCAGCAAAAAATTACAAAAAAATATTACCGGCAGACCCAATTTATGGGAATCGTTTACTTACACGGTTTATTAATAGAGTGATGATTAGTGGAAAGAAACGAACAGCAGAACATCAGGTGTATAGAGCCCTCGATATCATTAAAGAAAAAGGGGAAGATCCAATGAATATTTTTGAAAATGCGCTTAATATTGTGGGTCCAAAGATTGAAGTAAAAGCACGTCGTGTCGGAGGAGCTTCATATCAGGTTCCTATGGAAGTTCGGGGAGATCGAAGAATCGCACTAGCTATTCGATGGATCGTTTCATTTGCAGCAAAACGTTCAAATAAAGAATACAAAACATACGCTGAGAAATTAGCAGCAGAGCTGATGGATGCGTCAAAAGGTGTTGGAGAAGCAATTAAGAAACGTGACACTATGCTCCGTGCCGCAGAAGCAAACAGAGCATTTGCCCACTTTAAGTGGTAAACTTCGTTTTCCTTTTTCCTAGTTCAATAAGTTTTCTCGATCGTTCTCGTTTTTCTTGAGGCGTTGGTTCGTTTTTGAAGTTTATAGCTGCGGTTCCTGGTCTAGGTGAATATCGGAAGACATGAAATTTTGAAATAGGACTTTTTTTAAGAAATTCATATGTTTCTTTAAATTCTTTTTCTCCTTCTCCTGGAAAACCGACAATAACATCTGTTGCAAGTAATGCGTTTGGATTTATTGCATGGAGTTTCGTTAGTCGGTCAAGTAAATCGTGTGATGTATATTGTCGATTCATTAAACGAAGAATGGTGTCTGATCCTGATTGAATAGGGATATGGAAGAAATGAACAAACCGCTGGTTATCCTTATTATATTTATACCATGACAAAAATTCATCTGTTATGCTCCAGGGGTGAATGGAACCAAAACTTACTCGTTCAACTTTTGTATGCGTTAGTATAGAATTGACAAGTTGCATAAGCGTTTCACCAGTGTCTTTTCCAAATTCCTCGGTATTAATAGCCGTCAGGATGACTTCTTTTAAGGGTTTTTTCGAAGCTAAAATACGCTTCAAAATGTCAGAAATAGCCTCAGATTTCACAGCTCCGCGAAGAGACGGGACAATACAATAACTGCAAAATCGATTACAGCCTTCTTGTATTTTTATCATCATGCGTCCGGAAGTTAAAAATTTGTCTGGCGATGACGATGACGTCTTGGTATATAGTGGCCGTCTTGCAAGAGAGTGTATAAATTCAGGAATTGTTTCTTTGTTTGTATTGTCTATCCAGTAATCAGCACCTATAGGTTTCGTATTATTTTTCATCCACAATGTTGCAGAACAACCAGTTACGACGATGGTTGTTTTTGGGTATTTTTTCCGTATTTGATAGATATGTTGCCTCACTTCGCGCTCTGCTTTACCGGTAATAGCGCAAGAGTTAATTATGTAAAATGTTGGGTGTTGTTCGTTCCAGCCAAATCCAATATTTATCAGTTTTTGGTCGAGTATTTGTTTTTCTGCTTCATTAACCCGGCATCCAAACGAGAAGCTCATAAATGATGATTTCATGTGCATTATTGTAGCATGGTACAATAAAAACGTATGAAAGATAAATATTCAGCAACCTGGTTATCCCATTCCTCAATAACAGATTATCTGAAATGTCCCCGCGCATATTTTCTAAAAAATATGTATAGAGATCCAAAAAGTAATCACAAGATATCTGTTATGCAGCCGGCACTTGCGCTCGGTCAGACAGTACATACCGTTGTTGAATCGCTTTCTACACTTCCTGTTGAAGACAGATTAAAAGAATCATTGCGAGTGAAATTTGAGAAAGCGTGGGAATCGGTGTCTGGAAAAAAAGGTGGATTTACAAACGAAGAGGAAGAGGAGAAATACAAAAAACGGGGAATGGAAATGATGGAGCGGATAATGGCAAACCCAGGTCCAATTCTAAAAAAAGCAGTCAAGATTCGTCAAGACCTTCCATATTTTTGGTTATCGGAAGACCAGAATATTATTCTCTGCGGAAAACTCGATTGGCTTGAATATATGGAAGATGTTGACAGTGTGCGGATTATTGATTTTAAGACGGGAAAGTTTGATGAGGATCCAGATTCGTTGCAGCTTCCTATCTATACACTTCTTGCAAATAATTGTCAGACAAAAAAAGTATATGGCGCACAATATTGGTATTTGAATCGTGACACAGAGCCAATTGATGTCGCACTTCCAACGGAAGAGGATGCAACGAAACGGCTAATGGATATCGCGCGAACCGTTACGCTCGCAAGAAAGCTGAGTCGGTTCGTGTGTCCTCATAAAGACGGATGTGTTGCATGTCGGCCATATGAAATGGTTATTGCAGGAAAAGCAGAATTTATTGGTGTCGGAGGATATAATCAAGACACTTATATTCTTTCATAACAAGGAGGAACCGTATGCCACCAGTTGAAACATGGAGAGTTTGGTACGACGCACTCATAAAACCCTCATGGACCCCACCAGGAGGTACCATTGGGATTATTTGGTCAATTCTGTATCCTATGATTGCAGTTTCATTTGTGTATGTCATGGTAAACGCATTCAAAGGAAAACTTTCCTGGACTATTGGTGTAATTTTTATTATTAATCTTATCGCCAATCTTCTGTTTAGTCCGATATTTTTTGGATTAAAGAATATTCCACTTGCTACCCTCGACATATTAATCGTATGGGTGACGATTGTGGCGCAGTTTTTTCTTATGTGGCCACAAGCAAGAGGAATTGCTTTGTTACAAATTCCATACTTTTTATGGGTGAGCACCGCATCCATTATTCAATTGACTGTTTTCTTTTCCAACAGATAAGTGACTTTTTGGAATTTTCGTGTACAATAATCCCACTATGATGACGACGATCACCTGTCCCCATTGCAACAAACCATTTGAGATCAATGACGCGTTGGAAAAGGATCTCAGAAAACACATTGAAGAAGATGTAAAGAATAAATCAAAAGAAGAATCCATAAGGCTTCAGGAAAAAGCAGTAGAGGCAGCAAAAGAAAAATTTGTTCAAGAATCAAAACTTCGTGAAGAAGAACTTGCTGAAAATAGAAAACAAAACAAAGAACTTCGAGAGCAATTATCAGAACTCATGAAACAATTGCGTGTTGAAAAGACCGCGAGAGAAAATGCAGAAATAGTGATGCAAAAAAAACTGCTTGAAGAGCAGGAAAAAATTAGACAAAAAGCAAAAGAAGAAGATTCAGAAAAACACAGGATGGAATTAAAAGAACGGGACACGCGGCTTGAGAGCATGCAAAAAACCATTGAAGAATTACAACGGAAAGGTCGTGTTGGATCACAGCAGTTACAAGGAGAAGTTCAGGAATTGGACTTGGAAGAAACGCTTCATGCAACATTCCCTCAGGATAGTGTCATTCCTGTTGGAAAAGGGGTATTGGGAGCAGATGTCCGGCAGATTGTAAAAAGTCCTATGGGAATGGATTGTGGCACCATTCTTTGGGAATCAAAACGGACGAAAGCTTGGTCTGATGGGTGGATTAGTAAACTTAAAGAAGATTTGCTTCATGATAAAGCACACATTCCGGCAATTATTTCTGATACGCTTCCTGACGAAGCAAAATCCGGTATGGGATTTAAAGATGGGGTATGGATAGCATCCCCAAAATTAGCATTACCACTTGCTGCCCTTCTTCGAAAATCACTCCTTGATGCAGCAAAACAAAAGAAAATCGCAGGAGCTCAATCAACAAAAGCTGATGAGCTGTACGGATTTGTGACGAGTCATGAATTCCAACACCAAATGGAAGCGATGATTGAAACATATCAGGAGATGCAGAAAGAAATTCAAAAAGAACGTGTATCGTTTGAGCGTTCATGGAAACTGCGCGAGATGCAGGTAAATAAACTTCTTACGGGTGTAGCGGGCTTGTATGGGAGCATGCAAGGAATTGCAGGAACAGCACTCTCACCAATTAAAAGTTTGGAATTGCCAAATGGGGAAGAATAGAAGTAGAATAAAATCAGTAGACATTATTTTTGAAAGGAATTTCCTATGACAAAAACAGAGCCAAGGAAAAAAACAGAAAATACAACATCTGCCGCTTCGAAATCAAAACCATTACCGCTCGGAATTAAAATAGCAATTGGCTGTGTTGGCATCCTGGTTATTATTGGTATTCTCATTGGTGTTGCTGGAAACCTTATTTTTTCAAAAATGGGCTTGAATTTCATGAAAAAAGGAATAGAGAAACAAACGGGAGTGTCTCTTGATGCCTCTGGGAAAAGTATGACCATTAAAGACAGTAAAACTGGAGCAGAGGTAAATATCGGCGGGGAAGGAAAGGTGCCTGCTGGATTTCCAAAAGATTTTCCGTTGTATCCTGGCGCAAAAGTTGAAGGAAATATTTCCGGTGTTGAAGACAAAGCGGGAAAAGGATTTTGGATCATCTTATCAACAACAGATGAAGCGTCAAAAGTGACAGCTTTCTATGAATCAAATCTTTCAAAAAATGGATGGATCATTGGATCAACAATGAATATCGGCCCATCATCAACATGGGAAGTATCGAAAGGAAACCTTGGTGGAGCGGTTATCGTTGGATCTGATGAAAAAACAAATGGAACAAGTATCGTCATAACAATTTCTCCAAAAGAAACGGAAGAATAAGGAGGTTTTAGTATGAATGGAAATAAAATCGTTATTGCAATCCTTGTTGGAGCATTGTGCATTAGCGCAGCCATTTATTTTGGTGGCCAAAAACCAACCAAAATTCCAGAGGTGACGAATCCAGTCAATGGGGAATCGCAAGCAATGGTTGAAACGGTAACGCCGGAAGTAACAATCGTTGTTGAAGATGATCTTCCGTTAATTACAAAAGCGCTTATCAAAAAAACAGGTATTGCTGAGAGCAACATTAGTGTAACCATTTCGAAACGCATCGGCGATTATGCTGTTGGAGGGGTGATAGAAAAAGATGCAGTGGGTGGTGCTCAATGGTTTGCTGCAAAGACAAGCGGATCATGGGTGATTGTGCACGATGGACAGGACTATCCGAAGTGTAGTGCTCTTGTTGGGTACACATTTCCAAAAGAAATGCTTGATAGTTGTTGGAATGATACGACAAATACGTTGAAACAATTGTAAGGGGGAAGTGGATAGCATAGACATAAACCCATTTTTTTTGTACAATAGGGTAAGTTTAAGCATAAACTGCTTCTGAGAGCAGTTTTTTATTTATTATTAGTATTATGGCTACACAAAACGTTACTATTACTGAAAACCGGGATGTTCCACTTGATAAAGTGAGAAATATCGGTATTATTGCGCATATTGACGCAGGAAAAACAACAACCACAGAGCGCATTCTTTACTACACGGGAAGAAGTTACAAAATTGGCGATATTGATGAAGGTACGACTGTTATGGATTGGATGGATCAGGAACGGGAACGAGGCATCACTATCGTATCCGCTGCAACGACCACATTCTGGAATGGATACCGCTTCAACATCATCGACACTCCAGGACACGTTGATTTCACAGCAGAAGTGGAGCGGTCACTTCGTGTGCTTGATGGAGGGATAACAGTTCTTGATGGAGAAGAGGGTGTGCAATCACAATCAGAAACCGTATGGCGACAAGCAGATAAATACAAAGTTCCTCGTATTTGTTTTGTGAATAAAATGGATAAACTTGGAGCTGATCTTTGGACGACAGTTGCATCTATTGAAGATCGACTTGGTGCACGGACCGCTGTTATGGTTGTTCCTATTGGCCGGGAAAATTTATACAAAGGAAATGTTGATCTATTAACCAGAAAAGCATTTGTCTGGCACAGTGATGACCTTGGGGCGTCATTTGATACTATTGAGATTCCTGAAGACTTAAAGACAATGGTTGAAGAAAAACGCCATCAACTGGTTGAACGCATTTCAGAAACGGATGATATATTAATTGAAAAATTCTTAAACGGGGAGGAGCCAACAGTCGAAGAGTTAAAAACAGCACTTCGTCGGGCCGTCATCTCTTATAAGTTAGTTCCTGTGTATGCAGGAACTTCGCTTCGGAATAAAGGGGTACAACCACTTTTGGATGCAGTTGTTGATTACCTTCCATCTCCTCTTGATATGCCGGATCTTGAAGGAATTAATCCACGAACACAAGAAAAAGAAACACGAAAAAGAATCGTCACAGATTTCTTTACCGGACTTGCTTTCAAGATTCAGATTGACCCACACGTTGGAAAATTGACGTACGTCCGTATTTATTCAGGAAAAATTGAAGCAGGTTCCTATGCATACAATTCAAGCAAAGATGTAAAGGAACGCATTGGACGACTTTTGTTGATGCATGCAAATCAACGGGAGGAAATTAAGGAAGCATTTGCAGGAGAGATCGTTGCGGTTGTTGGATTTAAAGACACGATTACCGGTGACACGATTTCTGACGTGAACCACCCTATTGTGCTTGAACAGATTACGTTCCCAGAGCCGGTTATTTCTCTTGCTATTGAACCAAAGACGAAAAATGATCAAGAAAAAATGGGATATGCCTTACAACGGCTTGCTGAGGAAGACCCGACGTTTAAGGTGAAATCAAATCAAGAAACAAATCAAACTATCATCTGGGGAATGGGAGAATTACATTTGGATGTCTTAGTTGACCGGATGAAACGGGAATTTAAAGTTGAAGCAAATGTCGGTGCTCCGCAGGTAGCGTATAAAGAAACTATTCCGAAAATAGCAGAAGCCGAAGGAAACTCCATCAAGCAAACCGGAGGTCATGGACAATATGGACATTGTTGGCTTCGCGTTGCGCCAAAAGCTCGTGGAGAAGGATTTGAGTTTATTGATGAGATTAAGGGGGGAGCAATTCCAAGAGAGTTTATCAAACCAGTAGAAAAAGGTGTCACGGAAGCCATGGAAAATGGGTGTATTGCCGGATATCCACTTGTCGACATGTCAGTAGCTCTGTATGACGGAACGTACCATGATGTTGATTCTTCAGAGTTGTCATTCAAGATTGCGGGTTCCATAGCGCTGCAGGCAGCGGTACGGTCGGCTGGCGTGACTATCCTTGAGCCTATTATGAAGGTTGAAGTAACAACTCCCGATGAATACATGGGAGATGTGATTGGTGATTTATCAGCAAAACGGGCACAAATTGTGGGAACTCAAAAACGAGGGAATACGACTATTATTATTGCAAGTGTTCCATTGGCTGAGCTATCTGGATATGCAACGACCTTACGGAGTTTATCAAAAGGACGGGCGTCATATTACATGGAACCAAGTCGCTACGAAGAAGTGCCAAAAAACATCCAAGAAAAGATCATTGCAAAGAAAGTTTAAGATGTGTTACAATTGCCCTTGCTTGAAAGATGAGCAGTGTTTATGTATTGGTCGATACGTATTTATAAATTTTTAAGGAGGAATCATGGCTGATCAACAAAAGTTTGTTAGAAATAAACCACATGTAAATATCGGGACCATCGGTCACGTTGACCATGGGAAAACAACCCTTACATCCGCTATTACCCACGTCTTGGCAAAAAAAGGATTGGCAAAAGCACTTAAATATGAAGAAATTGATAGTGCTCCTGAAGAAAAAGCCCGTGGAGTCACCATTAACATTCATCATTCAGAATACGAAACAGAAAAACGACATTACGCACACATTGATGCTCCGGGACATGCTGATTATGTGAAAAATATGATTACGGGAGCAGCGCAAATGGATGGAGCCATATTGGTCGTTTCTGCTCCGGATGGTCCGATGCCTCAGACCCGGGAGCATATTCTGCTTGCAAAACAAGTCAATGTTCCAGCAATTATCGTATTCATGAACAAATGCGATATGGTAGAGGACAAAGAATTATTAGATCTTGTCGAAATGGAAGTTCGTGAGTTGTTGACCAAATATGGTTTCCCAGGAGATACGATTCCTGTGATCCGAGGATCAGCCTTAAAAGCACTGCAAGGTGATGCGGAAGCAGAAAAAGGCATCTTGGAACTTATGAAAACAGTCGATGAGTATGTTCCAGATCCGGTTCGTCCAACAGACAAACCATTCCTTATGCCTATTGAGGACGTGTTCTCAATCAAGGGTCGAGGAACTGTTGTGACCGGTCGTGTTGATAGAGGTAAAGTACATATCAACGACACAGTTGAAATCGTTGGCATCAAACCAACACAGTCAACCGTTGTTACCGGTGTTGAAATGTTCCGGAAGCTTCTTGACGAAGGTATGGCAGGAGATAACGTCGGAATACTGCTTCGGGGAATTGAAAAGGATCAAGTGGAGCGTGGACAAGTACTTGCTGCGCCTGGGAGCGTGAAGCCGCATACACAGTTTGAAGCAGAAATTATCGTGCTCGCAAAAGAAGAGGGTGGACGACATACGCCATTCTTTACTGGATACCGCCCACAGTTCTATATCCGCACAACGGACGTAACTGGAGAAGTAACGCTTCCTGCAGGTGTTGAAATGGTTATGCCTGGCGACACTACCAAGATGACAGCAAAACTTATCGTTCCTGTAGCTCTTGAGGAAGGCGTAAGGTTCGCTATTCGTGAGGGTGGTCATACGGTAGGAGCTGGAGTTGTCACAAAAATTATTGAGTAAGTAAGGATTAATAATGCCTAAAGGAAGAATTCGCGTACGTTTAAAAGCATACGACAGCAGAGTCATTGACGATTGTTGTCAGAAAATCCTGGATGTTGCAGTACGGACGGGTGCCCGCGTAGCAGGTCCGGTTCCGCTTCCTACATCAAAGGAACATTTTAACGTGCAAAAAGCGACGTTTATTGATCGTAATAGCCGTGAGGATTTTATGATTGCGACACATAAACGATTAGTTGATATCATTGAACCGACTGATAAAACAATCGACCAATTGATGCATCTTGATCTTCCTGCTGGAGTTGATGTTGAAATTAAGATGTAATAATTGTTATTCGTGAGATACTTTGATATACTTACACATTGTCAAGTAAGCCAAAAGTCTCGGATACGTCTATAAAACGACCTTTCCGAGGTTGTTTTTTTTTGAAAGCTAGGTATGTTAAAAGCAATATTAGGCATAAAACAAAAGCAAACACAAACCTTTACAGAGGATGGAATGCGGCATTCTGTCACGCATATTGAGGCTGGTCCATGTTGGATTACTCAAATTGATACAACAGCAACATATACAAATGTTCAGTTAGGGTTTAAAACGAAACGAGCTATCAACAAACCACTAGAAGGACACATAAAAAAAGCGGGGCTCACACAAAAGTTTCGCTTTTTGCGTAGTATCAGGGTAGATGACATACCAGAAGATTGGAAGGTCGGAAGAGAAGTAATTATCAGTGATGTGTTCGCTGTTGGCGATGTTATTCGTGTGACAGGCATATCAAAAGGAAAAGGATTTGCGGGAGTTGTGAAGCGACACGGCTTTGCCGGAGGACCAAAAACTCACGGACAATCAGATAAAGAGCGTTCACCAGGATCAATCGGCGCAACAACGACACCAGGAAGAGTGTTTAAGGGAAAACGAATGGCTGGTCGCATGGGTGGTGAGACAGTAACAGTAAAAGGATTAAAAGTGATTGCTATTGATGCGGAACACCGCGTACTCGTGGTTTCCGGTCTTGTACCGGGCCCAAAAGATTCTTTCGTTATTGTGAAAAAAGAAGCATAACATATATGGCAACTGCAAAAAAAACAATAGTAAAGAAAAAAATAACGGCTATCAAAAAACCAGTAGCAAAAGATAGTGCGCATATTCCTGTGTACGCAATAACTGGAGAAAAAACAGGAACAATGACAGCACCAGTCTCTATATTTAATGGAAAAATCAATATGCAGCTTATAGCACAAGCGGTGCGTGTGTATCTCGCTAATCAACGGGAAGGATCCGCAGCAACAAAAACACGAGGACAAGTGGAAGGATCAACACGAAAAATTTATAAACAAAAAGGAACAGGTCGAGCACGACATGGAGGTATCCGAGCCCCGATTTTTGTTGGCGGAGGAATAGTTTTTGGACCACATCCACGGAGTTATTATTTACATCTTCCACAATCAATGAAAAATGCAGCACTCAAAAGCGCACTGTCACTCAAATTAAAAGAAAATGCAATTTTTGCACTGTCTGATGTTGAAACAATGAAGCCAAAAACAAAAATTGTCGCTTCTTGTTTTGATAAAATTGGAGCAAAACGATCAATCCTTCTTATTGTTTCCGATATGAAAGGGAATTTGATGCGGGCTGCTCGAAATATTGAAAATGTATATGTGGAACCAGCACAAAATGTTACTGCATATCATGTCGCAATGAGCCAAAAAATTATTATTACAAAAGAAGCAATGAAGCAAATGGAAAAACGATTGGCCTAAAAATATATGCATAGCTCTTGTATCATCAAACCATATCTAACCGAGAAAACAATGACTGTTGCCACACGTGGTTGGTTTACATTCGTTGTTCGGAAAGATGCAAACAAAGCGGAAATTGCTCAAGAAATTGCAAAAATATATAAAGTAACGGTTGTTGATGTACGAACAATAAATGTTCATGGAAAAATGAAACGTGTTGGAAAACGTCAACAAACAGTCCTTCGCCAAACATGGAAAAAAGCGATGGTTGAACTGAAAGAAGGTCAAACTATTGACGCATTCCAACTTGGAGGACAAGAGACGAAAGTATGAAAAAAAATAACGAAACAAGTAAAGAAACTTTTTACATTATTGCCGAAGCAATCCGGACGGGATGTATTTGGTCATGTTGCTGTTCGTCATCAGGGTGGACGTCACAAACGTATGTACCGAACCATTGATTGGCTTCGAACCAAGGATGATGTGAAGGCAACGGTTATTGCCATTGAATATGATCCAAACAGAAGTGCTGATGTTGCTCTTGTAACATACAAGGATGGAGAAAAACGATATATCATCGCTCCCGCTGGAATTAAAGTTGGAGATTCAATTGTTAGTGGAATCAGAGTTGATGCGGTCATTGGGAATGCTATGCCGCTCTCATCAACACCTGTTGGGACGTTTGTTCATAATATTGAAATTAAACCCGGGCACGGAGCACAGATGATTCGGTCAGCTGGGTCATTTGCAACGATTCTATCAAAAGATGGAAATGTTGTGCAAATTAAATTGCCATCCGGTGAAACACGTATATTTTCTGGTGATTGTCGAGCAACTGTCGGACAGATTAGCAATGTTGAATGGAAAAACAGAGTGATTGGAAAAGCAGGTAGAAGCCGTCATATGGGAATACGACCTACAGTGAGAGGTGTCGCACAAAATCCACGATCTCATCCGCATGGTGGAGGAGAAGGAAGAAGCGGAATTGGTATGCCGTCACCAAAAAGTCCTGGGGGAAAAGGGACACTCGGAAACAAAACACGAAAAAAGAAAAAATATAGCGATCGATTTATTGTATCGCGAAAAAAATAAGGAGTGAAAATTATGGCACGAAGCAGTAAAAAAGGACCATATATCGATACACGGGTATTAGCAAAAGTTGTAAAGCAAAAAGCTGGTGGCGATCATACGCCAATTAAAACATGGTCAAGAGCATGTCAGATTCCGCCGGATTTTGTCGGACATACATTTGCCGTGCATAACGGAAGAATATTTGTTGAAGTATTTGTGAGTGAATCTATGGTTGGTCATAGGCTTGGGGAATTTTCTCCAACACGTACATTCAGAGGTCACGGACAAGTGACAAAACGAACTATGGATAAAACATAATATGGAATATCAAGCAACAGCAAAATATATCAGAATAAGTACGCGAAAAGTTCGGCTTGTTGCTGATTCGATTCGCGGACTGTCTGTTGATAAGGCAATTATATTGTTGTCTATGACACCAAAAGCTGCGGTCACGCCGCTTTTAAAGTTGATACGGTCTGCAGTCGCAAACGCAAAAAAAACAGAAAGTGAAGCGAACACGTTGATGGTGAAACAACTGAATGTTATGGGAGGACCGATGATGAAACGATTTCATGCCGTATCACGCGGTATGGCACATGGATACAAAAAACGTATGACGCATGTTCATATTGTGCTTGAAGAAAAAGGAGCGAAATAACGTATGGGACAAAAAGTTCATCCAAAAGGATTTCGATTAGGAACAGTTTTTACCTGGACGTCCAGATGGTTTGCTAATAGCAAGAGATACAGGGAATTTTTGTTCGAAGATGTGGAACTTCGAAAATATATTTTTAGCAAGTTAAAGAATGCTGGACTTGAACAGGTTGATATCGAACGGTCTATTAACAAGATGAAAATTATCATCCGTGTCTCCCGACCGGGACTCGTGATTGGACGGGGAGGAAGCGGACTCGAAGAAATGAAAGTAGCAGTTGAGAAGTTTTTACATACATTTGAAAACAAACGAGCAATGGTATTGCATAAGAAATTTTCAGGCGATACAGGAAAAATAAAAATTGAAATTGCGGTTGATCCGGTAAAAGAACCAAATTTGAGTGCATATTTAGTTGGAACAACAATAGCAGATCAACTTGCACGAAGAATTCCGCATAAGCGCGCATGCAACCAGGCACTTGAACGGGTAATGGGAGCGGGAGCAAAGGGAGTAAAAATTGCATTATCCGGTCGTATCGCAGGAGCAGAAATTGCACGACATGAAAAGTTTGGATCCGGAACAGTACCGCTTTCAACGATTAGAGAAAATATTGATTTTGCAGCAGTTCCGTCACTCACGAAATCAGGATATATTGGCGTAAAAGTGTGGATTTGTAAAAAATAATATATGTTGGCACCGAGACGAGCAAAACATAGAAAAGAATTTCGGGGAAAAATGGCGGGTGTTGCTACCCGTGGTAGCAAGGTGGATTTTGGAGAATTTGGCTTGAAGGCACTTACCTGTTCATGGGTGTCAGCAAGGCAAATTGAAGCAGCACGTCGTGCACTAACACATTATGTTAAACGAAGTGGCCGTATCTGGATTCGTATTTTTCCGCATAAACCAATAACGAAAAAACCACCGGAAACAAGAATGGGAAGCGGAAAAGGCGATGTGCATGAATACGTCGCGATTGTGAAACCGGGAAGAATAATGTTTGAAATGGGAGGAGTATCAGAGGCGGATGCCAGGGAAGCAATGCGGCTTGCATCAGCAAAATTACCGGTACGGACGAAATTTATTGTAAAAGAAGCGTAAAAATAATAAATCTATGAAATTAAAAGATAAACAACATATTGCATCACTGTCGTCTGTTGAATTGACGAGTCAGTTGAGTGACGTGAAGAAACAAATAACTGAAGTTGAGTTGAACAAATATACAAAACCGGTCAAGAATACGCGATTGATTACCGCATTGCGCGAAAAAAGTGCAGTTATACAAACAAAGATGAATGAATTAATGGACAAAACAACAAAGGAGAAATAAGTCTTATGGCAACAACAGCAAAACAAACAGTGTCGAAAGGAAAAGAATTTACAGGAAAGATTGTTTCTAAAAAAATGAATAAAACCGTTGTTGTTGAGATTACGCACATGCAACGACATCCGTTGTATAGAAAAGCAACCAGAATTACAAAACGATTTTTAGTACATGCTGAACAAGATACGTATGCGATTGGAGACACTGTGACAATTATTGAAACACGACCGATCAGCAGATTAAAACATTTTATGGTAAAAGCATAAACGAAAAAAAACAAGGATATATATGATTCAACGAAGAACAGAATTAAAACCGGCAGATAACTCAGGAGTACAGTGGATGACTGTTATCCATATCTATGGGGCATCAAAACAGAATACTGCAACGCTTGGTGATTTAGTGCAGTGTGTTGTAAAAAAAGCGGATCCAACAGGAATTGTGAAAAATGATGAACTTGTGAAAGTTATTATTGTACGGACACATAAAGAATATCGGAGAAAAGATGGGTCATATATCCGGTTTGATGATAACGCAGGAGTTGTTGTCGATGCAGATGGAAATCCACGGGGAACACGTATTTTCGGGCCTATTGCAAGAGAAATTAAAGAAAAAGGATTTGATAAAATTGCCAGTATGTCATTGGAGATGTTTTAACTATGAAATTTAAAAAAGGTGATGAAATTATCGTAACAATAGGAAAAGATAAAGGACGAAAAGGAAAAATCGAATCGGTGTTTCCCGAAGAGGCAACTGTTTTGGTGCAAGGGATGAATATCTATAAACGACACATGAAGCGTCGGGATGATAAACATCCGGGGGGAATTATTGAAAAATCGCGTCCATTGTCCGTTGGTAAGATTGCACTGGTGTGTCCGAAATGCGGGAAACAAACGAGAATCGGCTACGTCGTATCAGCAAAAGATAAATATAGAGTGTGTAAAAAATGTGAAGCAAAACTGTAAAATTATGACAACGTTAGAAAAAAAATATCGAGAAGAAATGGTGCCAAAGCTAATGACAGAGCTAAAGATTGCCAATCGTATGGCAGTCCCACGGCTGCTCAAAATTGTCATTAACTGCGGACTTGGTGAGGCCCTCAAAGATAAGAAAATCGCTGACAAAGTGAGTGAACAGCTCGGGCTCATCACCGGTCAAAAACCAGTCGTGACAAAAGCGAAAGTTGCTATCTCCTCATTTAAGCTCAGAGAAAATGACATCATCGGTGTAAAAATCACACTGCGCAGAAAACGCATGTATGACTTTTTGATGAGACTTGTCGGTATTGCACTTCCACGGGTAAGGGATTTTCGGGGAATTCCAACAAAAGGATTTGACGGAAACGGAAATTATACCTTGGGTATTGCGGAGCAAACAATATTTCCCGATCTTGATTACAATGTTGTCGATCACATCAGAGGATTTGAAGCGACATTTGTAACGAGTGCGGAAACTGATGAACAAGCAAAACTATTATTAACATTGTTAGGATTACCGTTTGCAGTATAAGGAGTATATGGCTAAAACATCTGATGTAGTTAAATTTGATGTAAAACAAAAATTTGCAGTACGACATAAAAATCGATGCAATGTATGCGGCAGGTCACGTGCATACATGAGAAAATTTGGCATGTGCAGGATTTGTTTTAGAGATCTTGCTCATAAAGGCGAATTGCCTGGAGTTGTAAAGGCATCGTGGTAAAGGGGAATACATTATGGTAAATGATCCTATTGGAGACATGTTAATTCAAATAAAAAATGCCGTTGCTGCGGGAAGAAAGAGTGTGGATATTCCGTGCTCAAACATGAAAGCGGCCTTGGCAGAAATTTTAGTTGGAGAACGATACATTGAAAGTGTCAAAAAGACAGGTGTTGCTCCAAAATTCATATTACACATGGTGTTAATAGAATCCGCAATCTCAGGCGTCAAACGCGTGAGTAAACCAGGATTACGATGGTACATCGATAAAAATGCAATTCCTAGAGTTTTTAATGGAATGGGAACAGCGATCATTTCTACATCAAAAGGACTGATGACCGGACGAGCAGCAAAAAAACTAGGAATAGGCGGAGAACTATTGTGCGAAATTTGGTAAACGGAAGGTATATATGTCACGAATAGGAAAAACACCAATTGAAATGAAAAAAGAAATAACTGTTGCTGTTGACGGGAGTCAGGTTGTGGTAAAAGGACCAAAAGGTCAACTTTTTCTGACGCTTCCAGCAAACATCACGGTCGTCATGAGTGAGAAAGAAATAACCATTGAATGCACCAAACATGATACAAAATATAACGCACTGCACGGGTTTGTCAGGGCAGAACTTGCAAACATGATTAATGGCGTAACTGTTGGGTGGACAAAGACACTTGAGCTTGCAGGAGTCGGATATCGCGCAGCGATGTCTGGAAGTGATTTAGTATTATCTGTTGGATTTTCCCATCAGGTGACCATTACTCCCCCAGCAGGAATTACGATTGCTGTTGTTGAAGGAAAAATTGTTGTTTCTGGTATTGATAAACAAGCAGTTGGTCAAATTGCTGCAAACATCAGAGAAGTTCGGAAGCCAGAACCATATAAAGGAAAAGGAATTAAATACGTTGGTGAATATATTCGAAGAAAAGCCGGAAAATCAGCAAAAGCTATCGGCGGAGCAGCAACTGGTGCGAAATAAGGGAGTGTAATCTATGATGAAACGAAAATCAAAAAAACTGATTCAATCAAAACGAGTTGCGAGAATTCGGGCAAAAGTTCGAGGGGCGGCTGACAGACCACGACTTTCCGTTTACAGATCAAATAAAACAATTGCGGTGCAGGTTGTTGATGATGAGAAAAAAGTTACACTTTTTTCTATCCAAGGAGATGGAAAAAATATAAAAAGCGCTAAAACAATTGGAGAAGCGGTTATAAAAAAAGCTAAAGAAAAACATATAGCCAAAATGGTATTCGATCGGGGAGGACATAAATATCACGGTGTTGTGAAAATGATAGCTGATACCGTCCGTGAGGGAGGAATAACGATATGATAGATACA
>JAZDOQ010000020.1:0-2062 GCA_043798445.1 Candidatus Gottesmanbacteria bacterium | reverse complement strand
AAAAAATGATACGTCTGAAAAAAACGTTGAACAGACAATAAAAAAATTGGTCGCCTCTGGTGCGCCACTCACCGTCCAACTCACGATAACTCGTAACGGAACAGCACAAATGATTGAATCGATTGAACGAATCGCCGACCTCGGTGTTCTCTATATCAAAATTGAACCGGTCCATCATTCAGTGCTTTCACGGGGTACACAGTCATTGGTTCCAAATATTGAAGAATTCATTGAAATGTTTCTTTCATCATTAAAATGGATTGTCACACATGATTTGCATGCAAAAATTGACAGCTCATTCATATCGCGACCAACATCAGGATATTATTGTGGAGCAGGGGAAGGAAGTAATATAACTGTCACCCCGACAGGATTAATCACTTCTTGTCTCGAAGTTGCGCGAATGAGCGATGCGTATGCGAACACCATGATTTATGGTCAATGCAATGAAGACGGAAGTGTCATTATTGATAGTCAAAAACGACAATTTCTTGATCGATTGCACTGGCGTAATTACCAAAATTGCCCTGAATGCAATCTCAAGCTTATCTGTGGCGGTGGTTGTCCCATGCAGAACGGATGGGATAATGATGATCTAATGAGTCCATCCGAGTACACATGTCACGCGCACCAAATGCTATTACCAAAAATATTTACTATGGTGTTTGAGTCCCCACGGATAATTGATGTGATATTTGATAATCATACGGTTGTAAAACAATGTTAGTTTGATAGCAAATCATAGATCCACGCAGACACAAATCCACGACATCGATAAACGTGTCGAGGTTGACTAAAAATCCATAGTCGTAAAAGCATGGGAAAAATGTTTTGTGGGTTTTACGGATAGAGTATAAGCTCAACAAAAGAACCCTCCTTGTCTTGGTGGTCAAAGATTCGAAAAACCCTGTCGATCCAATAGGGAAAAAATGGGTAAAACAATAAAAGGAGATAATAAAATGGAAAATGGACAAAAGAATTTCAAGAATGCGGTTGCAAAGAAACAACGTCTAATCGTAACATGGAACGCACCCCATATTTCAGGAACCGATACAGGGTATCAGTCTCGCCAGATGATAGGAGCGTCAGAATCCGGGTGTTGCCGACAAAGTGGCTCACCCTGTAGTGCAAAAAAGTATTAACAAGTAAACGCACGTTGAACAGTTTGACAACACAACCCCACGTTTCATGCAAACGTGGGCCTTTCAATCATAATAACGCAGTATCTGTTACATTATTGATATAGAATTCCTATCTATTTGACAAAAAATAACGGGAAATTATATAAAAGAGGTGAATATATGTCAAAAAAATACCTTAAATATTTTAGGAAGAAAAAAAAAGAAGCTGAACAAAATGTTGAAATGCAAAAAAAACGACGGATAAGACTTGATGAATTGTTGGTACAACTTGGATACGCTCAGTCACGAGAGCGCGCAAAAGCATTAATTCAATCCGGTTATGTGTTAGTCGATGGGAATTTAATTATCAAGGCGTCCGCACAGTATGTTCAAGGCGTAGTGATAAAAATGACAGCTAAGGATATTCCATGGGTATCACGAGCGGGTTTGAAGCTGGAAAAAGCTCTGAAAACGTGGCCAATTAACATTAATAATACGATTTGTCTTGATGTTGGATCATCAACGGGAGGCTTTACGGATGTCTTATTAAATCAAGGGGCAAAAAAAGTGTATGCTTTAGATGTTGGTCATGACCAACTCGCGCAACGGCTACGTGATGATCATCGAGTGATCTCCATGGAAGATAAGAATATTCGTGTGGCAACGATCGCGTGGTTTACTGAACCGATTGATGTTATCACCGTAGATGTCTCATTTATCTCACTCAAACATATATTACCAAAAGTGTTCGAATTACTAAGGGAAAATGGTGAAGCAGTAGTATTAATAAAACCACAATTTGAAGTTGGTAAGGCGTATATTGGAAAAGGAATTGTACGCGATCCTGTTTTACATAAACAAATAATTGACACAATTAAAGAGCTCTCTATAAAAGAGGGACTCACACCAGTAGATGTAATAGAATCACCAATCAAGGGAGT
>JAZDOQ010000009.1:0-16484 GCA_043798445.1 Candidatus Gottesmanbacteria bacterium | reverse complement strand
ATCTTTGATACTTTTGTTCCAAGCGCAATTTCGAGCGCATATTCGGTAATCGCCGGTCCTTTGTTTACCTCAACCACATTTGCCATGATACCGAAGCTTCCTAATGTTTTTTTAATGGTATCCGCGTTGTATTTCACATCTCCCCTGTCAGCTCGTTGGTTTGGTCCATCAGAAAGAAGAGATACTGGAGGATATTCCCAAATTAACTGTTCTTGAGGGGTCAAAGAACTATTGATTCTAAAGTCTCCACCCAAATCCATTGGTTTTGATGATCCGGAAGCAACAGGGGCTGGTTTGCCATGAACTAAGGGTTGTGATGTTGATCCTTTCATCGTCATTGGTTTATCTAAAAACTCTCCGCCTTTAATCTTCATTTGCTTTGCTCCACCAACGAAGGTTTCTTTTGGTGAAATCACGTGTTTAAAGAAACCACCAATCCATTCAAGGATGCGTTGGATCCCCATGAGAAGTACGTTGATGAATGCATCAAGCGAGGTATTAAATTCAATAATAAGACCAATAATAAAAAGGCCAATAAGGATAAGGTAAGCAACTTCAACCGTTATTGCATCAGAGAGCGTTCGCATCATCCACTCACCCATCATTCCAGCTTGTGTTAATCCAATGAGGGATAACAAAAATAAGAAAAACCCTGTTGGAACATTGGGTTTTGCAAGATCAGATTTCACCTTAAAAAACAACATACTCAAAGAAACTAAAAATACAGGAAGTGGATACATGAGCCAGCCAATTTTGGTATACAGTCCATCCCGAAGCCGCATAAGCGTGGTTCCCTCACCAAAAAATGAAAGGATGATAATGGCAGAAAAAATCCAAAGCCAAATTGCCGATACGGTGTAAATCGTTTGCTTCTTCAGTTTTAAATTAAACGGTCCACGTTTTCGATATTTTCGTTTCCGTTGCATACTTGTAACAGTATAGAAAGAAATGCGCATAAGTTCAACAAGATCCAAAAAGTGGTATACTATATAAGTCTTCCCCGCTACGATATATAGTCGCTTGGGCGGGGTTTTCATTTTCTGTATCCCTATGGACATCCGAAATATCGCCATCATCGCTCACGTAGACCACGGAAAAACCACACTTGTCGACGGCATGCTCAAACAGACACACACATTTCGGGATAATGAAGCTGAAATGACCCAAACAACCATTCTTGATACAAACCCACTTGAAAGAGAAAAAGGAATCACCATTTTAGCCAAAAATACCTCTGTCATGTATAAAGGCACAAAGATCAATATCATTGATACCCCAGGTCACGCAGACTTCTCAGGAGAGATAGAACGCACCATTAATATGGCGGATGGAGCGGTGTTAGTTGTTGATGCTGCAGAAGGTCCCCTTCCACAGACACAATTTGTACTTAAAAAGGCACTTGAGCTTCACCTGAAACTTATCGTTATCGTCAATAAAATAGATAGAAAAGATGCACGTGTTGAAGAGGTAGTTCATGAGATTGAAGAGTTGTTCCTCCATTTAGCTTCCCACGAAGACGACCTTATGTATCCAGTTATCTATGCAATTGGAAGACAAGGAAAAGCATGGGACCCATATCCAGAGGATATGAATGCTGATGCAGATCTCACTGCTGTATTTGAAGCTATTTTAGCAATCATTCCCCCTCCAAAGGCAAACGCTGATTTACCAACGAAAATGCTTGTGTCTACACTTGATTTTGATGATTACAAAGGTACTTATGCCATTGGCAAACTTACCCAAGGGACTCTCAAACCAGGACAATCAATTTTTCTTCTGAATGAAAACGAAAAAATCGGACAATATAAAATTGACCAAGTATTCACAAGTGTTGGACTGAAACGCGTGGAGACAACTGAGGGGAAAACCGGAGATATCATTGCGGTTACCGGAATTCCTGATGTTGCCATCGGACAGACCATTGCCGATCCATCAGATCCAACCGGGTATCCGACCATCAAGCTAGAAGACCCGACACTGAAGATTTCTCTTTCCGCTAATACGTCTCCTTTTGCCGGACGGGAAGGAAAATTCTGTACAGCCAGGCAGATTCACGCCAGGCTTCTTAAGGAAAAACAAACAAACATCGGTATTAACATTACCGACAACCCACAAGGCAACGGCTTTATCGTTGCCGGTCGTGGAGAACTCCATTTGGCAATTTTGCTTGAAAACTTACGGCGTGAAGGGTATGAAATGCAGGTGGGAAAACCTGAGGTCATCTTAAAAGAGGTTGACGGAAAGACCCATGAACCGTTTGAAGAAATCACCATTGAAATTGACAACGCGTATGTGGGTATCATTTCCGAGGAGCTTGGGAAACGAAAAGCGGAGATGCTTGATACATTTACCTCTGACCGTGGTGTTACCCGCATGGTGTACAAAGTCTCAAGCAGAAACCTGTTAGGATTTCGTGGTGATATCATGACAAAGACACGAGGTAATGGAATTTTTTCAACCCGATTTATTGGGTATTTCCCATTATCCGCACATGTTCCAAAACTGCGAAATGGCGTACTTGTTGCGTTTGAATCAGGAAAATCAACCGGGTATGCACTGCAGACCGTACAGGAACGAGGAAAAGCATTTGTTGGTCCAGGAGTTCCCGTGTATGCAGGAATGATCATCGGGCTGAACACCAGACAGGATGATATTGAAATCAATGTCTGCAAAATAAAGAAGCTCACCAACATCCATTCGGCAAATGCTGACATTGCCATTCAACTTGATCCCCCAATGGTATTTTCACTGGAACAATGTTTGGACTTTGTGGAAGAGGATGAACTTCTTGAAATCACACCAATTAACCTTCGGCTCCGAAAGAAATTCTTGACGTCTGTTGAACGGAACAGAGTGGGTCGAGGATTATCTTCACAAATTTAACCTTTTTCATCCTGAACTTGTTTTGGAATCCGAGCAATAGGTGATGTTCGAATCTATTTTTCTTCAGTAACGTCAATATGATTCCCATCTGGATCTTCAAAAGCAAAATATTCTCCCCAAGGATACGTCTTTAGTTCATCGAAGATTGTTATGCCGGATTCTTTAAGCTTCTGATAATCTCTTTTAATATCATCACTAGAAACCGAAATCGTCTGGCAACCAACCTTCTGGAATGATCGATGCTGAGAATTAAGTGCTAGTAAAAATTTGGTTCCGTCACCTATTTGTAGCGTAACGTATTGTCCTTGATCTTCCACAATTTTAAAATCAAGAACTTGGGTATAAAAGTGTTTCGCTTTAACGATATCTGAAACGTAAAAAGTAGCAGCTTTTAATCGTGTAAACATAATCCGATTATATCAAAAAATTCGAACGTCCTACGGTAGTCAAATTAATGGGCGCCAACATGCTCAAAAAAATACTTACTCCGCGCAATGGACGACGTTTAAACTTATTTCACCGGAGATATCATATGTCCGTGAGCAAAGACTTCTCTTCCGTTATATTTAATTGATTCATACCCGATTGTTAATGGAACTTCTTCACTTTGTTTAAGTATTTCGTACTTATATTCCCATCCATCTGGTAGTGTTAAGGAGCATGGTGTGTCTAGTCGTGTTTTTTCTTTAAGTTCTCTAACACTCGTTACTAAACGGGTTATTACATCTTTTGTTGTTAGACCAAGTTTTTGAAGTTCTTCAACTGGAATGACTCCACCCGCATATACTCTCGTACTTTGCTCTTCTCCTTCTTTTACAAGCTCTTGACCACCACCATTGTCATCAGCAAACCATTCATCATGGTAATGTCCACCGTCTGGAGCTACATAATCATTTGCATTCCCTGCAAAACCAGATCTTTGAATCTTCTCTGGTTTTTTTATTCCCGCGTATCCTTCAGCTAAACCATCTGTAAGCAACCTGTCTGTTTTTTCTAACATGTGTGTATTATATCAGAGGGGTGAAACCATATAACAAAAAGTGTCAGCTCACGAAGGAAAACAATGTGAGAACTATTTTTCCTTAGTTCTCCAGTTTATTTCAAAAGAAATAGAATATTTGCTTGGTATTTTCCAATAAGAAAATCTTAAAAATAGAAATTGAAATTTATTTTCAGCGATTTTTCCTAACCCAAATCTATTTAATGTTAATTCTATGTCTATAACCATTTGAATAATTATATCATTCTGTACTTATTCTCTATAAGCATGCTCCGAGCAATAGATGATGTTCGGACATTTTACTCTCAACTATAAATAATTGAGAGGTTTTCTTCTACCTATTGGATAAAAAATGAAAATAATCCTATAATACCAATTGATCCCCTGCCGATCTTCTGGGTTATTAATAACCGCTACCTATATAGCTGGTTTATGGTTGTTAACATCCCTTTTGTACCTTAACAACAAATGAGCTAAAAAAACCTAGCAAGGCGATCTATTCATAACGCTTTTTGTTGTGATTAGTTCGCCTTGCTAGGAATATATTGCGACAGCAAGCACCTCTACAAACCAACCCATAGAAATGAAAGGAGTAGTCTATCGATAAATCCTGAAAAAATTCCTAGTGTGTATTTTCAAGAATAACCAAACTAATTAAAGGAAAAGGTGATGAGATGCAAGACAAACTTAAGCAACTCAAGAACCTGCTTGCGCAGGTGATGGACTTAACATTCTCTGTATCCATTCTCGATTGGGATCAGAATGTCTACATGCCTTCCGGTGGAGCTGAAGCCCGTGGTTATTGCCTCGGCACCTTGCAGACTGCTGCACACAACATTCTTGTGTCGGATGAGGTGCAAAAATTGCTGGAAGAGTTGATACCCTGGAGTAAAGAACAAGAAGCTGACTCAGACGACGTTCGGCTAATCAGGGTTACCCAACGTATGGTCGCACGCCATCTGAAAATCCCAGCATCAATGGTCGCTGAAAAGGCACAGATTCATACACTTGCAAACCAGGTGTGGCAAAAGGCAAGAATGACTTCCGATTGGAAACTGTTTGAGCCTGAAATGAATAAGATTGTGGTCTTTGCGCAACGGTTTGCAGAATTATTTGCGCCGTATGACCACGTATACGATGGCTTACTGGATGAATATGAACCTGGAATGAGAACAACAGATGTCCAGGCGCTATTCGACCAAATTCGTCCAGAACAGGTAGCTCTTGTCGGAGCAATCGCCAAACAAACGAAAATTGACAACTCAGTACTAACCCAACATTATCCAGAAGCACTCCAACTCACAGCTGTCAAAGAAGTCATTAATCGCATCGGCTATGATTTTCGCCGTGGTCGGATGGATCGAACGGTTCATCCTTTCATGTCTACATTGGGCTTTGGTGACCAACGAATCACGTATCGCGTAAATGAAAGCTATTTCAACACCTTATTTTTTGCCCTCATGCACGAATCTGGTCATGGGATGTACGAGCAAGGTATAGATGCATCGCTTGCCCGCACTCCGCTGTATACTGGTGCATCCATGGCGCTCCATGAATCACAGAGTCGGCTTTGGGAAAACCTGGTCGGTCGATCCATGCCCTTCTGGCAATGGTATTACCCGCAGCTGCAACGCCTCTTCCCAACTCAGGTAGGGATAGTTGATCTGCAAACTTGGTACAGAGCAATTAACAAAGTACAGCCATCGTTTATTCGAGTTGAAGCTGATGAGGCTACATACAATCTGCATATCATGCTGCGTCTCGAGATTGAGATTGGCTTGCTGCAAGGAACCATTGCGGTCGCTGATCTACCTGAAGTATGGAACGAGATGTTCAAAAGCTATCTGGGCATCACCCCGCCATCAGATGACCAAGGTGTGCTGCAGGACGTTCATTGGTCTATGGGGTTGTTTGGTTATTTTTCCACATATGCTTTGGGCAATTTAGTTTCAGCCCAACTGTGGGAAAAGATTAATGAACAACTCCCCAACCTAGATGAACAAATTGCCCGCGGTAAATTTGATGAACTCTTAGCCTGGTTGACGAAAAATGTTTATCAGCACGGTAATAAGTTCGAGCCTCAAGAGTTGGTTCAGCGTGTGACTGGTTCAAAAATTGACGGTAAGCCCTATATCAATTACCTTAATAAAAAATTCGGGGCAATCTACGGTTTGTAATCCGTCATAAATAAGCGGTCCTAATAGTAGGGCGCCATAAAAAACGCCCTACTACTGAGGCACAAAAAAGAAAAGTCGATATTTGGTTTCATGCAAACCAAAATTATCTATTTTTCTTTTTAAAGCTCATTTGTTGTTCCACATTTGCAGATAACTAATTTGTCTGTGAATGTGGAACATTAAAACAATAGGTGGTAAAAAGTCCAAACGTCCTTTGGGGGTCAAAATAACGGACTGTCAATATGCTCCAAAATATCACTTGATCCAGGCAATGGATGATGTTCGAACTTATTTTATACGTCTCGTATAAATAACAAAATCTTTGTGGAAATAAAAATCTGGAAGATTTCCTATTAATTCAAAACCAAGTTTTTTGTAAAAGGTATTTTCCGACCAGTCTTTCCCTGTAACAAGCCATGTTCTATGTGCTCCTAATTTTTTACCAAATTTTTCTGCTTTCTCTATTAATTTTGTTCCCACTCCTCTTCCTCGAGCGTTTTTAGCTGTCATAAGGGCATCAATATATATAACTCCAGACTCATGTTTTCCACCAACCGTTCCAATAAGCGTTCCATCTTCAGTTGCCTTGAATCGAAACTTTTTTTCATTCCATTCAACACTCTTTCCATAATGGGGTTTATCAACTTGATGCCATTCTTCAAGAAGTACATCTTTTTCTGTAGCCTTAGTAATTGTTATCATCAGCATTGATTATATCAAACTTGATACACAAAAATTAGTGGTTTAGCTTATTTTAAAACTCCAAAATATCACTTGCTCCCCCTAATGGATGACGTTAGAACTTATTTTGCCAGGATAAATTCTTCATCTTCCTCTGGCGGCTGCCAATATGTTACATATCTATCGAACATTTCCCCACTTATTTCAAAAGAGTCTTCAGGTGGAATCTTACTGCGGGTAACAACCCTTTCTCTCATGTTCTCAACAGGGCATTCGACATAATAAAGAATTGATTTTGCTCCTACGTCTACTATTTTCTTTTTGATATCATCCCTTTGTGATTTGACCCAAAAACCTTCATCTATTATCACGTCTTTACCGGCTTTCAGAATTTTGAAAGCAATATCCGTTGCCAGCTTAGTTATATGTTTGTCATATGTTTCAAAATTCTTATCTGAGGCTATTTTGTTTCCAAATATGTTGATTATCCATTCATCCTTGGTTATTCGTATAGCTCCCGTTTCCTTTTCCAGCTTTCTGGCAAACGTAGTTTTCCCTGCACCGATAAAGCCGCAAATAACATACGCGGTGGGCTGTTTATTATTCATTACATAATTATAACAAACGGTGTTTGGACTTTATCAAAAGAGGATGAACTACACCTCCAAAATGACGGGGACGATGAGTGGTTGTCTTCCCGTTTCTTTTTTCAAAAACTTCTGCAGATTGTCTTCAATGAGCTCCCGCATATAGTGCCAATCCATGGCATGTCCGCGTTTCACCCGGAGCGAATCATTCACTATCCGCTTTGCGCGGTTTAAAAGTTCCCCTGATTCTTTGATATACACAAATCCTCTTGAGATGATATCCGGCTCACTTGTCACCTTCCCAGATGATTTCTCAACAGGAACAACAACGACTACGATACCTTCTTTAGCAATTGTTTGTCTGTCCCGAAGGACGATGTTGCCGACATCTCCAATGCCAAGTCCGTCAACCATCACGTTCTCAAGGTTGATATGTTGTACCACTTTCGGTGCTTTCCCTGGAACGAACTCCAATATATCCCCATCTTTCGGAAGAAGGATTTGATTTTTTCTATATCCACACTCCATGGCGATGGTTCGGTAATTCATCATGTGTCGATATGTTCCACCGATAGGAAGAACAAATGACGGACCGAGGGCCGTTAACAGAAGCATATGATCTCCTTGACTTCCATGACCTGATACATGCAAATCTTCCATGATATTCGTATATGACACGCGCGCACCACAGCGATATATCTGATCGATAATGGTGTTCATGCTGTTTTCGTTCCCTGGAATTGCGTCAGCACTGAACATGACGGTATCCCCTTCTTCGATGGTGACAAACATATGGTTATCATTTGCCATGCGGGTTAATGCTGATTCTGGTTGCCCTTGAGCTCCTGCAACAACAAGAAACATTTTTGATGGCGGCATCTTTTTCAAGTCCCGATCCCGAACCACCATATCCCGTGGGAATTTCATATACCCAAGGTTAAATGATTCTTCGACGTTCTTATCGATGCTTCGTCCAAAAAACGCTATCTTCCGTCCTGCCTTGATGGCAATATCAATGGCAAGCTGAATACGTGAGATGTTTGACGATTGTGTCGTGAACAGGAATTTTCCCGGACACATGGCAAGTTCTTTTTCAATCGAATCACGGATTTTTTGCTCTGACGGGGTAAATCCTGGTCGTTCACTTCCAAGCGAATCAGTCAAAAGACACATGACGCCTTTTTCTCCAACTGCATTTATTTTCTCAAGCTCTGACTTTTTTCCGTCCAAGGGATCGAAATCAAATTTAAAATCACTGCCGTGATAAAAAATACCAACAGATGTTTCAATGATTAGATTTGCTGTATCAGGAACCGAATGGGTCATTCTCACAAATGAAACATGAAATGATCCAATGGTCAGTTGTGTCTGGAACTCAATTGGTGTTACCCGTGTTTGGATATTTGTTTCCTTGAGTTTCAGGTTTGCAAATGCAGCGGTTAGCGGCGTTCCCCACATATGAATGTTGCCGAGTTTCGGATAGATGTACGGAATTGCTCCAATATGGTCATCATGTCCATGGGTGAACACGAGTCCTTTAATATATTGTTTCTTGTCGGATAAGTACCTGACATCCGGAATGACGACGTCAACGCCGTACATATCGGGATCCGGAAATCCGATGCCGCAGTCGACGATCAGTATTTCTTTGATTTTTCCGTCATACCGGAGCTCATACGCAAACATGTTTTTTGTTACGCCGCCAATTCCTCCGACAGGGATAATCCGAAGACTTTCTTTTCCTGAAGACTGTTGTGGTGCTCCTGTTCCTACAAATTTTTGACTCTGTGGTCCATGGAATCCCCACGGTCTTTTGTTTTTATCTTTTTGTTTAAAAAATTGTTTCATATTAATACGTTTCTACATACTCTTTCACATTACTTTCCGTGATGTGGAATGCTGTACCTTTTCCTTCTACTATTGCTCGTGCTATTTTCCTACAGACGCCATTGATGGTCCGCTCAATTGAACGAATACCGGCGTCATAGCCCAAAGGTCTAACGAGCTTCGGCCATACTGCATCATCGATCGTTAAATTCTCCTTTGTGAGTCCTGATGCACGCAAAAGTTCCGGCAAAACATACTCTTTTGCAATTGTTATTTTTTCTTCATCTGAATACGATGGCATCTGAATCACTTCAAGGCGATCCAATACTGCCGTTGATATATTTGTTGAGTTGTTTGCTGTTGCGATAAAAAGAACATCGGACAGATCAAACGGAACATCCAGATAGTGATCCGTAAATGCTTTGTTTTGTTCAGGATCAAGAAGCTCAATCAACACTCCCATGATGTCTCCACGTGCATGTTCTGCAACACGGTCCACTTCATCAAGCAACATGACCGGATTTCTCGTTCCCGCATACCGCAAACCTTTTAAGATAAGCCCAATTTCTGCATCGGGTCGTACGCGTGATTGTCCACGGAGGTCGAGTGAATCAGACAGTCCTCCAAATGGAATACGGATAAATTTTCGTCCCATTGCCTCTGCAACAGATTTTGCAAGTGTTGTTTTCCCCGTTCCAACGAGCCCAATAAGACAAAGAATTGGTGCTCTTCTGGCTAACATTCCATGTACGAGTCCCGCTTCTCCGTTTTTTAATTCTTTTTCTTCAATCCCTTTTTCTTGCTGTAATTTTAATACCGCTAAATATTCCAATATTTTGTCTTTTACGGATTGCATGCCATAATGATTGCGATTGAGCATTTCCTGAGCTTTTTTTATATCAATTGCATCCGTTGATGTTGTATTCCATGGAAGATTAACTATCCAATCGATGTAATCAAGAAGCTGCTCAATATGTACTTGTGCAGCGATATCGTTTTGCAGTCTTTCAATCTCTTCAAAATATCCCGTCATACGCATGGCGAGCTCTGGAGGGATTTGCATTCCAGTAACGGACCGGCGTAAAAGCGAAACTCTGTCAGACAGGGATGACATATATCCATGATACCTCAAACGTAGCAACTTAGGAAACACCCAGGAATATTAAAATCTCCGTGGTCCCCGATTGAATGGTCGACGTGGACGGTCTCCACCTTCACTTCTTCGCTCTGATCGAGGTGGTGCTTTTTCAGCATCTTCCCCGAAGAGCATAGAAAGGTTGACTCTTCCTTGATCATCAATTTCAATGACCCGTACTTTTACTTTTTGTCCAATTTCAACCATGCTGGATGGATCTTGTACAAACGATGTCGACATCTGTGACACATGAACCAAGCCTTCTTTTCCTGGAAGGATCTCGACGAATGCGCCAAATGCCATCATCCGTTTCACTTCTCCTTCGTATTCTTCTCCGGCTTTCACTTCATGAGTCAATCCCTCAATCCAGGCAACTGCCTTTTTCACTGCCTCTTCCTTGATAGAGGTGACGTATACGGATCCATCGTCCTTTACATCAACGACTGCTCCTGTGATGGTTTGGATCTGTCGGATCATCTTTCCACCCGGCCCAATGACTGTTCCGATACTATCAACCGGCACCTTCACCACCTGCACTTTCGGTGCATATTGGGAAAGGGATGGTCGTGATGCAGCAATTACTGTGTGCATCTGTTCAAGGATGTTGGCACGTGCAATTTTTGCCCGCTCCAGTGCTCCTTTGACGATCTCATCGCTGATGCCGTCAACTTTCATGTCAAGTTGAATTGCCGTGATACCGTTTTTGGTACCTGCGACCTTGAAATCCATGTCTCCACCAAAATCCTCAACTCCGACGATGTCAGTGAGAAGCACGAATGCTTTCTTGTCTTTTGGATTCGTCATGAGTCCAACTGAGATACCGGCAACCGGTTCCTTAATGGGAACTCCGGCATCCATCAAGGCTAGTGTTGATCCACAGGTTGATGCCATGGATGTTGATCCATTAGATGACAAAATTTCAGATACCAATCTGATGGTGTATGGAAAATCTGAAATATCAGGAATCACAGAGATAAGTGCTCGCTCTGCAAGCGCTCCATGACCGATTTCCCGTCGGCTTGGTGTTCCTACACGACCTGTTTCTCCAACTGAATAGGGAGGCATGCTGTAGTGATGGATATACCGTCTGGACTCTTCTCCTGTTGGGCTTTCGATTAACTGTGCCATATCAGGGGAACCTAAGGTTGCGATGGTCAGGACCTGTGTCTGTCCACGTTTGAACATGGCGCTTCCGTGTGTTCGTGGAAGCAAACTTAGATCCATGGTGATTTCCCGTACTTCATCAATCTTCCGTCCGTCAACACGTTTTGCGTGGAGAAGTACGTCTTCCCGAATCCGATTCTTGAATATATGATCGATTGCTCCCATGATTTCAGGAATTGTGTGCGCTTGTTCATATTTTTCGAGCATCACTTTGGCAAGATCACCCATTCCTGTATCTCCACCCTCTTTTTGAGTTGTTTTCTTGAATTGTTCATCAAGTTCTTTTTTGAAGTCTTTTTTGAGTTTTGCCTCAAGCTCTTCTGTTGATGGTTTTTCTTCAACGACTACTTTTTCTTTTCCTACTTCTTTCACCAGCTCATTAATACAATCAATGATTTGTTTGTTGGCAACTTTTGCCTGTTCTACCGCTTCAAAGACGACGTCTTCCGGTGTTTCACAAAATCCTCCCTCAAGCATTATGACGCGGTCAGCATTTGAGGACACAACAAAATCGAATTCACTCATCTCCTGTTGAGGAGCGGTTGGATTGATGAGGATGGTTCCTGTTTCTTGTCCGTCTTCTTTGACATATCCGACACGTACTCCTGCAACTGGTCCATTCCAAGGGATTGAGGAGATTGAGATTGCAGCGGATGCTGCAACGAGAGCTAATATATCCGGATCATTTTCTCCATCGACAGACAATGTGGTGATGATTACCTGGACATCGTGTTTGTATGTCTTTGGAAACAATGGACGGATGGAGCGGTCAATGACACGTCCTGCCAGCACTGCGTCATCTGTTGGTCTGCCTTCCCGTTTTACCCAACGTGATCCTTTGATGCGTCCACCGGCATAGAGACGTTCGACATATTCAACGGATAATGGAAAGTAATCGAGGGTTGTTTCCCGACTCGATGCAGTCACTGCTGCAAGCACCATGGTTTCACCATATTGTGCAACAACTGCAGCACTTGCTTGTTCTGCGAACCTGCCAACTTCAAGGGTTAATGTATGTCCACCGATTTCAACGGATTTTTTTACTATCTTCATATGATTCTTCTCGCCTACAGTGGGAGGATGGAGAAAGGGGGAAGTGAGACAACTCGAATCTTCGTGCTGAAGTCAAAAATTCAAGACATCGCACTTCCTATCTATCTCCTCTCACATTTAGTATGCGGAGTGAAAAATTATTTTGTTAAACCTAATTTTTTTGATATTTCTTTAAATCGTGGTTTTTCTTTTGTTTCAAGATAATTCAAAAGTCTTCGGCGTTTGCTGATGATGCCGAGAAGGCCTCTTCGTGAATGATTATCTTTGTTGTTTGTTTTAAGATGAAGTGCCAACTTCTCGATACGGCTGGTAAGAAGGGCAATCTGCACTTCAGGACTCCCTGTATCACCTGGTTTGACCTGATATTCGGAGATGATCTGTGCTTTTTCTTCACTTGGAGCTGCAAGCTGTTCTTCCACTTTTGAAGCAGATTTGACGGCTTTGACTGCCTTTTTAACCGCTTTCTTCTCGACTTTTTCAACCTTTTTGACAGCCTTTTTTTCTACTTTTTCTGTTTTTTTAGCTTTGGTTGCCATAGATATTTAATAAAAATGGAGCGGCTCTTTCTTGGCTCCAGTAAAGGGTATTTTACACTAAATGAGGCAAGATTACAAGGAAGAGGTTTGTGGCGTCTTCCCTAGACTCTCCCAAGAAGCATTGTTACCAAAGAAGTCATTTTATCTTTATCCTTTGGATCACTTTCTGCGATGAGAAGTGTAATCGCAGTCAGTGCATCCGGTGTCAACCGTTTACTATTTAACTTTCCCATTTCCTGTAAAAACCACACAAAAACAAATGCTCCTGTTCTTTTGTTCCCGTCAATAAATGGATGATTTTTTACCACAAAATATAAAAGATGGGCTGACTTTTCTTCAATACTCGGATACACGTCCTGATCATCAAATGACTGCAAAACATTCCCTAATATTCCCTCTATTGATCCTCTGTCTTTCTCAATTGCAAATAGATCTGTAGCTTCACCTTTCTGCATCAATGCCTGCTTTAACATAGCTATGCTTGTTATGACATCAGTAGTCGCAAGAGATACCTTTTTCTTCGTAACCCGACCTTTATAAAAGGTTCCTTTGTCATATGCCTGAAGCGACACCCATGTATCAGCAAAGGCCTGGATAAGAGAAACAATCGTTCCCGTATCTTTCATACTCTCTGGAAGTAATGCTCGCACATTATCTACTGCATGCATGAACGAATCATAATTTTTTGTAATCTGTTTTTTATTAATGGTATAACCCTTAACAATATGCTCTCGCAGTGTTTTGGTTGCCCATTGACGAAATTTGGTTGCATTTGTTGAATTAACTCTATACCCAATAGAAAGAATCAAATCCAAATTATAATATTCAATTTTTCTAGTGATTTTCCTTTTTCCTTCACTTTGAACTGTTTCCAAAATGGAAACAGTTGATTTTTTATCTAGCTCTCCTGTGTTAAATATATTATTAACATGTTTAGAAATTGCCGCTTTTTGAACATTAAAAAGCTGACCAACCTGCTGTTGAGTTAAATATATAGTCTCTTTAGAACTATCTATTCGCACCTCTACGGCACCATTCGTCGCTTGATAGATAACAAGATTATTTTTCGTTTTCATATGTTTCCTTACTATCTTACTAGTATACTAAAAAAGCGTAACTAAATTTGAAAAATTACATGGGAAGAGGTTTGTTGCGTTAATATTGCAAGATGTTGCAAGATGTTGCAAAATAACGAGCCGATTTTTTGTATAGTGTGCCATATAGAGTACTATACCGGTATGGAGATCAATTATTCGATGGCTCTGTTATTCCTCTTTGTAGCCACCGTCATTGTCATCTATTGGATATATCAAGGATACCTTCACACGTTCATCAAACATACCCTCGCAATCATTAGGTGTGCTTTCTCTGTTATATTGTCTCCTTTTATTCGGTATTTTTATGTAGTGTACCCTGTGCTCAAAAGAAATATATATGATCCAATTCGAAAAGCGATCCATCGTATTCATATACCTCTTGGGATACGGATAATTACATATCTTATACTCGGTATAGGGATATTGGCGCTTGATTATTTCTACAATACGAAGATATTCGAAGCTGACGAGACAACCTTCTATCATGCGGTCTTCCAGGGGAAAACCTACTGGATGACCAAAAATGGATTGATTGTCGGCGGATTCTTTTTTTGCCTAGGATTGTTTCTTTTTCTGATGGAACTATTGAGGGTTATAAATACATTCATTAGCCGGCCAATCAGTATCTTCATTACAATTCAAAAATAAAGATCTCTTGCTATTATTTTTCGTACATCTTCACCGCTTTCCTGTATTGGCAATATGCACAATCAGGTCCGGAATCTGGAAGTTCGTTCCCATTAAGACACTCGATGGCATCGTGTATTGTCTTTTCGACCCAGGAAGTATCACCGATGTATGGAATAATCTTGATATCAAATTCCAATTTGCCATCAAATGCCTCTTTATCTGCATTGCCATTGCAATACACAAAGTATCCGGTGGTAGAAACCGTAAATCCGTTCTTCCGGAACAACCATTGATAGATTTCCATCTGCCGCTTATATCCAATCTGCCAATCAGCATCAAGTGTCACTTCTGCTTCTTTTGAGGTTGCTTTGTAGTCAACAATGAGCAGTTCTCCATTGGGCTTCACCCATACATCATCGACTCCTCCGGTTACGACTACCTTTGTTCCCTCAATTTGAAAGGTAATACCGGCGCGAAGTGAATCACGCCATTCATCCATCTTTTCATTTACAAACGGAACCGCATCAATACCATATGCTTTCATAAGTGGATGTTGTGTTCCTGCAGCTCGATGGATATCAAACTCTTTCTTCAGTAACGTATCGACTGCGGAGTTGAGGTTAAACGGAAATCCTGGTGGTTGTGCAACACCAAGCTTACGGTCAAGATAAAAACACAGGGGACAATTAATAAATAAATCGATCTTTGACCGACTCAAACGAAACGGTTCAGATGAGTCTGCATCGTACTTATTTCTTGTTCTATTCGGTTTGTAGTATTGACTCATATCGTTTTATTGTACTCCCCGTTCACCACCACGCCCACCATGGTTCGTCTGTAATGGTCTTAATATTTGAGTTTCCTAATTTCCATGCGTTGTCTTCCTTTATGACTTCCCATTCCCCTTCATAAAAGGACATCACCATGTCCTGTCCGACAAGATCAATGGCCCGAAGACGAACAAACACCGTTCCTTCTTTTTCTGTATTGTTGTCAATGGATATCACAGCAACATCGATTGTATTTGCATAGCCTTTGACCCATTCTTCAAACGGAACATCTTTGGTGCGTTCATGAATCAACAAATCATAGGCAAGACGGAACCTCCTGGCACGAATGCCGTCATAGTAGGCAATCACCGCATCAGCGGGGGTATCAAATGATTCATTCAGTTCCCGTTTTTCTTCCGGCAATTGTCCAATTGCAACACTCGAATCAACGGGTGGAATGAGTGAAAGGATATATGATGACTTTATTGCCATGCTCATCGCATCGGTGCTCATGGAGGCAATACCGACAACATCACCACATGCATTGATGACTGGACTTCCGCTAAATCCTCCATCCATTCCTGTTTCCATTTGAATGTATGTTACCGGGTCTTCTGTAAACGTACGGTCAGCTATATATTGTGTACGGAAGATGGTAGGTTCCCCACGAAATGATGTACCCATAGGGAACCCAATGATAAATACTTCTTCCCGTGACTGCAACATTGCATCATCACTTAACAACACGTATGGCATCGAAGGCTTATCAACCTGAACAACTGCAATATCTTCTGTTTTGTACCGCGCGATGACGCGTGCGGTCGCAAAAGAATAATCAGAAAAGATTATCTTTGGCGCAGGATCATCACTGATAACATGGGCATTCGTTACGATGAGTCCATCCGGATGGATGAAAATTCACGTACCTTCTACATCCTGTTTTG
>JAZDOQ010000006.1:0-24938 GCA_043798445.1 Candidatus Gottesmanbacteria bacterium | reverse complement strand
TTTCAAAGAAAGGAATCACTTTTTGTTCTATATCACGTAAATTATCAACGCAATATACAAAACAACTCGGATTTCCTCCTTTTTCACTTACATATCCACATGTAAATACTTTCTTAAAGATATATAAAATATATGCATTATCTTTATGTTGGTATACCTGAAACATTGGATCAATTACCCATCCAAAGCGAACAGGATGTCGATGAATAGTAATAGAAAAACTACCCTCTCCATCAACAAATCCAGCGAGATAATAACATAAATTTTCCTTCTTCTTCGGAAGCCTTTCCTGCTGATTGCCTGCACTCAACACATTGTCAGAAATATTCATAATTTAATTATACCGAATATTCCTAGTGTGAGATACTTTTGTCCTTTTACAGGGATTCCAGCATATGGCCAAATTTTAAAACTGCCCTATAGTTGACAGTTATAGTTACTGCTGCCGTTCACCGGAGCTTAAAAAGCTAGCTCGCAAAACTTGCGTTTTGTTTACCAACCTTTTTTAACTTACCGGCACTGGGCAGGTGTCAGCCCCTATACGTTGCGTTTCCGCTTCGCAGAGACCTGTGTTTTAGTTAAACAGTTGCATAGTGTCGTTTACTGTGACCCCGATTGCTCGGGGTAAGGTATCTCCCATAAGTTACACCTAGTTTTTGTTGCCGAGTTCCTTTAACTGCTGTCGCCCGCTTGCCTTGGTATACTCTACCAGCGCACCAGTGTTGGTTATTGGTACGGATACAATGTATTTCACAACGAGACTTTTCTCGAATAGGAAACGATTGATGTTGTTCTTGTCTTGCGACGCAAACTCCCCCGTGTCTTAGTTAAACATGGAAACGGATTTACCAGTCCCCACTGCGTAAACACTTAGATCTCGCGAGTGCGAGACATCAACAAATCCCCCATTGTCATCCCTTTATGTCTTAATCAATACATCATAGTAACGGAATATAAACCGTTTATACATCGACCTACGCCATCAAAATAATGGCCTCGGCTTAGATCCGACTTACCCGAAGTCGACGAACGTTGCTTCGGAAACCTTGCGCATTCGGCATGAAGGATTCTCACCTTCAAACGCTACTCATACCGGCATTCTCACTTCTGTCCGCTCCAGTCAGCCTTACAGCCTAACCTTCACCGCAGAACAGAACGCTCCCCTACCACTCCCGTCAAAGACGGGAATCTTAATCTTCGGTGGCGTGCTTGAGCCTCGTTCATTTTCGGCGCCATAAATTTCATCCAGTGCGCTGTTACGCGTTCTTTAAAAGATGGCTGCTTCTGAGCCAACTTCCTGGGTGTCTTAAATTCATGACTTCCTTAACCACTGAGCACACACTTAGAGACCTTAGATGTAAGTCCGGGCTGTTGCCCTTTCGACACACGCGCTTAGCCGTGCATGTCTGACTAGTTACGTTACCACGGAAAGTATTCGGAGTTTGATTGATGCGCATTCCTTGCGAAACATGTATCATTCAGTGCTCTACCCCTTCCGGGGATTAGTAACCGCTATACCTAAATATATTTCGGGGAGAACCAGCTATCTCCAGGTTCGATAGGCATATTACCCCTAACCACAAGTCATCTCACAGATTTGCAGCTCTGACGAGTTCGGGCCTCTTGTTGGCTTTCGTCAACATTCACCCTGCTCATGGTTAGCTCACCTGGTTTCGGGTCTGTCCAGTAAGACAATCGGTCAATTAGACCTCGCTTTCACTACGCTTCCCCATGTTGTACATGGTTAAGCAAACGCCGTACTGGGCAACTCACCGGTTCATTCTTCAATAGGCACGACGTTACCCTGAGCCTTGCGGCTGAAGGGCTTCGTCTGTTTGTTAGTTGATAATTTCAGGTACTATTTCATTCCCCTTCCGGGGTGCTTTTCACCTTTCCCTCATGGTACTTGTTCACTATCGGTGCATTCATGTATTTAGTCTTGGATCGTGGTTGACCCAGATTCCCACAGACCCTTCGTGGTCCATGGTACTTAGGAACTTTATAGGGGAACTAGTAATTTCGTATACACGACTTTCACGTTCTTTGGTTTCCTATTCCACGGTATTCTACTATCACTAGTTGCATCCCATATTAAAAGCCCTACAACCCCACATCTTGCGATGTGGTTTAGACTTTTCCGCTTTCGCTCGCCGCTACTGACGGAATCTCGTACTTGATTTCTTTTCCTCAGGCTACTGAGATGTTTCAGTTCGCCCGGTATCCTACATACGACTATCCCAACCTTTCGGTTGTCTTTGTCGCACATTGACTAGCTCTTCGCTAGACGGGTTTCCCCATTCGGAAACCGCCGGATCACAGGATTATGACTCCTCCCCGACGAATATCGCTGTCATATACGTCCTTCCTCGGCATGAATACCCAGGGCATCCATTATCAACTTTAAAAGCGTTGCAGAGAACAAAGGAGTCATGCTTCGCATGACGCTTTGTTCTATATATTTTCATATTGATGAGCCAAAATGGCCCATCACCCAACGAAATGTCATCAAAAAGGTACTATATGTACAGTACCCCTTACGATGCAATTACTCATTTTTACTCAAAAAAACCTGTATCTTCCTTTGTCCTATATATAAGGAAGATACTATTAGATATTGTTAAGGAGCTATTTCGCGCTCTTATCGCGAGATAAATGATTAAACATTAATCGCTTATCCCGCGAAACGAACCCTTTTTTCTGGTGGCGTCCCACTTTGTGGGGCATCCGCAGCACTAAGCTTTGCTACACTCAGCAAGCGCATGTGGACCCGACCGGATTCGAACCGGTGACCTCATCATTGCAAATGATGCGCTCTACCAGCTAAGCTACGGGCCCGAAACCCTGATTAGTCCACCCTAAAATAAAATGTGCCTCTGGTCATAAAAAAACCCCGCTTGTCGCGGGGCGTATGACCAATTCAAAAAGAAGCTATGAAATCCACGGCAAAAATCCGGTTATCTTTCGGTTATATGGTATATAGCTTCTCATGAATAATTTTTTACTCATTCCCCTTGGAAACTTACGAGAAATCAATAAAAAAGTACGCCCTAACACGAGCAAATGTATATTTTACGCAAGTTAATGAGTCCTGTCAATACGAGAAAAGAGAAACAAAAAGAAATGTATGCATCACGGTGATGTATTGAGTTTTGCGCGTCAGATTGAGAAACTTAGGTTATAATACGTCAAAAAGGAGGAATCGTTATGCAAAAAAAACAGCTCATCGCTATTGCCCTCGGCGGTAATGCGATAAAAAGCTCAAAAGAAAAAGGGACGAATGAAGAACAATTCAACAATATCAACCGTACCACCAAACACCTCGCACAACTGATAAAAGCAGGATTTAAATTAATCATTACCCACGGAAACGGACCGCAAGTCGGCAATATCCTTATCCAGAACGACGCAGGCAAAGACCTGGTACCTGCAATGCCGATGGATGTGTGCGGTGCAGAATCCCAAGGACAAATCGGCTACATGATCCAGCAAACATTCACAAACCACCTGCAGAAACTGCGTATCAAAAAATCAGTTGCTACGGTAGTAACGCAGGTGTTGGTTGACAAAAAAGACCAGGCATTTACCCATCCGACAAAACCGGTTGGTCCATTTTATTCCCAAAGTGAAGGTGAAGCGATGAAAAAAAGAGGCTATACAGTTATTGAAGATGCGGGACGCGGATATAGACGTGTCGTCCCCTCTCCGATTCCCAAAAACGTCGTGGAGATAGAATCTATCAAGACGCTCATTAACAACAATACAATCGTGGTTGCATCTGGAGGTGGTGGAATTCCTGTTGTGAAAACGAAAAACGGGTATGCGGGAGTCGAAGCGGTCATTGATAAAGATCTGGCAGGAGAGCTCCTGGCAACGCTTGTCAAAGCCAAAACCCTGCTCATTTTAACCGACGTAGAAAAAGTAGCGATCAATTACCGAAGACCCAATCAGGAGAATTTGGACCGTATAACCGTCGCAGAGGCGAAAAAGTACGCCAAGGAAGGACATTTTGCTCCCGGAAGCATGGGGCCGAAAGTTAATGCAGCCATTAATTTTATACAACACGGTGGGAAAAAAGCCATCATTACACATCCGTTTATGGTCCTTGAAGCAATGAAAGGAAAAACCGGAACCGTTATCGTTAAAAAATAAGAAAGGGGGTGTGTGACATGCCAGACGGAACAGCAACAACTATCATTTGTACGGAAGGAAGACCGGCAACAATAGAGGTAAATGGATTAAACGTGCAAAATTCCGATCATGAGTTAGTAAGACCAGTTGATGAATGTAATATGTGTCTTTCTCAATCCCGTTGCGATGAATATCATCGTACTGTACGCGAAAGAGGATAAGATAGAATTAAAACAAGGAGGAACTATATGAAGCAAAAAAAGCTTGCATCGCTTGGTGCGCTCAAAGCCAGCCACATAAAAAATTATGGACATGATTTTTTACGCACCTGGGATAAATCCAATGATGAATTAGTGGCAACTCTTTCCGTTGCCCAGACCATTCGGGAACTCCTCTACCGCGGCGTGTCGGCAAAAACCTTTAATTCAGGTGTCGCTATTTCCATATTCAGGGACAAATCAACACGGACCAAATACAGTTTTGCTTCTGCTGCGAATTACCTTGGTCTGGAAATTGAAGATCTTGAAGAAAAAAAATCACAGATTGCACATGGTGAAACCGTCATGGAGACGGTAAACATGCTCTCATTCTTAACACGGGTAATTGGTATCCGCGATGATATTTTCTTAGGTGTTGGCCATAATTATATGGTCGAAGTCGCGGAATCGCTTGATTGGGGACACAAACATAACGTGCTTGCTGCACGACCAAGTGTCATCAATCTCCAATGCGATGAAGATCATCCCACACAATCGCTTTCAGATTTGCTCCATTTGATAAATTATTTTGGCGGTATAAAAAATTTGCGCGGAAAAAATCTCACGATGAGCTGGGCATATTCGCCGTCGTACGGCAAACCGATGTCAGTTCCGCAAGGGATTATTGCCCTTCTTCCGCGATTTGGCATGAACATTACGCTTGCATATCCAAAGGGATATAATCTTATTCCTGAAATTGAAGATTACGCAAAGAAACAGGCAACAAAAAACCACGGATCATTTCGTATCACAAATGATATGAGGGACGCGTTTACTGGAGCGGATATCGTGTATCCGAAATCATGGGCCTCATTTGCAGTCATGAAGGAACGTACAAAACTCCGGAGTGCAGGTGATGAAAAAGGTCTTGTGGATCTTGAAAAAGAAACGCTTACGGAAAATGCAAAACACAAGGAATGGACCTGCACCGAGAAGCTCATGGAAAAAACAAAAGGCGGACACGCATTGTACATGCATTGCCTGCCTGCTGATATAACGGGAGTTAGTTGCAAAAACGGTGAAGTTGATAACACGGTTTTTGAACAATATAAGAAAGAAACATACATAGAGGCCAGTTATAAACCGTTTATCATCGCAAGCATGATGCTCTTAACACAATTCGGAGCACAAACACCGGTAATCCTGAAAAGAATAATGCGCAAAAAAAATAAAATTTGTGCTTGGTAACAAAAAAAGAGGTTCTATGAACATGTATGGACATCATCTACGATATGATTTGGATTTCACTACTGAGGAAATCTGGCGAGTTTTTGAACTCACCAAAGACCTCAAACGCAGGGTCTATACGGGTGAACCACATGAACTTCTCAAGGGTAAATCGCTTGCCATGATTTTTGCAAAGCCGTCAACGCATACCCGTGTCAGTTTTGAGGTGGGAATGACACAGTTGGGTGGGCACGCATTATATCTCGGTCCAAACGATCTCCAGCTTTCCCGGGGAGAAACAGTCGCTGATACCGCACGCGTCCTGTCACGGTTTGTCAACGGCATTATGGCACGGGTTTTTACCCAAAACGAAATTGAGGAACTGGCTGCACATGCCACAGTGCCGGTTATCAATGGTCTGTCGGATATGTACCATCCGTGTCAGGCGCTCACGGATCTGTTTACTGTGCTTGAAAAACGTCAAGCCTTGAAAGGGCTAACCATGTGTTTTATCGGTGATGGAGATAACAACGTCACCAATTCTCTTATGCTTCTTTCTGCACGTCTAGGAATAAATTTTACGGTCGCAGCACCGAAACAATATATGACCCAAAAATACATTCTGTCGATAGCTAAAAAAGAAGCAATAAGAACAGGAGCAAAAATAACACTGACTAATGATCCGATAGCTGCAGTTCAGCGTGCAGACATAATCCATACGGATGTATGGGTAAGCATGGGACGAACAGATGTTGAGGAACGCAAAAAAATACTTGCTCCGTATCAGGTCAACGAAAAATTAATTAAAAAAGCACCTGCACATGCTCTTGTTATGCATTGCCTACCAGCTCATCGCGGTGAAGAAATTACTGATGATGTCATCGACAGTCCAAGGTCCATCGTGTTTGACCAAGCAGAAAATCGCCTCCATGTACAGAAAGCAATCATGGCGCTGCTCATGAAATAAAAATGTCCTTTATTTCATTGCTTTTAAAATTCGTCCTAACGCAACAACATACGCGGAGATTCTCAAATCTGCCCGCATTGTTTTTGAGGTTTTCCAGATATCGTCGACCGCCTTCTTCATTTTAGCCTTAAGTTTTGCATTTACTATCTTTTTAGTCCAATGTTGTCCTTTCAAATTCTGTTCCCATTCAAATGCAGATACTGACACCCCTCCTGAATTTGCCAAAATATCAGGAATAACCACAATTCCTTTTTTGTACAGAATGGCATCTGCTTCAGGAACAATCGGGCCATTTGCCATCTCCAAAATCACGCGAGCCTTAATTTTTGTAGCGTTCACCCTAGTAATAACGCTCTCCAGCGCTGATGGCACTAAAATATCAACCGGCAACTCCAACAGTGTAGCGTTCGTAATTGCTTTTCCGGAAGCTGCGAGCGATCCTGTTTTTTTCTTTGCTGCAAGTACTATTTCAGGATCCAATCCTTCCTTATTATATATACCACCCTTACTGTCAGAGACCGCTACAACAGTGAATCCATGTTCATGTAGGAATTTTGCGATGTTGTATCCCACGTTCCCAAATCCTTGTACGGATGCTGTCAATTTTCCGGACAACTTCATTTTGGCTAAGCACGCCTGCAATACATATAAACCCCCAAGCCCTGTTGCTTCTTCTCTCCCCTCACTTCCCCCATCGACAATTAGTTTTCCGGTAAATGTGGACCGCAACGCTAACGTTTCTTTTTTTGTCAGTTTTTTTGGTTGAAGTTTAATAAATTCATCAACCATCCATCCCATGATTTGTCCGGTCGTATTAACATCAGGGGCTGGCACATCTTTGGATGGTCCAATATTGTCTGCAATTGCTCGTGCATATCCGCGGGATAATCGTTCGAGTTCTTTTGGAGACAATGTTTTTGGATCAACAATAACTCCGCCTTTTCCTCCACCAAGTGGGAGATCTGCAACGGCACATTTCATGGCCATCCAAAAAGACAGTGCTTTCACTTCATCGAGTGACACCTGTGGATGGAATCGAATACCGCCTTTATATGGTCCTCTGGCGTTGTTAAACTGCACTCTATATCCTTGAAAAATCCTTGTTTTTCCGTCATCCATCTTGACAGGAATTGTCACATTTAATATTCGTTGTGGTTGTTTAAGAATTTCCAGCGTTTCTCCCATTACTACATACTTCGCAGCAATTTCCAACTGTTTCATTGCATTCTCAAACGGATTAATCGTAGCCATATAAACCTCCAAAGTAAAAATGAATAAATTATTAAAAAAGTTCTGTTTTGATCTGTCCTTCCTGAACGTTGTTGGCAAGAAGAACGGTTTTTACATCAACAATCACTTGTTTGTTACCGCAAAGGTAATATTCGTTATCAGGCGCTATCTCTTGTTGTATATATTCTCCAACCCGTCCTTTTGCACCTTTCCAGGAGTCGCACGGCTGAGACAACGTAAGTGTATAAAAAAATGTTGGATATGTTTTTTCCAACATTTGGAACTCATCGTGCCAATAGATGTCTTCTTCGTGTCGAAGCCCCCACAACAATGTCACTTCTGAAATTCCAACACAATCAAGAATCATGCTTCTTAATGGAGCGATGCCTGTTCCCGTAGCAATCATTACTTTTTTTCGTGGTGACGGCATTAACGTAAACACACCGAGAGGAGCAAGTAATTGCATGGTATCCCCAACCTGTTTTGAAAGAAAATACGTTGATCCCGGCCCCATTGGTTTTGTATCAATAACAATTTGTACACTGTTTGTATATTTTGGGCTGGAACAAAACGAATACTGTCGTCTCGTAGTTGAATTAATAATAAATGTTCCATATTGCCCCGCTTGAAAAGACATGTCGGGAGGTTCAAGAAAAATAAAGGTAAATACATATACCGTTTCAGTGAGTTTTTGAATCGTTTCTATCCGTGCAGTACGAAGTGAAGGTGTTTGCATACATTATTTCTGCTCCTGCAGCCACCGCTCAACGTCAATTGCAGCCATTGCGCCTTGTCCTGCAGCAACGACACCTTGCCGGTACCTGCTATCAACACAATCTCCTGCTGCAAAAATGCCTGGAGTTGATGTTGCTGTTTGAATATCGTCTCCTTTGTTTGTTTTGATGTATCCTTTTTCATCCATGGTCACGACGCCGCTTAAAAAATCTGTTGCTGGTGTATGACCGATCGCAGCAAACACACCGTCAACTGACATACTCGTTATATCTCCACTGACAGTGTTTTTCAGCTTCACGCCAGTAAGGACTGTTTCTCCGACAAATGATTCGATAACAGTATTTGTTACAAACGAAATCTTTGAATCTTTTTTTGCCCTCTGAAGCATAATCAGGCTTGCCCTGAATTCCTCACGACGATGGATAATCGTCACATGGGTAGCAAATTTTGTCAAAAATGTCGCCTCTTCCATTGCAGTATCTCCCCCACCAACAACGATGACTGATTTATCTTTAAAAAAGAATCCATCACACGTTGCACAATAACTTATTCCTTTTCCTCTGTATTTTTCTTCTCCTGCGATACCAAACTCTTTTGCTTGTGCACCGGTTGCAATAATAATGGATTTTGTCTGATATACAGCATTTCCTGTTTTAATAGTAAACGAGCCTTTTTGAGCATCTTTCTCAATAGATACAACGGCGTCAGTTATCATTTCCGTACCAAATCGCTCAGCCTGTGCTTTCATCTCACTCATAAGTTGTGGGCCCATGATGCCTTTTGGAAATCCTGGAAAATTATCAATCTCCGTTGTTGTTGTTAATTGACCTCCGGGAATAAATCCGGAAACAATGGCAGTGTTCAATAACGCACGGGATGAATAGATGGCAGCAGTGTATCCAGCGGGTCCTGATCCGATAATAACAACGTCATACATAAAATTATATGAACTTATTTAATTCTCCAATGATCATGTCCTTACTTTGAAGTCCGATCATTTGCTTAACCACTGCTCCATTTTTAAAAATCATCAGGGTCGGAATAGACATAACGCCATATTTTCCGGCGCTTTGTGGGTTTTCATCGACATTGAGCTTTCCCACCTTCACTTTTCCTTCGAGCGTTTTTGCAATATCCTCAATAATCGGTCCTTGCATTTGGCATGGTCCACACCAAACAGCCCAAAAATCTACGAGTACTGACACCGTACTTTTTATCACTTCCGTATCAAAATTTTGATCAGTCAATACAATATCAGCCATGGGCCTCCTTTTTTTGTTGCGTCAAATATCACCTGTAGTATACTATATTTCTTAAGAGAAAAAAGGTACATACTATGAGAATATTTTTTGCCGGTCCACTCACTGACTTAAAAAATCCTGAGACAACAAAATCCCTATACAAAGACATGGCCTCAGTTGCAAAGACACTTGGGTTTGACTATTTTTGGGCTTTTTTAAACGGAACAGATCCAATCGAAAATCCGGATGTTCCTTCACGAGATGTATACAATCGAGACATTGCCGAACTTGATGCGAGCGACATCATGATTGCGTATATAGGAGAAGCAACAACAGGAACAGGGATTGAAATTGAACATGCCTACTATACAGGAAAACCAGTCATTGTTTTGTATGAACAGGGAAAAAAGGTGAGCCGAATGCTTTTGGGCTGTCCTGCAATCAAAAAAGAAATTGTTTTTTCTTCAAAAGAAGATGCATTAGCACAGCTACGCGCCTATTTAATCAGCCTCAAATAAATTATTTAATAACGCCATATCCCAGCTTTTCTATCATTCCTTTGATTTTTGAAAGCGCTGTTATTGATTCGTCAAATACAAGATCCACTGTTTGTTTTGCATAATTAGCTTTTGCTTCAACTCCCATGTCCTCAAGCTCTCCTTCAATAAGCATGCTGCAACTGACGCAGTGCATGCCTTTAAGCTTCAATGTTTTTGTTGTCATAGATTCCTCCTTTACTCCACAATAAATTTTCCCCTATACATTCCCATACTGCACATAAATGGAAGATCTCCTTTTTCCTGCGGTGCTGTAAATATGATTGTTTCTTCCTTCCCGACAGGAATAACCTGTTCGATACCCAATTTTGGGATCGTGAAGAATTGGATGCACCCTCCCCCACGTACGTTTTTCACCAGGAGCTTCACCTCGGATCCTGCCTTGATATAGGGATTGTCAATCGCATAGGAAGTTGCGTTGATGGTGATAATAGGTGTTGTTGTTGCATCTTTGACAGCTGTTGTAGCGTTTCCAACAAGGTCGTCACAATAGGCTATCTGACAATAAACAGGTCGAATAACACGACTTGCCATTCCTTCAAGTCCTGCAAGGGCTGCTGCGTTTGAGAGATTCCAAACCGCAAGCCCAAACACAAGTGCGGCCGCAACAGGAGCGAAATATTTGGTAAACACGGTTGACGCTGCTTGAATAAGCACGCCAAAAAGAAGAAACAATGGCACTGTACCAACCGTAAACGCCAAAAGGATACTTGCGGAGATTATTGGATTGCCGAATTGCAGCGCCTGGACCATCATCGCTTGCGTTGTCCCGCAGGGAAGAAATATTGTCAGTGTCCCGACAATAAACGGAGCAAACCAATCAACGTTTTGGGTTTGGTTACGTGCCAACTTATATAAAAATCGTGGTGGTTGAATCACAAAGAAACGGAAAAATGGATGGGCATTGATCAAATTAAGCGCCGTTGCGATCATAAATAAGGAAGCAACGACCATTAACACAACACGTGTGGCTACGGTCATCTGAAAATACGACCCCACCCATCCAAGAATGAGTCCCAACACCGTATATGCAAGTATCTTACCGATTAAAAATACAATAACTATACCAAGGGTTTTCTTCCACGTATGTTCTTTTAGTTGTCGTGTGGCGATAATACTTGCAAGGAGTCCTCCTTGCACCGCCATACAACTAATTCCGCCTGTGACAAGTCCGGTAAGAAAAATAATCCAAAGATTTGGCATAATGGCTATTGACAAACTACCAACACTCTCCTATTCTATCCCTATAGGGGGGATAAAAGTCAATATGCCAAAAGGAATTCCACGGGACCAAAGCACGCAGCACACCATACTCCACCGTCTCAAGATTACAAGAGGACAGCTGGATAAGGTCATCCAGATGGTTGAAGAAGGCCATTATTGCATCAATGTCATCCATCAATCGCTTGCTATCCAATCGGCGCTTCGGCAAATCGACCAGATTATACTCAAAAATCATCTCCAAACCTGTGTTTCTGACGCCATTAAAAAAGGCAATGAGAAAGAGGTCATTGATGAGGTGATGCGGGTTATGGAGAAAAAATCGTAAAAGGGCATGAAATACACAATACCAATCATGGGCATGCATTGCGCTTCCTGCGCAACGCTTCTAAATCGTCAATTAAAAAAAACAAAAGGCGTGCTCAGCGCAGAGGTAAATTATGGTAGTGAAGAGGCTGTCATTGATGTTGCCTCAGCGTCCGACGTAACTACCGCAACACAGGTCATCACATCTTTAGGATATACGCCTATCATTACCGATGACCCAACAACAGGGGAAGAGAAAAAGGAAGCGGCTCACGCTGACCATGTAAAAAAGATGTTTACAAAAGTATGGATTAATGGAACACTAACCGCTTTTGTCCTCCTGTTGACGCTTCCTGACATGGTGGGTATCCCAATACCCCCCTCTTTTATTGAACCCTTTATCATCGCGTCCACAATTCTTGCTACCATTGTTCAGTTTTTCGGTGGATGGGGGTTCTATCAAGGAGCGTTCAGTGCGCTTCGCGTCGGCGCCACGAACATGGATACGCTCATCGTCCTTGGAACAACAGTCGCGTACGGATACTCCGTTTTTCATTTTCTGGCAACACTTCTTGGTCGTGCAGAAGGGCTACCGAAGGCCATGTTTTATGACAGCAGCACGGTCATTATCACCCTTGTGCTTCTTGGAAAATATTTAGAAGCAAAGGGGAAACATACGGCAACGGAAGCTCTCCGTGCCATTACCAAACTTGAATCGACCACCGCACATAAGATCCACGGTCGGGATATTGTTAATGTAAAAACAGAACAGCTTGTTGTTGGAGATGTCATTGAAATCCGTCCAGGAGAACGCGTGCCAGTTGATGGCGTTGTGATCGTTGGATTATCATCAATTGATCAATCGCTCCTGACAGGCGAACCAATACCTGTTGAAAAGACAGTCGGTGATGAGCTCATAGCCGGAACGGTAAATACAACAGGAGTCATTCGTATGAAAGCGACTGCCATAGGCAAAGACACCATGCTTTCTCATATTCAACGGTTGGTGCGTGACGCTCAAAATGCAAAACCAGATATTGCCAGACTTGCAGATACTATCTCATCTGTTTTTGTACCTATCGTCATCATCCTTGGAATTGCAACAGCGGTTATTTGGATCAGTATGGGTTATCCTGTTGATGCGATAGCAAACAGCATTGCCGTCTTTGTTGTAGCATGCCCGTGCGCACTTGGGCTTGCAACGCCCATGGCGGTAATCGGCGGCGTCGGAAGAGCTGCAAAAGGAGGTGTGCTCATTCGATCAGCAAGAGCATTGGAGCACGCTGGTAACACCTCAATTGTCGTATTTGACAAAACTGGAACCATCACCAAGGGAAAACCAAGTGTGACAGATGTGATTGTTATTGATAAGACCGCTCTCCCATTCATTTTTGCCATTGAGGCAGCGTCCGAACATCCTTTGTCCATGGCACTCCTTGCCTGGGCAAAAGAACATCATATACAGCTATCAAAGAAGACTCCAACGGGAATTACGGCAAAACCCGGAATGGGCATTACGGGACTTATAGAAAAAACACCAATCTATATTGGCACTGAACGCTATCTACAGACACAGAATGTAGTCATCAAAAACAAAGAAAGAGAAACAATCAAGCGCCTCCAGGTAACTGGAAAAACGATGGTCCTTGCGGCAGTCGGACAGAAACTCCAAGCGATATTTGCCATTGATGATGAGCTGCGACCTGAGGTGAAGGATGTGATTACGACGCTCAAACAGATGCACATCACGCCGATGCTGTTGTCTGGTGACAGACAGGATGCTGCAAATCATAAAGCAAAACAGGTTGGAATAATGAGCGTTATTGCTGAAGTAAAACCGGATGAAAAAGCTGCAGTTATCGAACGTCTCCGCACACATAAAGACACGGTCATGATGGTTGGTGACGGCATTAATGACGCACCGGCAATTGCGGCTGCTGATGTCGGTGTTGCAATCGGTTCAGGAACCGCTATTGCAAAAGCTACCGCCGATATGACGATTCTTGCAGACACACTTAATCGCGTACCATTTATGATTCATGTAAGTAAACGCGTCATGATAACAATTAAACAAAACCTTCTTTGGGCGTTTGGATACAACATTATTCTCATCCCTATTGCCATGGGTGCAGCTACACCAATTGGCATTACCTTGACCCCTCCAATGGCGGCATTTGCCATGGCGGCAAGTTCATTGTCTGTTGTGCTAAACTCCCTTAGACTCTCACGAATAAAAATGGCATAATACTACAACCATGAACACACAACTAAAATCCTTAAACCGTATCATCTTTATTCTTTCCATCGCAGGACTCATCATGGGCACCTATGTCCTCCAAAGCTTCCTTCGCCAAACAGGTATTGTTTGTCTTTCAGGTGGTGGATGTGAGGCAGTCAGAAAAAGCATCCTATCCTACCCTTTTGGTGTTCCGGTTCCGGCTGTTGGAGTTGCTGGTTATACTTTTTTGATGGTTCTGTCATTCCTTCGGACATTTAAAAACAATAAGGGTCTGCTCTGGGGGATATTCGGTATGACCTTGTTTGGCATTTGTTTCGTCACCTGGTTTACCTATACAGAACTGTTCCTCATTAAGGGTGTCTGCATGTGGTGTGCCATATCAGCCGTGAATATGTATGTCATCTTTGGATTAACAGTAAAAAGTCTGATGCTTGCCAAAAAAATATGAGATCCGAAACAAAACTATTTATCGGCATTTTTGCCGTCACAGCAATCATCATCGCTATTGCGATGATCATCATGACCAAACCCGCTAAGCCACTGGAAAAGGGCGTGTTGCTGCGGGATGCGACCCATACGCTCGGACCGAAGGACGCATCGGTTTGGTTGGTTGAATTTTCTGACTTTCAATGTCCTGCATGTGCGCAATTTTATCCGACAGTCAAACAATTAACAGAAAAATATAAAGATTCCCTACTGTTTGTCTACCGTAATTATCCCCTTCCTGCTCACCCGATGGCTATACCTGCAGCTCGTGCTGCAGAAGCTGCAACACAACAAGGAAAATATTGGGAAATGCATGATGCGTTGTTTGCTGGACAAAAATATTTAAGTGACTCATTCATCGCATCAGAAGCTGCAAAATTGGGTCTAATTATGGATACGTTTGAAAGAGATATAAAAAGCCAAGTGGTGCAATCAGCTATCGATGCTGATACAAACGTCGGAAATGCAATTGGCATTAATGCCACACCAACATTCTATTTAAACGGAATGAAATTACAGCTTAATACCGTAAACGATCTTATTATTGCAGTAGAAAAAGCGTTGAATAAATAGGAGGCATCTATGTTTAATCTTACTGGAAAAGTAGCGCTCGTCACTGGTGCATCAAGCGGTATTGGGCGGGCGTCAGCAATAGCCCTTGCTGTGCAGGGAGCAAAAGTTGCGGTATGCGCAAGGCGATTAGATCGTCTTGATGCACTTGTTGCGGAAATCAAATCAAAAGGCAACGAAGCACTTACCATTCAGATGGACGTGACAAAAAAAGCTGATATTGACGCTGCTGTTGCAAAAACAGTTGCTACATTTGGGGGGCTTGATATCCTTCTGAATAATGCGGGTGTTGCGGAATTTGTGCCATTTTTTGACATGACTGAAGAACAATGGGATAAAACACTCAATACCAATCTCAAAGGTTATTTTCTCGTTGCTCAAGCTGCTGCAAAAGAGATGGCAAAACAAAAATGGGGAAGAATCATCAATGTCGCATCCATCGCATCTGGTGGTGTTGGAGTGGGCTTTCCCTCTATCGCACAATATTGCGCCAGTAAGGGCGCGGTAGTGGCGTTAACCGAAGCTCTTGCTGATGAATTGGCACCGATAGGAATTCTTGTCAATGCAATTGGTCCTGGCGTTATTGAAAGCGAAATGACAGAGGGAATGCTCAAAGACCCAAAACAAGCACAAGCGCTACTTAGCCGAGCGCCTCTGAAACGAGCAGGTAAACCGGAAGAAATCGCTGCAGCGGTTATCTATTTTGCTTCAGAAGAATCATCTTATACCACTGGAGCGACGCTCTATGTTGATGGAGGATGGTTAGCTAATTAAAGAAATAATGCAACGGTCATGTTCCAAAAAAAGTGAACGAGCAGTGGGGAAATCAGGGATTTGGTTTGAAGAAAGAGAAAGCTGTTTATCACTGCAATCACCACACTGGTGGAGAAAAAAAGGATGAGCGTCGGACCTTGGAATTTCAGTGACGTAACAAGAATGGGAACATGGAATGCAACAAACAGTAACGTAGACATGATGATGGAATACCACATCCGTTTTGTCTGCGCGAAAAGCCTAGAAAGCAAAAACCCACGACTCAAAAGCTCCTCTGAAAATGCTGTTGCAAGGGACAGTAACACGAGAAACAAAAAAGAATACGTGGCAACAGTGCTTAATTGTTGCATCTGTAGAGAACCATATCGTGCAATGTTTATCGCCACACCTTCAAGTAAAAACACAGTACCAATACCAAGTCCGATAATTATGCTTTTTATACCGTGTTTCAAAGTTAACCCGACTGTCGTTAAATTCAGATGTTCTCGTTTCACCACATACCAGATAACAGGAGCAACGAAAACAAGCGGCTTAAAAATAAATTCATCGACCCATTCCGGAAAATGAAAATAATATCGGTACAACGCCCAAATTAAGAGTTGCCATGCCCAAAATTGAAATATCCATTCGGTTGTCTTCTTTGTTTTCATACGACGTGTCATTATTTAATTCTAACAACTTGTGTTTGCTTTAACAAAGCATGCATCGCATCCGTCAACAACTCTATGGTTGACAATGCCTGTTCACGGGAAAGCATACGAAAATTACTGGGAAAATAGTGGAACACCAGGTTTCGTCCCTGTTTCCAGGCATACCAAAGATGTTCGGCCAACTCAATACCATATCGATTACGTAATTGTCCAAACACACTTTTACCATGAAGTTGTTTGACGATATTTGGATTTAACACTTTTCCGATGCGAAAACGGTTGCTCACATAGTCAAGAGAAGAAATAACTCCAAGCTGCAAAAATACATCTTTTAAAAATCCTTCATACAACTTAGCAAATGGGAATACGAGATAAGAATAATCGGTCGGTTCTTGATCTTTATGCATAAGGCTATCTTTCATCAAAAACACTCCGTCATCAACAAGAACTCGCTGTTCTTTTGTTAAATATGACCACACCAAATCTTCGTGTTGTATCATATGTTTTTTGCTATACCCCCCGCAAAAATAGGAGTGTTTCAATGAAAAAAAAGAGAATGGTCACCATCATAATCAGAAGCTGCACACGTGGCACAACCGGTTCAGCCACCATATTATACCAGCGGTTGAGGTGTTTTACTGTCATCCATTCTCCAAGCTGCCAAAAAACTAAGGTTAAAAAGATAGATAATACAAGTCCTGCGGCAAGGAAGCTCCCTGACGAGGAAACAACAAAAAAACTCACAATTGAGAATGGTCCAACAAAAACAACGGAACGAAACGGAGATGGATCAAGATGGAAAAAATCTTCAGCAATCTCTAAAAAATACGTTCCAATCACACTTCCTAATATAAACCACGCTGCGCTCCATGTTGGATGGATATTCCACTTTATAAGGTACAGCACAAAGATATAGAGTGCAGCACCGATCAGAAAGAGTGATGGTTTTTTTTGAAGAATTAAACGAACCTTCTGCATACGATTATTGTATCACGGACTACGGATTTGTTTTTCGTAATTCTTTCATTTTCCACATAAACAATCGAGGTTTGCTCGTGGCATTCGCGTCTTTAACAAATGATAATGTTTTTTCTAAAATAGCCCGCGGAATAGTTTTTGCAAGGCGGATATACAACGACCTATGTTTATAATCATTCAGCGTTTCAGCTAAATAGATGCCATATTTCTGAAACTCACGGGAAATATATTTATCTTCCACCGGATTAAATGTTTGTAGAATATCACCAATTTTTTGCATACCTTAGTTAAATCGCACCATTGCTTTATCAAGTCCCTCAGTTAATGCTATACGAACCGCTTCCGTACCATTTTTAATCAGATGTTTGAGTGTTCCCGCTTCTCCCTGTGTAAACCGTGACAAGACAAACGAAATATCCCACTGATGTCGCTGGCGCTTCGCTTTTCCAGCATTACCCTTTTCGATATCGGACGTATCACTGTCTCCTTTACTGAATAGTTTTCCCCGCCCAATACCGAGCCGAAATCGCACAAAGGCATCTGTTTTTAATTCAGTAATGATAGAGTCCACACCCCTGTGGCCAGCACTGCTCCCTTTTTGACGAATACGGATTTTTCCAATTGGTAAATCTATATCATCATGGATCACCCAAACATCAGCAGGTGTTAATTTGTAGTAGCGCATAATAGAAGAAACAGCAACGCCTGAGCTGTTCATGAGGGTAATCGGCTTCACCAATAAGACCTCTCCAATTTTTGCAACAAGCGCGTTAAATTTTTTGTCTTCTTTCCATACGACTGATTCAGTGGTCAATTCTTTAGCAAGCTTTTCAATCGTCATGAAGCCTATGTTATGCCGCGTGTCTTGATACTCACCTCCAGGGTTTCCGAGCCCAACAATAATTTTCATGATGTACCCCTTTCTTATCCTACTATAAACACCACTTCCTTGAGAGGCAAGTGGTGTCATATAGAATAGATATCGGCCGACATTTATTGCTTCATTTTTTTCAACTGTTGTTCTGCAAGGTCTCCAATAAAAGGAACTTTGTACATTTCTCCTTGGAATGCTTTCCACATACACACGATCCAAAGAACAAATGATCCAAATGATAGAATCAAACCGACAAGCCATCCTAAAATCGGGATGAATCCTAGCACGATATTTGCAATAAATATACCGCCAAACAGTATGGTTGACTGCATTGCGTGAAACCGGACAAATTTACTTTCTTTTTCTACAATAAGAAAAATTATTCCTGTGACAAATGCAAGTAAATATGCAGCTGCTCCCATTAGATTCTCGTTATTTGGTTTACTTTGTGCCATTGTTTTTGTCACCTCCCATCTCATATACAAGCGTATCACGATTGCTTTTTGAAGGTCAATAAGAAACCGTATTAAAATATACCAATCTGTTCACCCGCTGAAAATACCAGCGCTTTGTCTTTCTCGCTTTTCCAAATTTTAACTACGCCAAATACTCCGTCGTATCCGGGATCAATCACAATATCACCAGTTCTTACCCTACTAATGCCGTCGGCAATTTCCGGCGTTGATATTATCTTTATCGTCTCAAGTGATTCGTTGATGAGAATATTAAATTCACTTTTACATGCGCGCAGTAGTGCATCATAGTGTATGGCAACTTTTGGGCTGGTGACCGGCCTTCCTATTGCCTCTCCGATAATTTCAACCAAGGGAACAAGCATGGTAAAAGATGGCCGATGAGCTGTTTTCTCCATGCGCGGTCTTGTTGCTAATTGTTCAACGCGCTGCATCACGCCTTGTGTTAAGGGTTTCCCACACACTGAACAAGTTGTTCCCCTTTGCTCCACCTCCTCAGGCGTTAGTCGTACTTGACAGTCTCTATGCCCAGTAAAATGGTATTTTCCTTCTTCCGGATAAAATTCAATTGTTGAGGTAATGCGTGGTTTTGCTGTGTCATTTTTATAATTCATCAGTGCCTTTTTTATATTGCCATAGGTCAATGTTGGGAGGTCAAAAATGGTTGCTTCACGTCCCAATTTTGGACCGCTATGTGCATCAGAAAACGACACAATAGATCTGGTATCAAGCTCAGCAATACGCCAATTCATATCAGGGCTACTCGATAACCCTGTTTCCACCGCATATATATATTTTTCATATTCTCCGAACGCTTCTTTTAAACTTTCGAATCCTCCCATTTGTCCATACACGGAAAACCACGGAGTCCAACAATGAGCTGGCACGATAAGTGCGTTTGGTTCAATTGATAAGATCATTTCCGATAATTGAATAAGAGAAAAACCTAAAATCGGCCGTCCATCGGACATTACATTTCCACCGCGTTTGGTTATTTCTTGGCTGATGCGTACTGCTCCCGCAATGGATGGAACCCATACGAGCGTATGTATCCGCCGAGTTTTTCCGTTTTGAGAAAAAATACAAGACAATTCTGTAGAAAGCAAAAATAATGGGCTGTCTTTTTTTCCCTTCAATCGAAGGAGTCCATTCCCCATTTCCTCAAGATTCGTTTCTATATCTTTCATCCACAACGGATGTGTCCAATCACCCGTTGCAAGAAGACCAATTCCTTTTTTTTCTCCCCAGACGGAAAGATTAGGTATGGTCATTTCACGCGAAACGGCTCTAGAAAAACGTGAATGGAGATGAAGATCGGAAATAATCTGCATGTTATTCAAAAATATCCTGCATCAATTTTTTCATTCTTTGTTCCGTCTGCTTAAGAAGAGGTGTTTTTACATTCTTTTTCTTCTTGGAAAACACATGTCCTCCCATTTGATATCCCTTCATATTTTTCGGAACTTTTTTTGTAAATAGTATGGGGAGCAATGCTTTTGTATATGCTTGAAAAATTTTTACGGTTCCTTCCTGTCGATATCGCCGTAAGGACCAAATATAGAGCGTTTCCCGAATAATCGATAATGCATACCCATGTTTCGTCATGCGTTGAGAAAAATCCTGATCCTCAAGAAATGGGTGTTCCACATCATATCCACCAATGGAATGAAATACGGTTTTTCGTACAACAGTAAATGGCCCGGGAGAAACGGCGCGCTTGATAGTTTTTGATAATTCATAAAAGAAAATGCCAAATAGTGTGAGTCGTACATCATTAATATCTTCACTATCAGGACTAAACCATGTAGTAAAAAATGATTCTTCAGAAGAAAACACATGCGCTTGTAACCGTTCAAGCGTATAGGAGTAAAGAACAGTGTCAGCGTCAACAAATACAAACCAATCTCCTTTTGCATGATCTGCTCCAACATTTCGTTGATACGGTAGGCTGGCGTGATCGGCAACGATAACAGAGAGCGAAGGAACAACTCCAATAAATGCCGAGGCGACTTTTACCGTTTTGTCTTTTGATTTTCCATCAACAACAATCACTTCAAAATTCGTAATATGCTGATGAGAAAGACTTTTAAGAAGTCGTGGCAAAAATTTTTCTTCATTTAGAGCTGGAATAATAATAGAAAAGAACGGTTTTCCCATAGATTATAATTCATTATACGGCTAGAACCTGATCAATTCAAATATAATAAATGCAATATACACAACAAAGAGCATGACTCCCTCTTTTCTTGTCACATCCCGTTTTGTTGACGCCGCCCAAAAGAAAAAAATCGAAACAAGAACAAGGAGAATAAGTGTCACCTTCACACGTTCATAATCTGAAATAGAGAACGGACTCACAATACAGATGATTCCCAAAATCGGCGTATTAATAACGCTTGATCCGAGAATATCTCCAAATGCGATATCTCGTTGTTTTTTTACAATTGCTCCCACAGCAAGCGTCAATTCCGGTAAATTCGTTCCAATAGTAACGAGAAAAAGTCCAATGACAAATTCGGGTATCAAAAACATGCGAGCAACTGTTTCAGCGATGAAAACAATATATCGTGAAGCTATTGCCATACCGACAAGTCCACCAATAAGAAGACCGAGTGCGTGCCACGTATGAGATACTTGTTTTGCATGGTGCTCTATGTCATCAACAACATGCTGTTCTCGATTTATAAACAGAATGTGTGCTACATACATTGCGACAAGAATCCACCCTTCAAAACGTGTCAGCTTGCCATCCCAAATAACTACAGCTGGAGCTAATATTACGAGCGAAGAAACACCAATGTCAAACACTGACAAGCCATGATCTAATGTAATTCGCTTCAACACGATTGCACTGCCTCCCATGATAAATGAAAGAAGCAGTATTGATCCTCCAAGTAGGTTTCCAACGGATAATTGCGGAACTCCATCACGTATTGCTTGATATGCAACAAACATTTCTGGAATGGTGGTCGCGAATCCAAGTAGAAGAAATCCGAGTAGAAAACTTTTAATATGTGCTTTATGCGCGATATATGACGCTGCTTTCACAACCCAATTTGCGCTTGTTGCAAGGATGACACCCAAAATAATAAATGCAATCCCGTATAGAAATATCATGATTGTATGGACTCCTGATTATGATACATGACTTCGAGCTCTTTCACTGTGGTCACTTGATTAGCGTTCTTGTCCGTTCGAATACGAACCAATCGCGGAAACCGAAGCGCAAACTTCGCTCCGTGCGTTGGTGATTTAGTAATGTCGTCCGCAGCGATTTCAACAACAATTGATGGATTAACCCAGACATCGGGGGTAAACATTTTATCAACGTCTCCATATTCCTTTGGCTTTTCCTTTGACGATTGATTGCCAAATGATGTTTTCATTGCCTTCCATAATTCATCCGATACTCCGGTACCTATTTTTGTCATCGTAACAAACATGTTTCCCTTTTTTACCCCAACCAAAAAGGCACCGATACCAAAACTCGTTCTCTTCCCCTCTCCTTTATAAAATCCCATAACAACAGCATCGATAGTATCTGCAAGTTTTCCAATTTTCCCCTCTTCTTTAAATTTCACCCACGTAAATCCACGTCGTCCCGGTTCATACACACTCTCCCATTTTTTGACAACTACGCCTTCCAATCCTTTTTGTATCTGTTCTTTGTGATATACACGAAGTGTTGAAATGTCGTTCGTTACAATATGAGGAGAAACAGTTAATATTGGACCTGTTTTTATCGTTTCCTCAAGAATGGCTCGGCGTTTGGAAAATGGGGTGCTCATGAGATTAATTCCGTTTTTTAAAAGGATGTCGAACACAAAAAACCGTAGTGGCACTGATTGACTGGCGACTATGATGTTATGTTTACGTTTTCGTGTCACGGTTTCTTGAAATGGAATAATGCGATTATTTGTTTCATCAAATCCAATTGCTTCACTATCAAGAATCACGCTCTCCGCATCAATCTGACTTTCCATACGGTCAAGTTCCGGATACATGGCAGTTGTATTTTCCAAATTTCTTGAATAACTAGAAATCACTATTTTGTCTTTTTTCCGTTCAAAATGAATTTGTGTCCTAACACCATCATATTTTGGTTCCACATCAACTGCTCCCATTTTCTTAATCATTTCCTCAGCATTCGGGAGTCGCTGACAAAGAGCGGCAAGAATGGGGGCGCCAACACGTGCTTGTACATGCAGCACACCGGAAATACCGTGCTTTTTAACCTGAGACGCAATATATCCAAGATCGGGTCTGACGTTATAAGCGGCTTCAAGTGAATCGCGTAACGATTTATTTCCTTTCAACATCCAGGAAAGTGCATCGAGGATCGTCATGTCGGAAAATCCAAGCCGAAGTTTATCTAACGGAATGCGCACCAAAAACCGAACAGCTAGCGCATCGGAAGAAGATAATAATTCTGAAAGCGTTTGGATTTTTTTTTCCTGTGATCCAACACCTTCAAATTCAGCAATTGCTTTTAACTTTAAAAATACTTCGTGGACAGAAATATGTGTATGGGATTTTATATGTTGATTTGCAATAACCTCAGCCGCTCTTCCTAAATCACCATGTTTTTTAAACAACGTTGTTACATGAGATTCCTGCACTTTATACGATGCTGCAATTGCACGAATCATCAGCCTATCGGCAACACCAAATTCAATCGCTTCATAAAGCGGTGCAACTCTCCCCTGCAAAAGATAACAAATCTCACCAATTTCAGACATGCTTGCGTGGGTAAATAAGTCAGCAAGAATCTCCGTCATTGTGTTTCTTGATGGAGTTGACTCAAGTTTCTGAACGTATATTGCGAGCTCTTGAAATGTCATTATTATTTGGGGTTACCCTTTTAAGGTATACCGTACACCTTTTGTTGATCCCTGTTTTTGAATAATCCCCTTCTTCATAAGATCCTTGATTTCCCGAAGCACCGTATCTTCAGAAATCATTGGGAATAACTCAAAAAAGGCTTTGTTCTGTAAAAATCCATTTTCTTGAATAAATTCAACAATTTTAATTTGCCGTTCAGAGAGTGCCATCTGATGACCGCCAAGTTGTTTTTTTATCTTAAGATCAGTTGATAATGACTTTACTTTTTCTTTGATGCGGGTTAACTCTATAGCTAACCCTTCAATAAAATACTCAAGCCAATGAGTCAGGTTGCCATTCTCAACAGCAACACTTTGCAGTGCGTTGTAGTAATTTAATGGCTCACGGTCATAGTATTCCTCAAGAGAAAAGAAGCGTTTAATATTATATCCCTCACGAAATAATACGAGTGTTGCAATGGCGCGTGCAACGCGGCCGTTTCCATCAAGGAACGGATGAATACGAACGAGTTCATAATGTGTAATACCAGCTTTCAGCGCTGAATGTATATCTTCCGGTGACACATTTTTAAGCCACAACAAAAAATCTGATAACAAAAACGGAACCTCAACCGCCGGTGGCGGACGGAACGTAATTTCTCCCGTCTGACTATTTTTAACAACAACCTGAGATTTCCTGTATTCCCCAACGTCCGCATCGGGCAAAATGCGGTCAGCAATAAGAGCATGAGTGTGCTTCACCGTTTCGTCGGAAATTACATCACTAGAAAAGGATTCAATAAATTTTAAAACACTTCTGTAATTTAATACTTCTTGAATGTCGCGGTCTCTTCCGACAATTTTCGCTCCTGCAAGTACTTTTTCTGCTTCAGTAAAGTTGAGTTCATTTCCTTCAATATGTGTTCCATGGTGCACCGTTCGAACAATTGCATCTTCCCGAAATTTTGCTTCCCAAGCAGGAACGAGAGGTGAATTTTCAATGACCTCTTTTGCAGCCTCGATAACGCCAATGTGTTTGAGTAGTTTATTGGAAATTGTGTAGGTTGGTGTGTACATGTGGTATAGGTATATAATAATGGTATGGAAGCCAAAAAACAATCCAATGTACAGGTTACGGACATATTCGACATGCCTCCGTTTGCAACTAGGTAGCCCATCGGTGTTTGGAGTCCAAGACTTTGATGGACTCGGTAACAATTGTAGTAAATGAGCCAGTCCACTAGTTTACCACAGAAAATCAATGG
>JAZDOQ010000001.1:0-26405 GCA_043798445.1 Candidatus Gottesmanbacteria bacterium | reverse complement strand
GAGCGCTTTCACTGAATGTGTATATTCAGATGCTATCGTAGGTAACAATACTTCGGATGAATTTATATGTTCGCCAAGTGTGTCCATAGTTGAATTGAATGACTACCATATACTATATCAATATTGAGTGAAAAGAAGAAGTGTGAATGAAATAAAATGTAAAGGGTCTTGCCCCCTCGTTCAGCAAGGGTTTCCGTTTCACTCCAATAAACTGCGTTTCAGAACATTTTCCATATGATGAATATAACAACTTCTTCATGCCGTAATCTATTCTTCTTCAGTTTCTACCTTTTCCCAATTTCCCAAAAAGGCACCCTGTTGGGTTGTTAGATACATTGAGACTTGATCAAGGGAAGTTTCTTCGAACATCTTGGCCAGATATTTTTTAAAGTATATTTGAATGCCAAGGGTAGGACAGATTAAGAGGATAGTCGGGAAGGGGTGTTTAGTTACTTCTTCAAATGTTCCATTGTCGATATAGTTGTTGTATTGTTCGATTCGTTTACGTATAGCAAAACGTGGTGTACCCTCATCAATCACTTCAACAAAATAACGTTTGGTTTCTTTTTTTTCGTCGACTCGGGCAAAATAGGCGTCAGGTAAGGGGTGAAGAATATAGGGATGCGCTTGCAAATCTGTTTTTGTGAAAAAGTGTAGGGTGTGTTTTGTTTTCTGGGATTCTCTCAAGAGAAAGAGATAATATTCTGCAATAAATACGGCGTGGGTTATAAATTGTTGTGATCTGGTTTTTTCTCGGTAAATACGTTTGATACTTTGAGCGTTTAATTTCTCGGAGTCTTGTAAGGCTTTAATGCTTCCAGAGGCTAAGAAATAGACAGCGGGTTGGTTAGCTTGGCCGAGTGATCGATTGTAGTGTTTGTTGATGTAATTTTGTTCAGTGAGAATTTTGAGGTGGTAGTTTGTAAGCCGTAGTGTTTTGTCGTTGAGTAAATGTTGAATGTGAGTACTTGTTAAGAAGCGAAAGCGATAGAGATAAATAAGTATTGAGAGTTGTTTTGGTGTTAGTGTTTGGGTGCAGACGAGAGGACTTGAACCTCCACCCCTTACGGGATACGCACCTCAAGCGTACGCGTATACCAATTCCGCCACGTCTGCATTGTTACAAACACTTTCTATTGTAACCGATAACTTTCGTTGCGTAAACATGGCGTTCGTGTGATAATACCGGCATGAAAGCCAACGTCGATACAATAGCAAAAGGAGTTTCACTCATACTCACTGGTCTTGGAATAGATTGGAAACATGACAAAAACTTTATTGACACCCCAAAACGCGTAGCAAGAACGATGGCTGAACTTAACAATGGCCTGTATAGTCCTTACGAACGATTCACATCATTTCCCAGCTCATATAACGGTATTATTTTTTTTAAAAGCATCAAGGCAACAGCGCTCTGTCCACATCACCTTATGCCAATTGAATATGATATTTCGTTTGCATATATTCCTAACGGTTCGGTGCTTGGGCTTTCAAAAATTCCTCGTATTATAAAGAATTTGTGCCAACGACCAGTATTGCAAGAAGATCTTACGAACGATATCGTAAAAAAATTTGCAGAAAAACTTCAGCCAAAAGGAATTGCCATTGAGGTCCGAGGCATTCACGGATGCATGAAATACCGAGGAATTGAAGAAGCCGATATTGTCAAAACAGCACAACTCTATGGTTTGTTTCTAACAGCCCCACAAACACGAGAAGAATTTTATAACCTTATTGCCAAATAACTAATTATGAAACAAGAAGCACTGATATGTCCTGGTGGAAAACAATTAGTTCTTAACCGACTTAACCAATTCGTTGCAGATATTCAAGAAGGACCATTTACAACGCTTCCAACGGGTTATCGTGTCGGAAACACGATAGCCATGGTTGTTACCGGCAACTCTATTGAGAAGCAACCCATTACTTGTCCTGACTGCACTCTACCAACAGGATGTTCGTTTACCTATGGCAAAAAAACATAACCTCTTCTATTTGTTATTTTTCTTTTTTTTCTGCATTGTTTCATTCATTCTGATTCGTACAATTGTTTACCACCGTCAGTCCGATCTCGCTACGAGCGTCCCACAAGCCCAAACACTCCCGTTGTTAAGCAATGAAGAAACTGTCGGACAACTTTTTGTGTGGGGAATTCCTGGAACCACGCTCTCATCAGATTCCGCTGAACTAATAGCAAACACGCATCCAGCTGGCGTCATTCTCATGGGTGAATTTACACAGGATGAATTGCGTAAAATAACAGATGAAATTCGGCAAATACCGATGAAAGTTCCACTTTTTATTGCAATTGACGGAGAAGGTGGTACGGTTACACACCTCAAAGAGGATAAACTGCCAGGAGGAAAAATTTTAGGCTTTTTAAACGATGATGATTTTTGTCAAATTATTGCTTCACGAAGCGCGTTGTTATTAGCAAACGGAATAAACACAAATTTTGGTATTATCGGTGACATCGGATGGAATAATCAAACATATATGAACGCCCGAGCGTATTCAAATAGACCCGAAGATGTAGCTCACAAGGTGTCACTCGCCATTCAATGCTCAACGGTTATTTCCGCTGTAAAGCACTTTCCCGGTCACGGTGATTCTTCCATAAACTCCCATTATCGTATACCAACGATAATGAAGGATGAGAAAACATGGAAACTGGAAGATGGATTGCCATTCCTGAATGCGATTGAGAACAGCGCTGATATGATCATGATTGGACATATTAGATACACAAAAATCGCCAGTGAACCTGCGTCATTATCAAAAAAATTCCATGACGTGTTAAAGGAGAACAAATTTCAAGGATTGGTTATTACTGACGATCTAGGAATGCTTGAACAAAGCGGATACAAACCAGATGCTGCAGTACGACAAGCAATCGAAGCCGGAAATGACCTTTTGTTAATTACAACATCAACTACATCTCCTGAAGAGCTGTATACAAACTTTCTTAAAGAGGCAATGCAATCACCAACCCTTATGCAAACTATACAAAATCGCGTTAACACAACCCTTCGTTTTAAATCAAAACATTTTTCTTTCTGATTGCAATTTACTGCCATACTTCATATTATAGATATACGTCGATATATACTGCCTATGAATCAAACGGATACTAAAAAAACGGTAAAATACGAAGGTTCTGCTGACGCTTCAGAATTAAAACTTGAAAATACAGAAGAAAAACCGTCAGAAAAGCCGCAGGAAAAAATTGAACTCACCATTGATAAAGAAGCTTTAAAAAAATTCAAATTGATTGCTGTTGCCTATTCTCATGTCGAACGGGAATGGTTTCCGAATGAAGAAGCATATCTTGCTGAAATTGAAGTCGAAGAACGTGCTCGGGAGGTTATCAAAGAAATCGAAAAGCTCGGTATTAAAGCAAAAGGCTATCCGGGAGATCAATATTTTTTAACCAATCTTCTGGTTGACAGGCCTGATCTCGTTTTGAATCTCGTTGATACACTCAAGGGAAAAGACGCACTTCAAACGTCTATTCCGGCTGCGCTTGAGCTTGCTAATATTCCGTATACAGGAGCTGAAATGCAGGGACTTGTTATCGGCAATGACCGTCATCTCATTAAACAACTTCTCACTGCGTATCAAATCCCTACGCCAACATTTCAATATATCCGGTATTCAGGAACAGCGATTCAGGAATCTATTGGTCTTCCGCTCATTATTAAACTAAATGAAAGCGGGGGGAGTGTCGGCATCAACAATCATGCAGTCAAGGAAACGTTTAAGGATGCGCAAAAACGCGTTGATGAACTCATCGGTATATACAAAGTCGGCGTTATTGCAGAAAAATTTATTGACGGACCAGAAGTAACCGTCGTTGTATTTGATGACAAAAGTAAAAAACACGTATTTATGGGAGAAAAAGTATTCCGTACCAAGCCAGATGGAAAACACTTTTTTACGAGTTTTGAAAGCTATGACGATAGCAAGGCCTATCGATACAAAAAAGTTGCAGACGACCTTGCAAACAAAATTGCAAAGCTTGCAATCCGTGCGTTTAATGGACTTCGGTATAAAGATTATGCAAAATTTGATGTCCGTGTTGATGAAACCTCTGGCATACCGTACTTCACTGACTGTAACCCCAATACCGCGTTCGGTCCTGATAAAGGATTACCATTAACCGAGGTTTTAAAATTATCCGGAGTCACATTTGAGGATATATTAGCAAGCCTTCTTTCCAAATACGCTAAAACTATTTTTCAGTAAAAATTCAAGTGCCTCCGAGAGGATTTGAACCTCTAAGGGTTACCCCATACGCTCCTGAAGCGTACGCGTCTACCAATTGCGCCACGGAGGCTATCTCGTTACAAAAATTATAACATAGCCTCACGATTGCCCCTATAGTACAATACGATCCATGAAGGATGCATGGAGACAACTTCCGGAAGAGTTTTTAAACCGACTCGACAAGATAGTGCCTCAAGAACAACTACAGCGAGTTCTTCATGCCTATACCATCCTTCGACCGACAACCATTCGCGTAAACACGTTGAAGACAACAACAGAAAAACTGCTCGCGATATTGAAAGAACACAATATCGTCTACGAACCGTCAGATATATCTCCTATTTCATTTATTATTACGAATGAAAAACGAGATCTTCTTGATCTCGAAGCGTACACACAAGGCTTTTTTTATATTCAAAGCCTGTCAAGCCAACTTCCCGCATTATCTCTTGATCCACAACCAGGTGAAAAAATCTTAGACATCGCTGCAGCTCCAGGCAGTAAAACAACACAAATAGCGGCTTTGATGGATAATACCGGAGAAATTGTTGCGAATGACAACAGCAGAATCCGCGTGTATAAGCTGCAGGCAAACTTAAAAACACAGGGGGTGACCAATACAGAAATCGTCATATCTGCAGGCCAAACGTTATGGCAGACATATCCTGAATATTTTGATAGGGCGCTCGTTGATGTACCATGCAGTATGGAAGGAACATTTACGACAACGAATCCTAAAACATACGAACATTGGAATAGAAAAGAAATTAAGGAATTGGTACAGCGACAAAAATGGCTCCTTCGATCAGCAGTAAGTGCAACCAAGCCAGGAGGAATCATTGTGTATTCAACCTGTACCCTCGAACCAGCGGAAAACGAACATGTTATCGAATGGATACTAAAAAAGGAAAAGGGATGTCTTGAGCTAGTCAAACCAGTTACACGTATCTACCCCTCAGACACTATGGAGGGATTTTTTGTCGCAACGCTTCGAAAAACCGCTTCGACCATTCCTACGTCCCTCAGGGTGGCAAAGAACCAAGCGATACAGTAAAATGTATGCAGGCCGCGGTGGTGAAACTGGTATACACGCAGGACTTAAAATTCTGTGGGCTTTAACACCCGTGTGGGTTCGATTCCCGCCCGCGGCACTATTTTCAAATCATTAACACAGTCAAACTACCATGATCAAAACATTTCCCTATCTAGAAGTAACAGGAAATAATCGAGACGTAGGTCTTGCAATCGGAGAAATGTTCAGAGGTAAAATTCAGGAAGTTATATCAGATAGAAAGCACTATATCCGCAAATATCAAGAACGGTTATCTCAAACTGCAGCATTCGTGAAAGAAACAAAAAAAGCATTTCCGCACCTTGTTTTGGAAATGGAAGGAATGGCAGAAGGCGCAGACGTTCCATTTGTCGATCTATTCTTTCATAACACACCGGAAATCTATGACCGAACACGCGAATGGGACCGTGAGCAAGCCCAAACAGAAGATCATTGTACAATTGCTGTAAGCTTTACAGAACGCGGTCCAATTGTAGGACATAACGAAGACTGGTCAATTGAGAGTCTTGATGAACTCTACGTACTGAAAGCCACCATTAATGGAACGACATACCTTGGGTTAAACTACGCAACATTCCTTATCGGTTGCTCTGCCACGCTTACCAGTAACGGACTCGTTCAATGCATCAATGAACTTCATCAGGAATCACATCTTGGTGTTGGGAAATCTTTTGTTGCAAGAGCAATTCTTGATTGCAAAACGCTGGATGAAGCAGTAATCCTCATGAAGGAAACGCAGCGATCATCAGGATATAACCATGTATTAGTGAAAGGCAAAGAGATGCTTGATATCGAAACAGCAGGTATAGATATTGACATTGAACGGCAAGTTTCATCACCATATGCTCATACCAATCATTTTATTTCCAAGCATATGACCCCGTTTGAAAAAGATGAGTCATCGCACCATAAAAACTCGTATGATCGATTGGCACGTGCTAATGAACTCGTCCGTAACGATATGACTACAGCTGATATGATGGCACTGTTATCAGATACGAAAAACATAAGATATCCAATATGCAGAGAAGACGCAACAATAGGATCTGTTATTCTCGAACCGCTCCAGAAACAAATTCTTGTGTGTTACGGACCACCAGACAGAGGCACATTTGTTCCGTATAAGCTATAATACCTAGATCGGGGTGTGGCGCAATTGGCTAGCGCGCATCGTTTGGGACGATGAGGTTGAGAGTTCAAGTCTCTCCACCCCGACACAAGTATTTATTCTTCCTATGTTTACATCATACCAACAAGAAAAAAAGGCGTGTATTCTTTCAGCACTAACGACATTCATTGCAAAACAAAAACAGCAAGATGCTTCCGGAAATCAATGGAGATTAGACGTCCTCGAACGACTTTCAACGTATATCCAGGGTGGAAAAATGATACGTGGCACACTGGTGTATTTGGGATATGAAGCACAAACAACACATAAAAGCGATGACGTCACAAAAGTAGCACTCGCAGTTGAAATTCTTTCTTCAGGCATTCTCATTCACGATGACATCATCGACAATTCTGATATGAGAAGAGGAAAACCATCTATTCATGCTTCTTACACAGATCTCATGGCAAAACAGCAATCTCGCTATCCAAAAAATACAGGAAAATCATTAGCACTTTGTGTAGGGGATACTGCATACTTTCTTGCCTATCAACTTCTCTCTGAACTATCAGATCCCACAACGGCAATCAGACTCATCAAACTCTGTTCCAATGAATACAAATTATTGACGTACGCGCAAATGCAGGACATTACCTTGGGTGCAACAAATAAACCGGTGAAGGATATTGAAGAAATATTTACGCTCTATAAAGATAAAACTGCACGATATTCTGTTCTTTTTCCTCTTACTGCAGGCGCGATGCTCGGCAACGCAACAAGTCAGACAATTAAACATATAGCAAAATTCAGTGAAAACATCGGCATTGCGTATCAGCTTGTGGACGACAAACTAGATCTTTTTGGTACCGAAAAAGAAACAGGGAAACCTGTTGGCACTGACATTCGCGAAGGAAAACAAACACCGTTCATCTATTTTCTTCGACAGGTAGGAGACAACAATATACATAATCATCTTGTAGAACTGTTCTCTAAAGGAGCGATAACACAGGAAGATATTACATGGGTGCAACAAGCGATAAAAACACATCATATTGATGAAAAAATAACCTCGATGATTTCCCGATATGAACGGGTTGCAAAAGAAACAATCATCCGCGTTCCGATGGAAAAAAAGTACCAAGACCTATTTTTATCATTTGTTGAATACCTGACCCACCGTATACAATAATGGTATGAACCCAAAACTTATTCTTTTCATCGCCGTTGTCATTATAGGAGCATTCTCAGTTTGGTTTTATACCCGTCATCCTTTAAACGGCACGGTCATTATCAACAAGACGGTGTTTCTTGTTGACCTTGCACTCAACCCAATTGAAAAAGAAAAAGGACTGAGTTATCGAAAAAGCTTGGCTCCAAAACATGGCATGCTTTTTGTCTATGATCACAAGGAAATCTATCCATTTTGGATGAAAGGGATGAACTTTCCACTTGATTTTATCTGGCTTGATGGAAATATTATCGTCGATATCACAAGAAATGTGCAGCCTGCCAATGGCCTGAATATGCATGTGGTAAAACCAAACGTTATGGTTGATAAAATACTTGAGATAAATGCAGGAGAAGTCGATACCTACAATATCAACATAGGGGATACCGTTCTATTTAATAAATAACGTTGCGTTGAGCTTCCCAATAGGTCTTGGTATAATACGAGAATCGCGGCATTAGTTCACTGGTAGAACGCAACTTTTCCAAAGTTGATGTAAGGGGTCCGATTCCCCTATGCCGCTCCAACATCCCAACTTCTTTAAACGGCCTTGTTCGTAGTATAATTGCCTTACTGCTCCCGTAGTTCAACGGATAGAACAAACCCCTTCTAAGGGTTAAATGGAGGTTCGATTCCCCCCGGGAGCGCATTGAAATATCTTACTGAGCTTAGCGAAGTTAGAGATTTCAATGCTCAGAGAGCGTAAGCGATCTGAGCTGCTGAAACAAAATTTTTCGGTGCAACTCTTTCCTTATGCTTCAACTTTTTATTACCATCTGTTTCTTTTTCATTTTTTTCTCAAACGTGCACGCCTTCTACGACCCCCTTTCCGCACCAAACAACAAATATGGTATTCATGTCGCCGATTCGAACGATGTGAGTGCTACCGCTTCTCTCGTTAATTCAACGGGTGGCGATTGGGGATATGTGACACTCGTTATTCCTGATAACGATCTAAATCCCGGAAAATGGCAGGAGATATTCAACACCATGCGCAGAAAACACCTCATTCCACTTGTTCGAATTGCAACGCATGTCAATGGAGACTCCTGGGTCATTCCTGAAGAACACAATATTTCCAAGTGGGTTGATTTTTTAAACAGTCTCATTTGGCCAATAGAGAATCGGTACGTCATTTTGTTTAATGAACCGAATCATGCAAAAGAGTGGGGAGGCAATATTGATCCAGCTAACTATGGTGATATTCTCATAAAATTTTCACAAGCACTCAGGGCGGCATCTGAAGACTTTTTTATACTACCCGCTGGTTTTGACGCATCAGCAGCAAATGATGGCGCCTCCATGGACGAACAGGCGTATCTTACGCGTATGAAAGAAGCTAATCCTGAAGTATTTACCTACATTGACGGGTGGACGTCTCATGCGTATCCAAACCCTGCATTCTCCGGAAGCCCATTTTCCTTTGGCAGAGGCACACTTTCCACATTTTCCTGGGAACGGGAACTGCTAAAATCGTTCGGTGTTATCCGTCGGTTACCGATATTTATCACTGAGACTGGATGGCAACATAATAGTGGTAAGTATTTTGATTTTCGTTTGTTATCGCCAGAGACCGTAGGATCAAATCTACAAATTGCTGCATCAACAGTCTGGAATGATAAAGACATTGTCGCAATCACTCCATTCCTTTTGAACTACCAAGACTATCCTTTTGATCACTTTTCATTCAAAAAATTAAACTCATCTGACTACTATCCACACTATTTTGCCTATCAATCCATTCCAAAAACAGCAGGAAAGCCAGTACAAAAGGAGAGATATGTCATAGAACAACCATTTATTCCCGAAACTTTAGTTGTTAATTCCACATACACCTTTGAAACAAAGCTAACAAATAGAGGACAGGCGATAGTTGAACCGAACAACGGATTTATCCTCACTATACGAGATGAATCTAATCAATTTGATATCTTTACCGAACCGCTCCCGACACTTGAGCCAAATGAATCAGGAATCATTCGCGCGTTTGTAAAAACGCCGAAAATCGAAGGTCAATACGTGCTCACTGCTATGATCACTCATGACAACATACGCACTCCCATTGAAATAAAGACCATCACGGTGGTACCACCCCCATCAGCTGAAATAACAGTACAGTTGGGCTGGAGAAATACAAGCAACAATCAAGCAGCCACCGTGCTTGTGTACGATATGAAAGATTCCTTACTTCATAAATTTACCGATGTCCGTATACAAAATAATCACATCACCGTTACGGGTCTTTACCAAATAATACCTGGAAACAAATATCGCGTTGTTGTCCTCATCCCATATTATCTACCCCGTCAAGAAATCGTCATCATGAAACAGGAAAATAACAATTGGCAAATCAAACGGTTGTATCCATTTGATTTTAATCGCGATGGGAAACTAACATTAGAAGACATTCCTGCACTGTTGCTTATGCCTCCCATAACTGTTTGGAAACTGTTTTTGCACGCATAAACGCTTCCCGAACCAATCAAAATACGATATACTCAAATTAGTAATCGATGGTGGCTGTAGCTCAGTCCGGTTAGAGCGCCTCCCTGTGGAGGAGGATGTCGAGGGTTCGAATCCCTTCAGTCACCCAAAAATACTAGTATTCTACTACTATGCTATAGTATATTTGTATGAAAATTAAAAAATTAGACTACTTGATCGAATTAACCTATGACAAGTCCTACAAAGGCTATGTAGCGGATGTAGTTAACTTGTATGGCTGCATGTCTCAAGGAAAGACAAAAGAAGAGGCGTTGGTCAACGTAGAAAAAGCTATTAAAGCATTCATGAAATCTGTCATCAAAACCGGAAAAAATATAGACATGGTCCGGCGAGCTGTTGAAACCCCGATTCCGATGGCATATGCCTAAACTTACCAACATTTCCGGTAAGAAAGCCGTCAAAGCGTTTCTCAAATTTGGGTATATTCATGTTCACACATCAGGAGATCACGCAATTCTACAAAAACCAGGCTCACCAACACTCTCCATTCCATTACATAAGGAGGTCGCACCGTTTCTATTGAAATCGCAAGTTAAAAGAGCTGACATTGGCATCGAAGAATACATCAAAGCACTGAGATAAGAGAAAACCTTCCATCTTGCCACTTCGTGGTTCAAACTTTATCCTGCTGAGAAAAATGCCTTATATCTATACTCAACAACTCCACTTCACCCGTATTTTGTGCGTACTTGGTGTGTAGCTGGTCCCGTAAGTCACCCCAATGTAAGTGTATCTACAGACTTGTCACCCCAATCCTCCATTGACGCGAAACGACGAAGTTCGATTTTGTCTATTTGAAGTTCACCGAGCGTGTGACCTGAAACATCAGTCTTTTTTATACAATTTTTAAATTTTCCATATTGTTCAGTATCAAGAGATTTTTTAAAATATGCAATAGTTGCATGACCGATAAATTTTTCAGGATCCTGTAACGGCAAGCCCAACGGTTGCAGATCTTCTGTTATTCTGTGTCGTACTTCATGAATCGATTGTAAATCCTGCTCACTGTTTGGCTCCGCAAGACATACAAGAGAAATACCAGCTGAAACGACAAAGTCGCTTCTAAAATGATACACAGGAGTTTGAATCAGCTTGTCTTTAAGGGTTAAAAAACTTGTATGAACCTTTTTAATGATAGCCTCTTGCATTTGTTTATCAGTACTAACCGCAAGATCAGCAATGGTGACATGCCACGTATGTTTTGGCAGGAACACAAACGAATCTTCAAGTCCTTCATTTATAAAAGCTGTTTCCAAACGTTGTGTCTCCAATGTCAACTGTTGAACCAAAGTGCTTTTTGGATCAAGAAACGTTACCAAGGATAATCCTTCAAGCGGTTTGACTTCTCCCTGTTCCGAATACTTTTGGGATGCTCCGTCAGCAAGAGGAAGTGACGTCACTTGTGTATGAAACCAATTCCGACTTCCATCCATCGGATTTCTATACGTCTGTAGCCACTCAGGAGTAAATTGACGACTATCATATTCAGGAGTCATGTACAAAAACATACTCCAAATACGTATGTTAAGCAAATTCTAGCAACGCAAATCGAGAATTGTAACAGAAAGGCAAAAGCAAACTCATGAGCCATAAGAATTGCCCGTTTACCATCTATATGCAAAGCTACAAAAAACTTGACCTTCCATGCAAGAAAGGGCTATATTGCGAGCTATATCCAATTTGGAAACATAACTATCAGCAGTTATTGTGTTTCTGAATATACTAGGATTAGTAGCACCTTAAAAATTCAAAATCTCTACGGAAAAACAACACTCTTGGAAAGGGAGGTATTCACGTATTTTTTACTGGTCTTCCCGGCGTAATGGTGCGTATCATATCCAACTATCACAAAAAAAGGAGAAATGAATGAAAACATTTAGGAAGTACACAATTGTGTATGTGATCATATTGCTACTTCTGGCAGCCTGTGTACCCACAGCAACTCCCAAAGCTGCAACAGCAACGACTGTTCGTACCACAGTACCTACAAATACGCTCATACCAACCAGTACTCCGACAGAAACATCAACACCGACGCCCACAGTCACACCGACACCTAACCCAACGCCAACACCGGCAGTTGCGTATAGAATTGGCGTTGACTACGGCCCATTTACCGAACCAGGACAAAATCCAGAATTAGGCACGATTATCACAATAGAACAAATGAAAGCACAACTGGATGTTATAGGACCCTATGTTGAATGGATTCGGACGTATGGCTGTCAGGGATTAAGCGACCTTGTACCACTTGCACATGAGCGAGGATTAAAAAGCGCACTTGGTGGATGGCTAAATCGTGACCTTGAGGCAAATGAACGAGAGCTAACCTGCCTTATCGACACAGCAACGCGGTATAGCCCTGAAATGGTCATTGTAGGAAGCGAAACATTGCTTCGTGGTGATTTGACCGCAAAGCAGCTGGTTGAGTACTTGCAAAGAGTAAAGGAGGCTCTACCAGGAGTTTCACTTGTCACTACAGCAGATGTATCCGATAGTTTCTTTAATAATGAAACCGTTATTACAGAAACAGATGCCTTACTTGTCAATATCTATCCATATTGGGCAGGAGTGAGTGTGCGTAACTCAATTCTCTGGCTAAACACCCAATATAACAGGGTCGTATCGCGGGCACAGCATAAGCAAGTATTCATATCGGAAACAGGCTGGCCAAGCTGCGGAAATACGATAAAGAATGCCATTCCATCAGAGGCAAACGCAAGTGAATACTTTGTCAACTTCGTTTCCTGGGCAAAACAAGAAGAGGTACCATATTTTTACTTCTCAAGTTTTGATGAACCCTGGAAAGGAACAGTTGAGAAGCCTCAGGAAGCATGTTGGGGACTTTGGGGAAGTAGTGGAATGAAAAAAGGTATGGAACAAGTATTTGAAGGCGTAACTGTGCCTGACAATTGGAGTCCAACACAAATACCTATTCCTCCCGCAACACCAACACCAGCCGGACCTCCAGGAATCTATATCGACTCGTATCCAGCACTGGGAAAATATGGAGCAATGGCAGGACATGTATCAGGTATTGACCCATCAAAATACATGGTCGCTTGCTACATATATGTAAACGGTTGGTGGACAAAACCTACATGGGATCATCCATTAACACCGATTAATGCAAACAAAACATGGGAGTGTTATGTGACTACTGGAGGACTGGATCCACAAGCCACACAGCTACTTGCATTCTTGTTACCGAAAGGAGTAAACGCACCTCGTGCAGATGGCGGTGGCTATCCTGGTTTAGGTGATTATCCTTCAATATCAGTCAACAGATAAACTCTGAAAATTGAAGAAAGAAGTGATATTCACTAAGAGATTTTGATGTACCCTGACCCGTGGTCACTTTACGCGCAAGCGCAAATATCACGGGTCTTTTTTTGGCACATAATGCTATGAAAACCTGGCTCGTGTATAATAGAGAATATTAGATTAATAGCTAATCACTCGGATGCACATAAATGCCGTCCTAATGATTAAAAGACGTATGGAATTATCCAAAACAGTCGAGAATTTGATTGCCGTTTTTGAACAAGACCGCATCCTGTCAAAAGGAGAAAGCGGGGTATCCGTATCGAGAACTGTTTCTGCCCTTGCAACCCTCTATGAAAAAGCCAGAAACGCCGTAGAATTCAGAGCTGAGCATCTTGTCAGGCGTGCTGCCATTGAACGCATTCTCAAACGACGCATCATGCTGGGAGAAAATGCAGAAACAATTGCTGAAAATTTGGCAATTGAACTCATGTGGGCAAAATACATCGATAGCTCATTCGTGAATGAACAAAAAAGCAAGGAACTGACAAGTATTATTAAACGCTATTTGTATATTCGACAACACGTTTTTGGACAAACAGGAAAAGCAGATGGACTCTCCTGGGGAACGATGCTTGGACTTGCATCATCAGAAATTGACGAGGCAATTATTTCCCCCACAAAACGGGCAGCGTTGGTCAATTTTGTTTACCAGGCGTTTCGACAACGCATAAAGATTCCAAAACTTGATGAGAAACAACATGATATCCAAACATACATTGCTGTCGAACGAGGATTTGCACAGGCCGATAATGCACTTATTTCCTATCATTTACTCCGCATCATGTATCCTGCATGGTTTTTGGTCCAAGATGATACGATCGCAACTCATGTAGACACATTCTTAGAACAAGTTCGGTATATTCAAGACAATCTCTTTTTACGAGTAAATGCTCCGATTGTTCGTCACTTACGTACGCAACTTCCTCCATACCGGCTCATTCGTGATCTCTTTTTGGAACAAAAAGAAACAGAACTTCGATCTATCATTGATGATCCGGAAAAATTAGATGCGGCGCTTGAAACACTTGCCAGCAAACGCTACCACGAAATTGGAGCAAAAGTGAGACGGGCAGTTGTCCGCAGCATCATTTATATATTTCTTACAAAAATGATATTTGCGTTAGCTCTTGAAGCTCCGTACGATCTATTTGTTGCAAAACGGTTAGACTATATTCCGTTATTCATTAACCTTTTGTTCCCTCCGATTCTTCTTTATTTTGTTGCCGGATTTATTAAAATTCCGGGTGCTGAGAACACAAAACTGCTTGTTGCCAAAGCACGGGGAATCCTCCACTATTTTGACGACGCAAAAGTAGCAGGAGGAATATACACTGGCACAATTAAAAACAACAGACCCATTCTCTCTGCAATATTTACCATATTTTATATCGCCGCGTTTGCCATGTCGTTTGGTGTCATTGCATTTACCCTCACAAAATTACATTTTAACTTTGTAAGTCAAGTCATTTTCGTATTCTTCGTTGCGTTAGTCAGCATCTTTGCCTACCGTATCCGCCAATCAGCAAAAGAATATGAGGTTGTTGAACATCAGGGAATTTTAGAACCGCTCATCGACTTTTTCTTTCTTCCCATCCTTCACGCAGGCGATATGTTATCAAAAGAAATTGCAAAAATTAACTTTTTTATTTTCCTGTTTGATTTCGTTCTCGAAGCTCCGCTGAAAGTCATCTTCGGGGTTGTTGAAGAATGGATAAGATTCATCCGGATGAAAAAAGAAGAAATTTTGTAGTATATCCTAACAATGGAACAACAGTCTCCCGAAACACTACTTTTAAAAATTGAACAAGCAAAGCTTGTCGGCCGGGGAGGAAGCGGATACTCAACCGCTGTCAAATGGCAGGAAATGTTTAACAAACATCATGACAGCATCTATATGGCAGTCAACGGTTCAGAAGGTGAACCAGGTACGCTCAAAGACGGATATATACTCAAAAATCATCTAACAGAACTTTTAAACGGCATCGCTGTTGCCTATACCATTTTCCCACAGACAAAAACAATTTATCTCTATCTTCGTAAAGACTATTTTGATACATACGAAAAGACGATTACCGAAGAGGTGAAGAAATTGTTTCCCACGCTACCTCTTGTCGTGTTTAAAGAACCAGGCGGATATTTATGCGGAGAGAATACGGTGCTTGTTAACGCCATTGAACAAAAACGTCTGGAACCAAGAAGGAAACCGCCATATATTTCAAACAAAGGCATATATGATAAACCCACGATCGTTAATAACCTTGAAACTTTCTATCAGGTAGGACAGATTGCACAGGGCAAATATAATGACACACGGCTGTATTCGATAACAGGCGATATTTCAAATCCGGGTGTCTATGACGCATCAAACAGCATCACTGTCTCAGAACTTCTCATACAAACCAATAATGATTTTCCCGGTGACGGGTTTATTCAACTTGGCGGCGGCGCAAGCGGTATGTATGTCACAAAAAATGAAATACTTAATACACCGGCAAATCGTGGAACAGGAGCTCTTCTAGTGTACAGCGCTTCAAAACATCCATTCTTGCAGTTTCTTCACGAAAAACTCCAATTTCTTATCAAAGAAAATTGCGGTAAGTGTACACCATGTCGAGAAGGAATATATCGATTGCATGAAATGACAAAGCAGGGAATATATAATAAGGAATTGTTTCATGATATTGCCGTGACGCTTGCCAAAACAAGTTTTTGCGGACTCGGTGTTGGAGCCGGCACTGCCATCTTAAGTTTGTTGAATAAGAAAGAAACAATATGGAAACAATAACGATTACGGTGAACGGAAAGATGGAACAGGTAGAGGAAGGGCAACAATTATTGTCCGCACTCAAGGGCCTCGGATATACCATTCCAGCCATTTGTTATCACCCCGATTTCGAACCTGAAGAGAACTGCAGACTGTGTCTTGTCGAAGTCGATGGGAAAATTATCACGTCCTGCAGCTCAAAAACAAAAAAAGACATGATTGTGAACACAGACACCGAAGAGATTCTGAAACTTCGAAAAACGAACGCGGAATTATTAATCGCTAATTATGAAGGCTCGGACAAGAGTTTTGGAAAAACGCTGTTGCAAAAAATTTCCTGCGAAGCAGGTGTATGTCATACGTCAAAATTTCTACCCAGGAAAAGCAAACGCGGAACATTTTCATTTAGAGACATTCTCACGTATGATTTAAAAAAATGTGTGGATTGTCGGAATTGTGTAAAAGCGTGTCAAAGCCAAGGAGTATGCGCTGTGTGCGTCAAAGACTATGGATATAAGGAGGAAATAGCCAAACTGCATGACCGCTACTGTGTGTTTTGCGGACAATGTCTTGCGCACTGTCCAGCAGGAGCCATCTCAACAAATCCGAATATGTATACCGAGGTCGCATCACTGCTTACAAAAAAAGCTGATAAACAGGTCATGGTTGCCCAAATTGCACCGGCAGTCAGGGCTGCGATCGGTGAAGAATTTGGTCTTCCTTACGGCATTGTTGCCACTGAACAGCTTGTTGAAGCATTAAAACTGCTAGGATTTGATTATGTCTTTGATACATCAGTCGGCGCTGATATCACAACAGTCGAAGAAGCGAAGGAACTTGTTGAACGGTTAAAACATAAAGGAAAACTTCCGATGTTTACATCCTGTTGTCCCGGATGGGTACGGTATTTAGGTGTGTATTTTCCAAAATTGTTACCAAATCTTACCTCTGTACACTCTCCACAAATTATGATGGGCGGGATTATCAAATGGCACTGGGCTAATAAAATGCACATACCAAAAGAACAGGTTCATGTTGTATCCATTATGCCGTGCCTTGCAAAAAAATGGGAATCACACAGACCGGAGTTTCAAATTGAGGGACTAAACAGAATTGACAATGTTCTGACAACGGTTGAAATCGCAACAATGATAAAAGAAAAAAACATTGATCTAGCAACATTAAAAGGCGTTCCAATGGACGATCCGCTCGGTAAACCAACTGGAGCAGGTGTCATATATGGTGCATCGGGGGGTGTTATGGTATCGGCGCTTCGAACAGGATTTTATTATCTTACAGGAAAAAATCCGGATATTCTCGAATTTGATCAAATCACTACCCTTGATGGATACAAAACCATGGAAGTAAAAGCACCTGGTTTAACCCTGCGGATTGCTGCGCTTGACGGGCTTGGGAATGTTGGAAAAATCATTAACAATCTTGATGCATTCGATTATATCGAAATTATGGCGTGCCGTGGAGGATGTATCGGCGGAGGAGGACAACCAATACCTGTAAATGATGATATCAGAAAAAAACGGGCAGCAGCGCTATTTTCGATTGACAAAAACTCACCTATCCGCTTTGCTCATGATAATCCAGCGGTACAGGCGCTGTATACAGATTTTTTAACAGACGACAGCATCATTCATAAAATCTGCCACTACACACTATAATGCGCACGCTTCAGGAAGCCGAAGACTATTGTAATTCGTTTATTGCACCACAGAATCACCCTCGTGAACGGACGCTTTCACGGATGAAAACGCTCATGAACGCTCTTGGTAATCCACAAAATTCCCTCACCGTCATTCACGTAGGAGGGTCTTCAGGAAAAGGATCAACGGCATATATGACCGCAACACTACTTGAACATGCAGGACTAACCGTAGGGCTGCATATCAAACCACATATTCAATCAATCACGGAACGCATGTCAATAAACAGAATTCCAATTCCGGATAAAGAATTTGTCTCTTATGTAAATACCATAAAACCGATAATTAGAAAAATTTCCCAGAAACATAAAAACAATACACCAACCTATTTTGAACTCCTGGTTGCAATCGCACTTTGGTATTTCTATGACAACCATGTTGATGTTGCTGTAATAGAAGTTGGTAGAGGAGGACGTGTCGACGCAACAAACATCTGTTCTTCAAAACTATTTATTCTTACCAATGTTTCCCGTATGCATACGGACATTCTTGGTAGAACAATAAAAGAAATAGCAAAGGAAAAAATGGGTATCGTAAAAAATACAACAACTGTCATTACCGGCGCAACTCAACCGGCTATCCAATCATATATCAAAAAACTTTGTACAAGAACCAATTCATCGTTAAAAATAACGGGTAGGGATTTTCTTCTTACCGCTTCTCCCATCAAGCCATATATGAATGTATCATCAATACAAACAGCTACCTACAAAAATCAAGACATAACTATCACAGATATTCCATTGACGCTTCACGGTACATTTCAGGAAGGAAATGCTGCGCTTGCCATAACTGCTGCAAAAACGTTCACGACGATTACAGACAAACAAATACGAGATGCGTTCGCATCAATGCAGTTTCCGGGAAGAATGGAGATACGATATCTAAAGGGACACATACTCATTATGGATAATGCAAAAACACTTGCATGTATTCAATCGCTTCACCAACTGTTTCCCTATAAAAAATTGCGAATTGTTCTCCCGGCGCAATTACAAAAACGTACAAAAACGTTTATTGCTCATGTATCTCCTTTCGCATCTGAATTTATTCTTGTTTTTTTCCCTGAGCGGAGAGAATCGACTGAAGATGTTCAAGAATTTAAAAAAATTGCCCATGGGACACGGGTAACATCTGTTGATATTTCACAATTTCAACAATCATATATACATAAAAACACACATGATATTTTCTTTATTACAGGAAACATGACGTTTATCGGAGCCGTCCGCACTAGCATACATATCCCATTTGCACTAAAATGAACGTGTGAGCAGTATTACCGTTCAAAAACAAATTCTTCGAAAACAAATCCTTGGACTACGCCGGGCATTTACTGGCATCCCAAAAGCAAAAGCCGACCGACTGATTTTTCACCACATCACGCATCATCATCTGTACCAAAACGCGCATACGATTTGCACGTATGTATCCATGCATGAAGAAGTTGACACACATGCACTTATTCAAGAAATTCTTACAAAAAAAGAAAAGGTACTTATCGTCCCAAAGACAGAGGGTGGCGTAGTATATCTCTATCAGATTAATTCATATGAAGACCTAGAAAAGGGATCATTTGGTATACTTGAACCACGAAAACATTGCTTACGTGTCGATGTTTCCACTGTTGATCTTTTCATTATTGCAGGCCTTGCATTCGGACGTGATGGAACACGTATCGGATGGGGAAAAGGGTTTTACGACCGACTCCTAAAAAACGTCACTGTACCAACAATCGGCGTTGCATATAGCTTTCAGGTCTTTGATTCCGTACCCGCAACAGCGGAAGATAAACGTGTAGATATCATCATTTCTGATATGTAATAGTTGCACCTTGCAACAACTGCGTTCACTCGGGTATCATACATTCTATTATGAAACATGATTGTATGAAATCTTCAATAAAAATAACCGATAAAAAGATCTATACCTCTATTGAGCTTGAGAAAAAGCGACAAAGAGAGGGTATTGAACTAATTCCTTCAGAAAACTATGTTTCTCCCTCTGTTCTTGAAGCAAATGGATCTATTCTGACGAACAAATACTCAGAAGGATTTGTCGGACGCCGTTATTACGGAGGAAATACATATATAGACCAAATCGAACAAGAATGTATCAATCGAGCCAAAAAATTGTTTGATGTTCCCCACGTCAACGTACAGCCATATTCGGGTTCACCCGCAAACTTTGCCGTCTATCACGCGCTTCTTAATCCAGGCGATCCCATTACAGGTATGAATCTCCTTGATGGAGGCCATTTAACCCATGGATGGAAAGTCAGTGCAACCGCAAAGTTTTTCAAAAGTTATCCATATCACGTCAAACGGGATGGACGCGTTGACTTTGATGAATTATGGACCATCGCCAAGGAACACAAACCGAAGCTCATCTGGTGCGGAGCCACAGCATACACAAGAGAGATTGAATTTGCGAAATTTGCTGAAATTGCAGAGAGCATCGGAGCCTATCTTGTTGCCGATATCTCCCACATATCAGGCCTTATTGTCGGAGGAGCCCACACAAGCCCAGTACTATACGCACACGTGGTGACAACAACAACACATAAAACACTCCGGGGTCCTCGGGGAGCCATGATCATGGTGACACAAAAGGGACTTGAGAAAGATCCGGAACTTCCGCAGAAAATTGATAAGGCCATATTTCCCGGTTTGCAAGGTGGACCGCACAACCAAACAACAGCAGGAATTGCTATTGCGCTTGGAGAAGCGGCTAAACCATCATTTAAAACCTACGCGGCACAGATCGTGAAGAATGCAAAAGCAATGGCTGAGGAATTCACTAAACAGGGCATTACCCTTGTATCGGGAGGGACCGACAACCATCTAATGCTCCTTGACCTTTCAAAAGAAGGAAACCTGGGATCACAACTAGAATATGCAATGGATGTTGCACACATCACGGCCAACAAAAACACCATTCCTGGTGATACTGCATCACCATTTTACCCATCAGGTATCAGGCTCGGTACACCCGCAGTCACCACTCGAGGTATGAAGGAACCACAGATGCGACACATTGCTAAATGGATTGTGACCATTATTGATCACATTAAGGATTATCCGTTACCCGAGGATAAAACAAAGCGTTCCGAATTTATGGCAGATTTTAAAAGGAAGATGGACAAGGATGCATTCTTAATCAAGATTGCAAAAGAGGTAAAAGTCTTTACTGCCAAATTCCCAGTTCCCGGTATTACAAAGTAACATGTTTTAACAAGGAGACATCAATGGACTCAGATATCGTTATTGCACAGAAAACAAAACTACAACCAATAATAACCATTGCCAAAAAAATTGGCCTGACAATAACAGATCTGGAACTGTATGGAAACTACAAAGCAAAAATTAAATACGAAACCATAGAAAAATTCTCAAAAAAAGGGAAACAGGGCAAATTAATCCTGGTAACAGCTATCAATCCTACTCCCGCCGGTGAAGGAAAAACAACAACCACCATTGGGCTTGGGCAAGCGTTCAATAGGTTAGGACACAAAGCAATCATCTGTCTTCGCGAACCATCTCTTGGTCCGGTCTTTGGTGTCAAAGGAGGGGCAACCGGCGGAGGAATGAGCCAGGTCGTTCCAATGGAAGACATCAATTTACATTTCACCGGAGATCTTCATGCGATTGGATGTGCAAACAATCTTGTTGCGGCAATCATTGATAATCATCTCATGCAGGGTAACGTCCTTGGTATTGATCCAGCAAAAATCACGTGGCGGAGAGCCATGGATATGAATGACCGATCAATAAGAAATATTGTCATTGGTCTTGGAGGTAAAGCAAACGGTGTTGTACGGGAAGATCATTTTGATATTACCGTTGCATCTGAAATTATGGCGGTACTTTGTTTATCAAAAGATCTTCAGGATCTTAAAAAACGTGTTGAGCACATCATTGTTGCCGCATCATACGACAAAAAACCAATTACCATAAAAGATTTAGGTGTTGCAGGTTCAGTTACGGCACTCCTTAAAGATGCACTCAAACCAAACCTTGTGCAGACACTCGAACACACACCTGCATTCATTCACGGAGGACCATTTGCAAACATAGCACATGGATGCAATTCAATTATTGCAACAAAACTAGCTCTCTCACTTGCTGATTATGTTATTACCGAAGCGGGATTTGGCGCTGATCTGGGAGCAGAAAAGTTCTTTGATCTCAAATGCAGGATTGCAGATCTTCATCCGGTCGCTGTTGTCATCGTCGCATCTGTCCGGGCACTCAAACACCATGGACAAGAAAATCTTGAAGTAGGGCTTGAAAATCTTGGAAAACATATTGAAAATATGAAAAAATTTGGTCTTCAAGCAGTTGTTGCCATCAATACATTCACAAGCGACACAATAGAAGACCATCAACTCATTATTAACTACTGCAAAAAATATGGCGCAGCAGTATCTCTTGCTGAAGTATGGAAAAAGGGCGGCAAGGGCGGAGAAGACTTGGCAAAAAAAGTCATCGCTTCCATAAAAACAAACACCGGCTTCCACCAATTGTATAAACCCGAAACCACATTAGAGGAAAAAATTGAAACTATTGCGCGGGAAATTTATGGCGCAGACGGCGTAAAGTTTTCCGATATTGCAAAAGGACAAATGAAACAGTTCGCAGAGTGGGGAATTACCAATTTGCCTGTCTGTATGGCAAAAACCCAATATTCACTTTCTGATAATCCAAAATTATTAAACCGCCCAACAGGATTTACCATATCAATCAATTCCATTAGGTTATCAGCAGGTGCAGGCTTTTTTGTTGCCATCACTGGTGATATCATGACAATGCCGGGATTACCAAAGAAACCTGCAGCAGAAATAATTTATATTGATGAGTCTGGAACAATAACCGGACTGTCCTAATACAAACATATGGCCACCATCATCAATGGCAAAGAGGTTAGTCAAAAAGTAAAAGATGCACTCAAGGCAAAAATAGCTTCCGTGCATCCAAAACCCGGACTTGCTGTTGTTCTTGTTGGAGATAACCCAGCCTCAAAAGTATATGTCGGGAATAAAGAAAAGGCATGTCAGGAAATCGGTTTCCTTTCACAAAAAATTATTCTCCCTGAATCAGTAAGTGGAGATGAACTACTTTCCACTGTAAAAGAATTAAATGCTGATCTAACTATCCATGGAATACTCGTACAATTCCCATTACCCGAACGTCTCAAACACATGGAAGAAATCATCATCCAAACCATTGATCCTGAAAAAGACATTGATGGATTTCATCCAACGAATGTTGGGAAATTTATGACCTGTAAAGGAATCTGTGATGATTTATTTTTACCCTGCACGCCAGCGGGCATTATGGAGCTTCTGCACGCATACACTATTCCAATTTCTGGTAAACATGCAGTAATTCTCGGCAGAAGCAATCTTGTTGGAAAACCCATTGGCATGCTTCTTCTCGGAGAAGATGCGACCGTGACACTTTGCCATTCAAAAACCACACATCTTAAAGAAATAACTAAACAAGCAGATATTCTCATTGCCGCAATTGGAAAACCAAATTTTGTTGACGAATCGTTTATAAAACCTGGCGTCGTCATTATCGATGTTGGAATCAATAGAACAGAACAGGGATTAGTTGGGGATGTTAACTATACATCAGTTGAACAAATTGCCTCAGCAATTACCCCAGTTCCCGGCGGTGTTGGACCCATGACCATTGCCATGCTTATGGAAAATGTGTGGAAAGCGTATATTCATCAAACACGGCGCGAAGAAACAATGTGATACACCCCTAATGCAACAACAAATCCAGCAAGTGCGGTAATAAGTTGAACATTCCCCATCACCGTTAAAAATAACTTCGGAACAATCCCCAGCCGTACAAAAATAATCGCTGTTAAAAACAAAACCGTAACTTTTGTCAATGAAGCAATCACGCCGGATACCATAAGACCAAGCCTACCATGCAGTTTGTCAAATACCATAGTAAGAAGCCAGTTACCAAGCCATATCACTGGTACCATGGCAAGAAGAAATGGAGTTAACCCGCCAAATACAAGACCACGGGTTACTGTGGCAAGGCTTGGGAAAATAATAATAGGAAGGCGGGTAGACGCGGGAAGAAATAATACCGATAAAAATAACAGGGCATTCACAAAAATACCGGTTGGAATTTGAGATTGGCTTAGCAGGAACGGAACAACAAAACTAAGCGCTGCAAGAAAAACTGTAAGCTGTTTTGAAAGCGATATGGATACATGTTGACTATCTTTCTTCATACGTAAATTATATCATAGAATCCTTTTCAGCCTATACAACCACAAAAACTGTTATACTATGAACAATAAGCGCCTGTAGCTCAGCGGATAGAGCGTCTGTCTTCGGAACAGAAAGTCGGGGGTTCAATTCCCTCCAGGCGCGCCTCGTAGAACTCGGCGCAAGCGATACATATGTGGCATGTGTATATAGTAAAATGTACTGATTCGTCGTTATATACCGGAATTACGCTTGATGTTGAAAGAAGAGTAAGAGAGCATAATTGTTCAACGAAGGGCGCAGTGTCATTACGATATAAACGTCCTGTATATCTTGTTTATTCAAAAGAGTATGATACTCATCTTGAAGCGGCAAGGCGGGAGTATGAAATAAAGCATTGGAAACGAGAAGATAAGTTGAAATTGATTGAACAGAGCAGTGCAGAGTAATTATTTTTGTCGGGCGCGTAGCTCAACGGTAGAGCATCCCGCTCTTAACGGGACGGTTCAGAGTTCAAATCTCTGCGCGCTCACACACGGTAATATTGCGGAAATAGTCGTACAGTTTTCTTGACACCACCTCAGTACTATGGCACCATGAATATATGGTGAAAAAAGCCATAAAAGTATTAGTGTGGTTTCAAATTACTATTATTTTACTTCTCGTTAATCTGACGGTGCTTTCTTCCATGCGACCTCCTCAAATAGCAGCATACAATGAATATCAAACAACTGAAGTAGCATTGTCTCCATCAAGCACCGGAAAGGTTCTTGCAGCATCCATTGAAGGAGCCGATGCCAGGGAACTTCTTCTCAAATCCTTCATACAAAAATTCCAACCAAATTCTCCCATGATGCCATATACGGCATCATTCATTGAAACAGCCGACACCTATCAAATAGATTTTCGGCTCATACCGGCAATTGCCATGTGTGAATCGAACCTCGGATCCCGCATTCCATCCAAAGACTCCTTTAATGCATGGGGAATAGCGGTTTACACAGGACAGCAAAACGGGAAGGTGTTTAACGACTGGCCACATGCAATTGACTGGGTAGGAAAGTACATAAGAGAGAAATACTACAATCGCTCCATCACAGACCTTGTTGAAATTGGTGCCATCTGGGCGCCTCCTTCCGTCGAAAAGGAAAATTCCTGGGCGCGTTGTGTCGAAGGGTTTATGGATAAAATCCGTTAAAATAGCTTCAAATAGACCTATAACTTGACATATACCCAACTATAGGGTATAGTCTCACCTAGATCCTAAAGTAGATTTATTTATAAATCCGCTTTAGGATTTTTAGTGCTAGCTGTAACTTCAAGGTAATTCACTTCAATCTGCCGCTTATCCATCTTCATGAGTATCAAAACTATTGATATTCGTGGGGATAGAGGAGCATAAGATCTATGAAACAGTTTTGGAATACTATCATCGCATTTACTCTTATACTAATGGCTTTATGCACACCTGTTGCCGTTATGGCTGCTGAAAAAGAGGCAGGCGCAACAGCTACCCTTTCGGCTGTCGGTATGAAGGAATCCATTTCACTCAACGACCGGGTAACGAAGCTTGAGTCCTACCTAAAATCCAAAAACTCACCGCTCGTTGGCACTGCCGAACATTTTGTGGGTGAAGCTGATCGGTTAGGACTTGATTGGAAGCTTGTTGCCGCTATTGCAGGAATCGAATCCTATTTTGGAAAACTGATTCCGCAAAACTCATATAATGCTTGGGGATGGGCTATCTACACAGGTATGCGCGACGGAAGACATTTTAATGGATGGGAGGACGGTATCACGACTGTATCTGAAGGATTAAAGAACAATTATGTTAATCGTGGATACGTGTCTGTTGAGCAAATTGGAACCAAATACGCAGCCGATCCGCGATGGGCCTGGAAGGTAAACCACTTTATGGAAGAAATCGAGAACTTTAAGCCAAGAAAAACTAATCAATTAGCCATTGCGCTATAAAACAAAATACTGCGGGGAAACCCGCAGTTTTTGTATCCTTCCATTCCTGATATAATACGAGCTGTACGCTCTCGTGGCGTCTTGCGGAGCAAGATCTGGCTTCGCCAGAGAATTGGCTATATGTATTATGTATATACATTGTTAAGTCAAAAAAATAACGATTTATATATCGGGTATAGCGAAGACCTAAAACGCAGATTTGCTCAAC
>JAZDOQ010000004.1:0-27758 GCA_043798445.1 Candidatus Gottesmanbacteria bacterium | reverse complement strand
AGTGAATTCGATGCCTAAAACTTTTTCCGCCAGACTCTTGAATTCTGGAAAAGCTACAAATTCGTTTTCAAAAAATGAAGCGTTGGCGCTGGGCATATTACTGTAATGAACAAGATCCAAATATTGAACGCCATTTAAGCCAATCTTTTGACAAAAAGTTATAAATTCAACCAATTCTCGTTCATTCATGTCACTTCTCAACAAAACCCTGTTGGCACGCGTATAAACTCTTCCATTAATCGCTTTTATACCTTCGATTACTCTTTTAAGCTCACCTCCGCCGGTTATTTCTTTAAATTTGTTAGGATCGTGGGTATCAAGACTAATCTTGACCATTGATAAACCTTCGGGAAGAGATCCGTGACGATCTAAATAGTTTTCTAACAGAATGCCATTTGTAGTTATATCGACATCGGAATAACCCATCCGTGCTGCTTCGTTGACAACCACATCCCAATCATTTCGGAGTAGAGGCTCTCCGCCCGTTGGCCGAATTTGTCGTAAACCTTCCTCATGAAGATGCTGAAGTACTGATAATAGAACCTCAGTTGAGATACTTCCCGTTTCTAACGGCTGCCGGCGAAAATCTTCCATTGAAGCGGGTAGGGTCGTGTCACTTCTCGAACCCCGGCAATAAACACAACGCAGATTGCAGGTTGGCGAGAAGGCTACTTTTGCACTTATTTCATGAATAATCTCATTCATAGCATATATGTTTAAGTTAACTTGAAGTTAAGTTAAATAAGTATATAATACATCATACATCATCAAACAGTATCAATCAAATCTTAGTTATGCCACAGGTATTAGAGCACGACATTGGTCTTATAGCATCAGAACAAGTATTTTCTGATCCTTCTTTATGTCGGCAATGCGGTCATCCCTCAATTAACCCGCTCACTGACGGACTAATCAACGAAAATTTTATAACCTGCGCTGAGGCAAAAGACTGCACTCCCAATATTTTGGTAGTGTTTCCTAATCCAGCAGAAAGAATACAACGAGAGCAATTTGTTCGTGAGTTGCTGCCAGATCGATCAGTTGTTCCTATGGCCAGAATATATAAAACCGGTCTTCTTAATAGTGCCTCTGACGATGAACAGGGTTTTATGGTTAGGGAATATATTCCGGGAACAACTTTAAATGAAGCATTATCGCGGGGTCCGGAAGATGAAAATATTCAACAAGTTCTTTATCAGCTTGGGAGAGCTCTGTCAGCATTCCACGAAGTCAGGCTTCCGACCTTCGGAAAAATAACCGGAGATAAAATAGTTGACTCTCAAGGCGGAACGTGGTCGGAATACGTACTTAATCAGGTATTTACCAGAATTAAAAGGATACGTGAATATTCAAGTGATGCTGTTGTCGGGGATTATTCCGCCGGAAACATACAACATCTTTTACCCGATTTGGCAGACATAGTAGTGAAGGACAGTCATTTTCTCAGAGAACTAGCTGGACCAAGATTGGTACATCACGATTTTCATTTTCTCAATATTATTGTGAACGGAGAAAAAAAATTACATCTGGCAGCCATATTAGACACCGATGGTTTAACTGCAGGAGACCCTGTAATTGATCTCGTGTCAATAGAAAGTCAGTTACACATTGCAGCAGATGAATATCGTGATCTCTTTTTAAGGAATGGTCGATTTTTTCACCAGGGATATTTAGAACACAGCCTACGACCACCTTATTACGATGAACTTAGGAGGCTATATCACATTGACTGGTCTCTATCCTATTTTTGCGCGGTATTCGGCATGGACAAGAAAAATCATCCGGTAACTTCTCATATAAAAACCTGTATGGACAGGCACTATGAAGTGATATCCAGATTATCAGCTGGAGAGAGTTTAGATGCTATTGGAATACAACCTGTTATTGGTATTGATTCTCATAACGGATTGATACAGCAATCTAGAAATACATCTGATTAATAAATACGCTATAATTTCAAGTTACTATGATTGATATGGAAAGACGTAACAATTTTCGGGTTCCTAAGGAGAAGTTAAATCCAACATATTTGACAGTATCATCTGTTGATATTGCATATGGAATGCAACAAGTATTAGATGGCGTCTCAATTTCGATGCATAAGTCTGACTACGCAGCCCTAGTTGGACAAAATGGCGCCGGAAAAACGACCCTTATGCGAATAATCGCAGGTCTTGAACAACCAGATAAGGGCACTGTCTCTATCCCGAATAATTTAAGAGTAGCATATATTCCTCAAGCAATTACGGATCTTGACATCGATTCATCGATATCTGTTAAATCCTATTTTTTACAAGCAAGAGGCTTGGATACAATACAGGAACAAATGCTCCGTATTGAACGCGATCTTGAAAAAAATTCCGACCGCCGCCAACTGAATGAATACGGAACATTACAGTATCAATTTCATTCACGGGGTGGGTATGAAGTGGAACATGACGCAACGGTACTGCTGAGCGGTGTTGGTTTACACATACGACTCGATCAGGCGGTTAAAACACTGAGTGGGGGGCAAAAAACAAAACTATTTTTTGCTCACGCGATTTATTCTCAACCCGATATCCTTCTTATGGATGAGCCGACCAATCATATTGACGAAAAATCCAGAGCATGGTTGGGTAGGTATCTGAAAAGATACCCTGGGGCGATTCTTGTTATATCTCATGATCCTGATTTTCTAAATCCGTTTTCTAATAGAATTCTGGAATTACATCCTTCAGAACCGGGGGTTACAGAATACAGAGGAAATTATGATCAGTATCGTCGTCTCAAAAATGAACGGATACGGCAATTAACGAGTGAATCCCGAAAAACTCAGATTGAACTGCTACGGCAGAGGGATATCGCAGCACGATTACAAGCAGGATCTAGGGCGCAAAGTGGAAAATCTAGGGAGAAACTGGTTAAAAGGCTGGAAAAGAGGGCGACCAGTGCTCCAAAGGAAACAAGATTAATGGCAGTGAGATTTGAGATCGAGAGACCAAGCGGTCAGACGGTTATTTCAACGAAGGATCTTGGAAAGATTTATGACGAAGCATTATTAACCTATCCAGACATGCAAATTCAAAGGGGGCATAATACGGCTATCCTTGGGCCAGTCGGTGCTGGGAAAAGTACATTAATGAAATTGCTGAGCCAAAGAATTAACCCAGATCAGGGTACGATTACGTATGGATCCAATATTCAATTAGGATATTATGACCAAGAACACGCCGAGCTTGATTTTCATTCGACTATTCTTGAGGAACTACACAGAGCGCGGCCAAACGAAAATGACCAACGACTGAGAATGATTCTTGGACATTTTCTATTTTCCGGTGATGCTGTATTTAAACCAATATCCGTATTAAGTGAAGGAGAAAAAAGTAGGGTGGCTTTGGCGAAACTAGCTGCTACAAAAAATAACCTATTAATACTTGATGAACCGACTAATCATTTAGATATTCAGTCTAAAAAACGCTTATTGGAAGCGCTCCAGGGTTTTGAGGGTACGATTATTGTAGTGACCCATGATCGTGACCTATTAGATGGTCTTGATATCTATCAGCGTATTTATCTTCCGGAAGGAAGAATTGAAATGGGCGGGGGCCAATAACGCTAACAGATTAAACTTATTAATGAAATACGACAAGAATTTATACGATTAAAATATGACAATTAAAAATCTAGTAATCAACTTTGATAATGCAAAATTCAAGATATGCCTACAAAGGTATGGATATGTATTTAATATAGCAATAGATTATTTAGGAAAAAGTCTGCAGACTAATTTACCTGCTTTTAATCCTAAAAAAAGAGTTTATCTAGCGTGTATTAAAAAAAATGAATTAGGAATATTTTACGTGAAAGATAGAATGGTGTGCGATGCTGTAGCAAGTGGTTTTGTCGATTTGGGTATTGTCGGGTCAGACAGAATATACGAAGGAGAATTCAAAAACAAGATTGTTGAAATCAAAAAAATTAATTCGGTATCTTGGCCGCTTGTTATAGCAATACCAAAAAGCTCTAAAGTTAAAAAAATCTCTGATATCAAAATTATCGCAACACAGTTTCCGAAATCGGTAAGAAAATATTTCAGATCGGTAGGCAAAGCTAATGGTGTAAAAATAATAAAAGTTCAGGGAAGCGCTGAAGCAATGCCATACGGAAAATGGATGGGAAAGTCGATTGATGCTATCGCTGATATTTCGATTACGGGTAGAAGTTTGAAGTCTAATTTGCTTGTCCAAATCGGAAAACCAATAGCATTTTTTCACCCGGTCATTATCGCAAACAAACAATCTTTAAAAATGAGAAGCAAGATGAGTTATTACAAAAGTTTATTGTATGAGCAACGCCTTTAGTCTTCAAAATAAATTAATTGGTTGTGTAGAAAGCCAGTACCTGACAAAAAATGCTGACTATCTGAAACCTACCCTGCGTTTTTATAAAGAGGGTTTTGAGGTCCTGCAAGTAATAAATAGGAATAGTCTAATAATAAATGAACTAAAAGAAGCTTGTCCCGATATTCAAATCGTATCAGGAGGAAATATAAACTCTATAAAAAAGGCTTTAAAGTACTTTGATAGAAAATCGGATTATATTGTCGTAGGAAGATTCCTGGCAAAAAATCTTGATTGTATAAAAGACTGGATAAATCTGTTCGGGCAACACCTAATTATTTCAATAGATGACAAAGGTGGCGTATTGGCAAATAATGGCAGGATTCTAACAGAAGATTTTGCTAAGTTACTTGCCAAGAATAAAGTTAAGAATGTTGTTTATGTTAGTGAAAATACTAAATTGGTTGGTAAAATCAATTTGGAAGGATTTAAGAAGATAAGACACATCATAAAAAATGCTGTTATAATTTACAGTGGAGGAGTGTCGTCTTTAGATGATTTACGGATTCTAAAAAAAGCCGGTGCAGATGCTGTTATTATAGGAACAGCCTTATACCAAAAAAAATTCAATTATGCTGAAGCCAAAAGAGTTTTTGGTAATTAATTTATAAAAAATGAAAACTAACATTGATTTGAAAAAGCTAAATTTTAAAAAGGGTGGAGGTTTGATTCCTGCTATTGTCCAAGATTTAAAATCTAGAGACATATTAATGCTGGGTTATATGAACCAAAAAGCCCTAGAATTGTCGTTAGAGTCCGGATGGGTGTATTTTTGGAGTAGAAGTAGAAACAAATTATGGCTGAAGGGCGAAGAGTCCGGAAATAAGTTAAAGGTAGTCGAGATTACATCAGATTGCGACAACGATTCCTTATTAGTTGAGGTAGAATTAGTTGGCAAAAATGTTTGCCATACAGGATCTAAATCCTGTTTTTTTAAAAAAACTAACATAACATGACGAATATAAATAGTTTTGATGATTTATATAAAGTAATTCAGGAACGAATTAATAAAAGACCTGAGGGTTCCTATGTGGCTTCTTTGGTAAAAGGTGGTAAGAACAGAATTTCCCAAAAAGTAAGAGAGGAAACTATGGAATTAATAGTTGAGGTGGCCAAAGATAAACTTGATAAGAAAGCTTTAACCAACGAAGCAACGGATTTATTATTTCATCTATGGGTGTTACTGGCTTTTTTTAACGTCTCTCCGCAGGACTTGTTAGACGAACTTCACGAGAGACACAGGAAAAAGGATACTAAATAAGTATATTGAACTATATCAGTTAAAATTTAAAACGTTCTCCTTTTTACTGTCTCATTTGTCTTATTTAGCATTGATGTGAGACAATCAGTTTTAGGGATAAAAAGGTCCGTGACAGGCACGCCCAGGAGAGTTGGATTCGAACGGTATGCGGTACCCTATATTGATAGCATTTCAAGAAGTGTCATTATCCCAAAATTTCTTGAGAAACGATTTTTTTATTCTCTTTATTCATATCTGATTGCTTCCATAGGAGACAAATCCGCAGCTTTTTTTGCTGGGAAGACACCGAATACAATGCCTACTGTTGATGAAACACCAAGTGCTATTGCGACCGTTGAGGCATCAACATACATGGGGAATTGAGTTTGAAGAAGAAGTACTACAATCGAGGAAAAGAAAAGGCCCATGGTGCCGCCAATTCCTGAAAGAAGCACTGCCTCTGCCAAAAACTGATAGAGGATGTCTTTTTTTGTGGCACCGATTGCACGCCTGATACCAATTTCCCGTATCCGTTCAACAACGGACATATACATGATGTTCATGATGCCGACACCTCCAACCAGAAGGGAAATGGCAGCAATGGCAATAAGCACGGAATTAAGAATGGTAAATATTGAATTAATGGTATTAAGTATTTCTGTTTGTTCCATGACAGAAAAATCATCCTTTTTATAATGTTTAAGAAGTGTTTTCGTTGCGTCTTCCTTAATTGTCGGAATAACGGTTTCATTTGCTGCCTTGATGTACAGCATCATATATTTTTTTGTTGGATTAAAACTGTAGGCAGCGGTATGGGGAAAATAGATATGTTCGTCGACGCTCGGAGCGCCTAGACCCCCTCCGCCTTTTGCTTTTGCAATACCAACGACGGTAAAAACTAATTCTTTTATTTTTACTGTTTTCCCGACAACACCTTCTACAGAGCCGAAAATTTTTTCTGCCACTTTTGGTCCAAGGACCACTTTTTTTGCTCCTTTTTCTACATCGCTTTTAGTGAAGGAAACGCCGTGTTCAATTTCAAGATTCATCACATCAAATACATCCGCCGTTGTGGCTGCATATTCGTATGTTGCACTATCAATATCTCCCTGCAAAGAGGCGTATCCTGAGACGAATGGAACGACTGCTGTCACATTTTTTACTTTTTTTAGTGACAAAACATCTGTATCATCAAAACGGATTTCGCTTGTCATACTGCTTGCCATGCCCCGCGACATATTTCCCGGCATAGCATACAACGTATTAGTGCCCAAACTCTCAAATTGCTGTTTGATATATGCTTTGAGTCCGAGTCCAAGGGCGATAAGAAGGACGACGGATGATACGCCGATAAAAATTCCAAGTGAGGTAAGAAACGTTTTGATCTTATTTCTATTAAAATCTTCAAACGCAGCCTTGAGGATAAAAAGAAAATAGTTCATATCAAAAAGTTTTGTTTTGTAAATAATTGTCCATCGCGAATATATAATTTTCGTTTGCATCGGCTGGCAACATCCGGTTCATGGGTGATAATAACAATGGTTACCCCCTCGTCTTTGTTGAGTTTTTCAAGAAGATCAAGAATGGCGTTTCCTGTTTTAGTATCAAGATTTCCGGTTGGTTCATCCGCAAGGATGAGCTTTGGATTCATGATAAGTGCCCGTGCTACTGCGACTCGTTGTTGTTGACCGCCTGATATCTTGTTTGGAAATGAGCGTTCTTTTCCAAGAAGCCCGAATCTGGTAATAAGTTCCATTGCGCGGGTTTTTGGATCAAATGGGAGTTTTTTTCTTGTATAAATGGTTGGAAGTAAAATATTTTCAAGAATAGTAAGTTTGTTAATGAGATTAAATTGTTGAAAGACAAATCCAATGAGTTCATTTCTGGCAAGAGACAATTCTGTATCAGAATACTTGGAAACATCTTGACCGTTAATTTTGATGGTTCCTGATGTTGGAGTATCAAGAAGTCCCATGATATGCATGACTGTTGATTTTCCTGATCCGGATGGTCCAAGGATTGCGGTTAATTCTTTTTTTTTAATTTCAAATGAAACATCGCGAAGCGCAAAAAACGATTCACCGGAAAGACGATATTCTTTCGAAACCTTATGCAGATTAATCATAGAGGATATCACCTTCAGCTAAACCGCCGGTTATTTCAACAGCGTTATCTCCTTCGATCCCCACAACAACAGGTGTTTTTTCTTTGCTGTTTCCGACCTTTCGAAAAATATACGGTTTAGCGTTATCGGTTTTAAGAAATGATGGTGGAACAGCGAGCACATCTTTTTTTTCGTTCACAATAAATGAAGCATCAGCGGTCATACCAATGCGATAGTGTGTATCAAGAGGAAAGGAAAGTTTTACTTCATATACTGTTGAGCTCTCTCCTGTTTTTGGTGTAAACGCGATTGACTTGATGAGTCCTGATATTGTGATGTTTGGATATGAATCAAAGATGATGTCGGCAGACATACCGGATGATAATTTGCCGACCTCTGTTTGATCAGGAAGGACAGAAAGATAGAGCGTGGATGGATTGACAATATCAAATTCTGCCTGAGTTGGAGTGACATTGACCCCTGCAATTGATGTACCGACTTTCGTGATGATGCCATCGATGGGTGTTGTTAAGGTTGCATATCTAAGTGAGATGGATTTGAGCTCAACATCAAGAACGCTGCTGTTGAGGTCAAATTGTGCTTTTTGAAACGCCCGGTCAATATCGCTTCGTTGATTAATCGAAAGTCCCCAATAATTTTGTGCAGGTGCCTGATATTCATCTTTTGTCTGTTCAAAATCCCAGCGTGTTTTGTCGTATGTGTACAAATATTTTTCTAGTGTTTTTTTGAGCTCTTGCTGATCAAGACCGGCGATTGCTTGATATTTTTTTACTGTATCGCCCTCTTTCACGCCAACCCAGGAGAGGAGTCCGGAGCTTTGGAATCGTAGTGTTGCTTTTTCTTCAGCCTCTATAGTTCCAGCAACAGAGAGAGTCTCTTTGACGGTTTGCCGGGTAACGGTATAGGTTGTTGTCTTTGCTGATGTGCCTTTTTTGGATTGCATCATTGAATTACCAACAAGTGCGCTGATGAAAATGATGACTGCAACAATCCAAACAATTTTATTTTTGAATAACCGTTTCATAATAATCTTGACAAACCCTAGTGTCATCAGGTACAACTAATAAACTATGAAAAAACTAATCCTTAAACGTAAAAAACTGTTTTCTTTTCTCGTTCCTTTTCTCATCATAGCACTTCTTATCGGAGTTGCTGTAGTGAAACAGGGGAGAGATAAGATGGTGACATTCAAGACAAAGACGATTCCTGATGTTGTGAAGATATTAGCAGGGAATGCAACAACGATCAAAGAAGTTGCAAATTTGAAAGAAGAAAGCGGAGTCTATTCTTTTGATTTGTCTCTCGAAGTGGGTGGACAGGCGCAAAAATATACATCCTACATGACGAAAGACGGGAAAATATTTTTTACCAGCGGAACAAAAGTTAATGAGCTTGGAAAACCGGAACAAACAGCGGGAGCCGGAGAGCAACAAACGAAACTAACCTGTGCGGATGTGAAAAAAGCAGATGCACCAAAATTAACTGCGTATATCGTTGCAGATTGTCCATTCGGTCTTCAGATGCAGCGCGTCATGAATAAAGCAATTACGGAACAGCCTGCACTTGCATCAGTGTTTGATGTGAGGTACATAGGAGCGATAGAAAATGGAAAAATTACATCTATGCATGGTGACGCTGAGGCACAAGAAAATCTTCGTCAGATATGTATCAGGGAAGAGCAGAAAAATCTATATTGGCCATATGTTTCCTGTTACATGAAAGCACAGGGACAAAGTGCAGCATGTATAACGCAAATAGGAGTGAATGTTGCAAATGTGAATGCGTGTATGACTGATGCGAAACGGGGAAATATGTATGCACAGAAAGATTTTGATCTTGCCAACAAATTTACTATCGGCAGTTCACCGACACTGTTAATAAATGATACGCAGATTGTGTCGGAATTTGATTTTGGTGGAAGAACGGCTGATGCTCTTAAACAAGTATCATGTTGCGCGGGAACAAAAGAAGGAGCATATTGTGCAAAAGCTCTTTCAACAGATCAGGTTGCAGCATCATTTTCTCAAACCGATGCCGTAGCGGCAGGCGGAGCAGCAGCAGCAAACTGCGGTAACTAAAGAAGATTTTCCTGGATGCGCTTTGGAGCTATCAAACCTAAATGACGGTACGCGTTTAAGGTGACAAACCGCCCACGGGAAGTGCGTTTGAGAAATCCAAGCTGCATAAGGTAGGGTTCAAGAATTTCTTCGACCGTATCAATATCCTCAGATAATGCAGCTGCAAGTGTTTCTATGCCGATTGGCCCGCCATTATATTTTTCGATAATGGTCGTTAAAAGCCTTCTATCTGAAACATCAATACCGGCTTCATCAATGCCAAGGAGTGCAAGCGCTTGAGTGATGATGTCTTCCGTTATTTCTTTCTGTTCTGCAATTTCAGCAATATCTCTGCTTCGTTTTAAAAGCCGTAGTGCAATTCGTGGTGTGCCCCTGCTTCGAAGTGCAAGTTCCTTTCTGGCTTTGGTGTGAATGGATACACCAAGTTTTTTAGCAGCCCGCTCAATTATTTTTTCAAGATCATCGACCTGATAAAAGGATAACCGTTCAATAACACCAAACCTGTCCCGCATTGGGGATGATAACATTCCGGCTCTCGTTGTTGCACCGATGATTGTACACGGAGGAAGATCAAGACGAAGGGTTCTTGCGGATGGGCCTTTACCAATGACGATATCAAGCGCAAAATCTTCCATTGCAGGATACAAGGTTTCCTCAACCACCTTGTTAAGCCGATGAATTTCATCAATAAAGAGAATATCGTGAGGTGCAAGATTGGTAAGTATCGCCGCCAAGTCTCCGGCACGTTCAATAGCAGGTCCTGAAGTGATGCGCACATTAACACCCATTTCATGACCGATAAGATGGGCAAGAGTTGTTTTTCCTAATCCCGGAGGTCCATAGAGAAGGATATGTTCAAGTGACTCTTTCCGCTTTTTTGCAGCTTGTATGGCGATACTTAAACTTCTTTTTGCTGCTGGTTGTCCGTAGAACTCATCCCATGACGATGCGCGAAGAGAAGTAATGATTCGCTCTTCATCAGGAGGGGCTGTTTGAAAGAGAACATCCTCTTTTCCCTGTTTTTGTTTTGAGACAATGGTTTTAATCGGCATAGGTTATTTTCCAAGCAGTTTGAGTGCGCTTTTCAGTTTTTGTTCAATGGTTGTATCAGTTGTTGGGATTTTTTTGATAATTGCCAGTACTTCTTTTTTTGCAAATCCCATGGAAACGAGTGCGTCAATCATCTCATCTGTTTCTGAAGACTCGTCATTTCGAAGGTTTAAATCTTCAACACTGCCGAGTTTATTTTTGAGTTCAATGATAATTTTTTGTGCGTTTTTTTTGCCAAGTCTTGGAATGGTAGTGAAAAAATCAACATCACCAATCTGTACGGCATGTTTGATTGCATCACTTCCTGCATTCATGACAAGAAGTGCCGTTTTTGGACCCACACCTGATACGGTAAGGAGGAGTTCAAAAAGAGCCAGTTCTTCTTGTGAGGCAAATCCGAACAGGTCAAGTGCATCGTCACGGACGTGCGTGTGAATAAAAAGAAGCGTTTTTTTCTCAGGTTGTAGTGTTTTTGCAAGTCTGTCTGTAATGCTGACCGCATAGCCGACATCTCCTGCAAAAAACACAATTGGGTTTTTTTTGACAGCATGAACAATTCCTTTGAGTGCTCCAATCATATACAAGCCTCCTTCATTTTGTAGGAAAATGCATGGGTGAGGGCAATAGCCAGTGCATCAGCAACATCATCCGGTTTTGGTATTTCCTTCAGATGTAATTGTTTGATCACCATATATTGTACCTGCTGTTTGTCAGCTTTTCCATCTCCGGTTATACACCGTTTGATGGCAAGAGGGGAATATGATGCTGTTTTGATGCGATTTAAGGCACTGGCAAGAAGAAGCACTCCCCGTGCCTGCCCAACAGCCATAGCCGTTTTTGCGTTTGTTGCAAAAAAGAGCTCTTCAATGGAAACTACATCAGGTTTATATTGTTTGATGAGGGTGTTGATCGCTGAATAGATTTCTTTTAAGCGCATTTCTGCCTGTGTTTCCTTGTCCGTTTCAATGAGCCCGTAGGCAATTGATTCGCATTTCGTTCCATTTATTTTAATAACGCCCCAGCCGACACGCGCTGTTCCCGGATCAAGACCTAAAATCGTCATGGTATTGTTATAGCATATTCTCTTTTGTTTTTCTTGTTAACACCGTATACTTATGGGTGTTATGCCGTTTCTTTTTCAATTTATCCTAACGCTCGCCACATCTGTTGCTGTTATTTCCGGCGCGAGTTTGGTATGGCCAAAACTTACTAGCAAACCAATTCCTGAACCGTTAACAAAAGTTCGGGAAATAGTACTACAAACAGATATTGGCAAGCAGGCAGCCCAAACCCTTGGCGTATCCGATACGAGCCTTATTGAACCGATTAATGTTTCTTCTGTTGCTAGCGAGGTTGTCTCGAATGTCGTTTCTAACGCTTCACAAAAAGTGCAGGATGCGGCAACAAAAGAAATTATTATCCAAGTTGTTAAAAAGATCGAAAGTTTGCATCCTGAACAACAGGAAGAAATAAAAAAAGTAATCTGCCAATAACACCCAACGTATGAATGAAGATCTAAAACTGCGAGCAATGCAATTAGTTGAAAAACTTGATCTTGATGGAAAACGCCGTACGATTCGGGAGCTGGAAGCAGAGAGCATGAAAGAGGATTTTTGGAAAGATTCAAAAGCTGCAGCCAAAAAAATGAAACGTATTGCAGAGCTTGGTAAGGAAGCTGAAGAAGGGGATATGTTAGAGCTTTTGATTTCTGAAGGACAGGATGCGGATCTTGAAAAAGAACTTAACAGAATGGAATTTGCTCTGTACTTGTCAGGCCCTTATGATCGGGGTGATGCGATCCTCGCCCTTCATTCAGGTCAGGGCGGAACGGAGGCAATGGATTGGACGTCGATGTTATATCGCATGTATACACGGTACTGCGAACGAAAAGGATGGGATGCAGAGGAAATTGATTTTACTCCGGGAGATGAAGCGGGAATAAAAAGCGTAACAATAGAAGTAACCGGTGCGTATGCATACGGATTTTTAAAAGCAGAAAGCGGTGTGCATCGGTTAGTGCGTCAATCTCCGTTTAATGCTGATAATTTGCGGCAAACATCATTTGCGATGGTTGAGGTATTGCCGGTTGTTGAGGAATCGCAGGAAGTGTTATATAGAGAAGAAGATTTGGATTGGGAATTTTATCGCGCAGGAGGAAAAGGGGGACAGAACGTAAATAAAGTGTCAACGGCGGTCCGGTTACGTCATATCCCAACAGGAATTGTTGTAACGTGCCAAAGCGAACGCTATCAAGGACAAAACCGTGAATACGCCTTGAAAATTCTGCGTGCGAAGCTGTGGACTTTGGAAGAGGAAAAAAGACAGTCAGAACAGGATAAATATAAAGGTGTATACAAAACACCGGGATGGGGGAATCAAATCCGTTCGTATGTACTTCACCCCTATCATATGGTTAAAGATGTACGGACACAACAGGAAACATCAAATACTGATAGGGTTCTTGATGGAGATATTGAGGACTTTATCATGGCGTACTTGAAAAAAATTACATAAGTCGTGATAATGGAGGAACTATGGAAAAAATAGAGCCGCTTAAGAAAACAGTAGAAACACAAGTTCCCAGTGAGGAGGCAGCGATGACAAAACAAATGAAGTTTATTGTCGGCGGTGTATTTGTGTTAATGATCTTTCTTGGAGTGTTAACAGGATACTTCATATCAGGCGGGAAGAAGCTTTCTTCAGGTTCTGCTGCTCCTGCAGGACCAACAGCAACTGGAAAAAATGTGTTTGGCAGCGCTGATACAAAAACATTTACTGATAGCGCAACTGGAACAATTGAAAAAGATGGGTTAAGCGGCGAAGGAACACACAAACTCATTCGGGACGGTGGCCCATCACAAACAGCTTGTCTTGTGTCGTCCGTTCTTGATCTTGACGAGTTTGTTGGAAAGAAAGTAAAGGTAGTCAGTAAAACAATGGATGCAAAATCATGTCCATGGTTTATGGATGTTGGGCAGATTCAAATTCTTTAAACAAGGAATGATTCAACTTACACATGTATCAAAAGATTTTGGAGGGGAACGAAAAGCACTCTCCGACATTTCCGTTGAAATATCTGACGGGGAGTTTATTTTTCTTATTGGACCAACAGGTGCCGGCAAGACAACGTTTATTAAATTGATCACTCGGGAAGTCACTCCCACAGAAGGTCAGGTGTTGGTTGATGGAGAAGATATTGCAACGATTCCCGAATCAAAACTGTATACACTTCGAAGACAAGTTGGGATGGTGTTTCAGGATTTAAAACTCTTAACGGACAGAACGGTGTTTGAAAACATTGCAGTTGGTATGGAAGTGCTTGGCAAGTCACCTGAGGAAATTGAAAAAGGGGTGATGGATGTGTTGGGACTCGTTGAACTTGCTGATAAGGCACAGTTTTTTCCCGTACAGCTATCGCAGGGAGAAAAACAGCGTATTGCTCTCGCAAGGGCAATTGTTTCAGGGCCAAAAATATTGCTTGCTGATGAGCCGACCGGTAATTTGGATCCGGAAACAAGCGAAGATATTTTAGAGATTTTAAAAGAAGTAAATAAAATGGGAACAACCGTTGTTGTGGTGACCCATAACGCTATGCTTGTGGACTCTCAAAAGAAACGGACGATTACAATGAAAGAAGGAATGGTGGTAAGCGATGAAACAAAAGGAAAATACCATTTTACAAAACGTGCACAACGCCATGAAGGAAAGCACGATCATAAAGAGGAAAGGAAGGAACATGAAAAAGACGACTAATTCTTTGTGGACCCATATTCGTAGGTCTCCGTATCAGTCATTTGCTGCAGTACTCACCATGTTTATCACATTCTTACTCGGTGGCATTTTTCTTTTGACAACCGGTGTATCATTTGCGATTTTGCAGTACTTTGAAAGTAAGCCGCAACTCACTGTTTTTTTCATGGAAAAAGCGGGGAAACCGGAAGCAGATGTGCTGACAACAACGCTTACTGCAACAGAAAAAGTTGCATCAACGAAATTTGTATCAAAAGAAGAAGCACTCGCAATTTACAAAGAACAAAACAAAAATGATCTGTTACTTCTTGAAATGGTGACTGCGGATATTCTTCCGGCATCTCTTGAAGTGACAGCAAAAGATCCGAGATTCCTAGCTGAACTTGAACCAATTATTAAGAAAGCAGATGGGGTAGAAGAAGTGGTGTTTCAAAAAGATGTGGTTGATGCACTGCTTTCGTGGACGAACGCCATCAGAAATGTTGGTGGCGTCCTGGCGGGACTTCTCGCGATCGATTCACTGTTGATAATCATGACCGTTATCGGCATGAAGATAGCGCTTAAGAAAGAGGAGATTGATATCCTTAAGCTCATCGGTGCGTCACCGTGGTATATAAGGAGACCATTTATTTTAGAAGGGGGACTTTATGGGTTAGTGGGATCATTTGGTGCATGGCTGATTATCATGGCAATTGTACTCATATTTAGAAATCTGTTGGTATCGTTTCTTGGTTCTATACCGATTATCCAGACGGTGCTCGGAAATATGCTTTCAACAACATCACTTCTCGTGACTGGAGGATTTTTCCTGACGATGCTTCTTTCCGGATTTCTTCTTGGCGCAGTCGGAAGTTTGGTGTCACTGGGCAGGTATATTAAGTTTTAATTTTTTTTGTTGGGTACGCGCATGAAACAGTTTTTTTACTCGTTTCTTATCGGTATTGTGGGATTATGGTTCCTCTGTACTCCTGTGAACGCTCAGGGAGCGGCTGGGGTAGATCAAACGATTGAACAATTAAAGACAAAGATTGCAGAATTGCAGCAGGAAGAAACATCGCTTGCAACAAAAATAAATCTTCTTAATTCTAATATTGAACTAACGACGCTCAAGATTAAAAGTATCAGATCCACAATTGATAAACTCTCAAAAGAAATTGATGAGCTGGCAAGTGAAATTGAAAGGTTGGAACAACTGCTGACAAAACAGCTTGAACTGGTTGTTTCCCGTATTCCTGAAAGCTATAAACGGCGGGTAACGCCATCGTTTGGGGCAGAACTGTTAAGCACAAACATATCCGATTTTATTACCCGTGTAAAATATATAACCTTTATACAAAAAGAAAATGCACGGGTATATAGACAACGTCAATTGACGCAAAATTATTTTAATGAACGGAAAGATTCAAGAGAAAAAAAACGTGCACAGCAAGAAACGTTAAAAGCGCAGCTGGAAACTGAAATGAAAAGTTTGGACCGGCAAAAGAAGGAAAAAGAATCATTTCTTGCGCAGACAAGAAGCAGTGAAGCTGTCTATCAACAACTCCTTGCGCAAGCCTTAGCTGAGCGGCAAGCCATTGAATCAGCACTCATCAGTTCTGTAAAAGTCGGTCCAGTGAAAAAAGGAGATCCGATTGCATTAGTCGGCAATACTGGATATCCGGGATGTTCAACCGGTGCTCATCTTCATTTTGAAATTAGAAAAGGCGGTACATGGGTAAATGCTGAGGACTATGTATCAGGACGTGATGTCTATGATGATCAAAATGGAGGAATGGGAAGAGTGGGGAATGGGTCGTGGGATTGGCCGATTGACGGAGATGTTATTGTGACCCAAAGGTACGGAAAAACACCATGGTCATGGCGGTATTTCTATAGTGGCGGAATACACACAGGAATTGATATGGTGAGCCGCAGTACAACGGTGATCCGTGCTCCAAAGGACGGAACCATGTATTCTTCGAGTCAGACATGCGGCGGGAGCAGTATTATTAAGATTAAATATATTGAACATGACGATGGTGTAACAAGCTTTTATTTGCACGTCCAGTAATGGAACGTGTATATCTATGTCTGCCCGAAAACCAACACTTGTTGGAGTAGTTCTTTTTTTCTTTTTCGTTTTTCCATTCCCTGTGTTTTCAGCCGTTAGTTTTACGCCACTTGGCGTTGATACGACAACGCCAATCATTGGAGATTCATTTATTGTGCAGGCGTCCGCAAGCGGCGCCGTAGCAAGTTCACTGTACTATGTTAAATGTCGAATCGGACCGAATACGAGCTCATTAGCTGAAGGGCAAACCTTTAACGCAAATACAGCAAAATGGCTTGATGACACGAGCGCATGGATTGATATGCCACAGGTAACGACAGGGGATGATGGATCATGGCAAGGATCAATCACATGCCGTATTAAGAGTTCAGCTGTTGACGAAGCAAAACTGTTGTTTGTCCGGGCCTGTTTAACGGTAAACAGCGCGTGCGGTTCAAGTTTTCAATCGACAAGTTCCTTGGGGGTAATGCCACGTGCACCAACACCAACTGCAACACCTACACCGACCGTCACTAACACTCCTACACTGGCACCAACAGCCACCACAACGCCCACAAGCACTCCAATCGTTATGTCGTCACCAACAAATAGTCCAACACCAACGGTATGGTTACCATCACCTTCACCATCAATGGATAAATCGGGTGGGAGTGCAACAATTGCGGGGGTTGTGTTAGGTAAAGCGGAAGAGCAAGTTGAATCAACTCAAGAAAAGTCTGATGTGTTGATGCAAAAAAAGCCATATATCATATCCTTGGTGTTTGTTGGCCTTGGTTTTGCGATGCTGGGAGCTGTATATGTAATAAAAATTCGTTTATACTCAAAATAATGAAACTCATTCGTTTTTGGACACCTGTTGTTTTGTGGATGATTATTATTTTTGTTTTATCTTCACAACAAAAAATAACAATTACAGATTCATATACACTTAGTTTTATATTGTTTAAAACCATTCATGTAATTGAATACGCATTTCTTTTTACCGTTACATATCGGGCCATCATTAATACCATGGTTCGAAAAGGGAAATTGCCATTGGTTATTGCATTTATCATTACAGCACTCTATGCCATAAGCGATGAGTATCATCAATCGTTTGTGCCGACGCGTGAAGGAAGGCTGCGTGATGCTATAATTGATATTGCAGGAGCAGCAATTGCATGGATAAGCATAAAACAATTATTACCGAAAGCGCCCGGGAGACTCAAAACCTTGGTCAAGCACTGGCACATGATGTAGTCAAAAGGGGAGTGTCAACCATACCGCATATCATTTGTTTATATGGTGATTTAGGCATGGGCAAAACAACCTTTGTGCAGGGATTTGCCAAAGGGTTTGGTATTACTACTCGCCTGCTCTCTCCGACGTTTATCATTGTGCGACGTTACAAATTAAAGAAACAAAACCGTTTTTTGTATCACATTGATCTGTATCGGATGCTGGAAGCAAAAGACATGGCAACATTGGGATTATCAGAAATTTTTGCTGATACCGACAATATCGTGGTTATTGAGTGGGCCGACCGTTTAGGTGATCTGCTTCCGAAAGAGCGGCTGGATATTCGGTTTTCAGGAGGGAAAACGGAAAAAGAACGGAGGATTGACCGATATATATGATACAAAATGAAGAACATATTATTCAACAAGCAATTACTGTTTTAAATAACGGCGGTATAGTGATTTTTCCAACAGATACGGCATTTGGTGTTGGTTGCAGAATAGATAATAAAGATGCAATTGATAGGGTGTTTCAGATACGAAACCGCCCCATGACTCAGCCATTACCCGTATTAGTGTCAAGTGCAGAGCAATCACTCACCTACTTTTCTCATCCGTCAGATATTGTACGACGTTTTATGGATACGTATTGGCCCGGAGCACTGACCATTGTCGATACATGTAAAAAGGATGCAATCTACTCCCCTATTCGAGCTGGCGGTGACACTGTCGGGTTACGGTGGCCGAGGCATGAACTCTTACAACGGATCCTGGAAGGCGTAGGCATTCCGATAGTAGGGCCGTCAGCTAACATTCACGGTCAAGCAACACCGTATATGTTTGATGATCTTGACTTGGAATTTGTATCGAGAGTCGATTTTGTGGTACCCGGTACGTGTTCTGTAGGCCGCGTTTCAACAGTTGTTGATTGTTCTGTCGAGCCGTATCGCATTATTAGACAAGGAGCGGTCCGTCTATGAACAATAAAATTAAGCTTATTATTGATTCAAGAGATGCAAAAAAAACAACTATTTCAGTCGTTGGACAGTCATTTACTGACAAAATAACAAATAAAGGCGCGAATGTGCACTCGCAAGTGATATTACCGCTTATTGAAAGGCTTATAAAAAAACATGACTGCCGACTTGCCGATATTTGCGCAATTGAAGTATGCGTTGATTGCGGGTCATTTACTGGACGTCGTGTTGGCGTAGTAATTGCAACTATGCTCGGATCGCTTCTGCACATTCCGGTCAATGGTGCATTTGCGGATACGTTAGTGGATATTCCCTACGAAGAAGACAAGTGGAAATAATTGCGGTATGATATTTATATGGAGCATTTTCTGCGTCGTTTTTTTGTTCCTCATCGTTCAAATAATCATAGAGCGAAAGCATTGCACATTGATTCAATGCTCTGTTATGTATTGATTTTTGCCATTTTTAACTTCGGTATCCGTATTGCACACAGGCAATTTCCGGATGTTCTTGGGTATGCTACTGATATTCGCGTAGATCAATTGCTTTCAGGCACGAATGCTCAAAGGCAGGCGGCAGGTCTGACACCGCTTACGTATAACGTGACATTATCTCAGGCGGCGGCCGCCAAAGCGCAGGATATGTTTGTGAATAACTATTGGGCGCACAATAGTCCAACGGGAAAAACACCATGGACATTTATTCAAGGCGCAGGATACAAATATACGGTTGCCGGAGAGAATTTGGCAAAAAACTTTGCAACAAGTCAAGGAGTGGTTGATGCATGGCTAGCATCGCCAACCCATAGGGATAATATTATGAAATCCACCTATCGGGATATTGGATTTGCTATTGTAAACGGTGTTTTAGGCGGTGAGGAAACAACGCTTGTCGTGCAAATGTTCGGTGCGGGGAGCGTAATCGCAGAAGTCCCTCCCGTAAAAACTGTTGTTACTGAACAAGCTGCTATTATTGAAGAGCCAGCGGGCGTTGCTGAGCAATTAGGAGAACAGACTGCAAAAGAGCCGATTGCTGCTGTTATGCAGGCAAACCCAACACCAATTGCGAGTTTCATTACAAATACGTTCTCTTCCGTGTTCATCAATCCAAAGATCAATATCCCGACAGTAACGCGTGATGTTGCATTTTTGTTTATGGGACTTCTTATAGGAATTCTTGTAATCGACGGCATCGTTATTTCAAGGAAAAAAATCGTTCGTGTTACGGGACACAATATGGCACACATTCTCTTCTTTACGGCGTTATTTATTGCTCTATCGATTGTTCGTCGGGGAGTCTTGTTATGAAGCTGACACACGTTAATTTTATTGTTCTTTTTATTATTCTGTTTTCCGGCATTTGGACATTTTGGGGAGCACAGAATGACAAGGTCATGCAGATGTATATTGGAGTAGCTACGGCTATTGCCTATGTGTCGTGGGGAATGATCTATCATAGCCTCGAAGGCGATCTCCATCCGAAAGTTGTGGTAGAATATTGTCTTGTTGGTGCAATAGCTATTGTTTTACTGCTCACCATATTGTGGACATAAGAAAAACATATTGTTGACATTGAAAGGAGTATCGTATGCAGGGTTTAATTCTTGCCGGAGGGTTAGCAACACGGCTTCATCCATTGACGCTTGTGACAAACAAGCATTTACTTCCTGTCTATAACAAACCGATGATTTACTACGCAATCGAAGCCATGCAGAAAGCAGGCATAAAGGAAGTACTGCTAACAACAGGTGGAGAGTCAATTGCACAGTTTGCAAACCTAATAAAGTCAGGTGAAGAGTTTGGGATGCGTATGTATTACAGCGTACAGCATAATCCGAAAGGCGGCATTGCGGATGCCATTGCCCTTGCCGAAGAATTCACGCACGATGAACCACTGTGTGTGATTTTAGGAGATAATATTTTCGATCACAATCTCAAACCAGCCGTTGAAGCGTTTGAAAAACAAAAGGTGGGTGCAAAGGTGTTTGGTATTCACATGAAGATGGACGCAAAGCATTACGGTGTCATTGAGGTTGATGACAAAGAAAAGGTATTATCCATTGAGGAAAAACCGGAAAACCCAAAATCAGATATAGCGCAAACCGGCATTTATATGTATGACCAGAATGTGTTTGACAATATTAAAAAATTATCTCCGTCAGCAAGAGGTGAGCTTGAGGTAACGGACCTTAACAACATATATTTACGGGGCGGTAATTTAAGCTGTGAAATTATTGATTGGTGGGTTGATGCAGGAACGTCCTATGATGAACTTCTACGTGCAAATATTCAAGTTGCCGAAAAAATGAGGAAAGGATAACTATGATTAATGGTGTAATGGTAAAACAATTAAAACGGCATCCTGACGAACGGGGATATTTTGAGGAGATTATTCGAAATACGGATGAGTTTTTTGCAGAAGGCTTCGGACAATTGTCTCATTCATATATGGTGGAAGGCGTGGTGAAAGCGTGGCATGTGCATACCACACAAATTGATTGGTGGTTTTGTATCACGGGGAAAATTAAATCGGCTCTTCACGATACCCGAGAAGAATCCCCGACCAAAGGAGAAACCAATGAATTCGTGTTGGGTGATGAACCGGATAATATTGTCCTCAAGATTCCTGCAGGCGTTGCCCACGGCATGAAGGTGCTTGAAGGGCCATGTCATTTTGTTTATGCAACGAGCAAGGTATATGACCAACAGGAAGAAGGAAGAATTCAATACGACGATACAGTAATTGGATACGATTGGGTTCAGGGAAAGCCAATTACGAATACAAAAATTACCTAAAGCTTTATGAAACTATTTATCACTGGCGGTGCTGGGTTTATCGGTTCAAACTTCGTGTTGTACTGGATGAAAGAGCATCCCGAAGACATGATTTTGAATTTTGATGCATTAACCTACGCCGGTAATTTAGAAAATCTCAAAAGCATTGAAGGGAACAGCAATCATACATTTGTGAAAGGAGATATTTGCAATGCAGAAGAGGTAAAATGCGCAATGGTGGGATGCGACACAGTTGTTCATTTTGCTGCAGAAAGCCATGTTGACCGGTCAATTCTTGATGCATCACCGTTTATCAAAACAAACGTACTTGGAACCCAGGTACTGCTCGAGGCAGCGTTGAGGCTTAAAATAAAACGGTTTCATCATGTATCAACGGATGAAGTGTTCGGATCGCTTGAACTTGGGAAGACAAACAAATTTAATGAGTTAACGCGGTATGATCCGCATAGTCCATATTCAGCAAGTAAAGCCGGATCAGACCATATTGTCAGAGCATATCACGACACCTATGGACTGCCGATAACGATAACGAATTGTTCCAACAACTATGGTCCGCTGCAATTTCCTGAGAAATTCATTCCCCTTGCGATAACGAATATTTTGGAGGGAAAAAAAGTACCGGTGTATGGTGATGGATTGAACGTGCGTGACTGGCTCCATGTTGAGGATCACTGCCGTGCAATAGACAGGGTTCTTACAGATGGAAAAATCGGAGAAACGTATTGCGTCGGTGGTGTGGTTGAAGATATCAGTAATCTCGATGTGGTGAAGAAAATATTAACGATTATGGGTAAAGACGAATCAATGATTGAATATGTGAAAGATAGACCTGGTCATGATAGACGGTATGCGATCGACTGGTCAAAAATAAATACAGAACTCGGATGGAAACCACAATACAGCTTTGATGATTGGCTTACAAAAACTATTTCTTGGTATGAGACAAATAAAGAATGGTGGACACGTATTAAATCTGGTGCCTATCAGTCATATTATGAAACTCAGTATGGAAGGAACGCAAAATGAACATATTAGGCACCGGACTGTCAGGTATGGTCGGATCCCGCGTGATTGATCTTCTGTCTCCGTCTTACAAATTTGAAAACCTAAGCCTTGAAACAGGTGTTGATATTACAAAACCAGATGATCTTGCAAAACGTTTCAAAGCTTCTGATGCACCGTGGATATTTCATTTTGCAGCATATACTGATGTGCAGGGATCGGAAAAAGAACGAGACTTAAAAGAAGAAAGTGCTGCGTGGAAAGTGAATGTCGCAGCAACAAAATATATTGCCTCCCTTTGCAGCGAATTAGGGAAACGATTGTTGTATATTTCAACAGATTACGTATTTGATGGGACAAAAGACGAATATAGTGAGAACGACAAACCGAATCCTCAGGGATTTTATGCGGAAACAAAATTCCACGGCGAAGAAGCAGTTCGTGAGTTGGGAGACAACGGCGCCATTGTTCGTATTGGAAACCCGTATCGGGCAAATCCAACAACAAAATTGGATTTTGTTCATAAAATTAAAGAGCGGCTGTCTCAGAATCTTCCCGTCGCAGCCCCAACTGATCAGATATTTGTTTGCACATTTATTGACGATTTAGCCGTCGCCATTGATGCAATCGTAAAAAACAATGTTGGTGGCATCTATCATGTGCCAAGCAAAGACGCAGTTGTGCCGTATGATGTGATGAAGATGATTGCGCGGCTTTATGGATTAAATGAGGCGTTAGTGACAAAAACGACGTTTGCAGAGTTTTTTGCCGGTCGAGCACCTATTCCTCAAAAGGCAGCGCTCAAACATGATAAGATAGATGCCTTAGGGGTTATGCTTCACTCTGTTGAAAGCGGGCTTGAAGAAGTTAAGAAACAAGAGGAGGCTTTTTTATGACAATTGCATTTATTGGACACGGATATGTAGGGCTCGTGACAGCGGCCGTATTTGCCGATCTCGGAAACACGGTATGGGTTGTTGGAAGAAACAAAGAAAAAATTGAGAAGTTAAAACAGGGAATTGCAACGTTTTATGAGCCCGGACTTTCTGAAATCGTCAAACGAAACGTTGATGCTGGCCGTCTTATCTTCACGCTTGACTATAAAGACGCCGTTGTCCCATCAGAGATTGTTTTTGTCGCTGTTGGAACTCCTCCAAAACCCTCCGGAGAAGCTGATTTGACAGAAGTGTTTAATGCTGCACGGGAAATTGGGAAAAATCTTGTTGGATATAAAATAGTGTCTGTGAAAAGCACGGTTCCACCGGGAACAAACAAGAAGGTGGGAGAAATACTTGATGAAGTAAAACCGGCAGGGTCATCATTTGCTATTGCGTCAGTACCGGAGTTTTTGCGTCAGGGACAGGCAGTTGGTGATACGATGCACCCGCAACGGGTCGTTATCGGAACAACATCAGACAGAGCACAAAAATTGTTAATAGATCTTCATAAATCAATTAACACAAAGTTAGTGTTATGTAACGTGGAAACAGCAGAGCTTATTAAATATGCAGCAAATGCCATGTTGTCGGTGAAGATATCATTTGCAAACGCCATGGCATTTCTTTCCGAGAAAGTCGGTGCTGATGTCGAAAAGGTGCTCGAAGCTGTGGGACTTGATGCACGTATTGGAAGAAACTTTTTGCATCCGGGTGTTGGATATGGTGGAAGCTGTTTTCCAAAAGATGTGAAAGCGCTTATTGCGATTGCAAAAGACTATGATTATGACTTTACTCTGCTTCGGGCAACAGATGAGATTAATGATGAAGCGCGGATGCATTTCATTTCTAAGATTGAAAAACACTTTAATGGAAGTATAAAAGGAAAAACCATTGCAGTTTTAGGGTTATCATTTAAACCGGATACTGATGATATGCGGTTTGCGCCATCAATTACCATTATCAATGCGCTATTAAAGGATGGTGCGAGTGTTAAAGCGTATGATCCCGTTGCGATGGAAAATGCGAAGAAAGTATTGCCGGAAGAGGTCGTATATACGCAGTCCGCATACGAGGCAGCAAAAGATGCAGATGCTGTTGTTGTCGTGACTGAATGGAATGAGTTTAAACAGTTAGATATGGTAAGACTCGCAAAAGAACTAAAAGACAGGGTGTTGTTTGATGGACGCAATATGTACGACCCGCAGACATTAAAAGATTTGGGATATCGGTATTTTGGTGTAGGAAGAATGTAATAAATATCGTATAATAATTTTTTAAGGAGGAAGTAATTGTATGGCAACGAAAAAAGTACTTATCACAGGAATAGCAGGATTTGTTGGAAGTCATTTAGCTGAACTACTTCTTTCCAAAGGATATGAAGTGTACGGATTATCCCGGCCAAGGTCACGGATGGACCATATTGAGGCAATTAAGGAAAAACTCCATTTGGAAGACGCAGATTTGTTAGATTCTCATAGTTTGTATGGAACTGTTTCAAGAATTCAGCCTGATTATGTATTTCATCTTGCAGCGCAATCGTTTGTTCCAACATCATGGGTGTCTCCTTCTGTGACACTGGAAGTGAATATCATTGGAACGGCAAATTTATTTGAAGCAATACGGCAGGCAAAAATTAATCCTGCAATTCAGATTGCCTGTTCATCTGAAGAATATGGACTTGTTCATCCCGACGAAGTGCCGATTAAAGAAACAAATCCGTTGCGGCCGCAAAGTCCATACGGAGTATCAAAAGTTGCCATGGATTATCTTGGATATCAATATTTCTGTTCCTACGGTATGAACATCATCCGAACCCGCGGATTTAACCATACCGGACCTCGAAGAGGTGAGACGTTTGTCACATCCAATTTTTCAAAGCAGATCGCAATGATCGAAAAAGGGAAATCAGAACCTGTTATCCATGTTGGAAATTTGGAAGCCGAACGGGATTGGACAGATGTCCGGGACATGGTTAAAGCATATCTTTTATCTGTTGAAAAATGTGATGCAGGAGATGTGTACAACATTTGTACGGGTAAGGGTGTTGTTATTAAAGATATGCTCAATATGCTCATTGGCATGAGCAAAGTAAAAGTGGAAATTAAACAGGATGAATCTCGCATGCGGCCATCAGAAGTACCCGTGCTGATTGGAGACAACAGCAAATTTGTAGCCAAAACCGGATGGAAACCGGAAATTCCATTTGAAAAAACCATGGAAGACCTTCTCAACTATTGGCGAGAACGGGTCTAATAATCTGTATGAAAACCGTCATTATTCTTCCGACGTACAATGAGCGTGAGAATATCATCACGCTTCTTGATGCGCTTCATGAAGAAGCAAAAAAAATAACAAACCACGCGATTTCGTATGTGGTGGTTGACGATACATCTCCGGATGGAACAGCAGATCTTGTTCGTGAGTATATAAAAAGCCATACCGATACATACATCATTACCGGTAAGAAAGTAGGGCTTGGAAGAGCGTTGCTCCGGGGAATGACGTATGCTGTTGAAACACTTCATGCTGAAGTGCTTGTCCAAATGGATTGCGACCTGTCTCATGACCCGACACGCATTCCGCTATTTATCAAAGCAATTGATGATGGAGCTGATTTTGCGGTCGGCAGCAGGTACATCAAAGGCGGATCCATTCCTGAAAATTGGGGGATACATAGAAAAATATTTAGTGTTATGGGTAATGCGATTGTAAGGTTTGGTTTACGGTTTCCGAAAACGCATGATTGGACCGGCGGATATAGGGCATACCGGAAAAAATACTATGAACTATTCCATGAAGAAATGAAAGAATACAGCGGATATGTCTTTCAAATCGCATTTCTTCATAAAGCAATCAAGCATGGGGCGAAGATTGTTGAAATACCAATTCATTTTACGGACAGAAAATATGGGCATTCAAAAATTGCTCCTGCAGAATATATAAAAAATGTACTTCTCTATGTTGGCGGGTCGCTTTTTAAGGAAATTCGTCATGGGCCGTTTGGGAAGTTTCTTGTGGTAGGAGGATTAGGATTTGTGTTTAACGCCGTTTTGCTTGTTATATTTCGGGAATGGGTTGGGCTGCCCGCTTCAATTGCAAATCTTATTGGAGCAGCAGTCGCAATATTTTCCAACTTTAATTTAAACAACCTGTGGACGTTTAAGGAAAAGAAAATCAGCTCTATAGGGATATATCTTCAAAAACTTATTCAATTTTATAGTACGTCATTATTTGGGGTTGTTGTGATACAAACCGGAACAATCGAAGCTTTTACGCGTTTGTTTGGTGAAACATACTATTTCATCTATTTCCTTATCGGAACATCATTTCTTGTTTTTTGGAATTATTTCATGTACTCGCGCGTCATCTGGAAAAAACGTACATGAATAGTCTGTATATGAAACGAATCTTTGGATTGGTTATTCGCTTCCTTCCAATTATTAGCATTTGTTGTCTTGCTGCATATTTGAGACTGTATAAAATCAGCGCGTACATGACATTTTTAGGTGATGAGGGAAGAGATGTGCTTGTGGTGAAGCAGATGATTGTTGATGGAAAATTTACTCTTCTTGGCCCGACTGCATCCGTCGGCGGATTTTTTATGGGACCAATCTATTATTATTTTATGACGCCGTTTCTTTGGGCATGGAATCTTAATCCTGTTGGACCGGCCATTATGGTGGCGCTATTTGGAATTGCCACAGTGTTGCTTATATGGAAATTCGGATCAGATGTGTTTTCAAAGCGCATCGGGTTAATGGCCGCTCTTTTATATACACTTTCTCCTGTTGTCATTTCTTTTTCCAGATCCTCCTGGAATCCGAATATTGTCCCGTTTTTTTCACTTCTCATGGTGTATTTTTTATGGCGTGTCATTCAGCGCGGAGAATGGAAAAAATTGTTTTGGGTAGGGGTTTGCGCTGGGATTGGTATTCAGCTCCACTATACATTCCTGTTTCTCTTTGGAGTTGTCGGTGTTTTGATGCTTATATACGGAAGGTCAGTAAAAAAGTTACCATATATGGGACTAGGAATGCTCGGTTTTATAATCGGTTTTTCACCATTTTTGGCATTTGAATTTCGACACGCATTTATGAATACCCGGGCAATTCTTGATTTTGTATTTGCTGGGAAAGACACCGGTTTTGCCGCAG
>JAZDOQ010000028.1:0-49786 GCA_043798445.1 Candidatus Gottesmanbacteria bacterium | reverse complement strand
CGCGTGTTGCAATTTCTGTTAACTCATCATCAGTTAACGCCAAAAGCACTAACACGCGACTTCGGGAAAGAAGCGGCGAAATAACTTCAAATGATGGATTTTCTGTTGTGGCTCCAATAAAGATAACCGTTCCTTTCTCAACATGAGGAAGAAGTGCGTCCTGTTGCGCTTTATTAAATCTATGAATTTCATCAATAAAAAGTACGGTACGTTTTCCAGTTTCCGCAAGTCGTTTTGCTGCAAGATCTATAACATGCCGAACATCAGCTAAGTTGGTTGTTACTGCAGATCGAGAAATAAAGACGGATTTTGTGAGTGTGCTAACAAGCTCAGCGAGCGTTGTTTTTCCGCATCCTGGCGGACCCCAGAAGATCATGGAAGGGATGAATCCTGAAAGAAGCATTTTTCGTAAAATGCCATCTTTCCCAACAACATGTGTTTGACCAACAACCTCATCAAGGGTTTTTGGCCGCAATAGCTCAGCAAGCGGTTTTGGATCGATTGTTTGATCAACGTTCTTCACGGTCTTTATTCTAACACTGCTTCCCAAGGGAATCCAACTCTGCCGAAATGGCCGTAACAGGCCGTCTTTTCGTAGATCGGTTGTTGTAGGTGAAGGCCACGAATAATGCCGGGCACCGATACATCAATAATTTTTTCAGCATACGATCGTATTGTTTTAAGTTTTGCTCGTTCAGTGCCAAAACATTCTATTTGCATATCTATCGGATCGCGTTTTCCAATCACATAGGCAACGCGCACCTCAACGCGACGGGCTAGTTTTTTGTTCACAATATTTTTAGCGATATAGCGGCAAGCGTATGCAGCACTACGGTCAACCTTCGTTGGATCCTTACCGGAAAAACATCCACCGCCGTGTCTCGCAAACGATCCATAGGTATCAACGATTATTTTTCTGCCCGTTACGCCTGTATCTGACGCTGGTCCTCCAATTTCCCACGCACCCGTACCATTAATCACAATCTGTTCCGTATTTGGTGTACGCATATGGTACGTTTGCAGTATCGGGGTAATAACGGAATGGATAAGGTCCCGTGTTACTTCTTTGTTTTTTGTGTTTGGGTCATGAGGAACAGCCAGAATAACAGTTTCGATACTGACAGGTACGCCTCGTTCATATCGTACCTTTACTTCTGCTTTTCCGTCAGGACGTAAATACGGAAGCATTTTTTGTTCACGAACTTCATCCATGCGTTCTACCAAGCGGTGCGCAAGAGTAATTGGAAGTGGCATATGCTCAGGTGTTTCATTGCACGCATACCCAAACATCATTCCTTGATCTCCGGCACCACCATCATCAACGCCCCGAGAAATGTCAGGCGATTGTTCATGAATGTACAAGGAAATGGGTGATGTATTAGTAAATTGAAATAGTGCCTTGGTATATCCAAGACGAGTTATTGTTTTTCGTGCGATTGTTTTGTAATCAAGCTTTTTCGGACACGTTACTTCACCCGCTAACACGATTCTATTCTTTGTCACCAAGGTTTCAACGGCAACACGACTGGTTTTATCTACACGAAGTGCCGCATCAACGATAGCGTCAGAAATTTGGTCGCAAATTTTATCAGGGTGTCCGGCAGCTACAGATTCGGAAGTAAAATAGGTGGTCATATGTTTCCTTTCAATTTAAGGCTAATCGTTTCTAGCTGGAGCACCGCGGTCAATACATTTGAATCGGTTGCTGAATGGGTCAACGTGCTAGAACACTACCCATTACTCTTGATTTATGTATTTATACTACAACGAACTTTTTCCAAACGCAATACGATCAACAATTTTCTGTTTTGCCTGCACTGTTATTCCTGACATGATACTGTTCTGGCCAAATTTGTGACAGATGCTATCAATAGCTTTTGTCCGTGCCTGCTTTTGTAATTCTTCTTCATCAAGTGTCATTTGGGCATATAAATCAGTAGTCATGTTAAATGTACCGACAAAAACAGTGCGAATTGGTTTCATGGGAGCATACGAAAATAAATGCATAAGCGACGAAAATAAGTCTTCAGTTGCATACAATGTTTTTTGGAGTGTTACGTGCTTTTGCCAGTACGTCCTATCAGAAAAACTGCATCCTGCCATGATTCCACCCGCGCTACATCCATCATCACGAAATCTTGCAGCCATTTTTGCCACTAATTGATAGATGACTTGTATTGTACGGGAATCTTTTGGCGTTGTAGGACAACTCAAGGAACTGGATTGACTATAACTTTTTCGTATATCGTTTTGTTTTTCGACATAGATTGATCCTATTTCAAATCCATGAAGCCACAACCACCAATACCGTCCCATAATAGATCCAAACGCCCGTTCTACCTCTTCAGGAGTCGACTCGTACATGCCAAGCGGAGTCGTAATCCCATGTGCACGCAACCTTCCTCCATTCCCCTGTTTTATTCCGCACAAATCCGTAAGTTGTAATGAATCCAGCACTTTTTTAATATTACCTGCCGTTATTTCTTCCAGTCCGTCCGGTTTTTTTAAATTTGATGCAGTTTTAGCTAAAAACGCGTTTGGTGCAATACCAATTGATACTGTAATGCGGTCTCCGATTTCTTCCCGAATCCGCTGTTTTATTTCTGTTGCCAAACACCGCATACGATTAACAACAGAGCTTTCCGTATCCATGTATCCAGCAAGATACGGTGTCTGATCCATACGAACAATCATTTCATCAATCGATTGCACCTGGACATGTGGTGAATAGAACAAAACGAGTTCTTTGAGACGTTCATTAACAAATCGATATTTTTCCGGATCAGGTGTTGTTATCAGTATGGACGGACACAGTCTTTTTGCATCCGACACCCGCATGCCGGTTGTTACTCCAAACTTTTTTGCTTCATATGATGCTGCCAAAATAACTCCATTTCCGGTTTCGTATGCAGCAACAGCTAATGGTTTTCCCTGAAATTTGGGGTGTGCTTGTTGTTCTATGGTCGCAAAACAGGAATTAATATCTATATACAGTACCGTTGGAAGATGCGTAGTAAACTGATCTGTCATAGTGCCTCAATTGACTGTATTGTCCACCGTAATGTTGCTGTATTGAATATAAGCTGCATACATGCTTCTTTTGTTGTCATAAAAAAGACATGAAGGAGTGTTTCGCCATCGCGAGTTGTATAGTGCATCGTACATCGAAGACATGTATAGATATGATGTCTCCACTCCACGCGTTCTGGCACCATTGTTTTACTGGTAAGAGCAGTTGCAACAGAAACTGGTTCTTCGATAATGTCTGCCATATATCCATACTATACCCGAAAATAATTGTCGACAAGAGAGACAATATAGATATAACTATGTCAATAAAACCCGAAAATTGAGATTCCTCTTGCATCCTATAGATCCTTGCCGTACTATCTCCTCATATGAAACGGATAGGGTATCTTGAAGTCATAGCCGGACCAATGTATTGTGGAAAAACGGAAGAGCTTATCCGTCAGGTAAAACGCGCAACCATTGGGAAAAAACACGTTATTGTCTTCAAACACGCAATTGATGTGCGGTACGGCACCGATAAAAAAGTGCAAAGCCATGCGGGCATGACATTTGCTTCAGAACTTATTCATAGCGCAAAAGAAATACTTTCGTTAGTTGACAAAAAAACTGACTTGGTTGCCATTGATGAAGCACAATGGTTAGGCGAAGACTTGATTCCGGTTGTGCAACAACTCCTCACTCAGGGAAAACATGTGATTGTTGCAGGACTTGCCATGACGTTTGACCGGCAGCCATTTATTCCGATGCCGACACTTATGGCAATTGCGGATAAAGTAACGAAACTATCTGCGATATGCAGCGTTTGTGGAGCAGATGCGGTGTTTCATAAACGCATAGCCAAAGGAAATGCTGCCGATGCCTTATCAACTGATCCATCGCTTGTTAATAAATTATCTGATAATGTCTACGAAGCGAGATGCAGAAACTGCTTTTCTAAAAAATAATTTTTTACTTATTGGTTTCTTTTTTATTACGGTACAGAAAAATCTGATAAACAATTATGCCTGTTGTAACGATTCCGAGTCCTTGACCCAAAATAACAACCCAATCTTTTTGTAAAGCTCCATGTAAGGTCCATAATATATATGTAATAAATGATAGTACATAAAACGTGGAAGATACTCCTTCAGTAGATTTTCGTTGATGATTCTTTCTAATTTGATCAGGAAAACCAATGATTTTTATCAAAATGGAAAGAGTGGCTGTAAGAAAACCAATTATGATTGCTAAATTTAACATAAGTACCCCCAGTCGGATTCGAACCGGCGATCTGGTGGCTGAAAACCACCCGTCCTAGGCCACTAGACGATGGGGGCCGAACGTAGGTATTTTATCAAATATTAAGGCAAATTGAAACGCCTTAAATTCTTTGGAGTGCAATAACACCTGTAAATGGAGGAATACTATATGATTTACCGGTGTTTACATGGTACAAATCTAGTCTCCCATTGATATATTCTGGATACTCTGGTTGCACGTATGCGTATTCCTTAATGACTCTTGTTTTCACTCCTGCTTTTTTAAAACAATACCGTATATATTCCTGATAAGAGCGTAAAGGGAGATATGCATAGCGTTCTTTCACTTCGTCCTCAAACCGTCGCGCCCAACTGTAATGCACTACTATCTCCAGCGCATCAGAAGCTGATACATAAAGTTGTGCTCCTTCAGTATATTTACCCTCCTTTTCTAACTTTAATATTTGTTTTTGGATATCGGAAACGTCCATTCCTTTAAACGTGTTAATAAATCGCTGTAGAAACTCTTTTGGATTTGCATCCCCCGCTTGTTTTGCCAAACCAATGGTTAAAAGAAGCTGTTCTTCAGATAGATCTGGTTGTACAAAATCCCGAAGAACAAAAACACCTCCTGTTTTTAACATCAACGCACTGTTCATAAATAATTGCTCAGTATTTTTTCCTAGCCGGTAATTATCGTAAAAAGACAAAATTTCATGAACGACTGATGAGGCGACAACAGCGTCAGCTGAATGCCGTGCTATGGGTGGATTATTTATATCAGCACGAATGGCTTGTAAATTATGCTTTCCATCTGGTATTAGCATCTGCTTTCCAATTTCCTCAATCATCTGCAGTTGATAATCCATTGCATATACCTTTGCATTGGGTAAAGCGTACGCGAGCGCACCTTCCACTTTTCCTGTACCTGCACCCAAACTTATAATTCTGGGATTACTTACACCGTTCGTACACGTTTGAATACTGGGCAAGATATCTGCGAGTTTGGCAGGAAGTGCACCATCCATACGGCGCATAAATAATGGTGTTAATTTAGGAGATTCGACTGTGTTCATGTTGTAGCAGCAGGAGTATTATTGTATCATTTAGAGCGTTTGAACAACAGTCTATGAATATTTTGATAGAGAAGTTTTTCAGACGTTAAAAGAAACGCTATTGGGTAATGTCGCCAAGTAGTGTGATAAGATACAGGAGAAATTATACATAATTATGACTAAATCATTCTGGTTCACATTAAAGCAACCAATTATTGGCCTTTCACCAATGGACGGTATTACTGATCCAGCGTTTCGTGCCATTGTTGATGATATCGGTCATCCAACGGTTCTTTATACCGAATTTGTTTCAGCAGATGGCTTGTGTCGAAATCAACGCCTTCTCCGTACATTTACCATACATAAAACAAATACCCCACTCATTGGTCAATTGTTTGGTTCCAATCCAGATACTATGGCAGAAGCCGCAGCAATTCTTCTTGAAAAAACGAACGTCATGGGTATTGATATCAATATGGGATGCCCTAATCGACGGGTCGCACAACACGGAGCTGGAGCTGCGCTTATTCAAAAACCTGACGCAGCACAAAAACTTATTTTATGCGTTCGAGAAGTAATACAAAAAAGTGGTAAATCCATTGGATTATCAGTTAAAACACGTATCGGATATGACTCCATCATAACAACCGAATGGATCTCCATTTTGCTTGAAACACCAATTGATGCTATTGCACTTCACGGACGGACACTTAAACAGCAATATACCGGTACGGCTAATTGGGATGAGATAAAAATAGCTTCAGATCTTGCCGGAAAAAAACATGTACTGCTTCTTGGAAATGGTGATATTACTTCTTATACAGACGCAATTAATAAAGTGTCTCAATACTCTCCTGACGGCGTACTCATTGGAAGATCATCGCTTGGAAACCCATGGGTATTTACAGGTCATACATCAACTCTTGATGAACGAATAGAGGCAGCAATCCAGCATTGCAGATATTTTGAATCTTTAACGCCGGAAGCGAATCCATTATCACTTCGCAAACACCTCGCTTGGTATATGAAAAGTTTTGCACACGCAAGCGACATCAGGTCGCAGCTGATGCGGATTACGACCACCACTGAGGCCATGAAGATCCTCAAATCTCTCTAATAAAATTATTACGTATTGATTTATATGGTCAGTATTTTATATAGTGTATGGATATGAATACACTAGACAATACGCAGGTTATACAAAATGCAGAAATTGTTGAAGAGACTGCTGGAGAACTTCTTATTAACCTCGAATCATCCATTAAAGAACATATAGCAAGTATTGATAAAAGCAAACAGGAACTCAAAAAATTAAAAGAGATGCTTGCTGATACGTACAGAAACGATTCAACCTATCAGGAGCATGATGCAACAGTGAAAGAGGCGACGAAAATTCGATCAAAAACAAAATCAGAACTCCTCAAACAACCGGCAGTTGCGGATTTGAGCGCAAAAGTGAAGGAATTATCCGGAGAACTAAGAGACTATCAGGCTGCTCTCTCTGATTATCTTCGTGAGTATATGCGCTTGTCAGGATCCAATGAAATTGAAGGAGATGATGGAGAAGTGCGGGAGATAGTGTATGTGGCGAAACTCATAAAACGTACTTCAAAATTTAAATAACATGGAAATAACAGTATATAAGACACGCCAAGTTGTTTCTGGTGATTCATTACACGCGATCATTGACGCCGCAATCCCAACAATTGTAAATGGAGACATCGTTGTTGTAACCTCTAAAATTGTCAGCATTTGTCAGGGCCGTATACAAAAAGCAACAACAGAGGAAGAAAAATTCAAACTTATCCGTGATGAAGCCCAGTATTATATTGAAAACGATGCCACAAGAAGGTATCACATGGCACTTACTGTCACCGCCAACATACTTATTCCTAACAGTGGTATTGATGAATCCAACGGTAACGCATATTACATTCTTTGGCCGAAAAACCCAATGGAAGCAGCAAAAGAGCTGTGGATGTATCTGAAAGAAAAACATCAGCTTGATACCCTTGGTGTCATTATCACTGATAGTCACACTACTCCACTCCGGTGGGGAACAACCGGCATTGGTATTGCCTGGTGTGGATTTGCAGCTCTCAATAATTATATTGGAAAACCTGATATTTTTGGCCGCCCGCTTGAAGTAACGAAAGCTAATATTCTCGATGGTCTTTCTGCTGCCGCTGTTGTTGTTATGGGAGAAGGAAACGAACAAACGCCACTTGCTCTCATCCGCAACACACCATTTGTACAGTTTCAAAATCAACCTCCCACAAAAGAAGAGGCAGATAGTCTTATCATTACCCTTGACGATGATTTGTATTCTCCCATTTTAACGAGCGCTCCATGGAAAAAAGGAAATGCAACAAAATGAAACGATTGGTGATCGTACTCGCCTGTTGTCTTTTTATCACAGTAGGAATTTTTGTTGGTCTTCGCATTTTAGGTTCTTCACCAAGTACATCCTCTATCATCCCCTTCCTTACGGCAACACCAACAGAAGAAATAAAATCGACAATACCGCAGGTTCAGGAAGTGGTATTTAATTCGATATCCTACGCGTTCGACACCTTTGATATATCAGACGTATCAAAATTACGGCTCATAGGAAACTTTACAGAAAAGAAAACAACAAAACAGATTATGGAAGACAATGGGTGTATCTTTGGGGTTAACGCTGGTTTTTATTCAACAGACAATACTCCACTCGGGCTATTTATTGGTGAAAATTATCAACAACAGACGCCTATAAATAGTGCATTATTTAATGGATATCTATCATTTAATAAAATAACTGGAGATATTTCTTCAAAGCCTCCCAATTATAAATATGTTTCAGCTATTCAATCCGGACCTCTTTTATTTGTTAATGGAGTACAGCAATTTTTATCTATTCAGGATGATACGCATGAACGAAGAGTTGTTGCGATCATAACAAAAGAACAAAATCTCATTTTTATAATTATTTACACTAAGGATTCTCTCTATCAGGGACCGTTACTTGGGAATCTTCCAAAACTATTATCACAAATTAGTAATCAACTTGATTCCCCCATTCGAGATGCTATAAATTTAGACGGCGGAAGCGCTTCAACTTTTTTGTCAGAAAGCATCAACATACAAGAGCTTACGTCTGTTGGTAGCATGTTCTGCCTCACTAAATAATTTAACCCGTGCCAGAACCGCAAAAAATTGATATAATAGCATATGTTTTTACTGGGTCGGTAGCTCAATTGGTAGAGCAGCAGCCTTTTAAGCTGTTGGTTCCGGGTCCGAGTCCCGGCCGGCTCACCCATTTTGACGGCGTGTTTACAATTTGCCTAGTTAGATCGTATGCACGCCCCAATTCAGGTGTTCGAAATTCTTCATTTTCAAAAATGAGCCCGTGTGGGAACATCGAACTCATTACATACAATTTACCCTCAAGCGTGGCTCGCTCCCATGACTGACGCATGTGAGAGAAATAGAACTGAATAAACTTCATTGTGGCTACAATATCAATTGTTTCCATGTGTTGATGACTGATAATTCCTTTTTTGACAGTAATTTGACCTTCGAGATCATCTTTCATCTTGATGTAATCTGCGTCGCTATATATACCTTTGGCATTTTTGAGTCCAATCGTCTTTTTTAATTCTTCCAGCTCATCAATCTCCCGATACACATCATCTTCAGAATGTTCAATTGTATGAGCTTCTGTTTGATATCTTTCGATAACCATTTCACTTAGCCACTCCATGAATTTTTTAGGCATAGTGATGTGATCAAGGAGTTCTGAAAACTTCGTATGCACAGCTTCGGCTGAAACACCGAAATATTTATGATCCTTACGCATATAACATTCATAATAAGGGTAGGATTTCGTTTTACCGGTACTCCAAGCTGAAGTTATCTTCCGGTTACAATGTGGGCATCGTAGGATGCCACGAATAGGAAAATCTTCACGTTGTTTGGTATAACGTTCACCAGTATTGTTTCTTTTACCATTAATCACATCTCTTACTTGATAATAGACATTTTCATCAATCATGGGTTCGTGTTGACCTTTAGTTTCTCCATATTTTTGGGATTGCAATATACCCATATAAAATTTACTCGCAAATATCTTGGCAGCGGATTGTTTATAAAATTTATTGCATCTGCTGTCATGAGCTGACGGAATACCAATCTTATTGAGTTCATTTGTCGCTTGAAGAAGGGATAATTTTTCATTTCTGATACGAAACCACAGTTTTTGGATAATTGGAAACCATAACGGATCTTTGACTGCAACACTTTTTCCATTTACTTTTTGCATAAGATAACCAATTGGCGGTTTGCAGGTAATGTGACCTTCAAAAAATCGTCTTTTAAGAGAGTTAGCTACATTTTGAGCGCGTTCTTCATTCTGGTACTGGTTGAATCCCGCTAGGATAGTACCGATCATCATTTCCGCTGGAGTATCTCCTGACGGCTCGGTTACGGAGATAAGCGACACTTTGTTTTTTGATAAAGACATTCGGATGGTCAAATAATCTAAGGCATTACGGTTGAGTCTGGAAAAAGCATAGAGAATAACTGCTGAAATATTATTTTGTAGATCCTTTGCAAACGCAAGCATTTCCTGAAGTTTCGGTCTATTCGTAGTTGTACCGCTAATACCTTCTTCTCTGAAGACTTTTATGACTTCGTAATCTAATTGTTCAGCTTTCTTTCGACATAAATCCTCTTGGCTATCAAGCGAGTATCCGTCAATCTGTTTTTCACTTGAAACACGAGTATAAATCAAAGCTCGTTTCATATTGTTAGTTATTATATGCTTTTTCCGGCTTTTCGCTATATTTGGATTGTTTCAGTGCTTCAAGAAGTAAATCGACTATGGGAATATAGCTGTTAATCATCTCCTGAACCTCATTATCAGTCATATCTATGACTAATGTTTCAAGTATTTCTCTGGTACGTTTGACCGTCATGATTCAGTAAAGGCTTTAAAAGCTTGAAAAAGGTCCTTTTTATTGTCATATTTGCCATCGTTATAAAATTCTACTAGTTTTCCAAAAACATCTACTGACTTTCCATACGATACAAAACAATAAATAGAAGGGCTATATTCCCAATTTACACGCATCAACTTTTGATAAAAACGTTTTTTGGAGCGGGAATAGGCAACATATGCCGTTTTACCGTTTATTGAGTTTTTTAATCGAAACTTTAGCTTCGAATGTTTAATTTCAATTTTTTCCTTATTAATATTGATTAAACATAACGACATTTGTTGATCGTTTTTATCAGCTATGTTATCTATATAACGAGACATATATGTTCGGTTTTGCTTATAAGACTAGGGTTCTTGTATTTGATCTGTTACCTGTTTCATTAAGTGTTCGTTATACCTTGATAAAACCGCCGCGACTATTTTTTTCCATTCCGATGGATCTGAAGTTTTAAACAGCGGCCGCCATCCTTTATCAGATAGATAACTTGGAGGGGTAACAAATTGTTTTGTCGTATCTTCTGCTTGGATTACTTTAAATCCCTTGAGTAAGAATTCTTCAAATTGAATATCTACCCGAGCCAGAACTTTCGTTTCCGACTTATTAATTTTTTGAATCGTAATTTCAGTAATTTTCATAAAGTTATCAACGCCATGACTGATTGCGATAGCTTATATGATATTTATAGGAACCGAGTTATTTCCAGAGTAAGTCAGAAAATTCCAGAAGAAACCAGAAGATAGTTATTTCAGAGAGTTTAACTTTGATATTTCGGTGTTTAGGGCATCATAATCAACTGCAATTATATTAAGATCACTCATATGAATATGGTTTTGAAAATACACTGAGGATTTTGTTACACGTGGAAAAAATATTTTTCCCAGCTCTTTAGCAAAGCCTAATTCATATACAAGTTTAGAATAGTCTTTCTTAATAGCTGTTTTATTGTCTTGGAATTCTCTAGAAGTAACCTTATGCCTTGGATGCTTGAAAACATAACTAAAGAATATATCATTGATGCCATCAATTTGAAGTTTTTTAATAAGATATTTTCCATTTAAGACTATTTCTCCACCGAACGTATAATCTACCCAAAATCTAACTTTATCCTGTAAATATATATCTATTTTCTGGAATGCTAATTGTATGTCATTGGGTATTTCATACGGTTGTGGAGGATGTTTTTTTATCGTATCTATTATTTTGTGACAATAGTCTCGATCAAAATTTTGCCACCTATCGGCCATTTCTTTCGTGTCGCCGAATAATTGGTCGTTGAGAATGATATTCGAAATACGACGATCAATGAAATCCGCTCTTTCGCAAAGCTTCTTACATGCTAGTCGTAATTGACGATATTGTTCATTAAAATCATCAGATATATTTTTGAGGTAACCAAGCGTTGAAAATTTATCAGTAGAAAATACCGTATCATTTATTTCCACTAATTTAGCCGTCATGATGTAGTAGTAATAATATGCACACTTGAAGTAAATCTTATTCAAATCAACATACTCATCGAGGATTATGTCGTGAGCCGTTGAGGGCTTTGGTTTGGGAATTGGAAAAAGGTTATAACCAATATAGTTTTTGATTTTTTGTAAAATTTCCATATTTTCTTTACATTGGGTTGATTATACGCGCTGAGGTCTATTTTGTGAATCATTTCGCTATATCTTGTAAAACAGTCGTTTAATATGTATTCATTACTACGTAATGAATACTATATTAATACGCCTTCAAAATATGAAAGTGTCTCTTGACTCCACCATTTGGTGGAGTATAATGTTTTTATATGACAGACAATCAAAGAAACCTACTTCAATTCATCAATGGTTATCGTGTGGAATACGGCAGTTCTCCAACTCTTCGGGAGATGGTAAGTGGTATTAATGTTTCAGACAATAAATCTATTCTTGGAATCATCGCAGCACTTACCAAGCAGGGATACCTGCGAAAAGGAATACAAAAAACACGCTCTATACTGCTAACTGACAAAGCATTAGATTTATTAGGTGTATCTTCTTTTCCTATGCAATATCGAATCGGATCACTACCACAACACGAATTTAAACAACCAACGGAATTTATAAACTGTGTGACCGTATCATCGCCAACATCTGATAATAATGGTTATAACGTTAGTATGATTAAAACTGATGGTACAAATATAAACAATTTTCTTAAAAAGGAGATGCTATGAGTCTTGGAATTAACACAACCACACCAGAAGGTATTGTTTTAGCGGCTGACAGTCGGCAGTCATACCGTAACAAAAAAGGAATGAGCAGGATTGGTTCTGATTCTGCATCAAAAGTTTTCAAACTAAATGACAGAGCAGGATTGATAGTTGCAGGCTTGGCATTTTTACCGGAAAATGGCGTTTTGAAGAATATCAGCAGGTTTATCGAGGAGTTTAAAAAAAGTATCGAGACAGAAAAATTAACAATTTTTGAAATCGCCCAAAAGTTAAAAGATTTTTTTGAAATAAAATACCAATATAAAGAACAGCTAAAAGTTCTTCCTAACCAAATAAAAGCAGACTTGGAACGACAAAACTGTCAAATTGTTGATATCAAAGAAGAAAAGGGTAATGTAAAATTCAAATTTAAAGATTCTAAAGGAATTCAGAAAGAAGGAGTTGCCGGTGTAGAACAACTACATTTCATTGTTGCTGGTTACAACCAAGATGAGTCGCACCAGGTTGCAGTGGTTATTATTCCTGGTGATGTTGAGCTTAAAAGAGACAGTGCAAAACGAGGTCAAGAATATGGTGCAAGTTGGATAGGCCAGATTGACGTAGTATCAAGAATTGTCCTTGGTTTTGACGGACGGATTGGTAATTTGCCTGTTATTCAAAAAGCAACAACGGATATCGGGGCGCAGGAAGTTCAGAAGCAGTTGCAAAGTTTGGAGTATGTTATTCAATGGGGTACGATGACTCTGCAAGATGGTATTGATTTTAGCGCGTTAGCCATTGGAACAACTACGGCAATCCAAAGATTTTCCGACGGTATTGTTGCTGACCCTGGCGATATCCCTGGAGTTGGTGGTCCCATTGATGTTGCAGTAATAACATCGGAAAAAGGATTTGTTTGGATAACGAAAAAGGATCTACGAGTTGGAGATAAGAATGTAGATTTAGAAGCCATCACTACGCCCAAAAAATAGACACAAAAACTCGTATGGAGGTGATAATATGGAAAATACAAAAGTTAAACTAAATTCAATAAAGCAGCGCCTCGTTGTGACTATGCATATAATTCAGGGGCACGTAAGAAAAGACGGTATTCACATGCCGGTTGAGACAAAGCTAGATTTGGAAAACACAGTTCAAACACTAAACGAAATTGTTGGTGAATTGAATGATATCGTTATAATTTAGTAAAATGTTTAAATAAATAGTATTCATATATGTTAGAACCATGGATGGTTACAGGTTTTACAGACGGTGAAGGTTGCTTTGCTCTTTACGTGAGAAAAGATACGCAAAAAAGAACGGGGTATTCTTCCGTATATTACAGATGGCAGGTTGATTTTTGTTATAATCTACGTGGTGATGACATGAGTATTCTTCAAGAAATACGGGATTATTTTGCCTGTGGAGTCTGTTCATTGTCACACGCCAAGAATGAAAAACATAACTACGGTCAAGCTCAATTTCATTGCGTTGTGGCTGGTGATCTAATAGAAAAAGTTATTCCCCATTTTGAAAGATATCCTCTTCAAAGTAAAAAGAAGTCAGATTTCAATTTATGGAAACGAGCCGTGGAAATTGTTCATACTGTTAAGGAAAGAAAAAAAGATAAAATTGGACAGAAAGTTGAATATTTACCTGATGAACAACAAGAGTTAATCAATATTTGTAATTCTTTAAAGAATAGAGTTACCGGAGATATGCTTAAAATGAAAAGAATTAATTATAATAGTCAAGGAACCAAAGAGAGGGAGGACTTGTTACCATGATAAGTAGAGTGTCTTAGGCGGAACTAGCCCATGGTAAGTGACACGACTGCCTATCTCGAGTATCTAATAGAATGAATGGTCCTATGAATGATAGTCCACTAATTGAACAAGAAGGAATATAATAAATTTATATGAACAAAACACACACAATCATTCAAAGTGTTTGTTTGATATTGATAGTTATATTTTTAGCAATTATAGCTTGGGAAAATATGTATAGCTTCACCTTTGTACCACAGGTATATGATATAAAAAATGGAATGCAACCTGGTGGTAATTACAAAATATATAATTTATTACACAAGTTTGGATTGGTGGAAGGAAAAGATATTTACTTAAATAGCTATAAGACTTTAGATGATAAACTGCGGTAAGAAGTTACGATCTATAATACAAAAACAATACACGCTGCATAAGCACCGTTAGTTGCAATAGACCTCTTGCCATAATGGAATAGCCTTATCGTTTTCTATAAAAACGTATTTGACTTTCTTATTTTCTTGCATAACTGTGCTTCCGATATGTAAGTAGAACCCCTTATCAGAGTCAGAAGATTCAAGTGGAGATATATCAATATTCGCTCCCTCGTAGGCGAATATTAACTTTCCTTCTTTTAGAATACCAGCTACGTGGGGTGCTTTGGTCATAGCGATGGTTGCGATTATAACCTGTTCGTTCTTACCATCTTTGTCCAAATCCAAATTCTTTTTATTCCAACACTTATCAAACACGATATCACTGGGTATATCCTGATAAACATAATTACCGTTATTATCTACCTTCAATAGCTGTTGTGAACAGGCAGGATCGTCTGATAGAATGTCTTTGTTATATTTTGTTAATAATTGGTCAAGACTATTAACATCAAGGGCCTTGTTCTTACTCATAAAGTCTTGCGTATTGACCATAATGATTGATTTTAGATTATCGGAATAACTGATTTTAATACCGCCCAGATCATCATTCACACAAAATTTAGCTGTAGTATTATTTCTGATATCGGGAGGTAACTTTTGAATTTTTGGGGATAAATAATATCCAGACACCATGCCAATGGTAAGAAGAAGAATAATAAGAATAATCTTTTTCACCATAACTATTATAACCCTCCGGTTTACAACTGCAAATTGTTGGGTATGTATTGATACAATTGTCTATAAATCGTATGATATTCTAGGATCAAATCTTTCGAGATTGGCGAATTGAGGCTCACACTTTGACAAGCTCAAGGTCTTACAACATACTCGTTATTCTTGTGATATCATTAAAAACATGATTAAAGCGATTGTCACAGACGTTGATGGAGTACTAATCGGAAGAAAAGAAAACGGATTTTTCCCAAATCCATCCCCCGCCATTATTCAAGCAGTATCAGAAATCAGTAAAAATATTCCTGTTATTCTATGTTCCGGCAAACCAAGTTTTGGGCTCATGCCGCTTATCAAATTAATGGATTTGCATAACATACATATTGCGGCAAATGGTGCTGTAATTTTTAATCCCGACACCGCCGAATACATCGTTGAACCAATTGATTCAACCGCAGCAAAAACAGTTATCCAAACACTTGAAGACAACAACATAAACACTGACTTTGTCAGCGACAAAACATTTATTCATCCGCAAAACAATGTGACATCGTTTATGCAGAAACTTGCTGAGGCTCGATTTATACAACCAATTCTTGTTCAAAATCTGATCAACGCTATGGATATATATCCTGTCATTCGCATTGATGTGTTTATAAAACCTGAAGAAAAACAAAAAGTTGAGGCGCTACTTCAATCATACCAATCACTCATCGAACTTCATTGGACAACAGTACCATTTGACTCAATGAGTCTCGGACTTATCACAAAAAAAGGATTGTCAAAAAGCACCGCATTTCAAAAGGTTGTTCAAAAACTGCAGATGGATACATCTGATATTCTTGGAATCGGCGATGGATTCAATGATTGGGATTTTATGCAACATTGCGGTCACATCGGTATTATGGGTAATGCTGAAATCGAGCTTATTACTGTCTCAAAAACGTTTGAAAATAGAATTATTGGTGGAGATGTCGACAAAGATGGCATACTCAATATATTTCGATCCTACAAGCTTATATTATAAACATACATAATTTACGGTATATCTCTTGATATTCATATATCAATTTATTTGAGATAAGCGAATCTAGGCTCACATTAGCCTTCATCTGCAACCACAATAGGTTGAGGAATTTTTCCTTGTACCACCTGTGCTCTGAACTTTTCAGTTATGGTTGCCATTAGTTGAGCATGGTCGGGATTGGCACCATCAGCTGCAGCTGACTCTGTGCTATAAGTAGTTACTTTTGTTTTATCAGGAAGAACGTGTTCACTTTTAATTGCGCCTTTTGTTTCTGGTATCATAGGTTTCTCCTCTAGTGGCTTATTATAGCAACCTATCTTGATAATTACATCTAAAGGAGGTATATTGCTCATATATTGGGACTTAAATTATGACGAAAGAACAATCAATTCCTTTAGAAACCGATGTACTTAGTAGTGCTAACTCTCACTGTGTTATTTTTGATATCCTTCGGCATGGTGGGGGGTATGTTCATGGTAGGTTTTTTCATAATCCGAATACTCTTGTATGTATGAATGGTTCTATTTCGACCAGCCATCAAAATGGTTGTCCTCAACCCTCATGCTTACTTTATAAAACGGGTGAATTACAAGTCATACCTGCACAAGAACCTCCAAAAAAACCCATCGATTTATCTGGTGTTGATTTCTAGGAGACAGCTTTATAGTCTGTAAATTTTGGCATTCCAACCGTTACTTCATAAACAAATTTCGTCATATAACAATTATAGCTAAAATCAAATAGAGATGCTTACGGCTGGTATCTGTTTCCACTTCGTGACCGTATGATAGAATTTATTCAGGTATTCAAACAGGTTTGAGTTTTTGACCATTGGGCTCACCCATTTTGACGGGGTGTCTGCAATTTGCCTCGTTAGCGCAAAAGCAAGCACTAACTAAGGTGTTCGAGTTTAGCTAAATTAAAACTTCACTCTTTATTTTAGCTGCTTCTTTTTTCCAGAATTCCTGCAACTCTTTATGGTCTAGTTCTATAATCATTCGGGGGAAATCTTCAAGATGTTCAACCTCTAAAAGTTGTTGAGCCATCTGTAATGGTTCTATGTGGGTATCAAATTTTATTCGGGCTTTTTTTCGTAAGTCTAAGAAATTCCACCCTTTTTCTTTTATAATAAGATACAGATCAATAAAATCACGGCTTCGAGGTTTTTGATAAATCGTAAATGTTTTGTTGACTGCAATATCAATCAGACTATCAACTTGTTGGCCATTAATTTCTTTTGTCGGTTCCAGTTGAGTGAATGGATAATAGGTAAATTCAGTTTTGATAATCTCATTATCAAAGTGTAGGAATACTAGATTACGGTTAAAGCTTTGTTGAAAGTCAACATCTTTGACTCCAGCCTTTTTCGCTATGTCCCTAATGAATACTTGGATTGATATTGGCGCAACTTCCTCTTCAGTAAAAAAATCTAGATCTTCCGAATAGCGATGGTGGAGATAATACTCTGCCAGTGCCGTACCACCAGATAGGTAGAAGTACTTTTTGATACTTGAATGAGAAGCAAAAAGACCCAAAAGTTTTTGTTGTCGATTCGACAATATACTTTTATGTGCATCCGTCATAGGCTTTTACCTTCATCCAAAATGCTAGTACACTTTTTCTCTTTGGATCGATATTGAGATGACTCCAATGTTTTTTTAGCTCCAAAGTATTGATTTTTTCATTGCCTAAGCCAAAATTAATAAGCTGTTCAAGTCTCCATATTTGGTACTTTTCAGGGTTCTTTTTAAGAATGGTGGTATCAGTGCTCCAGTTGTACATATCTCATCATATTATACCTTTTTTCTTGTCCGTTGTCTTGATAATTCACTTCCCTAGCTGGCTAGGACAGTGAATAATATGAATAACATCACGAAAAAATAAGTGTGACAGCTTGAAGTAAATACAGGACACCTTTACTTTATTGCTTGAGGTTTTTCTTTCACAGCTTCAGTAATTTTTGTCGCTGCTTTTCCTTTTCGACCGCGAAGATAATACAATTTTGCGCGTCGTACTGATCCGTGTTTCTTTACTTCAATTTTTTTAATCCATGGAGATATGAGAGGAAAAATACGTTCAATGCCAATAGCTCCAACACCGATTTTTCGAACCATGATCATCTGATTCTCCTGACTGCCTTTAATTGCGATAAGAATGCCCTCAAAAACCTGCACCCGTTCCCGTGTTTCTTCCTTTACTTCCCGTTTTGTTTTTCCAGCGACTTTTTCGTGTTCAATCAATTTATAATGAACACGAATCGTGTCACCAATATGAAGTGCAATTGTATTCCAGTGTGCCTGATTAGCCATAGGTTGTTATTATACTATTTACCGCTCTGCAAGACAACTAGCTATGAAGTCCAAAAATAACGGGTGAGGAGCTAAGGGTCTTGACCTGTATTCAGGGTGATATTGGGTGCCAACAAAAAACGGGTGCACTGACCTTGGAAGCTCGATTATCTCAACAAGATTTTCTATTACTGAACGACCCGCGAGTATCAGCCCTGCGCCTTCACATTGCTTTGCGTAGGCATCGTTAAACTCATACCGATGTCGATGCCGTTCTCCTACAATTTTTTCCTCCGGCTTGTCATATCCTTTATGAGTCATGTAGCTTTCATCTGCTTGAGTATTTGGTACTACCTTGCATTCCCACCGGCCCAATCGCATGGTTCCGCCATAGGCCCTGCGTTCCAAAACCTCTTTTTGACCGGAAATCATATGAATAACAGGATGTTTCGTTTTCTCATCACATTCAGTGGTATTGGCGCCTTCAAGATTCAATACATTCCTGGCATATTCAACAACTGCAAGCTGCATGCCATAGCACAAACCTAAATACGGGATTTTATTCATCCTGGCGTATTCTATGGCCTTTATTTTCCCTTCAGATCCTCGCGGTCCCCAACCGATTGGTACAATGATACCGTCTACATTTTTCAGTTCATCTGTCTTTCCAGACTCGAGCTTCTCAGCTTGTATCCATTTTGTCTTTACTGATGCTCCTTTTGCCCAACTTGCGTGATCAACGGCATCAAGAAGTGCAGCATAACTATCCCGGAGTTCATATTCACCGGTCCTAAAATACTTTCCGACTATAGCAATAGTAATTTCCTTTTGTTTTTTCGCTTTGATTGTCTCAACCATCTGTTTCCATTTATCTATGTTGGCAGAAGCGCCATTAGGTAAACCGAGACTGGTAAGAATCTTTTCATCGAATTTTTGTTCCACAAACTGAACAGGAATTTCGTACACGCTTTTTACATCAGGATTGTTAATGATATTCTCAGGATCTACGTTACAAAAAAGTGCAAATCGTGCTCTTCGTCTCTCGTCAACCGCTTTTTCGCCACGAGCCACAATAAAATCAGGCTGAATCCCCATGGAATTGAGGGTCCGGACAGAAAGTTGTGTTGGCTTTGTTTTTGGTTCACCAAGATGAGAAGGGGTAGGCAGATAACTGACATGCACATGAATAACAGCATTTTTCTTATTGTGAGACAAAATGCGGGAGGCTTCATAATACAGCATGTTTTGGTACTCACCGGCTGTTCCTCCCAGTTCAACGACGACGATATCCGCTTTCTCGATCTCTCCGGCTTCCTTGATACGACGTGTAATCTCATCTGTCACGTGTGGTATCGCTTCAACATCTTCGCCTTTGTATTCAAAATTTCGTTCCTTATCAATGACCGTCCGATAGACCTGTCCCATCGTAATAAAATTATGCCGATGCATGTTTACCCCTAAAAACTTTTCGTATGTGCCCATGTCCATATCTGCTTCCGTACCGTCCTCAAGCAAATATGGATCACCGTGCTCGATTGGATTAATCAGTCCCGCATCAACATTAAGATAGTTTTCACATTTAACGCAGGTAACCGTATATCCGCGGTTCTTTAGAAGTAATGCAATTGCAGCGGTGGTATTGCCTTTGCCGATTCCTGATATGACTCCGCCGGAAATGAAGATAAATTTAGTGAGCATACTCTATGTTACCAAGAACATGATTTAACGTCAATCAAACAGTACCGAAATACCGGTCACCGAAGTCTCCTAAACCCGGCACAATGAATTTTTGCGCATTTAGTTTATTATCAATTGCAGCTGTATATATATGCACATCAGGATATACCTGTTCAATGCGTTTAATCCCCTCAGGTGCGGACACAATACAAACGATGGTTATGTTTTTTGCTCCTTTTGCACGAAGCATATTCATGGATTCAATCAGCGATCCTCCTGTTGCAAGCATCGGATCAATAAGAAACACGGTGTGCGAGGAAAAAATCTTTGGTAATTTTTGATAATATTGATGTGCCTGCGCTGTTTTTTCATCCCGCGAAAGTCCAATAAATCCGACACGTGTTGACGGAAGAAAATCCTGAAGTTCAATAAGCATGGCAAGACCGGAACGAAGCACCGGAACAACAACAACGTCATTTTTTAATCTTTTTCCCTTCATGGAAGCAAGCGGTGTATCAATTGCTTTATCAACAACATGAAGGTGTTTGGTGGCTTCTAGAATAAGAATTTTTGAAACAATTCCTGCATGACGTCGAAAATCTGCGGTAGAACAATGTTTATCACGAAGAACGGTTAATGAATGATCGATGAGCGGATGCTGTACAAGGGTAACATGACTCATTGTTTGTTTCATAATGAATCTGGTGTTCCAGATCGGCGCCTTTTATGCCGCAGGACCTTAAGTTCAAGGAATGACCTGCGCAACATTGCTTGAGCCTCGGCTCTTTCTATTCCTGCACCTTTTTGTTTCACTGTGGTACGCGCTGTTTCGTGTGCTTTTTTAATTTCAGCCTCATTTAATTCATCTGCATGCACCGCGCGTGATACGAGAATAATAACAGATTTTTTTGTCACCTGCATAAATCCGCCGCCGATGGCGAAATACGATTCTTTTTCACCAGAAAGTACCTTAATCTCGCCCTCAACAAGTGCGGTAACAAGCGGAATATGTTTTGGAAGAATACCTATTGTTCCCGTTGGTGTCGGTACTGTCACAAAATTTACATCTTGACTCAATGCCTCACGCTGCGGAGTAACAATTGTTAGATGCATTGCTTCCATAATAGTTATTTCACTTCATCTATGGTTCCTACCATATAAAATGCCTGTTCGTTTTTATCGTCGTGTTTGCCTTCAAGAATTTCTTTAAATCCTCTGATTGTTTCTGATAATTTTACATATTTCCCCGGCTTAGAAGTAAAGGCCTCAGCAACAAACATTGGTTGGGTCAAGAATCGTTGAATCTTCCGCGCTCTTGTGACTACGCGTTTATCTTCATCACTTAACTCTTCCATACCTAAAATTGCGATGATATCCTGCAAGTCCTTATATCGCTGCAGTACACGTTGAACACCGCGAGCGACGTCATAATGCTCCTGTCCGACAACTCCCGGCTCCAGAATACGGGAATTTGACGATAATGGATCAACCGCCGGATACAGCGCTTGCTCAGCAATTGCCCGGTCAAGCGATATGGTTGAATCCAAATGAGCAAATGTTGCAACTGGTGCCGGATCGGTATAGTCGTCAGCAGGCACGTACACTGCCTGTACTGACGTAATAGACCCGTTCTTTGTTGATGTGATGCGTTCCTGCAATGCTCCCATTTCTGAAGCTAACGTTGGTTGGTATCCGACAGCTGATGGGATTCTTCCCAAAAGTGCAGACACTTCGCTTCCTGCCTGCGCAAAACGGAAAATGTTATCAATAAACAATAACACATCTTGTCCTTCTTCATCTCGGAAATACTCAGCCATAGTAAGACCTGTTAAGGCGACGCGGAGCCGTGATCCTGGCGGTTCATTCATCTGCCCAAACACCATAGCCGTTTTATCAATAACGCCTGACTCTTTCATTTCCCGGTACAAATCGTTGCCTTCACGGGAGCGTTCTCCAACACCGGCAAATACAGATACACCTCCGTGAACTTCAGCGACGTTATGAATAAGTTCCTGGATAAGAACGGTTTTCCCGACTCCCGCTCCTCCGAAAATAGCAACTTTTCCTCCTTTAACAAATGGCGCAATAAGATCCAAGACCTTAATACCCGTTTCAAGAATCTCAAGCTTTGTGCTTTGCTCAGTAAAGGGGGGAGCTGCACGGTGAATTGGATATGTTTTTGTTGTCTTTACATCACCTTTATCGTCTATTGGATCTCCTACGACATTAAATAGTCGTCCCAGCGTCTTTTTTCCAACGGGAACATGTATTGGTTTTCCTGATGCGGTAACACTATCGCCCCGTTTCAATCCATCTGTTGGACCTAATGCAATTGTTCGAACACGGCTTTCTCCAAGGTGTATCGCGACTTCCAATACTAGTGTTTTGGTGTTGGTAAATTCCGTATGAACGCGTAAGGCTTCATAAAGAGAGGGTACATAATCTTCTCCAAACTGCACATCGACAACCGCTCCGAAAATTTGAACGATTGTTCCGTTTTTTGTTATGTTTGCATCAGTCTTCTTCATACATCTCCTTATATAAATAAACAATTGCGGTTATTATTCAACAGCAAGTCTCGCCGTGACTATATCTGCAATTTCATACGTAATTTTCGCTTGACGCTCCTTGTTATACATAAGTGTTAGTCCGTCAATAAGTGACAATGCGTTGTCTGTTGCATTTCTCATCGCAACCATTCTGGCTGAGTGCTCACTTGCTTCTGCCTGCAGAATTGCATCCCGCACCTGGTTTTCCAAATAATGCGGCAGAAGCGCATCAAATACTTCCCGTTTTGATGGCTCTATGAGGAATTCTGAGAAATCACTTTTTTTATCTGTTACGTCAGGACCCGCTTCTATGGTCAACGGAAGCATGATTTTCTTTTTTGGTACTTGCTGTAATGCTGATTTAAATTCGTTAAAAATAACATCAACACCATCATAGTGTCCAGCTAAAAATTCGAAGACTATTAGTTCAACGATTGCCGGCACTGCTGTAATAAATGGCGTCGTTTCAGAAAAATCAGCAGCAAGCGTTGCGCCTAACCGGACAACGAGTCCACTGCCTTTTTTCCCAATCGTAATAACGTCCTGTTTATGAAAATCCGGATATGTTTTGAGGCAATACCGGAACAAATTACTATTTAATCCACCGCACAATCCTTTTGTTGTTGATATAAGTACTAATAACCGCTTTCCCGTTATTGTTTTTGGCCTGATCAAATACGGATGATTTGACACATCAGTTCTCCGTGCAAGCTCAGTAACCATTTCATATATTTTCTGAGCATATTGTTTTCCGGCCAAGGCCTGTGCTTGTGCCTTTTTCATTTTTGAGGCAGCAACCAACTCCATTGCTTTTGTGATCTGTGCAATGTTTTTTGCGGATTTAATCCGTCTTCGTAATATACGAATGCTTGCCATACATCTAATCGTTACTGCGTTTCAACTACAAAATCTTTTTTATATGTTTCAACTGCTTTCTTAAGCTGTTCTTCAATCTCTCCTGTTAATTGCCGTTCTTTGATAATTGCCTGGAGTGTTTTTTTATAGTCCCGTTCCATACACTCAAGAAATCCCTTTTCAAACGCAGACACGTTTGCAAGGGGTATGGAATCAAGATATCCGTTCACACCTGCCCAGATGATGGCAATTTGCTTATCAATAGACATAGGTACGTACTGCCCCTGTTTGAGAAGCTCAATCATTCGGGCGCCCCTGTCTATTTGACGTTTTGTTGCTTCATCAAGATCAGATGAAAATTGAGCGAACGCTGCAAGTTCCCGGTATTGAGCTAAGTCGATACGCAAATTTCCTGCAATTTTTTTCATTGCTTTAATTTGAGCATCTCCTCCAACACGGGAAACGGATAATCCGATATTCACTGCTGGCCGCTGCCCTGCATTAAAAAGATCGGATTCCAAATAAATCTGGCCATCAGTAATGGAAATGACGTTTGTCGGAATGTAGGCTGACAGATCATTTGCCTGTGTTTCAATAATAGGAAGCGCAGTCAATGAACCGCCTCCGTGTGCGTCATCAAGTTTACATGCCCGTTCAAGAAGCCGGCTATGAAGATAAAAGACATCTCCCGGATATGCTTCACGCCCGGATGGCCGCCGTAAGGTAAGAGAGATTTGTCGATACGCCCATGCATGTTTAATAAGATCATCGTACACAACTAATGCGTCTTTCCCTTGGTCCATGAAGTATTCACCGAGTGCACATCCTGAATAGGGAGCTAAATACTGGAATGCTGCCGGATCACTGGCTGGAGCAGAAACGATAATTGTGTGTTTCATTGCTCCATGTTTTTCCAAATCAGCAACGATTTGTGCAACACGGGAGGTTTTCTGCCCGATAGCAACATAAATACAAAAAACGTTTTCCTTTTTTTGATTAATAATGGTGTCAATTGCAACAGCGGTTTTCCCGGTGTTTCTGTCACCGATGATCAGTTCCCGTTGTCCCCGACCGATTGGAATCATCGCGTCAATTGCCTTTAATCCTGTTTGAATCGGTGTATTTACATGAGAACGATACATAACGCTCGGAGCAATTTTTTCAATTGGATAGGTCTTTTTGGTATTAATTGGGCCTTTTCCATCAATTGGCTCTCCCAGAGGGTTCACAACCCGACCGAGAAAAGCGTCACCAACGGGAATGGAAAGCAATGTTCCCGTTGTTTGAACTTCATCTCCTTCACATAGGGTTAGATAATCGCCAAGAACAACAACGCCAATTGCATCTTCTTCCAAATTAATGACAAAGCCAACTAAACCATTTGCAAACGTTACGCGTTCTAAGTATGCAACATGCGGTAACCCGCTTACTTTTACAACACCGTCAGCAATAGAAAGAATTTTTCCCACACGCCGTGCGGAAATTTCAGGCGTATACGCTTCCAGGCGTTTCGCGAGTTCTTTAGCAATTGCCATTGAGCTATCTTGTTTCATAGAGTTACTCCCCTAATACGTGGGCAAGGGATTGTAATTGATACATAAATGTCGTATCGACAATCCAATCACCTATTTTTATTTGCATTCCGGCAATCAGCTTCTCATCAACTGAACACACCAGTTTTACCGGATGTTTCACCAGTTTCTCGAGCGCTTCAGTAAGTTTTTGTTTTTCTTCACCCTGCAAGTCTACTGCCGTTATCACATAAGCCACAACGTCTTTTCCGTCTGTCGCAGTCACTTTCGACAATAGCTTCCGCAGTTTGGGAACCTGGCTTGCGATTTGTTTATCTCCTGCCAGGTACCGTACTATTCCGCTCACGAATCCCCGCGCGTCTTTCGTTAATTCAGCCATAACATTATGCGATTTCCTGCAACTCTTTGATATGTTTTTTCAAAACAGCGTGCTGTGTTTCTTGTGTCATTATAGAAGACAGCAATCGTTTTGCCATACCTGTTGCCAGAACAATTGCCTCCTGCCGCACTTCTTTTTCCATCATCACTTTTTGTTCCGTTGTCTGTTGTTTTCCTTTTTCGACAATCTCATCTGCTTCTGTATGGGCTGATTCAAGGATTTGCTTGGCTTCGTTCTTCGCATTCACTTTTGCTTCCTCAATGAGGATCATTCCTTCTTTTTTTGTTTCTGTCAGCATTTTGCTCTTTTTCACTTCCATTTTCTCTTCTTCCACCTTCATCTGCTCCGTAAGAGCTAACCCTTCCTGTATCTTTTTCTTCCGTTTTTCCAGCATTGACAAAATGGGCTTATACAACAGCTTATTTAGAACAATCATGATGATTGCAAAATTTACTATCTGCGCTAAGATCAGTTTAATTTCAATTCCTAATTTATCCATACATTATCGTTCGTTCATTACACAAATTTAATAATAAGAGCTATGACCAACGAATAAATAGCGATAGCTTCAGCAAATGCCATACCTAAAATCATGCTTGTCCTGACATCGGAAGCTGACTCGGGATTCCGTCCGATAGCTTCTACTGCTTTTGCCGTAATCATACCGATGGCAAAGGCTGGTACTGCACCACCAAGTACGATTGTCGCACCGGTCATAATTAATTTCCATGTGTTTTCGTCCATATATCCACCCCCCTTCTACATAATAAATTCATTACTCTTCATGAGCAACAGCAACGTTCACAAATACGGCGGTCAGTGTCGAAAATACGAGTGCTTGGATAAATCCGACAAACAACTCCAGCATTAAAAATGGCATCGGAGCGATAAACGGCATAAGAAATGCCATAACCGCTAAAAGTACCTCCCCGGCAAAAATATTTCCAAAGAGACGGAATGCAAATGAGATCACCTTGGAAATATCTGAGATAATTTCAAGAAGTCCTACAAAAAACATAATCGGGTTTTTCAAATTAACAAATCGTGATCCATATTTAATACCAAGTGTTCTGAATCCAAAGTATTGGATGGCCATAAACGCAACAATGGCAAGCGCTATTGTCGTATTTAAATCAGCGGTTGGTCCGCGGAACAACGGCGTAAGTATTGCTTCATGAAAAAAACCAATTGTGCCAACGCCCGGCAATAAACCTATCCAGTTTGCAGTCAGAATGAACAGAAAAAGTGAGGCTATGAGAGGAAACAGCATTTTGACATGATGACCAACAACCGATTCAAAAAAAACGTATAACCCTTCAATTACGGATTCGATAATGGACTGACCATGAGACGGAACCATGGTAAGGGTTCGGGAGACTACCAGGGAGATTCCGAAAAGAAGTGCCATAACCAACCACGTGAGCGCAAGCGAATTTGTAATGGGAAACGATCCTATGTGTGCAATCGTTTCAGCAGCTAGCGATATATGTAACATGATTAGTATTTCTTAGAATTTGCAATAATTTCTTTTATAACAGCGATAAAATTTATTACTGAAATGACAATCCCAATAAGTAAACCGCTCATTGTCATTTTTGGATACGTACCCCACTTTGTATCAAGATAGGATCCGATTCCGGCGCCTCCTGCAATAGGAAGTGCTATCACAAGCCCGATTTGTCCAACGTATCCTATATAAAATAAAGAGCCTTTTTGTTTGAAGCGTTTGCGTTTTTTTAACGGATTGTCAGATGCAACGAGATGATCTTCAAACAATGACACTTCGTATTTCTTACCCATAAGGAAAAAAACCTCATCCGGTCTATTGTACCTATGTATTGTAAAAAAAGACGCTTCCTGATGTCAACGGTCAAAATCTATTTTTTTGACTGTGTCAACCAGAATTGTTTTTTTCTCATCCTTTTGATCAATTTTACCGCTCAATTCAATGACTGTGTCAGGGACCAGCAGGGTACTGGATTGACTGAATATCTTCGGAAACACAACGGTTTCGATTGTACCTGTCAAATCTTCTATTTTTACAAAAGCCATTTCGTTATTTCCCGTTTTGGTAAATATTTTTTTAATATCAACAATAATACCCGCTATTCGTGTTCTCGACCCGACATCCTCATCGGAAATATCTCCTATATGCTTTACGTTTAGATTTGCAAGTTGTTTTTCATACGATGACAGAGGATGAGCGGTCAGATAAAAACCAAGGAGCTCCTTTTCGAATGTCAAAAGCTCATTTCCCGGAAGTTCCGGCACATCCGGAAATACAGGTTCATGAGATGGCGTTTCTCCCATATCATCAAATAATCCTGATTGTCCTTTATCCGTGTCCTTTTTCTTTTTATGAAGCACATCTATCATATTAGGAAGCGCAAGCAGCAGAACTGCCCGTTTTCCAAACTGGTCCATCGCACCAGCTTTAATTAAACTTTCAACTGTTTTTTTATTCACCTTTGACAAAACGACACGGGAAAGAAAATCATAAAACGAACGGAACGGCTGTTTCTTTGTCCGTGAAGTAAGGATGCTTTCTATGGCAGCAGAACCAACATTTTTTATGGCAGAAAGTCCAAAACGGATATTTCCTTGTTCAACAGAAAATTCTATATCAGATGTGTTCACATCAGGCGTTAAAATTGTTAATCCAATACGTCTGCACTCTGCAATAATATTAGATATTTTCTCATTCCTTGTAGGACCTGTATTTGCGCGCGACTCAGCTGTTAATACCGCGGTCATGTGTTCGACAGTATAGTTAGCTTTTAGATACGCCGTTTGATATGCAATCATGGCATAACATGCAGCATGCGCCTTGTTAAACCCGTATCCTGCAAATGGTTCAATTAAATTGAATATTTCCTCAGCTTTCGCTTGAGACAATCCGTTTTTCACACATCCGTTAATAAACTTTTCGCGCTGTTTTTTCATTTCTGTTGGTATTTTCTTACCGACTGCCTTCCTCAATTTATCTGCCTCTCCCCACGAATATCCCGCAAGCGTTATGGCAGTCAGAAGCACATCATCCTGATATGCAATAATTCCATACGATTGTTTTAGTACGTCTTTTAACCGCGGATCAGGATAAATAATCTGAGACGGATCGTGTTTTCGTTTAATAAACTCAGGAATAACCTGCATTGGACCAGGCCGAAACAACGCAACCATTGCCATGAGGTCAAATATCGTGGTTGGTGCGAGTTCTTTTATATACCGGCGCATTCCCGGCGATTCAAGTTGAAAAATACCAGTTGTTTCAGCGTTCGCGAGCATCTGAAAGGTTTTTTTATCATCCAGGGGTATATGATCTAAATCAATTTTTTTATTTCGTGTTTTTTCAATAATGGCAAGAGCCTGCGACACGATAGTTAAATTCCGTAAACCCAAGAAGTCCATTTTTAATAACCCAACACCGTTTTCTCCAACAGTATACATATCGTATTGCGTAATAATTTTTTCTCCCCTTGTTTCTTTTTGTAGCGGTGTATGATCGGTAAGCGGCTGGTCTGATATAACAACTCCGGCGGCATGAACTGAAGCGTGTCTGGCTACTCCTTCTAATTTTTTTGCGACGTCAATGAGCCGTTTTGTTTCCGGTTCACTTTGATACGCAAGCGCCAATTCCGCAGACTGCACGAGCGCTTTCTCAAGTGTCATTGCATTCCCCTGGATACCCAAAGGGATCATTTTTGAAATTCTATCCGGTTTTATATATGGCATACCAAGCGCCCGCCCCGCATCACGAATAGCGCCTTTTGCCTCCATGGTGCCGAAGGTAATAATCTGTGCTACTTTATCGTTGCCGAATTTTTCTGTCACGTAGGCAACAACGTCTTCCCGTTTGTCATCGGCAAAATCAAGATCTATGTCTGGAGCAGAGGGACGTGAGGGATTTAAAAACCGTTCAAAAGGTAATTTAAAATAAAACGGATCAAGCCCGGTAATATTTAATATGTAACAAATAACGGATCCTGCAGCTGAGCCTCTTCCCGGTCCAACCGCAATACCATGCATTTTTGCCCAATGAACAAAATCCTGCGTTATCAAAAAATACGAGGTGTAGTTTTTTTTGTTAATAACATCGAATTCATATTCAATACGGTCACGAATTTCTTTCGTTACCTCTTTATATCGTAAGGGTAATCGTTCCTCAATTAATTTACGCAGGTATATTTCTGGCGTCATAGAATCCGGAACTGGGTATTTCGGCAAATGCCATTCACCGATTGTTAACTCAAGATGACACATGTTTGCAATGCGGACTGTGTTTTCAATTGCCTCAGGATATTCAGCGAACAACTCTTTCATCTCATCAGGAGACCGCATATAAAAATCAGGCGAATTGATCATTGACAGAGGGCGGTTTTTTTCAAGGATTGTACGTTGTGTCTGCACACAAAGAAGTATCTCTTGTGCTTCGGCATCATCAGGGTTTACATAATGAATATCATTTGTTGCAACAATGGGGAGTCCGAGCCGCCGTGCCAGTTTCACAATTTTTTCCGTTACCTCATCAGTTTGGGGAATATTAACATGCCGCTGAATTTCCAAATAATAATGATTGTCTCCGTAAACCTCAGCATATTGTTTTGCAATTTTTTCAGCCTCTTTCTCCTCACCGCGAAGTAATAACTGCCCAATCTGTCCTTGCAAACATGCACTTAAACAAATAATTCCTTCGTGATATTTCTGTAATGTTTCAACATCAACACGAGGTTTATAATAAAATCCTTCGAGATGTGAAACGGAAACTAATTTCATCAAATTTTGATAGCCCTTGTTGTTTTCAGCAAGAAGAATTAAATGGTAGGAATCAGTGTCTATTTTTGATTCTTTATCAAAACGGCTGCGTCTTGCAACATACGTCTCAACACCGATGATTGGTTTTATCCCGGCTGTCACCGCTTTCATATAGAACTTAAAACTCCCATACATAGCACCATGGTCTGTGATTGCAAGTGCGTCCATGCCGAATGTTTTTGCTTTTTCAATCAAATGATCTAATTTACCAAGCCCATCAAGAAGAGAAAATTCGCTATGTGTGTGAAGATGAATAAAATCTGCTGCCATAGTTTAGGTTAACCTTTTCTTAAGCTCTTGTTCAATAACGCTTGCGTCGCCTTTCCCTTTCAGTTCTCGCCTAACCATACCGACAAGAAACATAAGCGCTGACGTTTTACCTTTTTTGTAGTCATCAACAGCTTTCGTATTCGCAGTAAGCACCACATCAATTGCTGCGATGATGCTGCCCTCACTTACCGTATTTTCCTGTTCCTGATTTTTCAGTTGTTTGATGAATGCTTCCGAAGATATCTTTGTATAATCAATTTTCTTATTCACCATCATATTTGCTATCTGTTTATACAGCGATTGATCTGCCAATTTCGCTGTCGCGATAAAATAGGCTGCAATCATACCATTTTCCGTAAGCACTGAAATATCCTGTTCTGACAATCCATATTTTTTCATCTGCTCCGCATATTCATCAGGAAGCGTGGGAATAGTTTTTTTGATGTCCTCAATAAATTCCTTGGTGAAATGCATTGGCGGAATATCAGGTTCCGGAAAATATCGATAATCATGCGCATCTTCTTTGCTGCGTTGCGGTAAGGTGACATTTTGTGATTCACTCCATCCGCGAGTTTGTTGGATTGGTACTTCTCCTTTGTCGAGCATTTCCGATTGCCGCACCACTTCATATTCGATGGCTTTACGAACAAATCGGAATGAATTAATATTTTTCAGTTCTACCCGATACGGTGGCAGTTCAATTGAACCGACTTTTCGAAGTGATATAGAAGGCTCAAGACGCATCGTGCCTTTTTCCATGTCGGCACCTGAAATATCAATGTATCGCACAATTCGCTGCAACTTTTTCACATATTGGTCCACTTCATCAATGGAATGAAAATCCGGTTCCGTCACGATTTCGACAAGTGGAACACCACACCGATTAAAATCAACGAGCGTTAAGCGCTCGCCGTCGACAGTCACATGTTGTAACTTGCCGGTATCTTCTTCTTGATGCACCCGTGCAATCCGCACCTTCGTATTTTTCAGCTGCATCCATCCATGCTCACTTAATGGTTTATCATATTGACTAATTTGATAGCCTTTTGCAAGATCTGGATAAAAATAATTTTTCCTGTCGAATTTGCTTTCTTCAGGAATCGTACAGTTCAATGCCAATCCTAATTTAATACACCACTCAATGGCTTTTTTATTTGGTACTGGTAATGCTCCTGGAAGAGCTAAACAAACCGGACATGTTTGTGTATTTGGAGCTTTGCCAAAATGGTCAGCGCTACACCCACAAAACATCTTTGAATTCGTTTTTAATTCAACGTGTACTTCAAGTCCGATTACGAGTTCATATGCATTCGTCATATTATTTTATAGCCGGCTTCATGGTATGCCATGAAGTGACTTGTTGATACTGATAGCCAATATGCAATAACATCTCTTCTGAAAACATCGATCCAACTATCTGCATACCGATTGGTAATTTTGATTTTGTAAATCCACATGGCAACGCAAGTGATGGAACGCCAACAGGATTTTGCGTTACTGTATAGACATCAGCAAGTAAATTCTGTAACGGATTATTCAACAGTTCCCCAAGTTTTGTCGCAGGTGTTGGCATAACTGGCATCACAAGCGCTGTACATTCTTTCAACGCCTTTTGATATTCTTCGATAAACATTGTCCGTGCCTTCTGTGCTTGATGATAAAACGCATCATAATACCCAGCTGACAATGCATACGTGCCAATCATAATTCTTCTCATCGTTTCTTCTGTAAAATTCGTTCTATCATTTCCAAATCGAATCCCATCGTACCTCGCAAGATTTGAACTTGTTTCTGATGGACCGATTAAATAATAAATACGGATGCCATATTCAAACATTGGCATGGAAATTGATTTACACACAATCCCAAGTTTTTCAAATTCTTTCACCGCAGCATCAATCGCTGTTTTTACTTCCACATCTAACCCCTCGCCAAAAAATTCTTTCGGAATTCCTATTGTTATATTTTCAATTTTTTTCTGCAACCCTTCTGTATATTTGGGAACAGGCATAGGAGAACTCGTAGCATCTTTTGGATCAATTCCCGCGATTGCCTCCAAAATATATGCACAGTCTTCTGCGGTTTTTCCCATCGGGCCAACTGTATCAAATGAAGAAGCGTATGCAATTGAACCATATCGGGAAACCCGACCATAGGTAACTTTGAGTCCCGTTGTGTTACACCATGCAGAAGGATTTCTAATAGACCCACCTGTGTCTTCACCAATTGCAAATGGCGTCATACGGCTTGCAATTGCAGCGGCTGGTCCGCCGCTTGATCCACCAGCTGACCGTGTTGTATCCCAAGGATTATGTACCGCACCAAAATCCGTATTTTCTGAACTTCCTCCATGACCCCAAGCATCCATATTCATTTTGCCAAGAAGGATGGAACCTGCTGCTAATAATTTATCATATACAGTCGCGTTATATGGAGAGATAAAATCCTTGAGAACATTTGAGGCACTTGTTGTCCGAATATTTTTTGTCACATACGCGTCCTTTAACACAAATGGTATTCCATGAAGAACTGATGACTGCCCGCTACGATTTACATCACTTTGTTTTGCAGCATCGAGAATCTCATGTTCATCAACCTGTGTGATAAAGGAATTAATACTGTGCTCATTGTTTTTAATGGTGCTTAGACATTCCGTGACAATATCTACGGAAGAAAATTCCTTTGTTTGTAAACCGTTTGACAGCTCTTTGATTGTTTTATCTACTAACATAGTTTTATTCAAAAACTGCTGGCACAACAAAATATCCGTTATACGTACGCTTCGCATTCTGTAATGCTTCCTCCTGAGTAAACGTTCGTTTATCATCGATGATATCTTCACGAAACACATTAGTAAGTCCCGTAACCTGCGCTGTTTCGGCAACTCCGTCAGTATTTAATGATTGAATTTTTGCCATATATCCCAATACAGATGAAAGTTGTGAAGAAAATTTTTCTTTTTGTGCATCCGTTATCTGCAAGTTTGCTAACGCCGCAATGTGAGCTACATCAATAATAGTTTTATTCGATTGCATACTTACCCCATTCTACCGTAAAATATTCTCATGCGCCAATATCAACTTACGTATCAAACAATGATTGATGAAAATAAAAAAGCGTTTGATAACTTTTTTAAAGTTCATGAGCGCTACGTTAGCTATCCGCAAGCTAATCAAGCTGAGTTTACTGCTGTTGGAAGAGAAATCCAGGATATCATTCATGATTATGAACGAAGGCTTTGTGGCAAGACCGAAGGCGGACAGTTCGGCAAATTTTCTCAGAACCTGTCGGAAAAATTTTGGGAGATCATCAGGAAAGATTTTCCTAAAATCGATTACATCGGTGTTACCCAATCGTAACACTCATTCTTTTCAACATTATGTCGTGGGCTTGCCACATCAATGTATCGTCAAGTTGCGATAGGTGAATCTTCTTCCCGTATTTTATTTCCAGTGTTTTAGCAATTAAATAATCAGCGATATGAGGATTCTTTGCAAGGAGCGGTCCGTGTGAATATGTTGCGATCCAATTTTTATACACTGCACCCTCCGTCTTATCTTCTCCATTATTTCCGTTTCCAATTAGTACAGTACCGAATGGTTTAACTCGAGTTCCTAAATATGTCCGGCCTCCATGATTTTCAAATCCAACGATGGTAGTTTTATACTGAATACCAGGAACTTTATATATATCTGGAATACTAACCGCAATATTTCCTATACATCGTGGTTTGTCATTCCCAGCATGTCTGCTTTCCATATCAAACAAACACAATCCTTCAAGCTTCGTACCGTCACCCATCATATACGAATGACCTAACAGTTGAGGAGATCCGCACACAAATAGTCCTGGAATATCACGATCCAAAAGTCGTCTTAATACCGGACCTTTCCGTTTTCTTAAATCATCAATTAATATACCTTGCTGCCTGTCTTGCGCACCTCCTCCAAAAATCATGTCAATTTTTTCGATTTGTTCCTCTTTTGTTTGAAAATCTATCGGCATTATTTCACATGCTATTCCCCGCCATACACACCGTTTTTGCAAAATAAGCACGTTTCCGCGGTCTCCATAAGTTGACATGAGTTCCGGATATAACCAGCCGATTGTTAGTTCATAGTTCATAGTTAAAGAATTCGTTTTCCCGTTAATATTTTTCGTGCGTCTAGCATTGCTGAATAGGTAGCTAAGACCCACACAATTTCATTTTCTTTTGCAACATCAACAGTTGTTTTAATGGCTGATTCAAAGCCTTCTAAAACCTGAACATCTAATTGTCTCTTCTTTTTTTCAATATACGCAATCCGAACCGCCATATCATACGCACGGTCTCCAGAAATGATGATTGAGTAAGGAAATCCTGAAAGCTGTTCAAAATCTACATCCCATATCCAGCTCACATCTTTACCATCAGGAACTCTATCGTTTAATAACACTAGTATCGGACCTTTTTGAGAAGATGACAAAACAGTACGCAACGATTCATTAAATCCTGTTGGGTTTTTCGATAACAGAATGCGTATGGTCTTACCATAATATTGCACCGTCTCCATTCGACCAAATACCGGTTGAAATTCATCTAAAGATTGTTGAATTTCACCTTTATCAATGCCTAATACTTCACCAACAGATGCGGCAGCAAGGGTATTGTAGATGTTATACACACCCTCAAGGGAAGACTCGTAGTCAGCTGCATCAATTAAAATATCTGGGTGGGTAAATCCGCAAGATCCGCAGGCCCATTTTCCAAGATGGGAAAAATATACGCCGCCAAAGGTAAGCCGTGTCCCGCATATCGGACAATAAATTGCATCTGTTGCGTGCTGCATTTTTGATAGATACAGTTTTGGATTTTCCAGACCAAAATACACAGCCCTTGAGTGTAATTTTTCTGTCACCGCGACAATGGTAGGATCATCGCCGTTTGCAAGCACCGTGGTTTTCTCATCAAGAGATAATAACGGTAATCTCCATGAGGATGCGATTGTGTCCACCTCTCCATATCTGTCTAACTGATCACGAAAAAGATTAAGAAGAACAATAGCTGTTGGATTAATGAATGATAATAATTTCGGCAATGCATTCTCATCAACTTCAAACACGGCCCAATCTACTTTTTTCCAAGAAACAAAAAATGAAGACACAATACCGTTTATGAGATTTGCTCCGCTGGTGTTATGTAACACGGAATTACCAGCATGACGAATAATGCTGGTTATCATGCCAGAGGTTGTTGTTTTTCCATTTGTTCCCGCAACGATAATTATTCCATTTTTTATGCGTTTTGTAAGTTTTTCAAGGATACGGGGATATATCCGAAGCGCAATTTCACCTGGCCACGTAGCACCTGCTCCGTACCCAAGAAATCTACTAATAAAAGATGTAAGTAATCCAGAAACACACGCAATGATGTAAAGAATTTGTTTCATGTAGTACACACACTATTATACTCACATTGCCCGAAGCATTCGAATGCGTTCATTTATCGGCGGGTGTGTGTTAAATAATCCTGAAAACCATGCATGTGTTTTTTTGTTCTTAAATGGATTTACGATAAACAAATGTGCTGTAGCATTTGAAGCTTTCTTTAATACACGGGATTCGTTTCCAATTTTTTCTAAAGCTCTAGCAAGACCCTCCGGATACCTCGTAATGAGAGCACCTGTTGCGTCAGCTAAATACTCACGTTTTCTTGAAATGGCAAATTGGATAAGTGCTGCAATAAGCGGAGAAATGATTGCAAGAACGATACCGACAATCAGAAGTATACCACTGTTATTTCTATCACTGTTTCTATCTCTACCTCCGCCCAACCACAGATTTCGCATGAACATATCAGAAGCAAAAGCTATTGTACCTGCGAGCACTGCAACAACTGCCATGAGCCGGATATCGTAGTTTTTTACATGAGATAGTTCGTGCGCTATGACACCTTCAATTTCCCGTCTATCAAGTTTTTGAAGTAACCCTGTCGTTACACAAACAACTGCATGTTTTGGATCACGACCTGTGGCAAATGCATTCATTGCAGCATCTTCAATAACATACAGTTTTGGCATTGGAAGACCTGCTGCCAGGCTCACATTTTCCGCTACCGTATAAAAATCAAAATCGCGCGCTCTTTGTGCCGGCCGTGCTCCCGACATGGCAAGAACAATTGCATCACCAAAATATAAACTTCCAATGCTTGATAGCGTTGAGATAATGATTGCTATTCCTATAAATGAATTCCCGTACCCAAATGCCTGTCCAAAAATATACGACAGTCCCGCAACAAAGGAAATAAACACAATCATGAAGATATAGGAACGAATAATGTTCGATTGAATTTGTGATCTGATAGACATGCGTTGGCTTAAAACTCAACTTTAACGCTTTTCCGTTCTTCTTCCTCTGTTTTAAAGAACGGTTTTTCTTTAAAACCAAACGCTCCGGCAAGAAGCACATTTGGAAACACCTTTACTTTGACGTTATAGTCCATCACGGTTGAATTATAAAATTGCCGTGAATACGCCACTTTATCTTCTGTATCTCCAATTTCTTTTTGAAGTTGAAGAAAATTTTCGTTCGCTCTAAGCTGCGGATAATTTTCGGCAACTGCAAACAGTGACTTTAATGCACCGCTTAATTGATCATTAGCCTTTGCCATTTGTTCTGGACTTTCGGCCTTCATCATGGCTGACCGGGCTTTTGTTACATTTTCGAAAACGGTCTTCTCATGCTTTGCATACCCTTTCACTGAGGAAACTAAATTTGGGATAAGATCCATTCTGCGTTTCAATTGCACATCAATCTGGCTCCACGCTTCCTCAATTTGAGTTGCCATGGTGATTAAGCCATTGTAGAGACTCCAGATAAAGATAACGAGAAGTACGACACCTATAATAATAATTAGAAATGGCTGCATATTCCTCCTTTATGATTTTTTTAACCAATCATTAAATTTATTATACTGAAAAGTATTTAAAATGTCATCTTTTTGCGCCCAACCTCGTCTCGCAACTGACACTCCATAGGACATATTATCCATATCAGATACCTCATGTGTATCAGAATTAATAATAAGAGGCACATGCTGCTTTATTGCTTCATAGACTAATGCGTCCGGTAAATCTAATCTATATGGATGTGCATTAATCTCAAGTGCTATACCTCTATTGGCAAGTAGGGGAAATAGTTCTTTCCAATTTATTTCAAATCCCTCCCGCCTTCCAAGAAGACGGCCAGTCGGATGACCAATAATTTTTACTTTTGGATGAACGGAGATTGCTTGTATCAACCGATTTGTCATTTCATCCCTTGTTTGCTGAAGACTCGAATGAACAGAAATAATTGCAGCATCAATATACTCAAAAGCTTCATAAGGGAGCGCCAACTCACCGCTTGGAGTTATATCAATTTCCAACATTATATATAATTGAACACTATTATTATTCTTTTTCTTCCATGAACTATATTGTTGTTCATAATATGACTTACGTCGCTTCATTATGTCAATTATCTGTTTTTTAGAATGATTTCCTACACTCGGATTATGGTCACTGATACCGATATAATCATAGCCAAGCAAAAAGGCTTTATCCAATAGTTCAACAAGTCCGCTTCCTCCGATGTCGTGTGAAGGCTCAAGATTATAATCCGTGTGAATATGTAGATCACCCTTTATATCGGTGAGATTAACAAGATTGGGTAACCCAGGCAGTTTACCCTGAGCTTGTCGAAGGGCTGCATCTATTTCACCTCGATCCTCCCGAAGTTCCGGAGGAATCCATTGCAGCCCAATATACTCATAGAACGTTTCTTCCGTTTTAAATTTCTTCACTACATTTGTTTTCCCATCTTTAATTCCATATTCTGATAACGAAAGGTGTTTTGATAGTGCATACGTTCGAAGCTTAATATTATGATTCTTGGAACCTGTAAAATACTGCAACATGGCTCCATAGGAATCAGCCTCCTGTACTCGTAAATCAACCTGACGACCGTTCGTAAGAAGAAGTGACGCACCTGTAGGCCCTCTCTCAACGATTTTTTCATGGCGATAAGCACAAAAATGATCAATTGCCTTACCGGTGTCATCCGTAATAATTGCCATATCAACATCTCCAATGGTCGCAACCCGTCGCCGTAGGCTTCCCAACACGTCAACTTTTGATATATGTGAATTTTCAAGCAAAAATGCTTTTACGGATTCCGCGATTTCATCCGCTTCACGAAGCGTAATACGATTTTCTTTAATACCGCCTTGAAGATATGTGTTAATATTTTTAATAATTTCCTCTTCTGACTTTTCTCCAAATCCTTCAATAGGAGCTATAGTATGCCGTGTTGCTTTAGCCAGTAAATCTTTTACCACAGTGTTTTCATTCTTCAGCTTTAATTCATTCACTAGTTTGTATGCACGCTTTGGTCCAATACCAGGTACTAATAACAATGGAAATATGCTTTTGGGAACTTGTGCAAGTGTTTTATCAAAGTGTTTGGCGTGACCTGTTTTAAAGAGTTCATCAAGATGTGATGCAATCGTGGGTCCAACTCCCGGAATCTCGTTCACTTTTCCATCATCCCAATAATCTTTGGCCTCGCTGGTTAAATGCTCAATACTATCTGCGGCGCGTTCATACGCAATAATTCGGAATCTATTCTCTCCTTTGATCTGATATACCGATGCAATATTTCGAAATAATACCGCAAGTTGTACGTTAGTCATACATTCAGTATAATACAAAAGCATTTGGGATCGTAGCTCAGCCCGGTTAGAGCGCTTCCCTGTCAAGGAAGAGGTCGAGGGTTCGAACCCCTTCGGTCCCGCATCAGAAATTTCTTATCAATGCCGTATGGCGAGATTAGAAGTTTCGATGCCCTTCGTAACTTTTGTGAAGAAGGGCTCACCTTTATTTCTGCCCAGAATGGAGGCAGAATATATGTTGAAAACATGTAAAAAATTCTTTCGCACATCAGATTCCGTTATTTCTCTCGTCATCGGTGTTGCCATGGTAATCATTATCGGTATGCTTTCGTATTCAATCATTTCAACAGTACGAGAACAAAACCGAGCGAATAAAGAAATGACAAAAAATGAACCTGTATTGCCAACAACATACACAGTTAAAAAAGGTGATACGTTATGGGATATATCACTTACCTATTACAAAAGTGGATACAACTGGGTAGACATCGCATCAACCAATGAACTTGATAATCCTGACGCATTAGCAATTGGACAAACACTAACCATTCCAAATGTTTCACCAATAACCCTCACTGAACAGGGGGATATTCTCAATGGCGTATCAACAGACACAGTTACACCACGCCATAGTGAAGTAACAGTGGCACAGGGAGAATCCTTATGGAAAATTGCAGAACGGGAGTATGGAACCGGATATAAATGGGTAGATATCGTTAAGGCAAATTCAATTATTGTCGATCCGAATATCATTTACCCAAATACCATTCTTAGACTACCCTAACAAACCCGGGAACTCATCGTGCCGAAGATGCGCATAGTTTGATATAATTCCTTATATAAGCGGGATTAGTACACCGGTAGTATACCCCGCCATGGCGGGGAGAAGAGGCTCCATGTTATATTTTGTCTATATCTTACAAAATGCGATTAACCAAAAATATTACATTGGATCAACAAATAATCTTATCCGAAGATTAGAAGAACATAACAGAGGTCAAACTAAATCAACTAGGTACGCAAAAAACAAATGGAATTTAGCGTTTACAGAAACATACAATTCAAGCACTGATGCAAAAAGAAGAGAAAAAGAGATAAAATCGTACAAAGGTGGCAACGCCTTTAAAAAATTAATATCGCGGGATTAGTACACCGGTAGTATATCTCCTTCCCAAGGAGAAGAAGAGGGTCCGATTCCCTTATCCCGCTCCAGTTGTGACAGGAATAAACATAAATGTACATAAACTGATAGAAAAGCTACAATAAAGCATAGATATGTTTTCTAAAAAAAATATTCAAGACATTCCCGTAGAGGGAACATCCCACTCATCTGGGTCGCGAAAGATGATTGTTGCAAAAGAAGACACGACTTCCAAGTACTTCGAAGCACATACTTATGGCTTTTTACCTTCAGGCTTGAAGTGGGAAATGCATGAGCACGACAATATTGTTGAAATCTGTGTAGTCACTAAAGGTAAAGGTATAGTTATAGATTCTGAAGGGAATGAGGAAAAGTTTGTTACAGGGGACAGATTTATTTTCCCATCTAACACCAAACACGAAATCAGAAATAATTCGGATGAAGAAGCTGAGTTTTACTTTTTTAGATTTCAAGACCAATAGCGTTTGGCGTGCCATTTTTCGTAGTCCCTGAAATTTGGAATGCCAAGGTGGTTTTTTAGAGTATTTAGTTTTAAAATTAGATCAGGAGTAATAAGACGGTACAGATTAAGTAAAGCCATAATGGTAATGGCAGGTTTGAGCTGAGTACCGTCCCCAGCTCCAATTTTTTTACTATCTATCACATTCATATATACAACACACTTTATGAAACACATGCTAAGTTCCACAAACACACTCGTTATTGCTGACTTTGATGGAACGCTGATTCAAAAGATAGTATTCGGCAAATATATTCCCTCTTTAGCATCTCTTCTTCAACACGATGCGAAATATCTTGGTGAAGAAGGAGTAAAAGAAACAAAACGATTAGTAGAACACTACTATCCCATCGAGCTGGACCCAACACTTCCAATCGATAAAAAAACCATCCTTATGCAAGAATGGTGGGAAAAATGTTATGAAATTCTTCGAAAATATCACGTTACTTCCGACATGATTACTGAAGTTTGTAGTTCTCCATTTGTACAGTTACGAATCGGACTTGTGGATTTTTTAGGATTTTTAGAACAAAACACCATTCCACTGCTCATCTATTCAGCAAGTGGTATTGGCTACGATTCTATTGAGTATCTTCTTCGAAAAAACAATTTGCTTACGCCAAATATAAAAGTTTGTTCTAACGATTTACTATTTGATGAGGATGGGTATTTCACTCATGTCAAACCGCCAATCATTCATTCTGCAAATAAAACTGGGCATACATTAATCAAAAATAATTTTCTATTAGAAACACCACCACAACGCCAGTGTTTATTAATCGGCGACAGTATTGATGATGTACGCATGGTTGAAGGAATCAACTTTGAGTCTGTATACAAAGTCGCGTTTGGTGATGTCGATGCAATTGAATTTAAGAAACGGTTTGATTTGGTATTACCTATTGATGCAGGTTACCAACCCATTCATTCATTATTCCTTGATTAGACACTAAAATTTACCATCAATATACTGCTATCTGCCTCTTTTCTTTAGATTTGATAAAATACAGTAGTACTGCCTCCTTAGCTCAACGGTAGAGCAGCGGTATCGTAAACCGTAGATGTCAGTCCAATTCTGACAGGAGGCTCAAACGTGCTATACTTTAAAAACTCATATGTCATATTCTCGGTTGCGCAAATTTGAAGAACACCGGCAGGAACGGAAAATCGTTGGTGCACTCGTTGGAATTTTTGCAATCTTCATATTTTTGGCGTTTTTTGGCATAAAAATTCTCACTGGATTTAGTCTTTTTGTCGACAATATACGTGGTGGAACTACGACTCAACAAGTGCAGCAACTCATTCTCCCACCGGAGCTTGATCCGCTTCCTATTGCAACCAACAGTGCATCAATTACGGTCACAGGGAAAGGTACCGCCGATCTTACGGTTATTTTGTACATCAATGACATGGATACAAAAAAAATGACGGTCGACAAGGACGGAACATTCAAATTTGAACATGTGCCGCTTGCAGAAGGAACCAATACGTTAAGTGCAAAACTTACGGATGACAAAAAAAACATCAGTGATCTTTCTGAAGTTATCACTGTCACCATAAAAAAAACAAAACCAACTCTTGAAATTACAACGCCTCATGATGGCGATGAAATACGGGGCGAACAAAACCTTGTTACCGTTTCAGGTAAAACAGAGGACACTAACTCGGTAACAGTAAACGGTCGAGTCGTCGTCATGAAAGCTGATGGATCATTTTTTTATGACTATCCTTTAGGTGAAGGAGATACAACTCTTCAAATCGTTGCAACAGATTTAGCTGGTAATCAAACGAAAGTTGAACGGAAAGTCAAATACACAAAGTAACTATTCTTTACACTTCTTTCTCAACAGCCCCTGTCAAAATCCAAAGAAGAATCATGAGTTGCGGATAAAACAATGTATTTAAAAACATGCTGTGAATAAACACAGCTGTCAGTGAGATTATATAGACACTGCCTAATCGTGTACTCTTCGGATTATTAAACACACAAATCCCCATCATTATCATTTTCATCCAAAGGAATATAAAAGAACATAAACCAACAATACCAGTTGTTACCAATATAAATATAACGCTGTTGTCATATCCACCTGTAGAACGGGCAAGTACACCTGCCTCAAGTGTTGGGGCGTTATGAACAAGCGCCTTCACCATATTAAATCCAAATCCAATAACAGGGGACTGCAAAAAAAATTGCATCCCCTCTTGCCAATTCGAAACCCTGGCAAACGCAGTAACCGGCCGAAATAGCATTGTCGATTCTCCACCAATTGCCGGAAGTAGAAGAAGAGCTAGGCAAAATATCAATAACACCAACAATAATTTCCATTTTTTCGTAATACCAATATAGGCAATAAAAGCACCAATAGCTGCGACGTGACTGCTTCTTGAATAGGTTAACAATAACGCTGCAAAGATAATTGCGAGCCCTCCGATTACCCATATGCTCTGCTTCTGCTTTTGAACAACGTACACACCCGACATGAATGACAACAGCAATATGCTACCCGTAAAATTTGGATCCAGAAGCGTAGAGAATAATCTGAAATAATGCGGATCCCATCCATCATACGAAAGATTTCGTAAATCCGGATATACCAGTAATTGAAGGATTCCGAGTACGGCAAACCCAACTCCAAGAGTAAATAACCATTTGATCCAATAGTAAGCTGGACGCCTGTCCATCCGTACAATCACATAAAGAATCGCATACATGAAAAATCTGAGAAAGTACGATACTCCAACAACAAAATCTGGTGTGGAAAAACGATAGCCATTCGCAAACAAAGAAATAGCACAAACAACACTCACAACAGCAATTGGTTTTATGAGTGATAATAAATATATGTTCTTTCTTTGTCTCCAAAGAAATGGTATTCGTGAAGCGATATAGAAAACGATGACGACGTCATGTATATAGAATGCAATTGTTGGCGTGATCTGAATACGTCCGAGTTGTCCTGACAGAAGACTAATATATAAAAGAATAGCCCACATATATTATATAGATGATCGTTGTAATTGCCACAGTTTAGCACGTGTCAAAAAAGAATGAAAAGACATCATCATTGCCATGATAAATCCCGCAGTTCCATCCAAAAACCCTAATTTAATAATATACGTATACAAAAATTTAACTGCCGGATATGTGATGATCGCAAAACATGTTGCACGTTTCCCCTCTCTATAAAAAACACGGGCATTGATCGACGTATACCGATTAATTTGAGACAGGAATATTTTTATGGTCGGGTGAGGGGAGTGCAATAGGGGATGTGTGAATGTTTTTACCTCACCTTGCACATCCCATGTCTCATGAACTTCTCTCGTCCACTTCCCTGCTTTCTTTTTAGCAAGTCGAATAAACCGAGCTTGTCCTGTTTCCCCGTAGCGGAGATTCCTTCCGAACATGCGATCAACACGTGGAATATAATACCCTTCAGCCGTTATTTGTTTTTTTAGTTCTTCCTGAATATCTTTTTTGAGATCTGGTGAAACAATTTCATCACTATCAAGAAACAACACCCACTCCCCTTTTGCTTTCTCAAGTCCGTAATTCCGTTGCGCAGCAAAATTATTCTCTAAACCTCGTATGAATACAGATACTTTATGCTGTTTAGCAATTGCAACCGTTCGGTCTGTAGATTCATCGTCAATAACGATTGTTTCATCACACCAAGAAACACTCTTTAACGCATCTTCTATTGAATCCTGGTTGTTATGGGTTAAAATGACGCAAGAGATCATCAAAATTAGTATAGAGTATTATAAATGAAGTATAAAGCATGATAAAAAGATTATTATCCAAGCCATATACAATTCTTTTATGTACCTTTCTGATATATATCATCGTATATTGCATCCATGCCTTCTTATTGAAAAAAACCGTTTACGGAGATGGAATATATTACGTAAACTGGTTAAGCACACACGTTATACCTAACAATAAATATGCAATTGGCCCAGCGATTCTCTGGTCACCATTTTATCTTTGGACTCATACTTTTCTCCGCGGAGACGGATCTTCTTTTCCCTATCAGTTTATTATTGGATTAACAAGCGTTTTATATGTAATCACAGGGTTAATTCTTCTCTATCGGCTTTTAATTTCTTGGACCAAACCAATCATCGCAGCAATAACGACAGCGTTAATCGCACTTGCAACGCATCTATTATTTTATGGAGCTATTGATCCGGTCAACTCTCACGGATTATCATTTTTTGCTGCCGTACTATTTCTCACATTTCTTTTTCAAAAACAAATACTACTTGGGGGCGCAACACTCGGTCTTATTGCACTTATCCGACCACAAGATGCAATCTATGGTATTCTACTTTTTCCGTTTCTTAATAAAAAAACTATGCTTCCAATACTCATCGGTTTTCTATTCATCTTTTCTCCTCAAATGTTTATTTGGTTTACTTTTTCTGGCAACCCATTCTTAAGCCCATATTTTACCGGCGGCGAATATTTTTCTTTTCTTACTCCTCATTTATTTAGTGTTCTTTTTTCATTAAAAAATGGATTGTTTGTATATACACCACTTTTTCTTATTGCAGTCATCGGCTATTTTCTACCCTGGGGAAAACAACAAACATATAAATGGACTTCATTAGTCGTTCTTCTATTATCCCTGTATCTGATTGCAAGCTGGAGTACCTGGGGTCAGGGAGCAAGTTATAGCGGCAGAATGTTTATTGGCATGCTTCCCATTATCACAATTTCGTTGTCAAAACTACTGACCTACTTTTCTAAAAAAATACTAACTCCTCTCCTTATGTTGCTGATATTTCTCATTCCCCTCAGTGGCATTAATTATGTTCTTATTTTGTATTTTCTTTTAACACACGGTTGATAAGAAAAAGTACTGATGAAGCAAAAGTATCCCAACGGTATTTTTTTGATTGTTCCATCGCAAGTTTACCAAGCGTAGTTCTTTTTGTTTTCTGACTGAGTTCGTCAATTGCCTCAGAAATATCTGAAGCTGTATTTTGTTGTACTGCAATACCCCCCGGACCAACAATTTCAGGAAGTGCACCCTGGTTTATATAAATAACAGAACATCCACAGGATAATGCTTCAGCTGCCGGTAGACAAAAGCCCTCGTGCGTGCTTAATGCAATAAGCCCCTCGGCTCCACGGTACCATTTTGCCACATCCTCATCGGGAATATAGCCAAGCAGTCGGACACGCTTTTCCAAGTGAAGTCCGTTAATCGTTTTTCTGATTTCAGGATCTGCTTTTTTCTCACCACCAATAATCACAAAATCATAAGGAATTTTAGTTTTTTTCAAAAACCGTGAAAACGCCTGGATGGCAAGCGGGATGTGCTTTCCAGGCTTTAATAGTCCAACAGAAAGTATATAAGGGTGCGTACAGTGCTTTTCTTCACCTGGTTGTAGAAATACATCACTTACACCTGGCAATACCACTGATATACGACGTTCGTCGACATGATATGTACGAATTATGTCTCGTTTACTCGCTTTAGAAATAGTCACAATATGTGTTGATCTATTTATTGTTTCTTCTGTTTGCTGCTTGAGACGGTCTGCAGCAGCACCGTATTCACCAGGCGCTTGTAAAAATCCTAAATCGTAAATAAACCCTATGGCGTGATGTGCACCACTTGGTACTGCCTGTGATAACCCCAAAAACACGTCAACAGGATGAAACGCAAGATGTAGCGGAAGACGAACTTTCATATACCCAACGGAGGGAGCGAGAGAAATATTTACCATCGTGTTACCTAAATGCTCAAGCACAGAGCGGGGAATGGGTGAGTAACTATATAATCGATAAAAATGTTCTGTATCAATCTTTGATAGATGCCGAAGCAATTCAAATGTCACCCGATAAAGGCCGACCTTTAGCCGTTCATCTGCTTCACAAATTGCTCCCGCATCAATGCCAATAATCATATGGCCTCCAAATATCCTTTTGTTATAGACCATGCAAAGAAAAAATGCGCTTTTATACCCACCCAGCCATCCAATATACCTTTTCCACGGGTAAGCCCCATAATAAACATATTAAAGAATGTCGATATGGCTTTCCAAATCAATTCAGCTTTCGAATACCCTTTTTCCTTATGCATCATCGCAAGCATCCGCACGTATGAATCAACTCTCCTCAAGCCCTTCCAGGATAAATACTTGTGAATTGAATCATAATGGTAAATATCAACAGGTATTTGTTTAGTTCGTCCTGCTGGTATCGTTACTTCTTCGTGAACTCTGTTTTTATACCGGAATTCTTGAGAGTTCCTGAAAAGCCGCATGGTGTAGTCAGGGTAAAACAGTCCGTGTTTCAGGTATCGTTTGTCATCAATATACCACCGGCGGCTGAACCAATATCCGTCGTAGTCTCTATGTTTGATCAGCTCTCCCACCGCATTTCTTGCCTCTTCGCTTAATATCTCGTCATCATCAAGGACGAGTATCCATTCACCGTTGGAACGGGAGAGCGCGTAGTTTCGAACCAAAGAATCATCATCCTGCAGAGGAACACAAAATACATTCTTTGTAAATTTTCTTGCAAACTTTGAATCTTTATCTCCGCTTCCGGTGTCAATGACCGTTATCTCATCAACAATATCCCTAATACTTCCCACAGCCTGTTCAAATCGTTTTGATTTGTTATTTGTAATGATGATTGCTGATATTTTCATTGTTTTTGGGCTATGACTTCTATCATGGTTCCACCAGTATTAATATTTAAAAGTTTGTACAGTGCTTTACAAAATATTTGATCAAATAATACATACTTGAAGTGTTTTGTATCGAACCATCTGATCTCTGATTTTGAACGCTTTTTGTTTAATAATTTTTTTTCCTTCTTTTTTAAAAAATATTTAATTATTCCAGCTAAATCAACTGAGTAACTCCATGTATTAAATTCTAGTATTCGAAATCCTTCACTGATTAGTATGTCACATAATGTTTTTTTGTTAAAATAACTTAAATGTTCAGGAGGAATAATATAATCAAAGTTTCTTTTCATAATTTTAGAAAGAGTACTCGAGATATTAGGAGTTGCTATATATATTAATCCATCCTTATTTAATATTTTATGACAACGTTTAATTAATAACCGAGGCCTAGAAAAATGCTCTATTACCTGATTTAGTGTAATAATATCATACCTTTTAGTTATATTTATATTTAAAAAATCTCCTTTAAAAATATCAAAATTAAAAGTCTTTTTTAAAAAATCAATTAAAGTTGAGGAAATATCATTTCCTACCACTTCCCAATTATATTTGGCGGCTTCAGCTAAAAATATTCCACTTCCACAACCAACATCAAATAACTTTGTTCTTCTATTTTTATATTTGTTTATAAATTGCAGAGAATGTTTTGCATCACGAAGTATAATATCGGATTTTTCAAAAATATTGTTTTTAAACCTTAAATATAATTTTTTTAGCTTTTTTTGAGATAAAAATGGATAAACAAACACATATGAGCACTCATCGCACTTATAGATATTCCATTGCTTAAGAAGATAGATTAGATTAATTTTTTTTGAGTGACATAAGTAGCAATTTAATGTTTTCATAAATTACTTATTGACTTTATATTTCAAAACATAAATAAATAATAAAGGATGAATACTGCCCATAAAATTCTCTTTGCTTTCTTCATTATAATCTTTTTTAGCTTACCCCATGCTGTTCAATCTTATGCTTCCAGGTATGGGGAAGCGTTACTTAGCACAAATATATCAAGCTGGGATTCTAATCAAATAAAAATGCCTGCTGTAATATATGATAAATCTTTATATAAAATGCTTTATTCGGGCCAAGGAACTAATGGTAGATGGCAAATTGGCTTAGCTTATTCGTTAGATGGTATCAATTGGATAAAATTTATCCCACCCATAAAAAGTAGAATTGCATTTGACAACAGAGACGTTCACGATCCCACTTGGTTATTTAATCCAACAACTAACCTTTATGAAATGTGGTACGCCTCATCAATAAAAGGAACCGCATTTAAAATTTTTCATTCAGAAAGCCCAGATGGAATCAATTGGTCTAATGATAATGACATAATGGTTCATCAACCTGAAGAATCTTGGGAAATAGAAATGGTTTCATGTCCATATGTGTTAATAGTTAATAATCAATATTATATGTGGCTCGCTGGAAGAAATCCGACAGGTTGGAAAATTGGTTTATTTACATCCGTTTATGATCATATATGGTCAGCTGAAACAAGTAACCCTGTTATATCAAAAACTTACTCTGCTGAATTTTCACAATTAATAAGTCCTGAAGTCTATTACGATAAAGATAGCATCGAAAGAAAATTTAATATGTTCTATAGCACAAATGATAACGGCGCTGCTTCAGCTATCCTTTACGCTTTTTCTAACGACGGAATAACCTGGACAAAACCTTTATCTGAAAATCCAATACTTACAAAAAGTTCAATACCCTTAAGCTTTGATCAATATGGTATATCTGAGTCCTCAGTTATTAATACAAGCAATTCAACATTTATATGGTATGGAGGTAATTATAATGGATCTAAAGGTATCGGTCTTGCTTTTTTGGGTTCAGCTCCAACGCCACTCCCAACATCAATAGATCCTATATTTCCTTCACTAACTCCAACTCCCATTCCTTCTACTTCAACGCCTACATCGTCGTCAACGCCATCACCATCTCCAACACCAACACCTATTCC
>JAZDOQ010000012.1:0-3183 GCA_043798445.1 Candidatus Gottesmanbacteria bacterium | reverse complement strand
ACCAGTAAGCAGTTTTTTGCGAACGCAAAAAATGGTGACAAAGTGCTTGTCTATATGAACGCCAAAAAAGCATTTTTGTATGACACGGTCGCTGATCGGATTTTAGAAATTGGACCGGTGTTAACGAGCACAAGTGCTGCAACAGCGGTACTTGATGCAGGAGTTCCGACACCAACTCCAGCGACGCTAGGACTTCGGTTTGTGCTTTACAACGGAACGACAACTGTTGGACTGACAAAACGATTTACATCGACCGTTGAGGAAAAGATTGTGGGCGCGAAGGTTATTGATACAGACAACGCAGCAAAAAAGGATTATGTCGTATCGGTGCTCGTAGATTTATCAGGTATCAGGGCAAATGATGCTGCAACGTATGCCAAGACATTGGGTGTAACCACTTCATCTCTTCCAAGCGGTGAGATCGCCGCTACAGACGCGGATTTTCTCATCATCCTCGGTTCTGACAAAAAATAACGAATGTCTTTTTATTACGACGGCATATCGTCATAGAGCCAATGACGAAGAATGGAAAATGATGCGGTTGCGAGACCAAAATCCCAGTGTACGCCGTAGATGTCTTTTCCATTGATGATGTCTTTTGTGAGATGAAAATGTCCCATACGGACGCTGATTTGATGTTTTCCAAAAAGTGAAATAATGGCATTGAGTGTTGTTCTGGGCTTTCGTATGTTGGTGATACTGGCATTGATGTATGCGGCATTGAGATAGCTTTTAAAGAATGGTTGTATCATCCAGTTGTCAATTTCAACGTTTGGAATTTTTTTATTGCCGTTTCTGTGGTGATAATCGTAAGAATATAACGCAGCGCGTTTCATTTCTTGTGTTGCTTCAGCCCAAAAGAGTGTTTCTATAGGAAGAAAATTAATAATAAACGGTGTGATGATTGTTGTGTTTGTAAGGAGTGCTTCCAAGAGCCTGAGGGAAGTGACGTCCTCAGTCATGGTGAATGTTGGTTGTTTCAATAATTTTTCTGTATAGATAACGCGGGTGTATGCGGACTTATCTTTGGTATAGAGCATATAGAGGCGTTCGGTAATGGGTGTTGGGGAGTTGATGAGCATATAATTATCGTCTCTTTATGAGAAGGAGTATACCAGAAAATACGGAAAGGCCAACCACGTTTATTCCAAGTACAATAGCTAGGTTTTGAAAAAGCACTCGCAACACATTTTGAATACTTTGCATCAAAACCGGTGGTATTCCAACCCGTATTCCTGAGATATACAATGCTGCCGTAATAATGACTACTGTTAAAAAAACAGGAAGCATTCCTCTGGTATCCTCCCTTGACGTAAACATCGTGTTGGAGATAGTGAGAATAAGATAAAAAATGAAAATAATAGAGAATCGAGTATCGATGAGGATGTATCGTTCGTACTGAATGATATTCATGAGCCACCAGGAAAGAGCCGTCACAGCAATGCTTCCATTGATCGTCGGTGCCATGCCAATGAGCGTTCTTCGAAATGGATCGGTTTTGGCAATGGCAACTGATCCACTTTGAATATCATTTCCTTCAATGGATTCCGGCGCAAGTGTGAGTGTTCCGGTTTTGACCCCAAAAATTTCAGCAGTGAATAAATGGGAGAGTTCGTGGATGACGGTACCAGGGAAAAGAAAAAGGGTGATTATGGTAATTGCGATACTGCGAGACTTTATGATGCGCATAAGCAGGACAAACGATGTTTGAGTAAACCGTCTGGCAATGAATGAAAGAAGGATAAGTTCACTAGTAATACCGATTGCTGGAAGCCACATATATTGAGTATACCCCATTGTTCATTTGCGCCGCTGTTCAAGGAGCAGAATGCACGATTACCGCTTCACGATAATCATCATCTTGACACATACTTTTTCACGCAGTAGAGTGGGAGATGCTATGTTGACAAATAATGATATTAAAAAATTATCGGCCGTTTTTGCGACGAAAGATGATTTGAATTCAAAAGTAGCAAAACTTGAATCAAATCTAGATTCTAAAATTGACCATATACTTGATATTAAATTAAAACCCATTCATAAAAAGCTTAATGTGATGCAAAAGTCCCTGAATACGAGCATTAAGTACTTCGACACCATTACAACAAATTATGAACAACGACTGAAGAATGTAGAAAAGAAAATTGAAATCTTACCACTCGTTGCTGCTGCAAATTAACGTTTGCGTTACCGTTTTACGATGAATGTGCGTTTAACTTCCTGAGAGATATTGCCCGAAAGGTCCCGTATTTGGACGGTAAATGTGTGTACGCCGTTTCCTAGGTTTTGATAACAATAGGACAAGAGTGTTGACCAGGGACTCCATTGATTGTCATCAAGTTTTCCTCTCGTTCCCAATTGTTGCCACGATGTTATGTTGTCAGATACCCAAAGTGGGAAGCAGATGTTCGGCATGGTCACAGTGGAGCCTTCTAGAACCTCTCCTTGGATTGTGACGGTTGGCGGTACAAGATCACCTGCCTGGCTTGCGGGGACGTCAGCAGAAAGAAAGGGAGTAGGAGTTGGAGGCGTGTTTATGCTTTCAAGATTTTTTTCAAAATCTTTTGCAAAATCAGCAGACATGGTTGCAGTTTCAATTTCTGTGAGAGTACGCGGTAATTCTTGCCAAGTTGGTGATGATGTAACTGGTGTTTTTTTAGTTTTCATTGAGGGAATAATCACGGTTGCCCATAGACCAAGAGAAAGGCAAAGAAGTGCGATACTGACAGTGCGGATAGGGTTATGCATATCGTTTTGTTTTGATCATAAGGAGAAAGGGAATAGGAATCAAGAGGAAGCCAATCCACTCCAAAAGTTGTGGGAGGAAAACAATGACGATTGTTTGTGCATTCGTTGTCGTGTTTAGTTGCCATCCATTTGCCCAGTTATTTACAAGAACATGATTTTTGAGTTCTTTTCCAAAGAGGAAAGGGAGTTGTTCATATATTGCTTGTTGAACAGTATTTATTGTGTTTGTAGGGAGTAGATATGCTTTCCATCCATCATCAAATGCTTGAGAGAGGATGAGGGTGGCATTGTCTGTTTGCTGTTTGTTAATAACTACCTTGTAATAGGAAGGATTGGGATGAGTAAGAGAAGTAATTGAAAGATAGGAGGGCGTCGACTTTTCTGGGTGTGTATTGATTGACGTTGTTACCATTTGTTCGTAAGGGATCTGGATCA
>JAZDOQ010000023.1:0-3777 GCA_043798445.1 Candidatus Gottesmanbacteria bacterium | reverse complement strand
TATCATGTCTTTACTATTTTTCATTGAACAATCTTTTTTTATAACAGCAATGCAATGAATTGGGTGTGGCAGTGTGGGAAGTAAATATGTGAAAGCTGCCCGAATAATTCGTTTCATCCGATTTCGTTTGACTGCACTTTTTTGGACTTTGACCCCTACAACAACTGCATATTGAGAACGGGCATTGTTACTTGGCGACACTAAGCATTGTAATGAAGGAGTGGTTATGCGAAAGCCGGTTTTAAATAATGCGGGGATAAGGCTAGATGGCAGACGTTGGATAGGAAGAGTCATGACACTATTATACAGTAAGGACTTTTCGTCCGATTGCTCGACGGCGTTTAAGGACTCTCCGTCCTCCTTTTGTTTTCATACGTTCCCGAAATCCATGCTTGCGGGCGCGTTTCACTTTACTTGGTTGATAAACACGTTTCGTTGCCATAAGAATCCCATTATACGAATTTTTGAGCCGTGATACAATAGGGTCATGCGTTTGGTGGGCATCTCTCTTAAAAAGTTTCGCATGTACAATGAGCAGTCTTTTACTTTTTCTCCAACGGTTACAGTGTTTATCGGAAACAACGCAATAGGAAAAACCAACATCCTTGAAGCAATTGCATTATGCGCTACCGGAAAAAGTTTTTGGGCGGTGCGAGATAGCGATATGATCACGTGGGGAAATGACGTTTCAAGAGTAAAAAGTGTTGTTGTTCCATCAACGGTAGCGAAAGACAAAGAAGAAACAATACTTGAAATTGTGTTGACATCAGGAATGATGAATGGGCAAAAAACACAAGTCAAAAAATATTTGGTGAATGGGGTCGCTCGAAGACAACTTGATTTTGTTGGTAACATTCGTGTTGTCCTTTTTTCTCCAACCGATTTGGAACTCGTTACAGACAGTCCAAGTATCAGGCGCGAGTATTTAAACACAGTGTTGACCCAAGTTGATCGGGAATATAGGAGAAATATACAATCATATGAACGGGGATTGCGTCAGAGAAACTCGCTTCTTGATCGTATTAACGAAGGAACCGCTGCTAGGTCACAATTATTGTTTTGGAATCAACTTCTTATAAAAACAGGTAACTATATTACCGAATCGCGCCGTCAATTTATTGATCAAGTAAATACTTACACGCTGGACGATCTTCACTATCGACTGGTATATGATCCCAGTTTGATATCATCATCCAGGCTGGAACAATATAAGGAAGAAGAAATAGCGGCAAAATCAACACTAGTTGGTCCACAACGGGATGATTTTCGATTTGAAAAAAGTGGATTAAAAAATACCTATATTGATATTTCTCGATTTGGATCACGAGGAGAGCAACGACTAGCTGTTTTATGGTTAAAACTTTCTGAACTTACTTTTATTGAAATGCGAAGCGGTGATCGACCACTTCTCCTTCTTGATGATATTTTTTCTGAACTGGATGCTGATAGTAGGCATCTCGTGTTAGATGTTATTACAAAACAGCAAACAATCATCACATCTGCAGAAGAGGAAGTGATTGATCTCGTCCGCAAAATTCCAGACGTCACGATTATTCCACTTCCAGTTTCTAAACCGGTATAATGAAATGTATATATGGTAGACAAGACCTATTTTCAACAACTCAAGATTGCACAAGCGAACTCTCATAAAGGGCAAAACGGACGACTTCTCCTCATTGGCGGATCAACATTATTTCATGCCGCAAGCCTTTGGTCGCTTACTGTTGCGTCGCGGATTGTTGATCTTGTCCATTACGCATCTGTTCCTGATAATAATGACATTGTCAGACAGGCAAAGGAGGAATTTCGAAACGGCATGGTAATTCGAAGGGAAAATATCCATGCTTATATTCAAGAAGATGACTGTATTCTTATTGGACCGGGCATGGACAGGACGGAAGAGACACAAGAACTTACGAAATTTTTATTGAAAAAGTATCCGCAAAAACAGTGGGTTATTGATGCAGGGGCGCTACAAATGATTGACGTGTCACATATTCCCCATCATGCAATTCTTACACCGCATCATCAAGAGTTTAATCTTTTATTGAAAAAAACTGATCATATACAAACACCTGAACAATTTGCAAACGCCTATCATTGCATTGTGTTATTAAAAGGACAAATTGATATTGTCACTGATGGAACGTGTACTGAGCATGTTTCAGGAGGAAATGCAGGGATGACAAAAGGCGGCACAGGTGATGTACTTGCGGGACTTGTTGCTGCGCTTGCGTGCACCAATGACCCCTTTGCTTCCGCGGTTTGTGGAAGTATTATCAACAAACAAGCAGGTGATGATCTGTTTATTGCTGTTGGACCATTTTTTAATGCAACAGATCTTGCTGATCAAATACCACAGACAATGAAACGTCTTTTAGTTGACAGCTAAAGCGTTGAAGTGTTCGTTTTCGTACGATAATATTCCCATTCATCAACCTCTTGTTCGTTAATAACGCAAATGCCATATTGACCTTGTTCGTTATTTCTCATTGTGACGGTGCCACCCATGCAGGTGCAGAATGTTGCTGCGGGATTTACACAACCAAGATTTGTCACGGATGAGCCTTCACAGGTTGTTTTTTCTTTACATATTTCGGTTTGTTCGGCGTCTTCTTTTTGCAATGTAAATTCAAATGTATTGAGAATTTGATCAAACCAGTGTTTATTTGTTGAATCTGGTTGTGTTAATTGAACCGCTATTTTATGAGGTTGAGTTTGAAATATCACTATAGGAACAACGATTTTATTTGAATATCGTTCTATGGTATCAGTTGTTCGAATGACGTTAATATCACGTATAATATCGGGTGTTTGTATTCCGTCCGGATTCATCGTCGTGAATTTTCCAGCTAAGTTTGAAATATGGATGATGAGTTGGAAATCTGATGGTATAGTTGTTTTTCGGGTTGATGAATCATAATTTCCCAGAAAAATTGATATTCGATCGATCATATTATCTTGATTAAGGAATCCCCATATATAATTCAGTTCTTCCGGATAGGAAAAAGAAAATCCAAATGTATCGTTTTTGTAGGTTTTCCAATTTTGCGTCGAATCGGAAGTCGTATTGGACGTATTTTTAGGCATTGACCGTGTGGAAATGTTTTTGATCACAATGACCATCGAAATAGCAACGGATGCAATCGAAAAAATGATAAGAAGTATAGGAAGAAGTATATTCCTTTTTTCTTTTATCAAGTGTTGTTGGTCGCTGACGGAATCAATCGGCTGTGGATTATTGACAATGGCAGGTGTATCCATACTGATATAGTATCACGTTATTTCTCTAGTTTCTCAGTAATCTTTGTAAGCTGATATGTCACGAGTACTGCAAGCGCTGTAATAACTAAAGCATAGAGAAGTAAAGAAATAATCGCGCTTCCCCGTGGCATCAACGGTTTAATGTATGTAGTTACTGTTTCTTGAATAACATTATTCCATGCAAGCGCCGCAACGAGTCCAAATCCAGCCGTTGAAAGCGCAATCATTTGTTTCACCATTGCTCTTGCCATCTCCTTGGATGAATAAGTTACGATACATATTCGACATTGAGAAACAATGTCAGGAATAAAATTCGGTAAAACTGGTGTTCCCTCGCATGCATACCCAATCTTCAGTAGAATGAGAGGCCTCAAGGGGGTGATGCCTGTGATTTCTAGCCTACGGAAGTTTGATACGTCAGATGTAGCCAAAGAACGGATGCGGATTCTTTCGTTCTACGAGACCTACGGAGAGCATGCTGCCATGGAAGCCTTTGGTGTATCCCGAAAGACC
>JAZDOQ010000022.1:0-45123 GCA_043798445.1 Candidatus Gottesmanbacteria bacterium | reverse complement strand
GGTCTTTCGGGATACACCAAAGGCTTCCATGGCAGCATGCTCTCCGTAGGTCTCGTAGAACGAAAGAATCCGCATCCGTTCTTTGGCTACATCTGACGTATCAAACTTCCGTAGGCTAGAAATCACAGGCATCACCCCCTTTAGACCTCTGATTCTACTCAGGATTGGGTATGCATGCGAGGGAACACCAGTTTTACCGAATTTTATTCCTGACATTGTTTCTCAATGTCGAATATGTATCGTAACTTATTCAGAGAGGGAATTGAAAAAAACTTGACACGTATTTTTTTCTACCATATAGTTTATCTATAAGGAGTTATATATGACCAAGTTTATAAAAAAGAAATCGCGTATATCGGTGTCACTTGTGCTTTCACTCTTCGTTGTTGTTTTCCTTGGTGTTTCTACCCTTGTCATCAGCGGGAATTTTGCGTCTATTGTAACGCCGTTTGCTCCGCTAATTAAACTATTTGCATCAAACAACCAACCAAAATTAACCCAGGGTTTTACGGATGCATTTAAAGCAGACGCTATCAATACGGACAAATGGACTGTAGGAAAAAACGGCAATGCTTCTATTGTTCAAACTGCGTATGATAATTTGCGCATTAATATTCCTGCAGGTAATGTAAGCAGTGCGGGTAAATATGGCTATTTAATGTTCAAAGAACGGTTTGATGACAAGGCTGATTTCCGTATAGTTGGGGTTTTGTATCGTCCGATTGTTACAGGCGATGGATCTGGAACTACCGGTTTGCGGTTTTCTTCATCCGGTTCGGCTGATGATGAAGGCGCTCGCATCCAATGGATTGTCAATGGCACAGCGAGCAAGGTGAAATTTACTGTTTCTGCTGCAGATGGAACCATATTGGAATCGAAGGATGCAGATTTATCTTCCACCTTCGCAGTATTTCGTCTTGACAGAGTAAATAAAACATACCGTGCATATTATAAGGTTGATAGAGATGAGTCGGATGACGCTAAATGGATACGGCTTGGTCAGGAATACAACGCAACACTCGGTAATGCCGGTAACGTTGCAATATTTACCAATAACGTAGGCAAGGACGGGAAGTTCCCTAAAGTAGTTGGACGGTTTGATACGGTGAGAATCAGATGGGAAGGTGAACCAAGCAACAGAATAGAATTCTATGATGGTTTTTCCAACCAGGTGGTTGCAAATAAGTGGAATATATCAGTATCAAGCGGTGCAACAGTGATAGAAACGCCGTCGAATAATCTTAATTTGAATGTGCCTGCGGGTGCGGTTGAAAGCAAACCGGGCCGTGCTGTTATAACGCGTAAGGAACCGATTGTCAAAAGTGATAAGGATTTTTATGTACAGACTGCAATGTATAAGCCAACCGTAACGGGTGATGGAAAAGGAGCGGCTGGTCTTTCTTTCCGGTCGTTTACAACAGTCGATGATGAAGCAGCGCAGATCCGTTGGGTGGTAACAGGTTCAACAAGTAAACTTGTCTTTCTGGTATACAATCCTGATGGCACACTTGGCGAGAGAGCATTTGTGAATGTAGACAAAAATAAGCTTACTCTTGTGCTTAAACGGAAAGGAAATAAATACACTGCTTTATATAGGATTGGTGATACGGATACGGATTGGATTAGGATCGGAAAAGAAGAAAACGCAGTGTTTGGTGCAAACGGCACAGTAAGTTTGTTTACAAGTAATGTTGGTGAGGCGGGGAAATATCCGCGCGTGAATGCCCGTTTCGACGGAGTCTGGGGTTGGGTGGCGAAATAACATTCCTTTCCAATTATGAGCCCGGGGGGAGAATTGGACTCCCGACCTTTTTCTTACCAAGAAAACGTTCTACCACTGAACTACCCGGGCAATGATTTTCATTTTATCAAATATTGCTGCTCTTTGCGTTGTTGACTTTTTTTGTAGCTATCGATACAGTACGGAGTATATGAAAAACATTCTTGTTACGGGGGCGTTTGGACAGATCGGCAGTGAACTTGTGCCCGCACTGCAAACAAAATTTGGAATGGATCATGTCGTTGCGATAGGACATCACACGATTCCAAAAGACTTCAAAGGTATTGTTGAAACTGCTGAAATCGGAGAGGGAGACAAAATTGAATCCATCATCAAAAAATATTCAATCGATACGGTATATCATCTCGTATCCCTTCTTTCCGCAAAAGGGGAAATTGATCCATCGCTCACCTGGCAGATTAACATGGGAGGACTCAAAACAATTCTTGATTTGGCAGTTACCTACAAACTCAAGGTCTTTTGGCCAAGCTCAATTGCTGCATTCGGGCCAACAACACCACGGGTTAATACGCCACAACGAACGGTTCTTGAACCGACCACCATGTATGGCGTGACGAAAGTTGCGGGAGAACTGCTCGTTGCGTATTACGTCAAAAAATTTGGTATTGATATTCGGTCGGTTCGGTATCCGGGAATTATCAGTTGGAAAACACCACCAGGTGGTGGAACAACGGATTATGCTGTCGCCATCTTCTATGAAGGCCTGCAAAAAGGGAAGTACGAATGTTTTGTCCGTCCTGATACAACGCTCCCCATGATGTATATGGATGATGCAGTCAGGGGAACGATGGAGCTCATGGAAGCAGATCCAATCAAACTCACGGTGAGAACCAGCTATAATTTAGCAGCCATTAGTTTTACTGCCGAGGATCTTGCAAAAGAGATTAATAAACACCTGAAGGTTGACGTTACATACAAACCGGATTTCCATCAGGCAATTGCTGATAGTTGGCCGGAATCAATTGATGATGCAACTGCCAGGAATGATTGGGGATGGAAACATGAATATACCTTGGAAAAAATGACGACGGTGATGATTGAAGAATTAAAGAAAAAATTAGTATAAAGGAGGAATATGACAGATCCATTACAACCATTTTATGACCAGATTGCGACCATGAAAGAGAAAGGGTTATATAACAATATTCGTACTGTTGAATCACCACAAGGAGCGTGGCTTACCGTTCATGGGAAAAAAGTGTTGAACTTTTGTTCTAATAATTATCTTGGACTCGCAGCACACCCACGGCTCCGCCGTGCAGCAATTGCGGCCATCAAGAAATATGGTGTCGGACCGGGAGCGGTGCGCGCGCTTTCCGGCACAAACGTGTTGCATATTCAACTGGAGGAAATAACTGCGAAATTCAAAAAAAGTGAAGCTGCACTTGTTGTACAGAGTGGGTTTATTGCAAATATTATTGCTATTCAGGCCATCATGGGAAAAGAAGATATTGTCATTTCTGATGAGCTCAATCATGCCTCTATTATTGATGCGGTAAAAATTGCACAGATTTCAAACAAGTTTATTTACAAACATACTGATATGGCAGATTTGGAGAAAAAACTGCAGGAAATCCAACCACTTGCAGAAATGCCCAAAACAGATGGAAGTAAACGATTGGTATTAATTGTGACTGATGGAGTCTTTTCCATGGATGGCGATATCGCGCCGCTTCCTGCAATTGTGAAACTTGCAAAAAAATACGGCGCTATCACTATGACTGATGATGCGCATGGTGAAGGAGTGTTAGGAAGTCATGGACGGGGTATTGTTGATCACTTCAAGCTTCATGGACAGGTAGATATTGAGGTGGGAACATTTAGTAAAGCGTTTGGTGTCATGGGAGGAGTCATTGCCGGAAAGAGGGAACTTGTTGAATACTACCGTCAAAAGGGACGACCGTTTTCATTTTCAACAGGACTCACCGTTCCAGATGCTGCAGCACTGATAGAAGCTATCAAAATGCTCATGAAGTCAGATGCATTGGTCAAAAAAGTTTGGGCGAATGGTATGTATTTACGAAAAGAATTTACCAAACTTGGATTTAATACCGGAGTGTCAGAAACGCCCATCACCCCGGTTATGATCGGGGATGAAAACCTTGCTAAGACCTTTAGCGCAAAGCTTTTCGAACACAAAGTGTTTGCTACTCCAATTAAATTCCCGATGGTGGCTCTTGGCAAAGCACGCATCCGTGTTATGCCATCAGCCAGTCACACAAAGAAAGATTTGGATTTCGGTATTACCGCATTTGCTAAGGTAGGAAAAGAACTCGGAATTATCTAAAAACTAGCTTCGCAAGGCCACGCCTTGCGAAGCTAAATAATATGAACAAGTGGGTGTTCAGTTGATGAATCATGGAACGGCGCTATGCGGCGCGACATCCAGTTTTTCTTACATCAGTGCGGACAGTAATAGGGGAAAAGAAAATTCATAAAAAAACACGGAAATTGCTTTCCGTGTTTTTTATATATACTATTTTTTAATTCGTTATGGAAGGATCATCGTTCCCGCCGCACAAGATGCTGTTGCTCCCTGATTGTCTTTGACAAGAGTTGTCATGGTGACTGCTGCGCCTTTAATAAGTTCAAGTGCTTTGGTTGTGCATTGGAATGTCTGTCCGCCCCGTTCTTCTGCTGCCCGAAGCACTGCTGGTATGCTTTCCGTTGTCAGCACTTTGCCGTCTGTATTTGCTGTGACGGTGAACGTACAAGTGACTCCTTTGGCTGTCAGGAGTGCTCCTCCTTCTGCAGATAAGTAATATTTTGGAAATCCGATCATCGGATTAAACCACTGCTTATCGCATGAAAGTTTTGTAATCATTGCTTTTTCTTCAACTACTGGGGTGGTTGAAGTGGTCGTTGCTGGTTTTGGTTTTGGCCAAAGCAACACTCCTGCAATGATGATGGCAACGACGATAACGGCGCCAATGATGTATACGCTTGAGGTTTCACCCTCTTGAGAAATAGGTTTTTCGTTTTCCATATATACTTACTATATATATAAAAGGTTTGGTTTTGCAAGAGGGTAATGAAGAAAAGATGGAGCCGAGGCGGGGATTCGGACCCCGGACCTACTGTTTACAAAACAGTTGCTCTACCACTGAGCTATCTCGGCATGAGTTTTATGGTGTCAGGACCAGGATTCGAACCTGGGTAGCCCGTTAAGGCGTCAGTTTTACAGACTGATCCGATTGTCCACTCCGGCATCCTGACAACAGATGTCATTATATCGTAAAAATTCGACCCTTTCCATGAGCGGTTACAGAGAATAATTAATTTGTAATATTTTTACTTGACACGTGTCTTTTTTTGTCCTATTGTTAGTATGCTCGTTGGGAATTTGTAAAGCGATTTTTCCTCTACAAATTTCTCATACAATGAGGTAAGCGTTTGTTATATTTATCAAACGCAACAGGACAATACGTATCGTCCCGCCGTGGCGGGATGATCAGTCCTACCGATTAGTTTCAACCGGGGAAAACCTTTACACCCTTCGAGCGGAATTATTTTTCTTCGTTAGGCTATTGGTTGAGTCAAATGAGGGTGTTTTTCAAGACGTTCAATGCGTACATCATGATCTTCGATTTGGTCTTTATATTCAGTAAGAATATCCATATCAACCCGTATTCCTTGAAGTTCATGAAGAATTTCATCTTTAAAACTAATGAGATCATCTTTATTCGCATAATTTTTGAGGTCATCCTTGGTAGCAAAGCCCTTGAGGTCATCCTTGGTAGCAACGCGTTCTTCTTTAAGAACGTTTTTGATTAACTTTTTCATGTCGTCGATATGATATAAATTTGTCATAGATTTTCTCATGTCATTACTTTATGACGTGAAATATATGTTGTCAATAGAGGAATATGAAATATATGTTTCTTCTTGTGATACTATGGAACTATATGCTCACCGGAATTCGTCTCAAGGAAAAAACGCGGTTGTTTGAAAAAAAGATGAAGGGACCGGCGCATGAGATTCGGCTTGCCATCATCTATACCCTTGCCCACGGAGAATTGCCCTTGCATGAGATAGTGGCGGACATTGATGAAGCACAGAACCTCGCATCTCATCATATAAAAATATTAGAAAAAAGCGGATGGGTGGGGAAGCGGGAAATGGGAAGGGAAGTCTATTATCATCTCATTGACCGGGGATTCTTTGAACTTTTTCGGATGCTTGTCGATACGCCGTATTATCATCAGAGTCTGCTGAAGCGGTTGAAATAGCGGGGAGGGAGATATCGGTTTAGTCCTTCATGGTGCAACTTCCTGCCAGACATAGGGGATTTCTTTCATTTCATCAGGCATGGTAAATAGAAGTTGCGGGTTGAAGATAAAATTTTCCGCCGGTGATGTATTGTTGTTGATGCCAAGATCGCGCTCCAATAGGAATTTATCTGCAATCACCATACCGCGGATGTTTAGGCGTTCTGTCCCCAGATTGGTGCTTGCGCCGGCTTTGAAGGTGCCTGTGTGGTTAGCGGTTGTTGCAATATAGATGCCGTCAAGACTTTTCGTGGCGTTGTTCCACGCTCTTCCCACAGCAGGATCAATGGTGATGTTTCCATTGACGATGAATGCAAAAAATCCGCCGTTTGCAACGATGATTGGGTTTTTAATGGTAAGATTGCCGTTGACGAAGATGATTACCTGTCGTATGCTGCCGTAATCCCATCTGGTTGTTTCAGTTACAAGATCTCCATCTGCGTAGAATATACAGGGGTTTTTGGTGCATGTTGGTTTTGATATGCCCAATGGGTCGGGCGTGATTGCTGTTGCAGTTCCCGGAATATCCATACGGCTTGCAAATTGGTCATACCAGTGAACGGGAGCGTATGTTTGTTTCGTGAGCCAACCCTTCGTTGAAATTTTTGTATTTCCACGATTGGCTGTTGAGAGTGAGAAATCATACGTTGTTCCGTAGGTGACGATGCCGGCAGAACCGATATTGACAGGATCATCAAAAACAAAATATGGATTTGTTGCCGTGTCGGGAATGGAAGAAACAAGTCTTGCTGCAGCATACACATCACCGCTTTGTGTTTGCACCCATCCGGTTTGTTCTTTGTATCCAACGACAAACAAAAGCGATCCTCCATCTGCGAGGGTTCCCGCGCTTGCCTGTGTCCATGTTGTTCCTCCGTTTGTTGAGACACAGACGTTTGCCTGTATATACTGTCCGGGAGGAATAGCATTGACGGCATAATTGGTCGTTCCCGTTGTGGTGACGCCGGTCCAGGAAACAGGAGTGCTGCCTGTTTGAATTTTTGATGCAGGAGAAACAGCAGGGGAAAAGGAAAATGACGTGTTAATAAGTGCGTTGGCAGATGCGCCAAGGGTGTTGCAGCTTGTATCAGCACCTGCCAGGACTGCTTTTGCAGAGAGCGTACCCGAACAAGCCTTGGTTCCTGGACAAGTTGCGCCGCAATCACCGGTACAATAATTGCCACTTCCTATACACTCGGTGGCACAGGAGCAAGAAGGAACACAGGGTGTGGGGGTAGGGTCAGTTGGACTAGTAGGAACGCAGGTTGGTCCGCAAAAGACATGATTGCAGTTATCAATATGTGAGACCTCAGGTGTAGTACAGAACGCATCTCCGCCACAGGTTTCCGTGATGTCAGTGCAAAATTCACAGGGAGGATTGGTACATGCAGCACATTGGGTTTCTTGGACACAAACAGAAGAGATTGGTGCGTAGTCAGGATTGTTACTATCACCCTTCCAAAATAAATATGTGTCCAGATTTTGCCAACATTTAACTTCATAGGTGTTAACAGGATTAGCACAAGGAGTACAGTCTGTTCTACAATATGGAATATCGTTATTTGCACAGCATTGGCCGACCGGGGTTCCGTAATATGAACTTAACGCACATTTTACAAGAGGGGTATTTGTGCTCCTTGCACATTTGTATGTGCAATTTGAATAAAAAGACCATAGCCATGTGCTCCCTTCCTGCATACACTTATATGAGGTTACATAATCATTGCACTGATATACGGGACCATATTGACTACATGTTTTTGGGAGCGTTGGAATTATTGGAGGAGTGCATGCAGCGCTTGTACTTACACAATTTTGGTCTGCATCACATGCTGGGGTGCATGTAAAGTTCGTGGCACTTGGGTTGCAGGTGTATGTTTTGTCTACACATTTACCAGGAGGTGGTGTGGGAGGCGGGATACATGACCCACCAGTTATGGATGGAATACATCCATATGGACATTGCTGGCTCGGTGCTGTTGTTGAGCCGTGAGCTGCATCGCAATATGGTTTGCATACACCGGGTCCACTACCACTACAGGTATTAGTGTAACAACCCGCAGGACATACTGATGTGTTACACCACGCATCGGTGCATATTCCGTTTGTGGAACAGCCGGAACAGCAATAGGCAGTGCTGCCACCATATGCTGTTCCTGATGGGCGACAGAGCGTTCCTGAACAGCTCGAGCCACAATCATTACAAGTTGATCCCTTATATGTTGTTGCTGCACAGGCACAGCTTTTATATGTACAACATTTTTGATTTACACAATCTCCACAACAGGTGTCGGTATTGCAGGATGATCCGTCAGCTTCGCATTTTGTTCCTGCACACGAATTTCCACAAGAATCGGTGCAAACATTTCCAATGGTCGTCGTACTTGCACATGCACATTTGGTGTAGCAGGTAGCATCTTTACAGCATGTAGTTGATGTTAATCCGCATAAAAAGCATGTCCCCCAATCGTATTCATTGTCACCTTGGTCTACACATGTTTGTGTTCCAGTACTTGTCCCTGACGTGCAACATCGTTTGGTTCCAAGTGGTTTTTCGCATAAATTAGTAATATTAATTGTCGGAGTAGGAGTCTTGGTTGGGGTGTTGGTAGGGCATGTTCTGCAATATCCACCACTCTTCGTTTCAACACATCCACAAGTACACATTGTATCATTGTATACAGTACAATATATACACTCCCATCCTGTTTGCGTTCCATCCGTTTTACAAGTGCCTTCAATGTTACCGACATAGCACGTTCCGGAACAGACATAAAATGAACAGGAACAGGCCGCATGTACCTGTTGTCGTGTTGAGGGAGCAAACAAGAAAAAAAGAAGGAGCAACAGGGGAAGAATCAGGTGTCTAAGTATGCGTTTCATACGGATATTTTTACCATATCATACTTATATATTTTTCACTAGCTGATTGATTATTACCATGCACATGCCCGATTGCCCGTATTTCGTAGTTCTTTTACGGTGATAATTGATGCGGTATCAAGTGTATTTAGATTGATAGTATCATCAACAATTTGTACAGTATCTCCAGGACAAAACGCAAGCTCCCAGCGTTGATTTCCTGCTCGGGTGATCAGAGGTGCTTCCGACCGTGGTTCACCGGGCTTAGTGACAGGGATAATAACTTTCGTTTGTGGCACGGTTATGCTAATTTGAAATGTTTTTTTATCATTCGTGGTTACGGTCAACACTCCTTGTTTGGGATTCCATGCAGTTGTTTTCACTTGCTGAACCCTTTCCTGTGTTGAGGAAGAGGATGTGGTTTTCGTGGGGGATATGGGAGTCTTGGTTAAGAAGAAAAAGACAAGAGCTGCAAGGATACAAACACTAACAATAATGAAGAATATCTTTTTTTGTGTCATATATAAATAGTATATACCAAAAAAAGAATGGGGAACAATGTACTATATGAGAAGATTACGTAAAGGTGACGAAGTAATAATTTTTTGAATTAGGTAATTATTTATTTGGTGTACCTGGTGGAATATATCTTGTTGGAATGACCATTGTTTCTATTATGTTGATAATGGCCTTTTCGTCTGTGTTCCATCCGATTGCGTTGTAATAATCAACGATGGATCCACCTTTATAATATGCCTCCATGTATTTAACAGTATTTTGCCAAGGTTCAGACCATTCTGGTCGATATGATTGGAATGGTATAAATATTTGAGGTGCAATACGATAAAATTCCTCTAGTTTTGTGTAGTTTTTTATGATATCAAAAAACGATTTAGAATTATAGTAATTGTTGTATCCTGAAGCAAATGAGGGGTCGCCTTTTGCTATGTAGGATAGTCCTGTATCATCAATTCCAAAATGGAGAATTGCAATGTTATCACTTAGATTGTTTCTTACTGCAATACCAAGAAGAAACATGTCAGTCCCATTGTTCATATGAAGGACAGAACATGAAGTCAAATATTGTGAAGCTGTGGGAAAGCGTGCAGATTCATATGGGCTTAGGGGTAGTCGACTGATTTCACTCATTCCATGCGCTGCTATCATACTCGCTGTCACGCCTTGTGCGTCAAGCCATGCATGTTCTTTTGTAACAAGTTCTGTGAGTTCTGCTGTGAGGGTGTCTTCATGGAGTTGGTTGCAATCTTCATATTTCATTTCCGGTGTTATACCTGCTTTAAATTCCTGTGCTACGATTATTTTTGCCCCTTCTACCTTCTGCATTTCTTTGGCAGCAATGTTGTTCCAGTACTGTGGTTCACCTTTTGCATTCATTTCTACAAGAATCGGGAACCCCTGATACAGGATTTCAAAATGATTGTTTTTGTTGTGAAGTGCGGGTAAGCCAAATGTAAATTTGTCCTTACTTGGTTTGAATTGAGAATCATACGTTGGCTGTTCTCCATACCGCCACCCTGATTGAGATGATGTGTCTGCAATCTTAAGCCATCCAGCAATGGATCCATCCTTGTTTTGCAGTTCAATAAACCAGTGTCCGTCAGACGTGGTAACCGGAACCACATCAACATTCAATCCTGCGCTCCGTACCCATTCTGTGTGCCGGGCGACAATCTCTTTTACTCCGGGATCATTCAATAATTCTCCGGACATCGGTTTTGGCTTATCCTTCATGAGACTTTGTACCTGCTCAACAGAAAGCGCTTGCGGATAGATGACAGACGCCTCTGGTTTCGATTCAGGTCCAGTTTCCGTTGGATAGTAAATGGGAATATCAGTAGGTACTTTTGTTTCTGTTGGAATTGGTGTTGAAGGCATTTCAGTAACTGATGGAATCGTCGGTGTTTCCGGTGACATTGTTGTCGGTACACACCCTGCTACAAGTGGAGAACCGATGATGACGATCCCTGCGATGGATACGGCTTTTTGCTTTGTGGACATTTTTCGTTCGGCCATCTGCTCAAGTTTTGCCGTTACTGCATTTCTTGTTGCAACGATTTTTTCTCGGATGGGATTTACCGTGTCTTTCATGGGTTGCAGTACTTTTCCAAATGCAAGCTCCACCCACGCTTCACCAATATGTTTTTTGAGGGCTTGTTGATCAAGTTCCATGATATCTTTCAGTCCTTCAACAGAGGTCGTCTGAAAGGTGTCTTGAAGCCACTTCATATCCAGTGGTTTTCCTCGTTCCAGATGCCGTTTTGCCAGTCCGACGAGCATGGTATGTTCCATGGTGTTGGTGATCCGTTGTCCAACAAGCTCCATATGGGTCTGTCGTTTGTCTCCTAATCCTTTTAGGGTGACGATCTCAACATGCTCAGGAAATGCAATACCGAGTTGTTTGTCTTCCGTTAGATATGCAACGTTGTGTTCTGACAGACCAGTTTTAAAACTTTTAACACCAAGCGCAATACCACGCCATACATCTTTCGGATTTTTTCTGTCTTGAAATGATTCAAGTCGGAGAGGAACGGTATGTCCCGCAAGTTCACGAAGTGACCTATCCATTTCACCTTGCTCGAACCGACGGGGGTTTGGCATACGAAACATGTCTCGCGATTGACCAGTAAGCGGTTCCGGTGCTCCGGAGCCAAATAGTATTGATCTTCCACCTGCACGTTCAGCCATACCCATAAGTATATACCCTATAGTACTATTTACGCAATTCCTGTCTTATTTCTTCAAAAAAAAGACCCATAGAGGGTCTTAAAAAAGAATAGAATATCCGGCAATTTTCATTGCCGTATGCGCACTATTAAAAAATATCAGTATCATAGTACAGAAGGGCAGAGAACATATATAGTATGGAAGATGACCAGCGGGTTCGTCAAGAGGAATTTGCCCAAACGTATGGAAGTTTTATGCATAGTTCCACAAACCAGATGGTTTTCTATTGTTCTTCCAGTTTAGATTGTCAGGGTAGATTGTCAGGGTGACACCCTGACAGGGGGTGTATTGACGCTTTAAAGTTGACGTCTATATCGTTCTATATCAAATCCTTCAGCGTCTTCAAGTTCATCGTCATCCAGCATAATTCCGTCCATCCAGTTTCCTTGCGGATTTGTTGATTCCACAAAAGATTGATATGTGATTGTTTTTTTTAGAAACGGAAGCTTTTTCGGTTGAAACAGAGCAAGGATACTATCCGTTTGTATCCATTCAGTATGCCGTTTTTCGAGGTATTCTGCATATGAAGAATATGCGCTTTCAAGACGGGCAAATAGATCAATTGGATTTCTATGAATATAGCGGGATAGATGGAGAAAATAAGGCTCTTCAGTAACAAGAACTGCTTTGTACGTACCTTGAAATAATGTACCAACCCGTTTATATTTTTTGTTTACATACATGGAATATCTAGTACATACTGTTTTAATAAATTTATCTAAAGAGTGTGCATCGCATTGTTTGATCATAAAATGAAAATGATTTGGCATGAGGCAATAGGCGAGAAGTTGAATAGACTCATAGAAATTTTTTGGCGGCCGATCTCTCCTTCTTTTGTTTGTCAGGGTGTCATCCTGACAATTTTGTTGAAGGTGTTGTGGGTGAATGAGCGATTCTTTTAAAAGGTTGAGAAATACGCGATAATCTTGATCTTCAAGAAAAATAAGGCGTTTTTCAACACCGCGGTTATAGACATGATATATGCCATCAAGAATATATGATTTGACGCTATGTTTCTGGGGCATTGTTTTTACTATGCAACGGATGAAACATTTATGCAAGAGACGAGAGATATGATCTATTTTGATATATACGATGAAAATAGAACGTTCTATTCTTCTATGTCAGGGTGTCACCCTGACAAGATGAATGAGTATTATTGTTTATATTATTTCAGCACTAATATTTCAATGAGGGTGAGAACACACAATGTGTAGGTGATAATCATGATCCAGGCAAGCTTTCCGTCCAGTGGGAGGTGATTCCAGGCTTGTGGAACGAGGTGCATCCAAAATTTACGGTTCTGTTGCCAAACGTGTTTGAACGGGCAGAACATGTTCATGGTGGGCGCAGTATATTGCCGGATCGGCCTTCTGTCACTACATCATGGATATGTATGTGGAGACTGGTTTAAGTTTTATTGTTTTTCATGTCTTGCGTGATGAGATTACGAAGGTAAACGGACTTTGGCACTTTGTTCTTTTTTGCCTGTTTTTCAAGAAATGAAGCTATTTTTGAGGTGATAAAGAACGTAAATCTCGTATCACTTTCTCCTCTATAGTAGTTGATGAAATCATCAATGAGAGTGGGGAGTGTTGTTGTGGTATACTTTTCAACGACCAGTTTTTCCTCTTCGTTGTGGATGATGAGCGATGGCGAATCGCCTTCGCTGTACAGGACAAGGACCGGCTTACCGCGGTGAACTGCTAAAGCAATTTCATATCCGACGGAGATGGAAGGGAATGAAGCTTCAACCACGATGAAGTCTGCTTCCATGACCCATTGCTCAAGTTTTTTCTGTATCTTCACGCGTTCTTCCCTGGTTTCAAAATGGATCTGTTCTTCTGTTGTGTTTAAGATATGATCGCCGGCAACATCAACACCGCGTTCTGTTAGAAACTGAATGATCCGCTTGTAGTTGGCTAGATGATATTTTTTTCCAACGATAGATGCAGTAAAGTAGGCGCGCATATTATCGAATTTCAGCAAATGTTGTAATACCGGTTAATTTGGTAACTGTTTTTTTGTATACATCCGTCATGTGTGAGACAAATTCGGTTTTCTCAATACCAAGTTTTTCTGCCATGTCAGAAAGTGCCCATGCGTCGAGGTCAAAAATTCCTCTGTTTTCTCCGATTGCCTTTTTTGTATCAATGGTTGTTCCTTCGCAGTAGTTGATGATTGCTTCTGTTGGCTGGTGGTCGCCAAGAAGTGTCGTGATTTCACCATGTGCGTTTTCGAGTGTTGCTTTTCTTGTTTCTGCAGCTACTGATTCAACCGCAAGCACCGTTTCCGGTTCTGTTTCAACGAGTTTCCGATATCCGCATCCTTTGGATCCATGATGTTCATCAATGTGTCCTCCCATGGGGATGCCAGCATCCACGGCAAACTTCCACGCTGTTTCTTCATCAACCTGTTTCAAGAATTTAATGGTATCGATGATGCCTTCAGTGCCACCAGGCACTGCGATACCGTCGTGTTTTGCGGTATCTGCAACCCGTTCATCAACGCAGCGGATTTTTTTCGGATTTGCCGGCATGAGGAATTGTTCTGCTGACCTGGATTCTTTTGTGGTTGGTTGGGTCATTTCTTTTATTGTAGCAAGGAGCGTTCCCGCCCGTCAATTTGTTGTTTCATTTTTATTAGGGAAGGAGAACGGTAATGATGGTGTTGATGATTGGTGAGATGAACCGCAATACCGGTGAGGAACCAAACAACGGAACCACAAAAACAAAAAGCATAATGATGCCCAGGCTTTGGAGCGTTGCCCATTGCCGAGATGCTCGTTCCGGAAGTATCCCCTCAACAATTTTAAATCCGTCAAGCGGGTGAATGGGAATAAGGTTAAAAATAGCAAGATTGATGTTTAAGATAACAAACATAGCGAGCGTTGTCGCAACGAGCGTCACGACAGGAGCAAGAAACCACAGTGTTGATGAAAGAGGAATCATGAGCACAAGCCGAAGAATGAGTGATGCAGCTCCTGCCCCAATGAGATTTGTTGCGGGTCCAGCAAGAGAGATGAGTGCAGTATCACGCCGTGGATTACGCAAGTTAAACGGATCAAAAGGAACGGGCTTTGCCCAGCCAAACGGTGCAAAAAGAATCATCAAAGTGCCGATGGGGTCAAGGTGTACTTTTGGATTCAGGGTAAGTCTGCCAAGAAGTCTTGCTGTCGGGTCGCCAAGCCGATCAGATACCCATGCATGCGCAAATTCATGAATGGTCAATGCGGAAACGAATGCGATGATGATCGCAACAAATTCATACAGGTTATTGAAGTGAGACAACAGCATGTGGTATAGTATAACGCATTGTTGGTGAATGGAGCAAACAAAAACTATGGCATATATCTGTGATCTTTGCAGTAAAAAAACACACGCTGGACGACAACATACACATCATACCGGTGTTGCTGGAGGACAGTGGAAAAAACGTGCACAAACAACACTTCGGTCATTTGCACCGAACTTACATGCAGTTACAATTCCAATAAAAGGCATCATGACGAGAGTCCGTGCATGTACAAAATGTATTAAACGTTCACGATTTGATGAGAAAAAACGATTAGCAGCTGCAGTATAGATAACAGCTTCGGAAAACTTCTTATTGACAGACTTTCAAAAACTTCGTACTCTGAGAGTAAGGAGTATTCTATGACCAAAAAAATCCGTCGACACGTATCAACCTCAGCCCCAAAAAAGCTGTTTGATCTTTCGGCGTGGAATTTTATTTTATTTCTTACCCTTGCATTTATTCTCCTTGTTGTTGTGTTAACACAGATGAACAAAGTAAGTTTTGATCTTCGTTCGAAAGCTGGGCTTACCTGTCCGGAACTCTCCGCTCCGCGTGCAGAGGATTGTGCAGGAGGATGGACATTTAAGAGGGATACGAATGGATGTCTTGCATTCTTCTGCGAAGCGAAGCAGTAACCATTTCTTTGTTTTTTCTTTCAAAGATAGGCGTGTTTGAAGGTTGTCCAATCAACTGGTGTTTTTCCTTCTATTTGTGCTTTTCCAATATGAAGAATTCCATCTTGTATTGAAATATCAAACAATTTTACCCGAATATCTTTTCCGTCACGAGCTATGGTTGTCCAGATCCCCGGCCATGGAGAGAGTGCGCGTTCGAGACGAACGATCGTTTGAGGAAGCGGTTCCCGTATTGTTGCTGCTAGTCCTGCGCGTTTTTCTCGTTCTACGTCTTTTCCAAGGAGTGCTTCTACTATGATGTTCCACTCAATATATCCGTCATCCCGTGTGAGTTTCCGTGCAACGACGCCATCCTCTTTTTTTTGCGGGACGGGTTTTATACTTCCATTTACGTACTCAGGAAGTATGTTTACCAGCAGCTCTGCGCCGAGTGTAAACAATCGGGTGCGAAGGTCATCTGGACGGTCTTTTTCCGTGATTGAAATTTTTTTCTGTGTAACAATGTCACCGCTGTCAAACGTATCTGTGATTGTTAAAATGGTGACGCCGGTTTGTGCATCACCCGCGATAATGGTCCAGGGCACCGGATCTGCACCGCGCCATCTGGGAAGAAGTGATGGGTGGATATTGAGCGCTCCGTGGGCTGGAAGCGCAAGTACGCCAGAAGGAAGTTTTTGTCCATAACAGGCAGTAATAAATAAATCGGGTTTAAATGTTGCGAGTGAATTTACGACATCATCTTCGTTTTTGTATTTCCATCCACGTTCTTCTTCTTTGGTGAATGTTAAACAAGGGAGTTTTCGTTCTGTAGCCCAGAGTTCAAGCGGTGTTTTAGTTATGGTTTTTGATCTCCCAACTGGGGAAGCAGGTTGTGTGATACATGCGGTGATTGGATATTTTGCGTGAAATATCGTCGCAACAATGACGGAATCAGCGGTTGATCCAAAGAAGATGATGTTCATAGGTTATATGGTAATCTCCTCAAGTATTTCTTTGCCGTTTTCGTCTTTTCCCGTTTGGTAGAGTTTATTTTTTTGTTCAAGGACACGCCGGGTAAACAGGATACCATTGATGTGATCTGTCTCATGCTGAATAATCGTTGCAAGAAATCCGGTGACTGTTTCTTTGTGTTGTTGTCCTTTTTCATCCTGATAGACAATGGTTACGGTTGGTGCACGGTTGACATCTCCCCAGATATTTGGAATTGAGAGACATCCCTCCAGATGTTCTGATTTTTTTTCTGTGGATATAGGTGAATCGGTATGAATAATGTCTGGATTAATAAACACACGGATTTCCTCCTTTGCCGACGGTTTGGTAAGGAAGAGTTGCAGGGGAACGCCAATTTGCGGTGCCGCAAGCCCGACACCTTTTGGATTTTTTGCCGCAAGCAGCGTTTCTTTCATGTCGGCAATAATGGTGTGCAATTTCTTGTCAAACACCGTTACTCGTTTAGCGGATTTTGAAAGGACAGTGTTGGGGATATGAACAATAGGACGCATAGATGTATGTTGGTTATTCTATCAATTTTTTAAACTCTTCGTCTTGGCTGTTCACAGTCGTTAAGTAGAGTTGGATGAGCGTGCGCGCTTTGTCCATTTGTTTGGTTTCCTGGTAAAAAATGAACAGTGCATAATATGCGTCTCTATAATTTGGTTTTACTGTTATTGCTTGTTTGAGGTGGGAGATAGCCTTGTCAGCATTGTCGGATTTCCCTTCTAAAATAGCAAGGTTATAGGTAATTTTTGGATCAAACGGTGATAGTGTTTGTGCGTGTTGGAGTGCGAATATCGCTTGAGGAAGCAATGCTTCATCAAGCGCAGAAAGCGCGTAGTAAATTTTTGTTTTGGATTTCCAGAAATTCACATTGTTTGGAGAGATGGCAATAGCAGCATTGTTTTCATTGACAGCATAGTTTCCGAGCGTTGCCGCAAGCGTTGCATCCTGATTATCCAGTGCTGCAACAGCTAAGGACGCAAGGGTATTTGCGTACTCATCTTTGTAAAACGGTTCTGTCGGGTTTAAGGAAACAGCCTGTGTAAGTGGGGTATACGCTTTGGCATATTGACTTGCCCTGGCGAGGCGGTAGCCGGTTGCAAATGCTTTATCTGCAATCCAAGAGAGAGTTAATAGTGAACAGGTGATAGTTAACAGAATAAGTATAAGAATCAAATAAATACGCTGAATTTTTTCTTGCAGTTTAAAATTTTTACTGCATAATTTCAGATTATTTGTTTGATAGATAAACGCTGCCGCCGGCAACAGGAACAAGAGAAGCTGTGTCACGACGACAGAAAACCCGAAAAAGTTCGTGATGAGTATTGAAAACCATCCGAGTGCAATACCGAGGATGATGACGTTTCTTTCTTTTGTTTTTATTATTGCTTTGATAAACCATACGGCAATACTGCCCAAGAAAACAAGATATGTGGCAAGTCCAAGGATGCCGGTTGTTGCGAGAAAGTTGAGATATTCATTATGTGCTTTGTTGTACAAGAAATCCCATTCGCTTGTCAGGTTATGACCGACCGGTTTATGTCTATAAAAGGCAAACGCAAATGTTTCTGTTCCTGTGCCAAGAAAAACGGTTTTTGGCGTACTTTTCCATGCATTTATTGCAGCCTGCCAGACGTATGCTCGAATGACTCCTGATTCCGTCCCGCCTGTTTCCAAAACCGGCCCTGCGGGCGAAGTCGCATTTGACGCGGCACTTTGTGTTGCTTCCTGTTTTGCCTGTGTGAGTTGTTGTTTCCATCCATCAAATGTAATCCATCGATCAAGCGATTCAATGTGGGTTCCGGTAAAGAAAATGCAAACAGCAAACGCAATGTGAGCAAGAAAAAATGGTGCTCTGAGTGTACGTTTTTGTTTTGTTTGAATGGTTAAAACAAGCCAAAAGAGGATGTCAACAATAGCAAACGCAATGAGTCCGGACCGTGAGCGGGTATAGAGGAGGGTGAGGAAAAAGAGAAGGCTCAGGCCTGCGGGAATTATTGAAAAGACCCAGGTTGTTTTCTTTACGTAGGCAATGGCAAGCGTTATTGGAATAAGGCTGACAAGATAGGCAGCAAGCCAGTTGGGCTGTCCAAGCGTTGAAAATACCCTGCTTTGAACGTCCTGTACCCAGATATGTTTATCGATACCAAAATGTTGTAACACACCGTAGAATGCGACCAGCGATCCTGTGATGAAGAGAAATCTTGTCAGTTTTGGGATGTATTCCTTTGTTATGTTTGTGACAAAGGCATAAAAAAGAAGAGTGTAGCAGAAAACAGAGATCATTCCTCCATTAAATCGTGAATAGTAGCCAAACCAGGAAACATGTGGATCCATGGAAAAGAGAGCGCTCACGAATTGGGAAATAACAAATAATCCTATAGGAATATCAAACGGTGTCCGTGCGACGAATATCCGTTTCTGCACAATCATTTTACCCACCCATGCAAGGGTAATTATTGCAGTTATACCGTAAACCGCTATCATCTTGTTATACTCAAACAACTCGTAGTTTACCGGTGTAAGAAGAAGGGGAACGAGAAGGGCAAGAAGAATAAAGCCGATATGGATAATGCGGTCGGAAATATATGAAATGCGTTGCATGTGGATATAAGTTTATGATATTGGGAGTATGTTTTGCAAATAGTTTCGTACTGCGGTGCCTAAAAAAGTTTGTATTTCTTCAGGGGTATATGATTCTTTCAGAAAGGTTGTTTTCATAACATTGATATCTTGAAAGTACGTCAGTTGTCCTAAAAACAGTCGTGCGTTAAATTCATTGCCGTATTTTTTTTCAGTCAATGAGATTATTGATGTTAGAGAATAGAGATTCCATTTGAGAACGAAAAATAAATCCACATAATCCCGCCACGCATTACGGCGACCGAGCGTATGAGCTTTATTGGCAACCAGATCATCCATGTGAAGAAGAGCAATAGATGGTGTTGAGATTGTTGGTCGGAGAGGATGATAAGGATAAGAAACCAATGTGACTTCTACTAATTCTGGTGTGATGACAGAAAAAATATCGGGGGTATCGAATTTTATTTTTGTATCTTTACCAAATAGTGTTGTTGCCTTTTTACGAACCTTATTTGTAAGCGGTTCAAAGCAAAAACAATCAAAATCATACGATTGTCGATGACCAATCTGAAGCATCATTGCCGTACCGCCAGCAAGCGTAAATGATGGAGAAAACGCAGCTAGCTTAGGAAATATGGTCTGACGCGCGTTGTCGAACTGGTCCAGAAATAGATGTGACATAATCATCTTTATTCAGGTGAATACGAGAAAGTGACAAGAGATAATTTTTTACAAACAGATATGCTTGACTAGAATACATTTTTGCCGGTTGTTTGATGAAGGTATCAACAATTTCTTTTTGTGAATAAGTGGAGAATAGCCATTGGAGTTCTTTTATGTTTCCATAGTAGAGAAGTTGATGAATGATATACCATTTGTCTTTTTGAATGTTAATTTGTTGAACATTTGTTGACCAAAGATATGGTTGGAGGAATGCCGGTGGGTGATTGGTAAGCATATACAAGTAGTATAGCATATATAAATAGGAGTGGATTGACTTGTTCGGGTACCCTTGAGCTTCTCAAGTTTTTTTACAGTTTTTCTGCATGAGAGAGGGGTGATAATGCAGTATAATACGATTATATGTCTGAGCAGCAACCTGGTAGTCCGTTACCAATTCAAAAAGATAACCCTGTTCCATTTTTCAAAACCATTGATTTTACCAGGCGTCCGAAATGGGAGACAAGTATGACATTTGTTAACGAGTTGAAGCGGATGCTTGGGGAGAGAGAAGAAGGAAAAGAAGAATATTTGGCTTGCGAAATGGAAAAGATATATGGAAAACAAGATGCGATGGATGTGCTCGAACACGTTCGAAGGCATATGAATGAATCCATTGCACGTAGTTCATACAAAGATACGGGCGCATTAAAAGAGTTTCAAGAGCTGGCGTTTAAGGCCCGCGGCATTATAGGCACTCCTGATTGGAAAGATCCAGACAAAACTCAGGAAATACGGATTAGTGCGACCTGGGATTATTTAAAACACAAGAAATAGGAGTTACTTCGTTTGTCGTTTTGGTTTTGGATGATGTTTTGATTCCCAGTGCATTTTTGAGGCGGATTGTTGTTTTCTGAGATTCATAAATTCTTTCAGTAGTCCTGGTGTTGGCTCTTCTTGATCTCTATACCAACGAATAAATTCAACAGGGGTCAGTTCCATATCTTGAAGATCCGTCCATGGACCGTGTTTGTCTTTGTTAAAACGGGCAAGGCCAAGGCGTCCTGCCGATTCAAGGATTGTAAATTGTGTTTCTACTGGTTTTCGGAATGTGGTGTTGTTGATGATAGCACCTCTTATCTTACGGATATTCCCGTGTATTTTTCCAATAACGTGTTGTTCTATGGCATCTGCTTCTTGTTCTGATGTTTGTAAAAGTTCGGTAAGAAAAAGCTCGTCCGGGTTCTGCATGGTTAGATCATCTGGATATGGGGTGCGTGATTGGATATGAGCGCCATCATAGAAAGGCTCGTATACGACATGGGGTTGTTGTTTACTTGGTGATTTTTCTTTTTCTTTTGGCATACTACGCAATAGTATAACGGTTTTACTGATGCCGGGACTAGTATACATTTTCGTAATGGTTCACACGCAAAACAGCATTGTCATCTCCAAGAATAATCGCAACGACATCAATTCTGCAGGGAACTTCAACACCGTTCATATAGATTGTTGCCATGTGACGGACTTTGTTTAATTTTTTCGATCCGACCATTTCTTCCGGGGTGCCAAACAATTCTCCCACTTTTGTTTTTACTTCCACAAACACCAAAACACCATTCTTTTTTGCGATGATATCAATCTCTCCAAACTTATTCCGCCAGTTTCGTTCTATTATTGTGTATCCCTTGGTTGTTAACAGTTCTGCAGCAACGGCTTCACCGTATTTTCCCGTAACGCTATTTAACTTTTTCATACCAGTTGTTTGTATTGGAGGGCTTCAGCGATATGCATAGGCGAAATATCCTTTTTGCGGTCAAGATCTGCAATCGTTCGGGCCACTTTAATGATTCTGATATAACTTCGTGCGGAAAAATTATACGTTTCAGAAGCAAGTTTCAAAATATTCTCCGCTTCAGGCGACAGCGGACAAAATTGTTTCACATCTTTGTTTCTCATTTGAGAATTGGTGTAGATGTTTGTTCCGGAAAAGCGTTTTGTTTGAATAGAGCGCGCAGTAATAACCATCTCCTTTGCTTGTTTTGACGTAATGGCGTTGGGATTGTTTTTCAGCGATAACGAAAGTTTATCGACGGCAATCACCGATACGGAAACATGTAAATCAATACGATCAAGGACAGGCCCTGAAATTCGATGGCGATAATTTGCTATTTGTCGTTCACTGCAGGTGCATTGCCGTTTTGGATGTCCAAGATACCCGCATGGACATGGATTAATTGCAGAAAGAAGCGTAAAGCTTGCTGGATACCTGACATGTCCCGCAACACGGACAATTTCAACTGTTCCGTCTTCCATCGGCTGGCGTAAACTTTCTAAGGCACTCCGTGGAAATTCCGGCATTTCGTCTAAGAATAATACGCCTAAATGTGCAAGACTGACTTCACCAGGCATTGGGTTACTGCCGCCGCCAATGATGCCTACCGTTGATACGCCATGATGCGGTGCGCGGAAAGGCCGTTTGGTAATCAATGACGCACCAGGAGGTAATAATCCTGAAATGGAATAGATGCGCGTTACTTCCAGTGCTTCCTGCTCATTGAGCGGAGGTAAAATGCCGGGGAGAGCGCGTGCAAGCATGGTTTTTCCGGTTCCTGGCGGGCCGAACATGAGCATGTTGTGTCCACCGGCAGCGGCAATAATGAGGGCGCGTTTTGCCTGTTCTTGTCCTGCAACTTCTGCAATATCAAATTCCGGCGGTTCAAGATCAAGCGTTTCTTTCGTCGATACATAATCAATCGCTGTCAGAAGTTTTGTTTTCATGAAATGCTGGATTAACCGATGTAATGTCGGTGCGGGGTAGACAGAAATATTCACGACTGATGCCTCATTTGCGGATGCTTCAGGGACAAAGAGTTCTGATGCTGCAATTTTATTGGCAAATAATGCTAATAACAGCACACCGCGGGTTGGTCGCAGTGTCCCGTCCAGTGATAATTCACCATAAAAAAATTGTTTTTTTAGATTAAATACCGTTTCTTTTGGCAGCTGTTCACTTGCAATAAGAATACCTACCGCAATCGGTAAATCGTATGCTGCACCGTCTTTTGGAATATCTGCGGGAGCTAAATTGACGGTAATTTTCTTGGGCGGAAAATCAAAACCTGAATTAATAATTGCAGTTTTAACCCGTTCACGTGCCTCCTCAACTGCTTTGCTGGCAAGCCCGACAATGGTAAATCCCGGGAATCCGGCGGTTGCCACATCAACCTCAACATCAATGGGTATGGTCGTCAGTCCGATATTGGCAGCAGATCGGATTTTTGTCAGCATACTTTTATTTGCTTTGGGTATAGTATACACCGTCGCGTTCGATAATAGATCCGGATAAAAGCAACAGAGAAAGTGAAGCTCCAAGTTCTGCAATGGGTGTGTTTACATTCCGTGCAAGTTGGTCAATCGTGAGTGGTTCTTGTTCAAGCATACGGATGATTGGATCATCGGAAGGTTCATAGACTGATTGTTGTCGCACTCCGAGCCACATAGTTGCAAGGCCTTTTGCAATCAATAAGTTGGTTCCTTCAGAAACCCGGCTAGTAATTGGTCCCGGTACGGCAAACAGGGTTCGTTTCAGTTTTATTGCCCAATTTGCGGTAATCAGTGATCCGCTTTTTAATCCTGCTTCAATGACGTAGACTTCATCTCCCAGTGCGGCGACAATCCTGTTTCGTACTGGAAATGTCCACAGCGTCGGTCGTTGTGTTTGCCATTCTGATAACAATATTCCGCCATGGGAAACAATTCCCTCTGCGAGTTTTTTATCATCTCCCGAAAGCACAGTGTCGATGCCCCAGCCAAGAACTGCAATTGTTTTTCCGCCATGTTCGATGCAGATTTTATGGACGTATTGATCGACGCCGCGCATAAATCCGGATACAATCGTTTTTTTCTCAAAAACAAGTTTTGGAACAAGTGATTCAATGATACGTTTCCCATATTCTGTCATGTTGCGGGCGCCGACAATCGCAACACAATGGGAGAAGAGTTGTTTCGTCGGATGGCCGATAAAAAAAAGTTGCTTCGGGGGTTTTGGTAAATCACGAAGTTGCTCTATATCACTCGGTTCCATGGTATTAAGCGTATCACATAATTTGTGTTAGAATAACTGATATAATGTTAGACTTTTTTTTCGGACTACTTTCCCATGACTTAGGCATTGATCTTGGTACTGCAAATACCCTCGTGTATGTAAAAGGAAAAGGCATACTCATCCGTGAACCGTCCGTTGTTGCCAGACATAAACGGTCAAAACAAATTGTTGCTATTGGCCGTGAAGCAAAATTGATGCTTGGGAAAACCCCGGGAACCATCGAAGCAATCAGACCATTAAAAGATGGTGTTATTTCTGATTTTGATGCAACCGCCGCAATGCTCAAACACTATATTGGCATTGTGCATGAACAGCCAAAAAATAAATTACTTCCGAATATTCCCCGGCCAAAAGTCGTTATTGGTATTCCTTCAGGGGTCACCGAGGTGGAGCGTCGTGCAGTGCAGGAAGCTGCCATCATGGCAGGAGCCAGAGAAGCATACTTAATTGAAGAGCCAATGGCGGCAGCAATTGGTTCAAAGTTGCCGATTCAGGAATCACGCGGTAATTTTATCTGCGACATCGGCGGTGGCACTACAGAGATTGCCGTTTTGTCACTTGGCGGTATTGTGGTAAACCGCAGTATCCGTACAGCAGGAGATGAGATGGATGAAGCAATTCAAACATTTGTCAGGGTAAAATACGGCATGCTCATTGGCGATCAAACGGCAGAAGCTGTGAAGATTGCGGTTGGCAGTGCTTATCCGGTCGGAAAAAGTGACCGGCAGGCTGTGGTACGGGGACGGGATATTGAAACCGGACTGCCGCGGTCCATCCGCATCAGTGAATCAGAGATTCGTGAAGCACTTTCGTCCGTAATTTCCCAAATTATCGAAAGTATTGCAGAAACCATGGAAGAAACACCGCCTGAGCTTGTTGGAGATATTTTGGAACACGGGATTGTTCTTGCCGGCGGCGGATCACTTATTAGGGGAATTGACAAACTTATTGCTACAGAAACAAAAATGCCTGTATGGATTACCGAGGATCCGCAGACAGCAGTGGTCCGCGGATGCGGAATTTTACTTGATGACACAGCGCTCTTGCGGCGGGTAAAAGTTGCCCAACGGAAAGGATGAGAATGGTTTGGCTATGATATATGCCACGATTATTTCCAGGATTTTTGAACCAGTGATACTATTTCTCGTTCTGTTTGCTGTTACGCTTTCGCGTGCAGCGCTTACTACAGAAGAAATTATTCTGTACTGTTCGGTGGTACTGCTTGGCATTGTTTTTCCGACCATCGGACTTCTCCTTTATGCAATGAAAAAGAAAAAAATTTCAAGCTGGGATATTAGCAACAGACAGGAGCGGGTGAAGGCATTGTCTGTATTTCTTGTCTTTCTCATTATCGGTGTAATTTTGATTTCTTTTCTTGGGCATGCCACCGTAACGCGGTTTTTCTTGTTGTTTGGCAGTACTTATATCGGTTTTTTTCTTGTTACCCTTTGGTTTAAAATTTCAGGACACCTGACCGTCGCAACACTGTTCGTGGGGTCGATGATGTATTGGTTCGGCGGATACACGTGGGCGCTTGTGTTTGTATTGCCGATTCTTGCATGGTCACGTGTACTACTGAAACGACACACTGTTTTTCAGGTGATTACGGGAACATTCTATGGCGCATGTATTGTAGGCGCGGGCATATATTGGCAATTGTTGTAACAAGCGTTTATATATATGAAACTCGGCAGTGCTTTTTCAGACAATGTAACCGGAGGACCAACAAATGCAAAACGGTTATTTCGTGGGAAATCGGAATCTTGGTGGAGTGGGTCTGGACGGTTTTTACTGTTTACCTGCATATTGTTTTTTTGCCTATTTATTCTTTTTTTCCGTTTGTTTCATCTAACGGTTGTGAAAGGACATGAATATCGCTCGCTTGCTGACGGAAACAGAACGAGAATGCTTATTCGTCATGCCCCCCGTGGTTTGTTGTTTGACAGGACGGGTAAACCATTGGTTGCCAATACGCCTCAGTATCGGTTGATACGGCCATGTGAAGGGAGTGATATACATCGGGAGTGTACAACTCGGATCAGTCAGGAAGACGGTGACCGATTGCTTCAGGAAGGATTACCGATGGGTTCATTCTTAGAAGTTGATTATCAGCGGGTATATCTTTACGAACAGGCGACCGCACACGTTGTTGGGTATATTAATGAATTGTCTCAAGAAGAACTGAAAGATGAATATTACGAGCTTCGCGGGTATGGACCTGGTGACCGCATCGGCAGAGTTGGCGCGGAAGAGGTTTTTGAAGAACGGCTCCGGGGGAAAAATGGAAAAGAACTCGTTGAAGTAGATGCAGCAGGAAAAATACTTCGGGTATTAGGATCTGATCCGGCAATTCCGGGAGAAAATATTACTTTGTCTTTGGATGTCGGGCTTTCAGAACGCGCTCGGGAATCGTTTCCGGAATATGGTAAAGGCGCTGTTATTGTGAGCAAGCCTACAACAGGAGAGATCCTTGCATTATATTCCAGCCCTTCGTATGTTCCGTCACGATTCATTTCCGGCATGTCTCAGGAAGAATACAACGCACTCATGAATAATCCGGACAAGCCAATGTTTAACCGGAGTATAGGGGGTGTGTATCCGCCGGGATCAGTGTTTAAGATTGTGACGGCACTTGCCGGACTTGAAGAGGGGGTGCTTACAAAAGATACGACGGTTGAGGATGTTGGGGTCATCACGATCGGATCGTTTACGTTTCCAAACTGGTTTTTCAAACAGTACGGAAAAACCGATGGCGTCGTGAATGTTGTGAAAGCTATGCAGCGGAGTAATGATATTTTTTTCTACAAAGCTGGGGAATGGATTGGTATTACCAAAATTGCTTCCTGGGCGCATCGCGTCGGTCTTGGAAAACCCCTTGGTATTGAACTGTCTGGTGAAGCAAGCGGTCTTATGCCGGATCCTGCATGGAAACAAAAACGGTTTGTATCGCCTGAAGATTTGGAAGCGAGGAATAATGAATGGTATTTGGGGGATACGTACCATATTGCTATCGGACAAGGATATTTAATGGTTACACCGCTCCAGGTAAACACATGGACAAATGTCATTGCAAATGGCGGTGTTTTATGCCGGCCGACCATTAAAAAGGTAACAACAAGCAAATTTCAAGGATCAACATGTAAAGACCTTGATGTTCACAAAGAAACCATAGCGCTCATAACCGAAGGTATGCGGGAAGCATGCAGCCCTGGCGGCACCGGGTGGCCGTTGTTTGATTTTGCCATAACAGCTTCACCCTCAGCTGGCAAAGTTTTTATACCAGTTGCGTGTAAAACGGGGACTGCAGAATTTGGAGATCCGCAAGACAAAACCCATGCGTGGTTTACGGTATTTGCACCAATCCCCGAGACAACAAAAGAAGATACCAAGCAAACCATTTCCGGAGATCCGGAAATTGCGATCACCATCCTTGTTGAGGGAGCTGGCGAGGGAAGCGACATTGCAGCGCCTGTTGCAAAAAAAATTCTTGAAGCGTGGTTTATGCGATAGGGATTGATAACAGACACATGGAAAAAGCAAAAAAAATTGTCATCTTGGGTGCTGGACCATGCGGACTCGGCGCCGCATGGCAACTTAAGAAATTAAAGCATCCTTTTTTTCATGTATATGAGGCGAGTGGTCACGCAGGCGGTCTTTCTTCTTCTTTTATTGATGATGCGGGATTTACATGGGATATCGGCGGGCATGTATTTCACGGAACAAACGATATGTTGCACCGGTTATTTTCTTCTATGACAAAGGGTAAATACACCACCTATACGCGGCATGCATCAATTCTTATTGGAGAGTCGCTTGTTTCCTATCCATTCCAATATGCGCTGTCTGAGTTGCCAGAAGCGATACGAAAGCAATGTATGGTTGGGTTAGCAAACAATAATGAGAAAAAGCCACCTGATTCATTTTATGCATGGCTTCTTGCTACGTTTGGGTCTGGGATGGCGAAACATTTTTTCTTTCCCTACAATGAAAAACTCTGGCGATACCCGCTGGAAAAAATGGATTGGCGATGGATCAGCGAAAAGATTGCAACAGCGCATGAGAAACATAAAGGCACTTCCTGGGGGAGAAACGCACGTTTTTCTGTTCCAACGGTCGGCGGCATAGGATCTGTGTTTATTGCGATGGCAAAAAAGATATCACCACATATTTCCTATAACAAACAAGCGGTTGCAATTGATGCAAAAAAACGGATTGTTACTTTTTTAGATGGTTTATCCGTACCGTATGACCATCTATTATCTACGATTCCACTTCCTCAGCTTGTCCGTATGACAACCGGTGTTGTGATACCATCGGCCCAAGGTCTTGTATCATGTGGTGTTGCGGTTGTTGGAGTGGGCATACGGGGAACAACACCTCAACACTTGAAGGACATGCACTGGATATATATTCCGTCTCCAAACATCCCATTTTTCCGGGTGAGTGTGTATTCGAATTATGGAACACGTCATGCACCTCTTGATGCCTGGTCGCTTTTGTTTGAGGTGTCTTATGACGGAAAGAAACAATTAAAAAAAGATATGGTAATCTGTCAGGTTATTCATTCGGCTGTCGATTCTGGGTTTATTCCGCGTACCGCTTCTATTATTGACCGCTTTTATGTTGAAGCGCCGGTTGCATATCCTATTCCTACAAAAAATCGTGATGCGGTTCTTTCCCGTGTTATTCCCGCTCTTGAAACACACAATCTGTATTCGCGCGGCAGGTTTGGATCATGGAAATATGAAGAAGGAAATATGGACCATGTGCTTACATCTGGAATGACGTGGGCGGATGAGATAATGAGGCGTTAATTTTTTGTGGTACGATAAGAAATGTGTATGACAGATGAAGAGTTGTATTGGATAGGTTTTAGCGTATTTCCCGGTATTGGACCGGTCCGGTTTGATTTGCTTCACACGTTTTTCGGCAGCGCAAAATCTGCATGGCGCGCAACGCGAAAATCACTCATTGAAACCCATCTCCCCATACATTTGGTTGATGAATTTTGTTCATTTCGCACCTCGTTTTCACTTACATCCTACAAGGATGAGCTTCAACAACTGCATGTGTTTGCGTTAACGAAAAATCATGCGCATTACCCATCACTTTTAAAAGAAATTTCCGATGCACCGATTGTTTTGTATGTCAAAGGTAAGAAGGGAACGACACTTATTAATATGGACAAAACTATTGCCGTTGTTGGAACCAGGCATCCGACAAACTACGGAATAACTGTCGCAAAACAAATTGTTGCTGATCTTGTTGCTGCGGGGTGTACCATTGTGTCTGGTATGGCGTACGGCATTGATGCGGTTAGCCATGAAACAGCGATTGCCTGCGGAGGAAAAACAATTGCAGTACTCGGATGCGGTGTTGATATTTGTGCGCCTTTTGCCAACCGCCACATCTATCAAAAACTTACGGATGAAAGGTTCGGTGCGGTTGTTTCTGAAATGCCTCTTGGTCTTCGTCCAAACAAAGGATTGTTTCCTGCACGAAATCGGATTATCAGCGGGCTATCTCGCGGTGTGTTGGTCGTTGAAGGAGCAGAGGATAGCGGAACATTGATAACCGCGTCAAACGCGGCTACGCAGGGAAGGGATGTGTTTGCAGTCCCGGGAACAATCATGAGCAAAATGAGCAAAGGTCCTGCGATACTGCTTAAAGCAGGTGCAATACTTGTGGAAAGTGCTCATGATATACTAGAACACGTATGAATCTTATTATTGTTGAATCGCCAACGAAAGCACGAACACTGTCCCGATTTTTGAAGGGGAAGTATGTAGTTGAAGCAACCATGGGGCATATCAGGGATTTGCCAAAAGCAGCACTTGGTGTTGATATTGACCATGATTTTTTACCAAGGTACGTGATTCCAAGGGACAAAAAAAAACACGTAAGCGCACTCATTGCCTTGATGAAAAAAGCTGACAGCGTTATTCTTGCAACAGACCCTGATCGTGAAGGAGAAGCAATTGCCTGGCATGTGGCTTCGATCCTTGATGAGGCCAAACCAAAAAGAAAAAATAAAAAAGATACTGAGAAGGTACCTCCCTATACACGTATTACGTTTCATGAAATAACGGAGTCCGCAATTTCTCACGCGCTTGAACACCCCGGCAAAATTGATATGAAACTGGTTTCAGCACAGCAGGCTAGAAGAGTCTTGGACCGGCTTGTTGGATACAAATTGTCGCCTATTTTATGGCAGAAATTATCAAAGCGCTGGTTATCAGCCGGACGGGTGCAGTCAGTTACTGTTCGTCTTATCGTGGAGCGTGAGCGGGAAATTGCGAAATTTGAGAAAGTACCGTATTTTACGATTAAGGGCATATTCATCAATGGTGAGCCAATCGAAGCAAATTTGGTGTCACGAAACGGCGTGAAGTATGAGCAAACCATTTCTTTACCGTTATTTGACGGAACATATACAACAACAAAAACAACGATAGCAACAGAAACGGATGTAAAAGCCATCATCGCTGATTTACAAGCGCCATATACGGTATCAGCCGTTGAAAAAAAAGAATCAAAACGATCCCCGGGTCCTGCGTATACGACCAGTACTTTGCAGCAGGATGCCGGACGGAAATTGTATTTTTCTGCAAAGAAAACGATGCAGCTTGCACAGAAGTTATATGAGGAAGGTATTATCACGTATCATCGTACAGACAGCGTGAATTTATCTGAAAAGTTTGTTAAAGAAGTGAGAGTGTTTATCAATTCTGTGTATGGAATGAAATATTTGCCGGAAGAGCCGCGCATGTATCAGACAAAATCAAAGGTTGCGCAAGAAGCACACGAAGCTATTCGGCCGACGGATGTCGGGATTCAGGATGAGGTGTTAAAAAACAACACTGAGTTTAATCATGATCACGTGAGGCTGTACGAACTCATCTGGAAACGAGCGGTCGCCTCACAGATGAAAGAAGCACTATTTGATTCAACAACGATTGTCATTGCGAGTGGTAATGGATACATCTTTCAGGCACAGGGCTCTGTTATTATTTTTGACGGATTTTTAGCAATCATGGGGCATGAGGCAAATGGAACGGTTCTTCCTGCGGTTTCCGTAGGCGCCGTGTTGAAGCTGCAAGAAGCAGTTCCTGAACCGCATGAGACACAAGCTCCTCCTCGGTATACAGAGGCGAGTTTAATTAAGGCGCTTGAAGAAAAAGATATTGGCCGGCCAAGCACTTATGCGCCGATTATTTCAACGATTATTGATAGGCAGTACGTGACAAAAGTCGAAAAAAAATTCGTACCGACTGAACTTGGTGATCAAGTGACGGACTTTCTTATCACATACTTTTCAAACATCATGAGTTTGCCCTTTACCGCGGCCATGGAAGATAGTTTAGATGAAATCGCCAACGGAAAAAAAGAATGGGCACCGGTCATTCGGGCATTTTATGAACCGTTTGCAAAGGCCGTGAAAAATACGCTCGAAACTGCGGAGAAAGTGAAGGCACCCATTGAAGAACTTGATGAAAAGTGTCCTGACTGCGGAAACACACTTGTTATTCGTACCGGACGATATGGAAAATTTATTGCCTGCAGCAATTTTCCAACGTGTAAATATACGAGACAAAAACTCGAAACCATTGATATGAAGTGTCCAAAATGCGGCGGCGACATTGTGGTGAAAAAAACACATCGGGGCAAAACATTTTACGGATGCAGTAATTATCCGACCTGTACTTTCGCTTCCTGGAAAAAAGAAGATATTAAATAGTAGTATACTAATGGTATGGAAGATCGGACAAAAACCATAGCAGCCATTACCGTTCTTATCGGTCTTATCGTTTTGATTCTGGTTGTTATCGGCATTGTTCTTTCCGGAAAAAAAGTCGTATCGCCGGTTCCACCGGAAGGATCGATTAAAATCATTTTTATTTCTCCGACCATGATTCCTGCCGCAACCGCATCCGCAACGCCAAAAGGACCCTCTGGCAGATAAGCACAATTTTTGATACTGTAAATGTATGAATATAGGAAGTATCGATACATCGGTGTTTTACGCTATTAATCATTTACCGCATGGGTGGTTCGTGGATGGTTTTTTTGGTCTGGTTTCCGGTCTTGGTGATTCTGGGTTTATCTGGTTTGTTATTGGTATTTGGTTAATCGCGAAGGAAGAACTGAAAGATAAACGGTTTTTTTTACCGCTCGGGTTAGCTGGATTTTTTAGTTGGTTTTTTTCAGAATGTATCATTAAATCATTTATTGCACGGCTTCGGCCGTCAACGATTCTTGATGACGCTGTTGTTATCGGATTTCCCAATGGATATTCGTTTCCGTCAACACACACAACACTTGCGTTTGCTCTCGCATTCGTTCTTTCTTACAAGGAACCGAAATATACCAAATGGTTTTATCTATTAGCTATTTTGATTGGATTTTCGAGAATATATGTCGGTCATCATTATCCGGGAGATGTATTGGCAGGAATGGTTCTTGGATTGTGTATTGGTGTTTTTACAATTGTCTGGTATCGAAATTACGCAATGAAGAAGGGGAAGAAAAAGCTGTATAATAAGTAAATGAAATTGAATGCTCAGGAACTTCGGACACAACCTGTTGACGGAGAAGTAGCTAAATCCATTAAAAAAAATCCTATCACAATTATTCTGGATAATGTGTTAGATACCTATAATATTGGGTCTATTTTTCGTCTCGCGGACGCAGTTGCGGCGGAAAAAGTGTACTTATGCGGTCAAACAGAAACGCCGCCTAATACAAGAATTAAAAAAGCGTCCATTAATACGTGGCAATGGGTTAACTGGGAATATGTGCCCGACACAGCAACACTTCTTAAGAAACTTAAATCAGGAGATCCAACCCTCTCTATTGTAGCTGTCGAGCAGGATGCGCGAAGTGTTCAATACGGCTCCGTCCCATATTCATCACCAATAGCAATTGTTGTTGGAAACGAGACATACGGAATAGCGAAAGATGTATTAGACGAAGTCGATATGATTGTGGAATTGCCGATGTTCGGAATTAATACGTCACTTAACGTGATGGTGACAACGGGTATCGTTTTATACGACATTGTTCGTCAGATAAAAAACCTTAATTGATTTTGGAAGATAATCCATCTTTTAACGAAGCATAGTGGGTTCGTTGATAGGAAGCGGTAATGAACTTTTTTTGAATAGTCCCTGTCATTTTTGCATTATTGTATTGTTTATTCGTGAGGGGCTGTGTATATGATCCTTGTTTTAGATGATCAGCAATTTCTTTCATGCCTTGTTCTAAAGATACTGAAGAGGAAAAATGAAGAAGTGTACGAATTTTTTGAAATGAAATCTGATAATTTCTGGGATCAGAAATGCGGGAAGTTATTACGATTTTAGGAACATGGTGTTTTTTTGTTTTTACACGTGATGCAATTATTGTTGCCAGTTCGTTAATTGAGTAGTTCATTTTTGTGTCTCCTACATTAAGTATTTGGCGGCTCACAACAGATATCGGTGCTTCAAGGGTTAACAATATCGCCTGTGCAACGTCTTTGACATGAATAAACGGACGTATTTGATTTCCGCCATGCACGGTCAGTTTGCCATTTATATACGCTTGGGCGGTAAATAAATTAATGATGAGATCAAACCGCATGCGGGGTGAGTGTCCGAATACTGTTGCGAGCCGCAGAACCGTCGGGTGAAAATGATCATATGGATCTTGTAACAGTTCCTTTTCAGAATCAAGTTTAGTTTCGGCGTACAACGAAAGCGGATTTGTTTTTGTCTCTTCGTTCGCTGTTTTTTTTGTTGTCCCGTATACGGAACAGCTGGAGGCAAAAATAAACCGTTGGATGCCAAAGGCTTTAGCTGCCTCTTTGAGCATGCGCGTTGAGGAAATGTTAATGTGTTTCGTTAGTTTTCTGTCGAGAGAACAGGATGGATCTCCCACAAGACCTGCCAGGTGAATGACAGCTTGCGCGTTTTGTAACGCGAGGGTCAATTGATATATGTCCGTGACATCTCCCTGTATTATTTCAAGCGGTGCTGTTTTTGAAATGTCATTAAATACAAAGGGGTTGTAGTAAAAGGTATCAAAAACACGTACACGGTAGCCTTGACTAAGTAACAGGCGAACAAGACAGGAGCCTATGTATCCGCCGCCGCCAACAACAAGGATAGGATTATTTTTTGACAGTTTTGGAGAATATTCATTGGTAAGCAGGGTCTTTTGTGGCTGATAGAAATTGAATAAGAGTCGGGGAAGAATGAGAAATGCGATGGACAACGCTGCTGTTATAAACAGACTTGTTAACGCGTTGGTACAAAGCCAAAGAAGAAAACAAATAACGGATACATTAAGAATGATGGCAGATATTTTTTTATGAATAGGTGCTGTTGCCAGAAAAGAATAGATACCAAACAGTGTATTGATACCAACAATAAGAAGTGTCGCTATGAGTGGAACATACAAGGGAAAGACTGAAATGTTTGATAGATGAAATACAAAATATATGAAAGAAAAAATAACAAAGACAATGCCACTGTCATAAACGATCCGGGAAATAATAGGATGATAGATAACGTTTTTATAATTGAGTTGCATAGAGTGCGTATTTGAGATAATTCCAAAACGTACCCATAGTATATCGGAAATGCGTCGGAGAGTTTGTTCGGGCTGTGAGTATCGTTGGGATTTCGATGCATGTGCTGTGTGTTTTTTTGAGATAATACAATTCTTCAAGAATGCTTGCAAAACCTGTTTCATGATACGGAAAATTTTTACATCGGGATAAACGGATCATACGGAATCCATTGGTGCAGTCTTGTATTCCTATATGAAATAACCTTGAGGCAATGAAGTTCCCGAACTTTGAGATAATAACTCGATGATATGGAATACCTATAATTTTTGAGTCCTTTATGTATCGTGATGCTTTTATCAAGTCATACCCGTCCGGAATGTGTCGAACAAAGGCATGGATGAATTTCGGATTATTGGTTAAGTCCGAATCCATTATTATCCCATATTCAAATCCTTGTTGGGTTGCCGTACGAATTCCCGTTTTTACAGCAGCGCCATACCCTAAATTTTTTTTATGTTGTACCACATGGAATTTTCTTGAATACATTAATTGAAGTTTTTTTATAATCGGAGACGTTTGATCCGTACTTCCGTCGTCAATGACAAATAATTTTGATGGGTAAGATATGTGCGGCAACTCATTCATAATTGTTTGAACACAACGCTCAGCGCTATTATCTTCATTGTGCATGGGAACGATAATGGCTACTGAATGGATGGAGGTTTTATGTTTCATGAGAAATGAAAATTCCATCTTCACAATATGACCGACTCGTCGGAAGATGAGAATTTTTTGGATTGTGTCCATCAAAATTGTTTGTTCGGTATCTTTTTATAAGATCAGAAGCAATGCGTTCTGACGCGTGTCCATCACCGAGCGTATGTTTCCAATACGGATGCTTGAGGATGTAAGCGAGCTTTTTTAATACTTTTTCCGGTGTATACAATGCCGGTTGATCAGGATCGAACTTTACACAGGATCCGACATCGTACACTTGCGGTCGTTCAGTAGATTTTCGCATTTGGACAGCAGGAATGTTAAGCACGCATGTTTCTTCAATGACTGTTCCGGAATCCGTAAATACTGCTGTTGCATGGGTCATAAGGATAAGCATCTCCTGATATCCAACAGGATCGGTAATGATGAGATTTTGTGGAGGAGTGATGTGCAGCGTCTTGATCATCCGCTGTGTCCGGTAACTTGCTGGAAAATATACCGGTGTGTTTGTTTTTGAAACAAGATGCATAATTGATGAAAGCGGCTCTTTGTGTTCAACGTTTTCCCGTCTATGACACGTCATGAGGTAATATGATTTTCTGATAATTCCCCGCGAAGAAAAAAATTGTTTTGTCGCTTTTCGTTCTAATTTTTGTTTTTGTAATGTGTAGAATGTATTAAGAATATCAACAATTGGGTTTTTGAACACAATAATGTTTTTTGGATTGAGTCCTTCCGATATTCCCTGTTTTTTGTATTCTTTTTCATAGGTATAGATAACATCCGCGACATGGTCGATTATCGTGCGGTATTTTTCCTCCGGCATACGCCAGTCGTAGGAACGCCAACACCCTTCGATATGAACAATTGGGATATTGAGTTGTAAGGCTGCAACACAACCGGTTGTAGTATTTGTATCACCCAAAAAGCAAACCGCTTTCGGATGTAATTTTTGTAATACCGGGTAAAGTTTTGCAATCAGTTGGGAACAAATTTTTGCATCAGTATCTCCTGTGCAGTGTAGATCAATATCAGGTGACGGAAGTCCAAATTCACGGAAAAATACGGTTTTAAGATTATTTGAATAATGCTGACCTGACCATATGAGAACGAATGGAATATCCGCAGCCCTTTTTAAGTATTTGATAATGAGGGCTGCACGGATGATGTCAGGTCGTATTCCTAGGACAAACACGAGCGGCGACGACGGTTTTTTCATATGATATGGTTTTCAAATTTTATTAACGTCGCCAACGCATTTTTCATTGACGTTTTGTATGGTTTCATGTGCATCTGTGTAGTATATCTGGAAATGAGATATCGTTGAATAGGTGGTCCTTTCGACGGAATGAGTTGTGCTTTTTCTGTTTGTTTTAGGTCTATGAGCGCTTCAACAAGGTCATATTTCCGTATTGGTCCGAGAGGCGCAAAATGGATTACGGGTGACAGTGAACGAAATTCATCAAAGCGATTCTGTTGGATTATCCAGTGTATATATTGAGCGAGTTGTAAAGAAGTGCAACCGGACCAGAGTTGGTTCGTGTATCCATGAATAGATTTTTCTTTGCTTTGTACAATCCATTCAAGTAAACCATGATGATGTATGGGGTCAAATCCGACTATTGAAGATCGTATTGTTAAGGCGCAAGCAGAGTTGGGTTCGCCGGACAGTTTAGTTTTTCCGTATAGATCAGTCGGCGTTGGAAGCACCTTTTCATCTATAGGTCCGCTTGTCGGAGGAAATACGCCGTCTGTTGAAATATGGAAAAAACGAAATTGACCCGCTTCAGCCATGTTGGCGATGGTAAGAGGAAGTGATGTGTTAATTGCACTAAATATTTTCTCAGACTGTTTTGGTTTTGTTGTTGGGAGGACCGCAGTGCAATTGATGACATAAGAAATCGGACTTACGGATAAAAATATAGAGTCAAGGTTATCTTCTGTACACACCAGTAGATTTTTATGATGAGAACGTGATGTACCCATGACGTTTTGTTTACAATGAGTTTTCAGATACGCATAGAGTGTGTGGCCGAATAATCCACGGGCACCGAGAACAAGGATTGTTTTATTGTGATGATCCATAGCTTTTATCTACGATAGAAACATGCGGTAGGGGAATAATAAATTTTCCTCCAGATGCAAGATAGTTAGTGTGTTGTTTTATGATGTCATCGGCAAAAGACCATGCAAATAGAATCACATAATCCGGGCGTTTTGGTTTGTATAATATTGATGATGATGTAATGGGTAAATGGTTACCCGGGGTAAAGGCTCCGATTTTTGCAGGAGCGTCATCAATGACATATGGAATATCGTTTTTTGTAATTGAACAAAAACTCATCATGATAGTTGCTCGTCCAGATGCTCCGTAACCGGCAATTGTTTTTCCTGATGATTTTATTTTAGCAATGAGATTTTGAAGATCTCGTCTTCGTTTATCGATTGTTTTGTAGAATTGGAAATAGGCATGTATCGTATCCATTCCTTTTTGTTTTTCTTCTTTTTTTAATGCTTTTACAGAAGCATTCACCTTTGATGCATGAGCTATGTGTCGGACATAATATCGCATTGAGCCCGCATGGATGGGAATTCGTTTCACATCAACGATTTCAAGATCAAATGAACGGACGTATGGCTCTAGAGATGTGAGGCTGTAGTAACTATGATGTTCGTGATACATCATGTCATATTGGAAGTGTTTGAGAAGATCACCAAGATAATGGGTTTCAAAAATAAATACCCCATTTTTTTTGAGTAACCGCTTTATACCGCGCATGATGTCATCCATGTCGTCTATATGTGCGAAGGAATTAGAGCTGACGATTATATCTGCTTGACCGTATGTTTTTGTTACGTTTTCAGCGACGCACTCGGAAAAATAGTCGTTTATTATATTGAAACCTTTACGGATAAGCGGTTTAACCACGTTTGTTGCAGGATCAACACCCAGTGTCTTGAATCCTAATGCTCTCAAGGGTGTTAAAAACACACCGTCATTACATCCCAGTTCGACGATGAATGTTTTGGATGGTTTGACAACACTCCTTCGCAATTCTTCTGCAAACGTGGTGAAATGATTAATCAATGTTGGAATTACTGATGAGAAGTAGTAGTAAGAATGAAACAATGCATCCCGACTGACGATAGTATTACACTGAACGAGATAACATGTCGGACACACACAGATTTGTAATGGGTACAGCTGTTCGTTGATAAAGTCTTTGTTTGCGACAGATTTCGGGAAAAACCCACCTGCTAGGGGAACGTACCCGAAATCGATAAAGGGGATGAGAGGACTATTATGACAAAATCGACATTGATGATAATGAATATGTGATCCAACGGTTATTCCTGTTTGTAAAACCGATTGTTTTTTCATATTTTATTTTTGACCACCCATATAGTTTTTCCCCAATAATCATAGGGATACCGGTAATCATCTTTTTTTGATTCTGCAAGGGAACAAGTAGAAAAAACTAATACAGTTGTTTTTGGTTTGAGCGTCTTAAATCCATTGGCGTATTGGGATGGGATATGAAGAATGGTTGGAGTATCTGCGGATAGAATATATCGGAATACACGCTGTTTTCGTGATGGGGCAGTGAGTGAATCAAGATATACTGCACAAAGCAGGATAGACCCGTTTGCTACGTAGATAAATTTTTCTTCGAATTCGTGTCCATGAAATGCCCTGATGGTTTTTATGGAACGATTGTTGATTTGATAAAAGCGTTTTATGCAGGAAAAATGAAATGAATTGACAAAACGGACTGATCCGCGATCATCGGAAAATATATCACCATATATCAGTCGGGGCAGTGCGTATCGATGGCGACGCTTTAATGGAGTAGAGTGTACTGTGCTCATTTTTACAAATTACTATTTCATTATATACATATTGTGTGACCTTTTTCTATAATGAGTAATATACAACAGCAGTCGGAATGAAATATGAAAAAGCTTATACATATATTCCCGGTGTTATTTATTATTCTAATATATTTAATTCTGGGATATATATTTTTCCATTTCATCTATTCGTATTCTATCCGTATTCCATATGCTGATGAATGGGGAGTGGCGGATGTAGCACTGGATAAAATTCGACTCCAATATTTTTTTTGGCAAAATAATGAGCATAGAGCCGGAACTGTATTTTTATATTTGCAGTTCTTATCTCATCTTACTCATTGGAATATGATGTATGAAACGATGAGTATTGGAATTCTTATTTTTATAGCTTCATATTTTGCACTGCGGATTAAACAGTATTATTTGAAATCCATTGATTACTGGGACGCGATAATCCCTTTTATTTTTTTAAATATCATACAGTATGAAAATCTATTATGGGGAATTAACATTTGTCACATTTTTCCGACATTTTTTTTGCTATGGGCAGCGTATTTGTTTACAAAACCGGATTCACCGTGGAAGAATCATCTATTGATGCTCATCGCATTGTTCAGTGCATATTCTTCATTTCAAGGACTTATCGTGGGGGTTACTATACTCGGATATTTTATCATACGCCTTTTCCATAAACGTGCGGTAAAACAGAGCTGGAAGCCGTTTCTTGCGTATCCAGTTGGAATCTTGTGTATTATATGGTCATATTTTATCGGATTTGACCCGCCACCCTATTTAGGACCTACTGAAATTTCGCCATCTTTTATCGTTCAATTTATTTTTAGGGAAATTACTGCAGCGGTTGGATATTATCAAACTACATGGATGATGTGGATATTACCTATAGGTGTATTGATGCATATATGTGTTGGTAGCTGGCAATGGATTAAACAGAGGTTTAATGGTCGATATTACATAGTATTTTCCTTATGTATGTATTCACTATTGTTTATGGTATTTATCGTATTCGGGAGGGGCGGATTTGGTTTGGATTTTTCCGGAACTTCCCGGTACGTTACCTATTTATCTCCTTTATTTTTTGGATGTTATCTTGTTGGACGTTTATGTATGAAAGGAAAGGCGAAATGGGTCTCAATATTATTTCTTGTCTGGTTTGTATCTGTATCTATTCTTTATCGTCACATTAGTGTTGCATCGGCAAACCTATGGCATACAAATGTTGAGCTGTGGAGAGCATGTTATTTAAGAAATGAAAACATTCAACAATGTGATGAACAAACGGGATTTGCTATTTATAACAAAGACATTTCGGAGATTCAAGACAGAATGAATGGATTAAAACAACAAAAACTAAATCTTTTTTACCGTTAACGTATTGTTTTCGTGCTTAGGAGCAGAAACGAATGAAATCATTCACGCAATCACGGCTACGTATCGCATTACTTTCTTCGTGTATTGGGGTTGGAAGTGTGCTAATTCTATGCAGTATCCCTCAACGTATGTTCGGTACGATTCCTTCGGTAACGATATTTGGATACGATACGACCCTGTTGTATCTTATAGCTCTGTATGTTTTTCTTGGATGTATTCTTTTTCCATTATTGTTTCTTGTATTTAGTGAGTCAATGTATGAACGCGTGTGGACGTTTATATCTGTTATTTTGTATGTTATTTGTATTTATGCGTTATATGGAAATCCGTTTTTTATCGAACATTTATTATCACCTTCTTCTATTGGACGTGATGAAAGTGTCGGGTATGCGCAATTTTTTGGCATCTCGTTGTATGGAGATTTAATACTTGTGTTTTGTCCGTTCGTTATTCCAATCATAATGTATTGGATACTGTCAATTATTCGTAGAGGGAAACATGATTCGTAAAACGTATGATTATTTAACATTTCCAGCTCAAATTGTTGTCATGAGTGGATTGTGTTTTTTTTCCTTTATCACATGTTTTGGTTTACTGTATGAACAGCAGAATCCACTCTCATTGACCGCTATTATCGTCATTGCTGGAATTTGCACGCTCGTTTCTTATGTATGCAGGAGAGTGTCGTATATCCGTTTTATCCCGATGGCGATTGCATTGTCCAGCATCGGTGCTCTTATAAGCTCGTTTGTAATACCGTTGCCAACACCCATTATTTGCCTTATGTGGTTATTGCTTGGATGTGTGATGGCGTTCTATATGAAAAAAAATACATTTTTTCCCCGATGGATGACTGAAGACTGTTACCTGAGAATATTGCTTTTTTTTATCGGACTTTTATTTTTATCTGGATTTATCAACAATTTTTGTTCGGTTTCGCAGGTGATGGAGTTTGATGGTCAAAATTTTTTTGTTTGGAAATACGGAGCACTTCATGGATATGTTCCTATGAAAGATTACTTTTATTTGTATGGATTTCTTACATATTATCAGGAAAGTAGTATCGTGTTACGATTGATTCTTTGGATTTGGATGGCGTGTTTACTTGTCGGATCGTATGGAATTATTAAAAAAATCAGCGGTTCGACAATGTTTGGTTGTATAACGTTTTTTCTCTTTCTTCTTGTTGTTCAGAGTGAAACAGGGTATTGGTATTTTTACCGATACGGAACAACAATTATTCTGATGAGTTGGTTCGCGTTGAAATTTGCTGAACAAAAAAAGGATGTGTACCAACTGATTATTCTTAGTGGTTTGTGTACAGGACTTCTGTTCTTTCTTTTATTTGATCAGGGAATTTATTTTGGGATCGCAATGAGTGTATTTTTATTGTTACGTATGAGTTTAAATGGCACGCTTAATGAAATCGTGCACCACTACACGCTGTTTACAATTGGGTGTCTACTCGGATGCATGCCGTTATTAGTTTTTTGTTTATATACTCATTCTTTGTCAGAATTTTTCGTTTATTTTTCTCACTTTTTTACCATTACTGCTTTTGCTAAAGTGCCTTATTTTCCAAATGCCCTGGTTATGGAAAATATGATTGCCACGATTACGATATGGGTATGCGGTTTTTTCCTCATAGGGAAATGGTTTTTTCAACGGAAGTATTTTTTGACATTTCACGGATCTTTGCAAATAGGATTATTCCTTCTTATGATGTTATTTCAATACAAAAATTGCATGAGACCGCCGGTTGGCGGACAATTTATCCCCGCAATTATTCTTGTTTTTATGAGTTTTATTACGTTAGTGTACCTGAAAGCAAAAACAATACTTCACTCGTCCGTTCTGCCAATAATGTATTGCATTATTGTGATTATAGGATTTTCCTGGATGTATCGGGTGACTTCATTTTATTATTACGATGTCACTATGTTTCAGAACATACTGAACAACTTTTGGTTTCATGATGAAGGTAGGCAATCAAAACGAACGGTTTTGGAGCGTTGCCTGACAGATGAATTGAACCGCACGATGCATACGGTAGATGAAATTTATCAGCCTGTTTTTCAATTAGTAAAAAAACAAACAGACTTTCATGGGGTGTTGTTTATATATCCCGTTGATCCAATTGTATATCTCTTGAATGGACAAGTACCTGCTCCATATTTTAACGGATATGATGCAACACCGAAAACTGCGCAGGAAAATAATATCGCATATATAGAAAAGAATGATATTCGATACGCTCTGTATCATCAGGGCCCCTTTGAAATGGATGCTGTGCCGAATGTGTTACGGAATGCGATGTTTTTACGCTATTTATTTACTCATTTTGAACCGATAGATCAACTAGGAGACTACTTTCTATTCCGTAAATCTGATTCTCAAGTTGATGGATTTAAGAAAGTGATCACCATGGGCGATTCGCTTTTGTCAGGTGAATTATCTGATATTGATATGGGGCATATTTCAAAAACAGAAGGAAAGAAAATTCACCAGCTGGAGCGGGAGGCGGAAGTAATTGTTGATAAACCTTTGTCTCTTGATGCCATGAATGATTATTTATTATCAAAACCGGAATATTCTGATAATCTGGTTATCGCGATGAGTTTTGATACTGCTATGGAAACTTCAGATTCAAAAACAACGATGAGCATCAAAAGTACAGATGGTCTCTTGTCTTCAGTGGGTTTTGTTCCTTGTTTCGGGTCCGATACGTGTATAATTCATCTTTCCCGCTTGCCGCATTTTTTCCGTTCACGAATAATAAACCACATTGTCATTGCTGATGAAATGAAAGGGAAGTATCGATTATTTCGATTAAAGGATGATCAAAAACTCCTTTGGTAATAATACATTTAATGTTAGCGCGTTATTCTGCGTAATTCTTATTGGTTTTAGGGATTGACGCATTGACTGTGCTTCCGTATAATAGACCTTTGCAATGAGGAAGTAAGTCATTTCGCTTCGTGTTTAAGGGATTAACTCCGCACAAGGCGGGGCTTTTTTTCTCTCTTTTTGCTCCTTAACATATTTGCAAGCAGTATAGTCAGTACAGTAAATATCTTGGTGAATTAAACGGTGATAGGAAATTTTTTTGAGAGTTTGATCCTGGCTCAGGATGAACGCTGGCGGCGTGCCTTAAGCATGCAAGTCGGACGAAGATATATGAAGTCGCAAGACAGATTGTTGATTAGTGGCGGACGGGTGAGTATAAGCAGGGAACGTACCTTGAACTATCGCATAGCTCGTCGAAAGACGGGGTAATACGGTATGTGGACGCAAGTCTAAAGTCGCAAGACGGTTCTAGAGCGGCCCTGTTCCCATCAGCTTGTTGGTAGGGTAATGGCCTACCAAGGCTACGACGGGTAGGGGGTGTGAGAGCACGACCCCCCACAATGGCACTGAGACACGGGCCATACACCTACGGGTGGCAGCAACTGGGAATATTCGGCAATGGGCGAAAGCCTGACCGAGCGACGCCGCGTGAGGGATGAAGTATTTCGGTATGTAAACCTCTTTTATATAGCCGTCGAGGCTATAAGAATAAGCACCTACAAACTACGTGCCAGCAGTCGCGGTAATACGTAGGGTGCAAGCGTTATCCGGAATCACTGGGCGTAAAGAGTCGTGTAGGCGGTATACCGCATCGTACCTGAAAGCCCGAGGCCCAACCTCGGCGTTGGGTACGAGATGAGTAAACTTGAGGATGGTAGAGGAAAGGGGAACTGATGGTGGAGCAGTGAAATGCGTTGAGATCATCAGGAACACCAAAGGCGAAGGCACCTTTCTGGGCCATTTCTGACGCTGAGACACGAAAGCTAGGGGAGCGAAGCAGATTAGATACCTGCGTAGTCCTAGCCCTAAACGTATGTCTGCTAGATGTCCCGCTCGCAAAGTCGAAGACTTTGCAAGAATAAGTACCAATAATACCAATATCCAATGACAAATATCCAATACAAATACAATTTTATTGGTATTTATTGGAAATTGGTAATATTTGAAATTGGATTATTCTCGCAAAAGCGTCGTCGCTTTTGTGAGCGGGGTGTCGCTTAAGCTAACGCGTTAAGCAGACCGCCTGGGGAGTACGAGCGCAAGCTTAAAACTCAAAGGAATTGACGGGGACCCGCACAACCGGTGGAGCGTGTGGTTCAATTCGATACAAAGCGAAAAACCTTACCAAGTCTTGACATGCTATCGTTTTAACCACCCAGAAATGGGAGGCTATCCGCAAGGATGATAGCACAGCTGCTGCATGGCTGTCGTCAGCTCGTGCCGTGAGGTGTTCCCTTAAGTGGGACAACGAGCGCAACCCGTGTCCGATGTTACAAGTGTCATCGGAGACCGCCCCCTCTTCAAGCGCAGAATGAGTTCTGAGTTCCTCGTTCTTAGTTCTTAGATAAAAGAAATAAAAAAGTTCAATACCAGGAACTACGAACTAGGATCTACGAACGATAAACATTTTGCATTTAAAGAGGGGGAGGAAGGAACGGATGACGTCAAGTCAGCACGGCGCTTATGACTTGGGTTACACACACCCTACAATGGCGAATAACAAAGGGAAGCAAAACCGTAAGGTTACGCAAATCCATGTAAATTTCGCCTCAGTTCAGATTGAGGTCTGCAACCCGACCTCATGAAGT
>JAZDOQ010000024.1:0-33437 GCA_043798445.1 Candidatus Gottesmanbacteria bacterium | reverse complement strand
ACATCGTCGTCAACGCCATCACCATCTCCAACACCAACACCTATTCCACCAACCTCCACACCAACACCGTTACCACCTACTCCAACTCCAACACCAAGTCCTTCTCCAACACCTACACCCACACCTCTTACTCCTATTGTCATTATTCCTGGTATGTTTTCGTCGTGGAATAAAGAGGAAATGCTCGAATACAAACATAGTAATAACGCCGAGTGGAAGTTATTGGGATTTGTAAAAGAGTATGAAGGTATCATCAAAACATTAAAAAATCTTGAATACAAGGAAAATGAAAATCTTTTTATCTGGCCATACGATTGGAGACAGCCAGTAGTTGATATTTCAACGCAACTTGATACGTATCTTTCAAATAAAGTATTTAATAAACCAGGTATAAATACCATAAATATCATCGGTCATTCATTAGGTGGTCTTGTTGCGCGCACCTGGACTCAATCAAGTGACAATAAAAATAAAGTCAGCCATCTTATTACTCTTGGTTCTCCGCACCAGGGAGTCATTCAACCGTATCTGGCATGGGAAGGTGGAGAAATCTCTCAGGGGAATACTGTTTTATCATTTGCTACTCAAGTTCTTCTGCAAATAAACAAAAAGAAATTTCAAACTAATCGTGAGACAATTCAACAAACATTTCCTGTTTTAAAGGATTTGTTACCAAGTCAACCATATCTTATTCGAAAATCGGATAATTCAGAAATTACAAAAAATCAGATGTATGTCTGGAATACGTGGCAGGAAACAATCAATAGTTCAGTACAATTTATCTATTCAATTTTTGATGCCATAGCGGGAACCGGCATTGACACCCCAAACAAATATGTCGTTGTGCAGCCAAACAAAATAGATTTTTTACTTGGTAACTGGCAGGATGGTAAACCTGAAAGCACAATTAACATGACTGGAGATGGAACAGTCAATACTTCAAGAGCAGTATTCTCGGATGATTCATCCAACTCACTTACAAAAAATCATGGCGATCTTATTGCTTCAAAGGAAGGAATTCAAAAAATTCTCGACATTCTTTCCATCGACTATGTTTCAAATCAAATTATTGAAGGCAAAGCTACAACATTTGCTCCAGGCCTTCTTTTCCTCCTTCAATCGCCTGCAACAATCCTTGTTTCAAATAATGGACAGGAATACCGTGATGATGACGGAATTCTTTTTATCCCAAACGCACAAGAGGGAACATACAAAACAACAATTACGGGAACGGGAAATGGGGATTACCGGTTATCAATCGGACAATTTGGTAATAGTACAACGGTATGGTCCTCTATTGTCAAACCAATACAACAAAACGAGGAACATTCATATGCCGTTTCCTTTCAGCCGATAAATCCATTACAACTGCCCATAACAAGCCTTACCTCTCTCGATTGGATGTCACAAATAGACGCACGTCTTCATGAACTTGAAAAATTTATTGATAAGCAAAAAGTAAAACGATTACGCATAGAGCTTGTGCTTGCCAAACGAATGCTAGAAAAACAAAATTACTTTATTTTTAAAATACAACTTGAAAATTTGCTTCGATCACTTTCTAATGTCAGAAACAAAAGCTCAAATGAAACCATGCAGATAACGTTTGATATTGAGGATCTCATTGGGAAAGTATATGTATCAACATTGCAGGATAAACCGTATCTTTTCTCTGAACGTATGTTAAAAAGTGAGCAGGTATATCTGGATCAGGAAGCAGTGCGTCTAACTAACATGATTGCAAAGAAAAATTCTTTCAGCGTTCAGGATCTACTCTTTATTAAGCGCGGATTCGAAATGCTTCAACAGGGAAAAATTAAATTAAAAGACAATCATCTCACCGAAGCCTCTTTCTTATTCTCCCTCACACGGTATTTATTTAAAACCCATTAATCTCTGTTATTACTCGCATGTTAGACAAATTATTCCCATTCCATCGTTCCGGGCGGTTTATTGGTAATATCATATACTACCCGATTCACTTCTTTTATTTCATTGGTAATACGCGTCGAAATTTTTTCAAGAATCGGATATGGGATACGGGAAAAATTTGCTGTCATTGCATCTTTAGATTCCATAATACGAATGACAACGGGAAATTTATAGCTTCGCTCATCACCCTGAATTCCAACACTTTTGATTGGCAAAAGTACAGCAAAACACATCCAAATCTTTTTCCAATACCTCGTTTTCATTAATTCTTCTTCAACAATTCTGCTTGCCTGCCGAACAATTTCCGTTTTTTCCGGAGTCACCTCACCAAGCATACGGATTGCAAGCCCAGGACCCGGAAACACATGGCGGGTTGCCACTTCCTCCGGCAACTTCAGTATACGGGCGAGATTTCGAACTTCATCTTTGTATAAATCCCGAAGCGGCTCATACACAGTCAATTTCATATTTTTAGGAAGTCCTCCAACATTATGATGCGATTTAATTACTGAAGAATTCTGGGTGATACCGCTTTCAATCCGATCCGAATAAATCGTTCCTTGAATAAGATACGTTGCCTTTACTTTTTTAGCTTCTTGGTTAAATACATCAATAAATGTTTTTCCGATAATTTTCCGTTTTTGTTCCGGATCAACTACTCCGCGGAGTGCTTTGAAAAACATTTTACTGGCATCAATAATCTGAAGATTGAGGTTTTGATGAACAAATGCCTTTTTAATAAAGTCTGTTTCCTGAAAACGCATCAGCCCCGTATCAACATACACGGCAGTTAATTGTTTTCCTATAGCTTGACTGACCAACGCTGCCGCAACAGATGAATCAACTCCTCCTGACAATCCGATAATAGCTTTTTCATTTCCAATCATTTTTTTTGTTTCTTCAAGTATCGTTTTGCAGAGTGAGGTCACGGTTAAAGATTTTTCACATCCGCAGATGTTTATAACAAAATTTTTCAACACCGTCGTTCCTTGTTCTGTATGAGTCACTTCCGGATGAAACTGTACGCCGTACCATTTTTTGGAAAAACAACTATACCCAGCAATTTTTGTATGATTGGTTTTTGCAAGAATTTCAAATCCTGATGGAAGCTGCGTTACAACATCCCGATGATTCATCCATACGTTTCCCTGTTTTGAAATTCCGGTCAGTACACTTTTTGATTGCAGGACGGTTAATGCTGTAATGCCGTATTCTCCGATATCACCTGAGAGTACGGTACCGCCAAGCATCTGTGCCATTAGCTGATGTCCGTAACAAATACCCAGGACTGGAATATGAAGCTTAAATAACCGTTTGTCTATCAATGGCGCATCTTTTTCGTAGACTGACCGTGCACCGCCGGATAAAATAATTCCCCTTACTCCACGTTGATTTTGAAGCAGTGTGTACGAATCGTTTGCAGCAATAATACTTGTTTCGACGCCAAAATCCCGTAAGCGTCTCGCGATAAGATGACAATATTGTCCGCCGAAGTCGACAATACAAATAATATTCATAAGGTGGGCGTATCAGGACTTGAACCTGAGACCTTTTCAATGTCAATGAAACGCTCTACCAGCTGAGCTATACGCCCCACATTATTATTGTAAACCTATATTCCGGAACCAGCTGTCAGGCGAAGCCTGATCCGGCTCTGCCGGAAGCTATACGCCCTTTCTTTTTGCCCTTGTTCAAAAGACCTACACATTATATCATAGAAGAAGGCTCAAAAATCCCATTTTATGAACAGCATTAAACGACTCATTGCTGCTTTTTTCGATTTCATGCAAGGCATTGTTGTGTTTCTCGCTATGCTTGTAATGGTTTATCTCTTTCTCTTCTCTCCACAGGAAATTAACGGACAATCTATGTTTCCAACGTTTTATGACAAAGAACTACTGATAACGAGTAAAATTGTGTATAAACTCCATGCACCGAAACGCGGTGACGTTGTTATTTTTAAATCACCAACAAACAAGGAAATTGATTATATTAAACGGGTCATCGGACTTCCGGGAGAAACAATACTTCTTAAAAACAGCACGTATTATATAAACGGCACTAAACTTGAAGAACCGTATATCGGAAAAGACGTCTACACGTCAGCCGGATCATTCTTAAAAGAAGGTGAAGACACCACTGTCCCAGAGGGGAAGTATTTCGTTAGCGGTGATAATCGTCCCCATAGCTCAGATTCAAGGGAATTCGGCCCAATACCAATAGAGGATTTCATCGGACAAGGATTATTCCGTTATTGGCCGGCAAATAAGTTCTGGGTGATTCCTTCTGTTGATTACGGATTTTAGGAAGTAAGCTTCTGACGGACTTTTTTAAGGATAAGACTCGTTGTTTCAAGATTTCCTCTGATAACGAACACCACTCGTGCTTCTACCTTTGATTGGGTGATCTTGACGAGCCCACTAACTGCTTGTGCCATATCTTTTGCCATACCATCAAGTTCATCGCTATGAATTCGTTCTACTTTTGACGTTTTATTCTGACCGCCATTTTGCATTTTTAACCGCCTGGCTAAGTCTTCAGCGCGTCTCACTGATGCATTTTCTGACAAAATGGTTTTATATGCCTCAACCATGAGTTTTACGTCGGTAAGTCCTGCAATTGCCCTGGCATGCCCTTCTGATATCGCTTGGGACACAAGGCCGTCTTTAATGGCATCTGGAAGTCCTAAAAGGCGCATAGTGTTTGAGACATAGGATTCACTTTTTGAAACGCGTTTTGCAATTTCTGTGACCGTCAGACCAAATTCTTCAATTAAGCGTTGGAATGCCTGTGCACGTTCAATCGGATTAAGATCTTCGCGCTGCACATTCTCAACGATGGCAAGCTCGAGCATGCCTTTTGCAGTTGTTTCTTTAATAACAATAGGTACGGTACTTAAGCCGGCGAGTTTTGATGCGCGCCAGCGCCTCTCTCCAGCGATAATCTGATATCCTGCGGGAGTTTTGGCGACAACTAAAGGTTCTATAATGCCGTGTTCTTTTATTGAAGCAACAAGGTCTGCAAGTCCCTCCGGCGCTATAAGTCCACGGGGCTGTAATGGGTTCGGTTGAATTAAATCAATATCAAGATGCAGGATTTGTTGTGAATCAGCCATTGCTACCCTTTCAGGCGGGCAGAACAGAAACTATTTTTTTACCTTTTTTTAAGCCGAATTGTACAACACCTTTAATGAGGGAGGCGATTGTAAAATCTCTCCCCATCATGACATTTAATCCCGGATAAATTTTTGTTCCTTTTTGACGAATGAGAATGTTACCAGGCTTCGCAATTTGACCGCCATAGATTTTTGTACCCAATCGTTTGGATACTGAATCCTTATTTCCTTTTGCAACTCCTCCTGCTTTTACGTGTGCCATACTTAGTTTTTTTGAAATATAAAAAAGTTTCTTTGAACAATCGCATGCGGTCTGCCGTATGTGATTGGACCTAGGAGCTTAGTATATCCAAGGTTTTCACAGGTGTCAACAGCTTTTTTCACACTATAGACCCTGCCGCCAACAGAAAAGGACGGGATTGCCATCACGACAATGCCTCTTGGTTTGAGAATTAACGCCCATTGTCTCAAACATCCTATATATAATTTATCAAGGCCTTTCACTATATTTGCAATCTCATCCGGCTTTGATATTTTTCCTTCACCAATTCTTGACGTGCCCATAAATGGTTCTGTTACGACCGCGTCGATGCGAACAATACCCAATTCCTTCGCCACATTTGCAGCGTCGGAAACAAAAAGTCGGGCATTTGTCTTCATATCATATTCTTGAATTAACCACGACATATTTTTTTTTGCTTTTGTTATTACTTCCTCATCAAGATCACTCCCAAGTACATTTACACCCCGAAGCATTGCTTCACCAAGAATGGTTCCCATACCGCAAAATGGATCAAGTAGTGTTTTGCCCCGACTGTCAGCTCCAAGTGCAATGTTTACCACCATTCGCGAAACCTTTGGCGGCAGCATTCCGGCTTTTGGATCGGCATACGGCCTATCATAATCTCGTCTGCTCCATGATTCAAATGGCTGCACACAGGTTGTTTTTCCGACAATGTATTCGTCTCCATGCCGGATAAGAACCAATTCCTCAACGTGCTCTTTTTCAATCGCAACCGATGAAACAATGTTTCCTTCACGGGGGAGGACAAAACGGGCGCTGATATTGGATGACACAAACAAATCCTTCATTTCCGCTACCAAATTCTTAATGACTGATATCGTCACTCCATATCCGCTTAATCCAAACGTTATCCGTTTTTCTTCATTCGTGTGAAGAAGCCACTTCACAAGTTCTGTAGAATGTAATTCGGAAACAGTAGTAACTAATGAAGCAATTTTTATGGTTCCACCAAGAAGAGTAATGAGTGTTTCGTCTGATGCAACAATACCGTCAACGACGACGTCTTCATCAACACGCGCAATATCCTGACTCACCATAACAGCAGATGGTGCAAACATATGAAGTTCAGTTAACGATAGCTCGGGGGTTCGGCCGAAAAAAAATAATCGTGAGGTCATGGAATTTTATCCTATTGAGACGATTTCAAGTTTTGTCTCATGCGCTCTGAATCCGATGTGTTTTCTATACCGTACCTTGTGTTTATATCGTCTCACTTCCAATTTTTCACCTTTTCCTTGTTTTGTTATTTTTACCGTCACTTTTGCGCCTTTAACAACGGGTGTACCAACAGTAACCTTTTTCTCATCGGATACGAGAAACACGCGGTCAAACGTAACCGTTTCGCCATCTTTCCCATCAATCCGGTCAACGATAATCGTCTCTCCGGGAGTTGCAATATACTGCTTTCCTGATATTTCTACGACCGCAAACATGAGTGATATTGTATCAGTGCGAGTCTTCAAATGCAATTGCCCAAAGGATGCCGAATGAAATGGCTATTGAAAGAATCGAGCTGCCTCCATAGGAAACAAGCGGTAACGTAATACCGGTGACCGGCAGGATTCCCATATTCATACCGCTATTTATGACAATTTGGGTGAGCAGCATAGTAAACAGTCCAATGGTGTAAATCACGGCGAGTCTGTCATGAATAACACCAGCTATGAGCGGCTTCAATAATCTCCACAACAACACGCCATACAACACAAGAAGCAAGGCTCCCCCAACAAATCCAAGTTCCTCAACAAGCGTTGCAAACATAAAATCAGTAAAATACTCCGGCAGGAACCGCAGATGACTTTGTGTTCCCAAGCCCAAACCCCTCCCAAAGAATTCTCCGCTTCCGACAGCAATCATTGCTTGAATCGCATTATATCCAGAACCTCTCGGATCACTTAACGGATCAAGAAATGTAAAAATACGAGATTTTTGATAGTCAGCCAGAAGTCGCCATATCAGTGGTAATCCTGCAACACCAATGCCGACTCCGCCAAACAACAGAGGTAACGGCAATCCTCCCATTACCATCATCGCAAGCCACATCGCCGCATATACTAAACTTGTTCCCAAATCAGGTTGACGAAATATAAAGAAGAAAGGAACAATAAAAAGTCCTACATGAAATAGTATTGCTTTCAGCTTTTTTGGCGGGTATTTTGTAATAAAATATGCAAAAATAAAGAGCAGTAACGGTTTCACAAGTTCAGACGGTTGTATCTGACTTCCTCCAATTACAATCCACCGTTTTGCTCCACGAATCGTAGGACCAAGATAGGAGGACAGCAAAAAAAGATTACCTATTACATACCCAACCGGTGCAAACCATCGAAATATGAGAACGTCAACCTTCGATATAAAAAAGAAAAGTCCTGCGCCTAGTACAACATAAAAAAGTTGCTGCCAAAACAACGACATATTAATCGTTAGGAGTAAAAATAATCCAAACGAGGACAGTAAAATGAGGATTATGATTGCGAGACTATCGTTATATCGAGTGTTTCTCCCCATATAATGTCCTTTGCTACTGTTTCTTTTTTTATCTTTTCAAGTAACGTCTGAGAAAGACCTTTATAGATTTCCGGTACCTGCACATTGATTTCATCGGACACGGCACATGCACGTTCTTTCCGCAATACTTGAATTTTTCGTATCAGCTCCCGCATCTTCCCCTCTTCGATAAGTTCAGGTGTTAACGCTGTGTCAAGAACAACGCATATATCATTGGTATCTTGTTTTGTCGTCTCAAAGACTACGGTTTTAATATTTGTTTCCTCTTTTATAACATCAATAAGGTCTTCCGAAAAATGCATGGATGTTCCTGTAATGGTTGCGGTCCGTAACGGTTGCCGTACGGGAATCATTAACTCTTTCCGTTTTGCATGAATCTTTTCAACTACCGCGCGAACATCAGTCATTGCTTTCTCAAGGTCCTCATCAATTGCTGATGCAGCGTACGATGGCCATGATGCAAGATGAATTGACACAGTACCGGAAACTAAATTCTGATATATCCGTTCGGTGATAAACGGTGTTATCGGTGCCATTACTTTCACCAGTTCCCGCAGCATCCATCCGCAACAGCTCCGTGCGTTTTTATCCTGACGGATCCGGTCTCTACTTCTTCGCAAATACCAGGTTGATAGCGCATCAATATATTCACTGATTTTTCGACATGCAAGAACCGTATCATACCCATCAAATGCATTCGTACCATCACGGATAAGCATATTTGTTTTGCTTACCATCCACCGATCAAGAATGTGTGTAGGTTTCGGCTCAACGATTTCTTCACCCGTCTCTTTATACATGTAATAAAAACTAAACACATTCCAAAGAATATTAATAATTTTCTGATATACCTCCTTGACGCCGTTTTCAGAAAAATTTATATTCTCCGCTTTCATGACGACAGAACCCATGAGATAAAACCGTAATGCATCAACGCCGTATTTTTCAAATACGAGCGAAGGATCCGGAAAATTATTTTTTGATTTGCTCATTTTTGTGCCATCTTCAGCAAGAATGGTTCCGCTAGTCACAGCATTTTCAAACGTATGAGACCCAAATAATCCAACGGACATAACGTGGAGTGTATAAAACCATGCACGTGTTTGCGCTATATACTCCGAAATAAATTGGGCAGGGTGCGTAGATTCAAATTCTGTCTTATTTTCAAACGGATAATGAATTGAAGCATACGGCATGCTTCCTGATTCAACCCAACAATCAAATACCTCAGGAATTCGTTTTCCTTTTATTGTTTTTTTATCATCCACCCACACTTCAATATCATCCAAAAACTCTCTGTGGATGTCCGTTAACCCTGCAACTTGTAAAGGATTGATCGCCCATTTCTGTAATTCTTCAAGAGAACCAACGATACGCGTTATCACTGTTTTATCACTGTTTTCATGAATCCAAACAGGCATGGGTGTGCCCCAATATCTACTTCGTGAAATATTCCAGTCAGGCGCTTGTTCAAGTCCTTTTCCAAATCTTCCCTCTTTTAAATACCCGGGATACCAATTGATGTTCTTATTTTGTCTGATTAAATCTGTTTTCATTTTTTGTACATCAATAAACCAGGCGGGAATTGGCGCATAATACAGACGAGTTTCACATCGATAGCACGTAGGAACATTGTGTAGTACATGTTCTTCCTTATATATAAGGCCTCGTTTCATGAGGTCTTCATCGATTAACGAGTTTGCTTTTAATATATACATACCAGCCCAGGGTGTAACTTCTTTTTTCAGCTTCCCTTCTGAGTCAACATGCTCCGCAAGCTGAATATGGTGTTTTTTCATCACGCGGTAATCCTCTTCTCCATACACAGCAAGAGTGACAATTCCTGTTCCTTCTGAGGCCGTCACGTAATCATCTACAACAACAATGAACGCCTGTTCGTCTTTTGTACGGTTTGGATAAAAATCGTAAAGTGGTTCATATATTATGCCGTGAAGATCTGAGCCTGTTACCTTTTTCACTATTTCATACGGGGCATCGTTTAGGATTGAAATCCTTGTTTCAACCACTATGTATGTTTCCGTTCCTTGCTTCACATAAACATAAGTAAGGTTAGGATTAACAGCAAGCCCTGTTGTTACCAGTTTATTCCATGGGGTTGTTGACCATGCAAGAAGGTACGTATCTTTCTCGCCTACCACTTTAAATTTATACGTCGTTGATGGCTCATCAACATCTTTGTAGCTATTGTCCATGGCTATTTCAAAATTTGAGAGTGGTGTTGCACACCGTGGACAATACAAAATTACTTTCCGCCCTTCATACACAAAGCCTTTGTCCCACAATGACTTAAAGGCCCACCACACCGACTCCATATACGTTTTGTCCATCGTTTTATACGAATGCTTGAAATCTACCCATCTCCCAATCCGTCTAATCACTTTTTCCCACTCTGTATCAAAGCGTAAAATTGCCGATCGGCAAGCATCATTAAACGTATCAATTCCTAAGCCTTCAATACCTTTTTTTCCGCCTTTTAGTCCAAGCTCTTTTTCAACTATGTTCTCGATTGGTATCCCGTGACAATCCCATCCCCATACCCGGTCAACACGATATCCTTTCATCGTAAAATACCGGGGGATAACATCCTTAATCGTTGAGGCTAATATGTGACCATAATGAGGAAGACCGGTTGCAAACGGCGGTCCATCATAAAATACATATCGTTTTCCTTCCGGACGCGAGGAAATTGATGTTTCAAATGCGTGCGTATCATCCCAAAACGACAACACATCGTGTTCTGCCTGAGGAATTGATGTTTTTTCACCGCTATCGGTTATTGTAAGCGATTTCATATGTGTAGTATATCATTTTAGCTTGAGGATTTTGTACAACCGTGCGCCACCTACCTGTTTTTCAAGCTGAATTCTTCCAGCTTTTTCCATATTGGCAATTGCACTGTTCCAGTGTTCATTTGTTTCAAGAATTTGCGTTAACCATTGACCAGGCCTTGTATCAACAACCAAATACTCAGCTGTTACACCAAAATCTAGCCACCAACAAAGTTTCTGTCCGCATGGCATTTCGTCAATATCATGTTCCCTTGGCCATACGAGATATATTTCCTTCCGATGTGACAGATGCGGCACGAGATTCTGTTGTGCAGCAATGGAGGCGTTTCTCGGCACACGTTCAATGAGTTGTCTAGTGTCCTGCATCCAGGGTTCTTCTTTCCAATACTCAGACTTGGTAAGTTTATTCAATGGAAAATGAAATACGTATTGCAGTATTAATGACACAATAAGAAGGAACGCTGCAACATAGACGACACGCAGTTTTACTTTTTTAAGAACTGACAAGACATCGATGGTCCCAAGAACCAGAAAAGGAGCAAGAATCGCTCTATGGTGCATGAACGGACTCCACATACGTGAAAATTCAGGTCCTGTTACAAAATACTGAGAGAGATCCATCAACACCGCTATCAGACTACCCGGAGACAGAAGCGGGAGAAACGAAAATGTTGAATAACTATATAACCATACTTGTCGTTTTTCCTCACTATCGAATAACCGTGCAAATGCGTCAACAAGCGTTGTTGGAAGCTGTGGCCAGTATTGATAGCCAATCGGTGAAAACATGGCAGCTACCTTCGTTGAAAGCAAACTGTAGGCAAGACCTAAAATTCCAACAATAATTGCCGTCTTCCAATATTTCTTACGAAAGAAAAAAATTGCTGCTAAACCCGCTATCGCAATCCCCATGTTCTCTTGTGTTGCTAGTCCGACAAAGAAAGTAATCCAAAACAAAAATTTTTTATCATATTCCCAAAAGTATGCAAGCCATGAAAGAACAGCTACACCGATAATAATCGGGTGGAAGTCAAAATATACACCGTACTGGATACCATAAAATAAACTATATATGATGGCGACGCAAAAAGCCGAGAATGACGACTCAAGTCGTTTTCTGGCAATAAGAAATATTGGTATTACGGATGTCGCTATCGCAATAGCTTGAACAATAAGAAGAATCCTCACGTTGTCCCAAAGATAAAAAAGAATACCAAAGATCGGAAGCGTCAGCACAAAATGGTCACCGAATATGATTCTGTCTTTCACCGTATTATACGGACCCAACAAGTGTCCAAACTTCCACACTGCTTGATCATAGAGTCCTAAATCAAATGCACCTGATTGAAAATGATTGTGACGAAGAATCGAAAGTGTGCTATATAAAATTGCAAGAATTCCGCAATAAACAAGTAAAAGAAAAAATGAATGTTTATGAAAAAAATTCAGAAGCCGGATCATACAGATATGGTATCACTTCATTCATTTCTTTGCCTTACGCTAACACACTCCTTTCATTGATGAATTTGTGGCTGTATACTCATAAGTATGAGTGGTTCGTGTATATCAGTTAGCCATCTTTCAAAAACATTCGGGAATTTTGAAGCGGTCCGAGATATTTCTTTTTCTGTAGGAACCGGGGAAATCGTCGGATTACTGGGACCAAACGGCGCAGGAAAAACGACAACAATCTTTATGCTTCTTGGTCTTATTACACCAACATCCGGATCGATACAGATTTTCGGCCTTGATTTTAAAAACAATGAAGAACAAATATTGCAGCAGCTTAACTATTCATCAACATATGTTGAGATGGCACCACGTCTTACCGTCATGGAAAACTTAAAAGTAATGGCACGACTCTATCAAGTCAAAAACGCAAAAGAAAAAATTACCACATACAGCAAGAAATTTGAACTTGAGGAGTTTCTTAATAAACGGCATGCCACATTATCACAGGGTCAGAAAACACGCGTATATTTAGCAAAAGCATTCCTAAACTCACCAAAATTATTACTTCTTGATGAACCGACCGCAAGTCTTGATCCTGATGTTGCTGAACTCGTACGAAAAGAGATTATTGATGCAAGGGCTCAAGGCATGACCATTCTCTTAACATCACATAATATGGCAGAGGTTGAGGAGGTATGTGATCGCGTGCTATTCATCAATCATGGAAAAATTGTTGCAGAAGACACACCGGAACAATTGGCAAAAAAAGTCCGCCAAATACGGGTAAATTTGATGATGATAGACGGGCAGAAACGGACTATACAATTTGCCGAAAAATCCGGATTCCCCATTGTGACAAAGGGAAGATATGTGACCATCTCCGTTGATGAACAGGATATCGCATTTCTTCTTGCAGGACTTGCTGAACTTGGAGTCAGGTATAGTGAAATATCCGTCGATAAACCAACACTTGAAGATTATTTTATTAAAATGACGCATAAGAAAGGTGCTGCATGAACTGGAATAGAATTGTTGCCATCATGATCAAGTCCTGGTACAGCTCCAAGCGCGATGTCTTTCGGATATTTGATATTTTCTGGTGGCCTGCATTTGAGTTATTTATCTGGGGATTATTCAGCGTGTTTATTTCCAAAACTTCGGGAGGAGAAATCAACATTGTCTCCATTCTCTTGGGCGCAGTGATTCTATGGACATTTTTTGACCGTGCAAGCCGGGATATGTCTCTTGCGATGATTGACGAATTATGGAACAAAAATTTCATCAATCTTTTTTCTTCACCATTAACTGTTGCAGAATATCTCATTGGCGTTGCAATTGTTTCAACCGTTAAACTCGCAATCTCAATTATTTTTATGTTTTTCCTCGCTCATATCCTTTATGGTTTTCAAATCACCTCTATTGGCCTTTATATCATCCCTTCTGCAATAGGACTTACCATGTTCGGATGGACTTTGAGTCTTGTAGTGCAGGCGTTCATTATTCGATTCGGTCATACAGTCGAGGTTTTTATTTGGGCCGTTGCCGTTCTGGTTCAACCACTCTCTTGCGTGTTCTATCCGCTCGCAACACTACCTACTTGGGCAAGAACAATCGCAATGATTCTTCCCTCAACCTATCTTTTTGAAAACATGCGAACACATATGTCTGGACAAATGATTAACTGGGGAGAAATAGGAATTTCGTTTGGACTTAACGCGCTATATCTTGTCTTAGCCATGATTTTCTTTTACTTTTCCTTTGAGAAGGCAAAACAAACGGGAAAACTTATACAGAATTATTAAAAATGAGGCATCCTTCAATAAAAATTAGTTTCTCTGTCTCAAAAACGCGGGGATTTATAGGACAGGAATACCCTTTAAGTTCAATCTATTCCAAACCAACCAATGCAATTCAATACATTTTTAAGTCTTCATAAAGAGAATAGCATAAACTGGAATAAAATCAAAAAGAGGTTTCAAATACTATCAAACAATACATGTATCCGTGTCACCAAGAAGTACCTGATATTTATAATTCCGCCATAAAGGCGTTGCGCATTGTCTCTCCAGATCAGAGGCTTTGCTAGACAATAAATACTGAAGATTTCTTTTCATAGCTATCTTTGACCGTTCATGAGCTTCCCCGACAGTTTTACTTTTCAAAAGTGTTGTTGCAACAAGATTTGACGGTTCAAAACTAAACTTTGCCAACGGATCGGCAAGCGGATCTTTCATGTAATTATTAAGTCTTAAAAATCCGAAAGCTTTGCTATATCCAATGAATGCCGCTGCGTATTGAACGAGATCATGACCTAATTTACTACCTACATAACAACTCCGTACATATACAACAGAACCCTTTGGTATAAGGTTCAGATTAGTCCCTTCAAGAATTGGTTGATCATCTTGACCAGTAACAACGGTTTCTGATCCATGACCATTAAGAAATACAAATTGCGGCTCCTGTTTTCGCAAATAACTTTCAAATACATCTTTCGTCACTTTATCATTCACGACATCTAAAACACGAAATAATTTCTCTTTTGCTTTTTCTATAACAGGTTCTGACCAATGATAACAATAATGTGTTGTTGGATCGTAGTCAGGTCGTGTGACAAGAAGCGTTTTACTTGTTTTCATACAGAGCTCCACTTGCCATATCTTGAAGAAACTCTATTTGCATATCTATGAGGTTTTTTCCGATTTCATCTTCTTTTTGAACATGTTCAATAAGTTCTTCTCTTTTTAAGTCCTCCCCACCAACTGACAACGACACATCATCAGAAAGTGTACGAATACGAGCAATGACCAATTCTCTAATTTGCTCTTGAAGCTCGTCAGCCTTTTCCTTTGAAAGGATGGGTATCGTAGCATTATCACTCATTTAAGAACTCCTATTTGTTCAAGAAATACAAGAATCTTTTTACTTTTTTCTGTATCTTCCTGAACTTCTATAAATACTGCATTCCACGTCATAGGTTCGCCCTCAATAGTAGCAACGATTTCTGTTCTCGCTCCTAAAGGAAGATTTGCGTAGACACTTTGAAATTTGGCTTTCAAATCCATATATATTTACAATATATCACAAACTAAAAAATCATGTGTCATACGAAATAAACCAATAGAATCAATACATTTTTAAGTCTTCAAGAAAAAGGTAACAGAAATGTTTTATGAAATCAAAGATAAAGGGAAATATAAATTTTATACCTCGTCTTATTTTCTTCCAGTAAGTAATTTTTGTGTTGTTTCCCGAATAGCAATTTTGGGAAGACTGTTGAAATTTCCTTTAAGATATATTTCTACTTCTTTACGATGATGTTTAATCAAATTACGCAGAAGCCAGGAAATAGCTTTTGTGATGAGAATATCATTCTCTTTTTGAAATTTTGTAATAACTTCAAATGCTAATGTAGATAATTTTGTATCTGCAGATTTTCTTACAGGTCCAGTAAGAAGTACAAGACTCGCTCTCCGTTTATGAATGTTTTTACTCATTGAACATTGATTGATCAATTTCTTCCATGCAGACCAGGTAGCAAGTAACTCGTCAGCAGTAAAATTTGACTGACAGATGGAATCTACCTCTGCTCACCCCTCCACTACACCGAGCCAGGTATCAAGATATTCAGGTTTCAATTGTCTCCGCAATGTTGGCATGTATTCTAATAGTTTTCCTGCAAGTGAAATTTCGTCATGTGATGTTCCTTGATAAAGAGCATTAAGAAGATCAAGATATTCAGGAAAGGTAATAGATGGATGTTGTTTTATCCAGTCCTTTACCAATCGTTTTTTAACTGGACTGCTTATTATATATGAGTGTTTAGTTGAACCGATATATCGTTTTTCTCTTTCCGCCTGGTGTTTAGTCCCCATTCCTGAATATTTATGAAGAAGAGTTATAAACTCATCATGATACTGATTCATATTGGCTATTTTAACACAAAGATAGAAGTTTTCTTCTAATTTCTCTGTCTCAAAAATGCGGGAATATATAGGACAGGAATTTCTATTAGCTTCAATGTTTCCAAAACAAACCAATACAACTCAATACGTTTTTAAGTCCTCAAGAAGAATGTATTAGACATGTTCGATAATATCAAACCCCTGATCGTTTTTTTTCGTAATTTTCTGCAGCTTCGAGAAAAAAGGCTCTATCATCGATAGAAACATTAATAGCAGTGTCTAGAAGCACTTTCTTTTGTTCTGAATCCAAAAGAAAATTCGGATTCTTTAAATAGAACCACGCTCGGAAAGTTATCATTAACCCAGTAATCTCACCTGTAATCGCTTGATACAATCCGATTGCATCTATAATTGAGTATTCACTTGATTCAGGATTGAAATCTAGCAATTCCTTTTTGTCCTTATCCGCATGCTTTAAAAAATTATATGCGTGTTTTAGTTTGCTCATTACATACGATCGTTTTTCTTTTTTAACTCGTTTCATTAGTTCTCGTCTAATGCTTTGATAATCACCGTTTAACCCCTCAAGAATATCCTGACAAGCAGATATAACTAAATGAATGACCACAATGTCACCATAGTTAAAAAACAGTCTTATTGCATGGTCTAATTCCCTTTTTGCTACATCAATTTTTGAGAGACTTACAGTTTCCATGCGTATATTATACGCTCTAGTTCAAATTTAACTTTATTTGACATGGAATAAATAAAGTTAATCGAAATACAACGTCGTACAATAGTAGAATGCGACTTAACGTTAAAGCTACACTCCCCTATAACAAATTTGTATAATCCGATAGTATCGGATACCGTTATTTTTTTGCAATCATTCGAAGATATTCTTTGTCCGTAACGATATCATTTGTAGTTTCAATTCTATCCAAAAATACTTTTCCTTCTAGATGGTCATATTCGTGTTGAAATATCCGTGCTATAAAATCTTTGAATTGCTTCTTCACTATTTTCCCATTTATAGAAGTAAATTCAACTATAATCTTCGTTGATCTCGGCACAAATGCTCGTATACCTGGCACGCTCAAACATCCTTCCCAATCTTTTGCTACTTCTTTTGAAAAAGAAAGGATTTTTGGATTAATTACTGCAGTTGGTTTCATGTTGGGAGCTTTTGGATATCGAGGATTTGGATGAGAAGCGACAATAAAAAGTCGGATTGATTCATAAACCTGCGGGGCTGCAATTCCTACCCCATTCACATCCATGAGCGTTGCCATCAAATCACGTGTTATTTGTTGAATCCTTGGAGTAATTTTTCTAATTTCTTTCGCCTGTTTACGTAACACTGGTTGTCCCAATTGGGCAACCTGTAATAAAACTGTCTTATTTGTATTCTTCATACATTAATTTCTTTGACGAAGAAACGCGGGGATCTCAAATTCATCATCTTCAGGTGGAACATCCTGTGGTGGTGTAAACACTGGCTGAATGGGTTGATGTCTCACTTCCTGAGGCTGTTGCGGTTGCTGAGCTGGATATGATTGTCCAAATCCCGTTTGCGTTGTAGATCTTGATGCTGTCATTTCGCGAAGTCTCTTTTTTGTTTCATCAAACCCCGTTGCAATAACTGAAATTTTTACCTGATCGACCAGATTCTCATCAATGGTTGCACCGAAAATAATATTGGCGTCTGGATCTACTGCACCAGCAATCTGTTTTGCAGCCTCATCAACCTCTGCCATCGTCAAATCGTTTCCTCCGGTGATATTAAAGAGAACTCCTTTTGCTCCTTCTATAGACATTTCAAGAAGCGGGGAAGAGATTGCTGTTCTGGCTGCAGTGGCGGCTCGGTTTTCACCGACACCCGTTCCAATTCCCATCAGTGCAGAACCTGCATTTGTCATAATGGTTCTTACATCTGCAAAGTCAACGTTAATAAGTCCCGGCATGGTGATAAGGTCGGAAATTCCTTGCACTCCTTGGCTCAACACTGAATCTGCAACACGGAACGCTTCAAGAAGTGTTAACTTTTTATCAATGACTTCAAGAAGCCGTTGATTTGGAATAACAATAAGGGTGTCAACTTTATCTTTCAAATCCATGATTCCCTCCTCAGCAGCAACCATACGTCTTGTGCCTTCAAATCGAAAAGGTTTAGTCACAACTGCAACGGTCAGCGCTCCTTGTTCTTTTGCAATTTCAGCAAATAGAGGTGCAGCTCCTGTCCCCGTTCCGCCACCTTCTCCACAAGTAATGAACACCATGTCACAATCGCGCAAGTATTCTTTTATTTTTTCACGCGATTCTTCAGCTGCCTGTCTTCCAATTTCCGGATTTCCCCCAGCGCCAAGTCCCTTCGTTACACTTTCTCCTATTTGAATTTTTGTTTGCGCAAGGTTGGTTAGCAATGCTTGTGCGTCAGTGTTAACGGAAATAAAATCAACGCCTTTAATAATTCCGGCGGAAATCATGGAATTGACTGCATTACTTCCTCCCCCTCCGATACCGACAACTTTTATTTTTGCAAATCGTGCGATCTCCGGTTTAATTAACATACATGTGTTCCATCAGGGGGCAGATACTGAAGGAGAAATTTATTTAGGGCAGGAATGACTTTATCAGATTTATCATCTTTCCTGCAATACCCTTCATAGGAATCTTATCTCCTATTCTTCCTATGCCTTTGAAAAACGCACCGTTGTTTCGTTTTTCTGTTTTTACTCCATACAGAAGCAATCCAACACTTGCAGCGTACGCAGGTGAAGAAATTTCTTCAATAAGGCCCGAAATATTTTTCGGGTTGCCGATATGAACAGGCATCGCCAAATTACGCCTGGCTGATTCTACCGCTCCAACTGTTTGTGCTCCACCTCCAGTTAATACAACGCCTGATGGCGTCATGCCCCCAAATCCACTTTTCTTAATCTCAAGTCCAACAAGGGAAAATATTTCATTCAGTCGCGGTTTCACAATTCCCTCAACGAGTGTTTTCCGGGAAATTGTTTTCATTTCTTCAATTAAGTAAAGGTCGCTGACATCCATTTCATCCGATTTATCCACTTTTGATTTTCCCCGTGTTTCATCATCTTCTTCAGGGAGAACCGGAATTTTAGGTTGTACACCAAGTGCAAGTTTTATTTTTTCAGCACTTTCAAGTGACACGCGAAGCCCGGCAGCTAAATCTTTTGTAATGTTAATTGCGCCAACAGGAATAACTGAGGAATATGAAAGTGCGCCGTCAACGTACAATGCAACATCTGTCGTTCCACCACCAATATCAACAAGTACAACACCCAATTCTTTTTCTGTATCAGTGAGTGTTGATGATGCTGATGCAAGTCCTCCAAACACGATTCCATCAACCTCAACACCCAAATCTTCGACACACTTATATAAATTACGGATTGCTATTGATCCACCGGTAATAAGATGGGTATCTACTTCAAGTCGCACCCCAGTCATATTTACCGGATCCACAATTCCTTCTTGTCCGTCAACCAGATACCCACGGGGAATGATATGTAGAATTTCCCGGGACGACGGAAGAGAAATAGCTTTTGCTGCGTCAATGACTCTCGTCACATCATTTTCTGATATTTCTTTGTCCGGTTCTGCAACTGCAACAACACCATGAGAATTAAGTGATGCGATATGATTGCCACCTGTTAATATGAATGCACTGGCAACGGATACACCGGCCATCCGCTCTGCTGAGTCAAGGGACTGAGATATCGCAGACGTTGCTTCCTCAATGTTTACAATTTGTCCTTTACGAAGGCCTTTACTGGGAACAGTTGAGACACCGACAACGCGTAATTCCTGTTCTTCTGAAACACTGGAAATAACAGTGGTTATCTTTGAAGTTCCTATATCAATTCCTGCTAGTATCCTGTCGCGCGCCATATTAAAATTGAACGACTGGTTTATCAAAACGAAAATCAATCGTTTTTGGTATAAGTCCTTTTATTCTAAACCCAGACATCAACGTTTGTAAAGTATCCAGTATTGGAAGGATATCCCCTTTTTGAGTAATAAATATATCTGATTGTTGTGTTTGTACCCGTAATGACAATGAATCATTTTTTGTTATTTTGTAAATTGTCAAAAACGATGCAGTACCGTTAATAACGGCAACAGACTGTTTTACAGACTCATCCCGTATTGTTTGCCCCATTCGCACAAGTGCAACATCGATTTCAATAATTGGATTATTTACATCTCCAACAACATCCGTAATCACTGCATCTTCATCGATACCGATAATTGCTGCTTTGGTTTTTAGTCTTGCAATCGGTTGCCGCTTATGAACAATGAGCTCGAGCGTTGAAGGAAAATGTTTTTTTATATCAATTGATTTTACCAATGGATTATCTTCCTGTATCTGTTTTATAACTGCCGCTGAAGGAAACAACAATGTATTTCCAACAAACTGTTTTTTATTAACCTCAACAATAGCTGTATCTCCCGATACCACAATGTCCTTTATCGTAAAACTACGTAAGATAAAACGGACAAAAAAAATAGACCCTATGATGCAAGAAACACATACAAATCCCAAAATTATTTTTCTCATAGAAGAGATGCAGTTTCACGGACAATAGATGCAGCGGCACTTGAGGCAGATATGATTTTTTTTATTTTCTTTTCTTTTGCTGTTCTGTGCAGTACTGATAATATCGTTTCCAGTAATATTTCTTGTGTTGTCGTTCGCTGATCAACGATCGTTACATGACCAGTTTTGGCATACCACTGTGCATTCTGTTTTTGCTCATCACTTCCTGCCCACGGCAACGGCACAAAAACTGCTGGTTTTTGGAGCGCTGCTGTTTCCATGGTTGTATTTGCTCCAGACCGCCCAACAAGTAGTGTCATATGATGCATGATCCACGCAACATCTTCAGATTCAATATATGAAAAGGGAATATATCGTTTTTGATCTTCTTTCTTTAATTGTTTTTTTACTTCAAGTGCTTTTTCATACGATACTTGGCCTGTTTGATGAACAACGACACATGATGATACTAACGTATGAATGGAGGGAAATATTAAATCGTTTAACGACACAGCACCGGTGGTTCCGCCAGTTATGTATAAAATCGGTTTATCTGCAAAAATTGCAAAAGAGGGATGTTTTTTAGGGTTAAAAAATGCTTTCCGTATTGGCAATCCGATTACCGCTGTATGACATTCTTTAGAAATACTTTTTGTATCAGGAAACGTCAACAAAATAGATGCGGCTAATTGAGATGCTATCCTATTTGCAAGACCAAGTGCATGCGTTTGTTCATGAATAACCGTTGGAATACCGAATAACCATCCGGCAATACTCATAGGCAGACCGATATATCCTCCAAAAGAAAGGATACAATCCGGCCGGTATTTCAGACAAAACAAGCACGCCTGCATACATCCAATTGGAACCATAAAAAGTTCAATGATCGATGACAACGAAACCTGACGCTGTAATCTACCCGCGGTAATGGAAATAAATGGAATGTGTAGATTCTCAATGATTCGTTTTTCATCGGATATTTTCTTGTTTCCCTGTGATGTATGCTCTCTTCCAACGAATAATATATTCCACGGTTTTTTTTGCTCTTGAATTTCTTCAATAACAGCAAGTGCGGGTGTTAGGTGTCCACCGGTAATGCACAATGTTTTGATACCAATAGTATTATCCATGATTTGCTGATTTACTTATATTAACCAGTATACCAAGTCCAGCCAGAACAACAATCAAACTCGAACCTCCATATGACAAAAGAGGCATTGGAACACCTGTCAATGGAATGAGTGCGACCATTGCCGCAATATTCATAATAACTTGATAGGAAATCCATGATGTTATTCCTAGCGCGAGGAGTCGTCCAAATGGATCCTCAGTATGCCTGGCGATTCGAAATCCACGCCATATGATAAACAAAAAGGCGCCAATGAGAAGCGTAGCCCCAATAAATCCGATTTCTTCTCCTATAATAGCAAAAATAGAATCTGTGTTTGCCTCTGGCAAATACTCATATTTTTGTCTTGAGCCTCCAATACCAACACCAAATAACCCACCAGACCCAAGCGCAATGGTTGCTTGCCGTATATGATAGGAAGCTCCGAGCGGGTCATTTTCAGGATTAAAAAATGTTGTTAACCTTCGAAATCGGTATGGAGACGCTACGGCCAGTCCAAAAACTCCAACAATTAATGCAGGGAGCATCAAAATAAATTGTTTAACTGGTGCACCTGAAAAAAAATACATTGTTACCGCTGTTGCCATAATAACAAGTGTTGTACCTAAGTCCGGCTCTAAAATAATGAGACCAACAATCATGCCAAGCAAGATGAGAAAAGAGACTAATCGTTCTTTTTCCTTCGTAGAAAACCAAGCGGATAAATAGATAACCAAAGACAATTTGGCAAGCTCTGCCGGCTGTAAAATGGTAAATCCCAAATTTATCCACCTTTTTGCACCAAGTGCTTTAATGCCAACACCCGGTATAAACACAATAAGAAGGAGAAATATCGTTCCAAGAAGCATCGGTAAAGCAAGTTTTTTATATATTCGGTAATCAACAACCGATGTAACAAAAAATACAATGAGTCCCAAGATAAGCCATTTTAGCTGCTCAGTCAGATAATAATATTGATTGCCAAAATCCCGAATGGCAATGGCAACAGAAGAATCATAAACCATAAGCAGTCCAAATCCAGAAAGAAGAATTACAACTCCTATAAGAAGCCAATCCGGCGGACCACTGACAGATTTATGAAAGCGCAAGAATTTCATGTTTAAACTGTTTCCCCCGTTCCTTATAATTAGTAAACATCCCAAACGATGCACAAGCCGGCGTTAATATTACGACACTTCCGGGTGTTGCAATACGCCTTGCTTCGTTTATAACCTCATGCATTGTTTGAGATCCTTGAATAATAGTTCCTGCAAATTTTGCTTTCTTTAATGCTTCTACAATTCGCTCTGTCATCTGGCCTATAACGACTGCTCCAATAACGTTTGACGATGCGATACGCTTTCCCATTTCAGTAAAGTCTGATTTTTTTTCTGATCCTCCGAGAATAAGAACTTTCGGTTCTTCAAACGATTCAATGGCAGCAATTGTTGTTTCAGGAGTTGTTGAAAATGAATCGTTATAGTAAGAAACTCCCTCAATAGTCTTAACAAATTCTAACCGATGCTCTAAACCTTCAAAGGCTGTTGCAGCTTTTTGAATGGCCGGTATCGCAACACCTGCTACTCTTGCAGCCAGTGTTGCTGCAGCGATGTTCTCCAAATTATGATCACCACGGATTTTTACAGTACGGGCAGTACAAACATCAATTTCTTCTCCATTTTCAATAAGCGTGACCGTATGATTATCAACGAAACAATCTGCGTTTTTGCTATACCTGTTAAAACGAAAAATTGTTGCAGGGGTCAGTGTTTCATAGGAACACGCTGTTTCATTTCCGCTGTTAATAATTGCAATATCTTCTTTTTTCTGATGAGAAACAATATGTGACTTTGCCTTCACATACTCCTCACGGGATTCATGATAACTTGTTGCGTTTACATCAAAGTTTGCTAAATGATCTTGTGTTATGCGCAAAACAACTGCAATATGCGGACTTACAGTCATATCTTCAAGCTGAAAAGAAGACAATTCAAATACAACCCAATCAGATACGCTGATGCTTCGAACTTTAGACAATAACGGAACGCCAACGTTACCACCTAAATATGCAGTTTTTCCGTCTGCTTTAAGCATTTCATGAATCAGCGTACTTGTCGTTCCTTTTCCTTTCGTACCGGTTACACCAATGATGGGACACGGACAAAGTTCAAAAAATAATTTTGTAGCACTGGTAATTTCTATATCTTTCTTTCGCGCTATTTGAAGTTCAGGCGTTGCAAGGGACATTCCGGGTGTGCGGATAATAACATCAGCAGTGAGAAGAGGTGATAAATAGTCATCCCCAAAGTAAAACGCCACAGGCTTATTGCTGTATGATGCAACAACATCAGCTAAATCCTCTTGTTTTCGCCTATCACAACAGATAATTGTGCATCCTTCGTGAAGCAAAAAATCAATCGTATCTTTGCCTTCAATGGATAAGCCGACAACAGCAATAGTCTTCCCGGTGAATCTGGACATATCCTTATTCTATGAGATTAAGATGTGTTCGACAACTGTCTTGTGTTTAAGAAGCTTTGATGAAATCGCTGACACTCGTGCTTTCTCACCGGTTGTTAAAAATACATATGATGGTTTTCCAAATACGGCCACAGTATTATTATTCGTCAGTATCCGAACAATCTGTCGTGCAACAGCCTCACTAGAATCAATAATAGACACACGGTTATCAAATAGTTCACGTAGGGAATCCAGAATAAACGGATAATGGGTACATCCAAGCACGATAACATCAATTGGAGAAGTCTTGTAAGGAGCAAAAACATGTAGTAATTCATTCTGTATTTCCCTTTTCATGTCTCCTGGTGATTCAATGAGAAAAACGAGCGTTGAGCTACCGATAGAAACCACATGTTTATCGGACGCAAACGACTGTATTAACTTTTTTTGATAGTCACTTTTAGCTGTAAATTTTGTGGAAAGAATACAAATATGGTTTGTCTTCGTGATGACTGCTGCTGTTTTAATAACCGGGACAACACCAATAATAGGAAGTGTCGGAAATTGTTTTCTATACCAATCAATACCTGCAACCGTTGCAGTATTACATGCAATAACACATAGTTTGCAATTGAATTTGATCAATTGACTGATAAGTTTTACAATACGTGACCTGATAAATGCGCTTGTCTTATCGCTGTATGGAATATGCGCATGATCACCAATATATATAGTTGATTCGTGAGGAGCAAGAGAGATAATTGCCTTCCATATTGATAGACCTCCTGACCCTGAATCGAGAATTCCTATCGGACGTGTATCCATAGTATGAGGCTTACATTGGATATTTTGTGAGGAAGGCGATAAACAACCCAAATATCGCAAACACAATTGATAGAATCCAAAACCGCATCACAATTTTTGGTTCCTGCCACCCTGCGTATTGCAGGAATAAATGAAACGGCGCGGCAGGAAATAGTTTCTTATGAAAAAACTTCTTTGACAGGAGCTGTAATAAAGAAGATGTGACCTCGATAACGAAAACAAAACCAATAATAATAAGTGCCGGCGCTTTTCCTAAAATAAGGCCGACAACGGCAAATGTTGCACCAAATGATAACGCACCAACGTCACCTAAGAAAATACGCGCTGGATATACGTTGAAATATAAAAACGCAAGAAGACTTCCAATCCAGAGCGCTAAAAAGACGGAAAGCGATGTATCGAGAATAGATGCCGAGACAATCCAAAATGCTCCGAGTGCAATCATAAGAACACCTGATGCTAACCCATCTAACCCATCCGTGATATTAAAGGCATTGGCAAATGAAATAATGACAAAGACAGAAAATGGGATAAACCACCATCCCATCTGAATCACACCAATAAGCGGCACATAAAAAATATTTATTTTCAAATCCGTTACCAACCAGAAACTGATAATTGCTGCGATGATTATTTCAAGAATAAGCTTATGCCGGAGGCGGAGTCCAAAAAAATTGGATTTCCAAACAAATGTTTTCTTGACATCGTCCAAAAATCCCAACAGCCCAAATGAAATAAAGGTGAAAAGAAGTATTTTAATTTCTGCAGCTATCGGGTATACCGCGGTAATTGGTATCCAAAAATATTTCATGAGTAAGAGTGTGAGAGGAAAAAGAATGGTTGTAACTAAGATGATAAGCAGTCCCCCTCCTACTGGAGTACCGGCTTTCATTTGATGAAATTTATCAAATATAGGAGTACGTTTATTAAATGCATCACGCGTTTCTTGTTTTAAACGCTGCATGCGGAAATTATATAAAAGCCGTATAAATGGAATATACAAAACACTGCTGATAAACCAAGAAAAAAGTAAAGCCCCGAGTAAAAAAACCATATCTAATAATTAAGAATGTGCGGAACAAATACAAATACAGCAACGAGAATTGCTCCAATTGCTGTCACAAGCATCATGCCCGCTGCAACGTCTTTTGCAATTTTTGCATCTTCCCGATATTCTTTGGTAATAAGGTCTGTCATTGATTCAATAGATGTATTTATCATCTCCGCTGTTAATCCTAAAATAATGGTAAACACGATAATCGCCATTTCAACAGAGGTAACTTGAAGCATGTATCCCAAGGTAAGCGCAACTGCGGACAACACGAGATGGAATCGAAAATTTGGCTGAGTCTTCAGCACCCATCGGAGACCGGAAAAAGCGTCTTTAAACGAGTCTTTGTGCGTTCGTTTCTTTATCTCTGTAGCCATACTTTTTTAAGTATACCCTTACAAACAGGGTTGACACAAGTATTATCTCGCAAGAAAGCCTTTTTTAGAGAGTTTTTCTTTTGTTTCCTTGATATTTGTTTCCTTGCCATGTCCTGAAAATACAATTGTTTCATCGGGAAGAAGCATAAGTGTCCGAAGAGAAGTTGCCAGGTGTTTTTGGTCACCGTAGAGATGACTCGTATCTCCTACCAGTCCATCTGCAAATAGCGTGTCTCCCGTAAAAACCATTGGGTAGCCATCAAAAACAAACGATACACTCCCTGGCGTATGACCAGGAGTATGAATAACCTGAAGATGCCACTTTGCCATACAGTCTTTTAACTCTTCAAAATAACGAACTTGTTGCGGTACAGGATCTGTTACTGTGTACCCTAAAAAATGTTGAGCAGTCTCTTGCATACGATGTAAGATAGGCATATCAAATTTACTTACGAACGTCGGTATACCAAATGCCGCACCTACTTCAAATGCAGCAAGCGCGTGATCAAAATGTCCATGGGTTAATAAAATAGCACGAGGAGTAATATTCATTTTCTGTACTGTTTCTGCAATATATGTACCATCATCTCCTGGGTCGATGATATATCCGAATCCATCAATGGCAACAATATAACAATTAGTTTCTAATTGACCGACTGTGAGTATTGATACAATACAAGCCTGTCCGGTGGAGCTAACTATGCGTTTTTGCATCATAATGATTATTCGGATGTGACGAAAAAAATTCTTTCCTCACAGATTCCCAATATGAAGATTGTCTGCAAAGAAGATGTTCGTCAGTTTTATTTTTCAGCAGCTCTTTTACGGCCGTTTCCAAAAATATGGTGTTTTGTGAACCTTTCACTAAAATTATGTCATCAGATCGCACGCTAGAGGCGATGAATATTCCAACTCCGTCAGCAGTTTCAAAGGTATTAATGTGTTTCTCGTCAAAACCAACTCGAAGAAGCTCCGGTACAAAATACTTTCGCATCATTTCTCCTACACACACAATATGATCAGCAACTTCTGATGCAACTCGTGCAATTTCTTCATGCTTTTGTTTGGCAATTGGTCCAAGTTCCCGCATATCACCAAGTACAGCAATCCGTCTTCCTTTTTTTTGATTAGCAGTTTTTAAAAACAGCAACGCTGCTTTTACTGAATCTGGAGAGGCGTTATAACTGCTGTCAATAATTGTTGTATTTTTTATTCCTTTAAGGATGGAAAACCGTCCTGGCGGAAGACGCGAAATCGATTGTATTGTATCAATGCTTGTTTTAATCGGAAGGTTCAGGACTGATGCCGCCGCAATAACAGAGACGATGGTTGATGCAGCTTCCGGAAATAACACTATACAAGGAAATATTATATGATATTCATTTTTGTCATGGGAAAACGTAATTGAGGAACCGTTTTTGATTGTTGCATTCATTTCTTTGATATGAAATGTCGCATCCGATTTATTTCCAACCGTTATTACTGACCCGGTTATATGAGGTACCTCTCTCATCAGTAATGGAGAATCAGCCTGTATAATTGCTGTTCCGTTTTTCGTTACTGCATGGGCAAGTAACATTTTTTCCTTTGCTATGCGCTCAAGAATTACTGATTCATCATTTCTATCACTAGGTGATAACCCAACAGAAAATTGTTCTGTATGGACGGGTGCAACAGATAACACAACCGCAATATCCGGATGGGGAATGAGCGTTAATAGATACGACATATTTTTTGGAGGGTATGGGCTGTCGATACCAAATTCAGCAATTAGCACTTCATACGAATCGTTATCACCAAATGTTCCAATTACTATTGCGTGGAGAACTACTCGTATCCAGGTGATTATTCTATAATCTGTAAGCTCGTCCCGAATGCCAAGAATTTCAAGAGGAAGTCCGGTTTCACTATTTCCTTTTTTTGTTGTTCGTGTTTTGAATTTCTCGTAAATAATACCTTCAAGAAGCGTCAAAAAGGTAGATTTCCCGACACTTCCGGTTACGGCAATTATCTTTGGATGAAGTCGAGCCAGTTTTCTTTTCGCTGCCCACCGGAGAATGGATAAAAATATAACATTTTTCATACTGTTGTTTTAATCAACTGTTTAGACTGCCATGCTTCTTTACCGAATGTCACAAGACGCGTGCAAAGATCAGAGAAAGAAATACCGCTTGCCTCCCATAACTTTGGATACATACTTATTGTCGTAAACCCAGGCAGGGTGTTTATTTCATTAATGATAATTCTGTTTCCTGACAGGAAAAAATCAACTCGTGACAATCCAGATCCGCCTAGAATAGTAAACGCCCGAACGGCTTGCGATCGTATCTCATTCTTAATTTTTTTAGAAATATCTGAAGGATCAATAGATAATTTTGTTTTACTTTCAGGACCATACTTTGATTCGTAATCATAAAATTCACCATCCGGAATAATTTCTCCGATAACTGATGCTTCTGGTGCGGTAGTTCCTAGAACCGCAACTTCAATTTCCCGAAGTGGATTCACACCTTGCTCAATGATCACTTCATCGTCATATTGCAGTGATAGTTCAATTGCAATTTTAAGTGTTTTCTTGTCAGATACTTTTGAAATTCCTACACTTGAGCCTGTACGAATAGGCTTCACAAAGAATGGATACTGCTGTTTCAAAAAAAGTGTAACTTTTTCAATCATTTCTTCTTGATTACTCTCCCATTTGCTTTTTTTAACCGATATCCACGGAGAAACCTGAAGCCCATGATTGACAAACAATTCCTTTTGACACCCTTTATGCATACCTAATGCCGATGCAAGGACACCACATCCCACATACGGAATATTTGCAAGTTCAAGCAGCCCTTGAATTGTTCCGTCCTCCCCATATGGACCATGAAGTACAGGAAAAACAACAAGATTATCACTAACTGAAGTGTACATATGTGGATCTGCAGATAGAACAAATTTCCGATTTGCAGACGGCCAATCACCGCCAACATCACTCCATGATCCATCGCGTTCGATACGGATAACCCCAACAGAAAATCCGGAAGATCGTAGTGCGTATTGAATACCGAGCGAAGATCGAAGCGATACTTCGTACTCGACTGATCGGCCACCTTCTAATATAAGGACGTGTGAACATTTCATAATCCTTTACGGAATTTCTCACGGTTCTTTGCAGGAACTGATGTATTATCTTTTACCGAATATGAGGAGGTAGATACACAATACTGCGAATTGTTTACATCTTTTCCAAGGACAACACCAGCTCCTATAAAGGAACCGCTTCCAATTTTGACGCCCGGCATAATGCTTGCATTCACGCCAATGCGAACATGTAATCCAATCATTGCTCCGAGCTTGTTTCTTTCTGTGCTGATTTTTTCATCCTTCACAACACCTGATATGATTCTGTCATCAAGACGTAAATTTGCAAGTACTGATCCGGAACCGATGCTAATATCACCCGCAAGAACGCTATCACCCACGTAGTTGCTGTGGAACCAGCAATTATTGCCAACATAACTTCTTGTGATATCCGTGTTAAATCCCGTTACGCAATCATTACCAATCATTGAAGAACGAATGATATTATTATTTCCAATTATCGTGTTTTTTCCAATGTAACAGGGACCTACAATTTTGGTCCCTTCAAATATCTTTACGCCTTCCTCAATAATGACAGGCCCCTCAATAATGACGTTTTCTTTTATAACGACGCTCTTGTCAATTTGTGAGCCTTGCATCTCTGAAAGCAAAAGTTCTGAAACATCTAAAACATTCCATGGGTATTTTATTGGCTTCCAATCATTCCTATCCAGTATTTTTGCATGCGCAGTACCGCTCGTTTTCATAAGGTCATTTAATGCATCTTCATATCCACTTGCGGCGTTACTCACATGTTTTTTTGCAGCGGTAATAAAAAGAGATATATCAGGAATATAATCGATGAGTATATTAACAACATCACTTGGCTCTTCCCCTTTTTTTGGTTTTTCAACAATCTCCAAAACAACACCATCTGCATTTATTATCAGATACCCACCAGGAAAATAGTTTTCTGTCTTGATGGCGCCAAGTGTTATGTGGTTTTTGTCTAACCCACTCAAAAATGAAATGAGTCCTGCATCAGCATAATAATCAGAAGCATTTAACAACAACACTTCGCCAGAACACACGTTTTCTAGTGCTACAAGTGCTTGCACTTGTCCTTTATTTTTCTGTATCACATAGGAAACTTGAAGTTGTTTCGGCGCTGCAATTGCTCTGATACGCTCGTTGTTTTGGTCGTTTGTCACAACCACGACATGCTCCATGCCGAGTCGAACAAGTTGTTCATAATGCCATGATAAAAACGGTTTTCCTAAAAATACCATTTCATTTTTATTTGTTAGCGGCCAAAACCTGGTGGATTCGCCACCTGCAAGTAATACTACTTTCAACTCGTTATTCATATTCCTCCTTTTACTTACGCAACGATATCTTCTTCAATTCGCTCAATTGCTGCACCAAGTGATTTTAGACGTTCTTCAATATGTTCATATCCCCGATCAATCTGTTCAACCCCATGAATATAACTCTGTCCCTTCGCAATAATTGCAGCTAAGACAACGGTTGCACCGGCACGAAGGTCGCTCATAGATGTAATTGCATTATGAAGCAGTGTTGGCCCGGTGATACGAATTGCCTGATGCGTTTCCGTTGCCTTATCTTCCCAATTAAAATTATAAAATTCTTTCGGATTTGGAACGTCTGGATCAAAGTACGCAATATCAGCTCCCATTTTTCTAAGCTCCTCAACATAGGAAAACCGATTTTCAAATACTGTCTCGTGAATGGTCGATACTCCATTCGCTTGGGTCATCAATAGAGCCCACGGCGCTTGCCAATCCGTCATAAATCCAGGATACTGACCTGTTATGACATCAACAGCAGTGAGCGGTCCGTCGTAAAAATATTCTGTCGTTTCATCATCAACTTCCCGGTATTTACCCCCTGCTTTTTCAAATACCGAAAAGAATGCTTTTAAATGTTTCCGTTCTGAATGATGAACAGTGATGCTGCCTTTTGACACAACAGCACCTATCGCGAATGTTACCTCCTCATTTCTATCAGACATAATGGTATATTCCGTTCCGTGAAGTTTTTTTACACCAATAATTGTTATTTCTCTCGTTCCCGTTCTCTTAATATTTGCTCCCATTGAATTTAACAGTGCAATCAGATCATCAATTTCTACTTCTTCAGCAGCGTTGCGGAGTATTGTCGTTCCGTCGGCCAGTACCGCAGCAAGAATCAATGTTTCTGTTCCTGTGTGCGTGTTTTTTTCAAAAGTGATTTCAGCACCATGTAAATGCTTCGCCTCTGCGTGGAAATATCCATCTGTTGAACTATAATCAATCGCTGCACCCATTTCTCTTAATCCTTCTATGTGCCGGTCGATGGGACGAGCGCCAATTCTGCACCCGCCTGGATTTGGGATCATAGCTTTCCCATATCGAGAAAGCATGGGGCCTAATACCATGGACGATGTCCGAAGTCGGGCACCGATTTCCAAAGGAACTGTTGTGCTTCGCGTTTTTCCATCCTGAATCTCTACGGTATTTCCTTCAAATGTTGCGACAGCACCAAGACTTCTAACGACATCAAGCATCAATAAAACGTCCCGGATATGCGGCATATTATGCAATAATATTGGTTCTTCCGTTAGAAGCGAGACCACAATTGCCTTCAGTGCAACGTTTTTTGCACCGGCAATGGTTACATCGCCATGAAGAATTGAAGGCCCTGAAACAATAAATTTCTCCATTTTAAAAATCTCCTACGCGCAGTACTTCCTCAACAAGCGCAACACCAAATTTTGCTCTCACTTGTTCTTTTATTTGATCAATTAATTGTATCATATCGTGACTTGTCGCTTTTCCCGTATTAACAATGAAATTCGCGTGAACCGGTGATACCGCAGCGTCACCAACTGAAAAGTTTTTGCATCCAGCGTTGTCAATAAGATACCCGGCAGATGTTGTATGATCGGGAGTTCCTGCTGATACTGCCTCAACAAGCGAAATATTCTTAAACACACATCCTGCAGTCTTCACTCCTTGCGGTTGTGTGTCTTTCCGGTAAGAAATACTTTCATTTGCAACCATCCATAATGCCTCTTTGTTTGACCGCTTCAATGCAAATATAACGGAAAGAACAATATCTCCTGATTTTTGTAACCCCGATGAACCATAGGAAAAATGGAAATATTCCGGTGATACTGCTTTCACTTCTCCGGTTGGTGTCAAAAGAGTTGCCTGATACACGACATCACCGACACATGCCGGCGGACGCGTCCATTTTGAATTCATGAACAGTGCGCCACCCACGCTTCCGGGAAGCCCTAGGTGCATTTCAAGACCTTGTAATCCTTCTTCAATCGTGTAACGTACGAGATTGTTAAACGGCACACCAGACTCAGCTTCCACATACACACTCCCATCAGATATGCCTTTGGTTATGGCGCCCTTCATTCCCCGGACAGTTATGGTTTTTGTCATATTTTTAATGACGAGTCCACGAAACCCTTTATCTCCGATTAGAATATTTGATCCTCCGCCAAGTATAAAAAACGGAATGGTACATACTCGTGCCATAGTTACTGCATCAATAATATCCCTGGTTGTTCGCGCTTCAACAAATAAATCCGCAGGACCGCCAACTTTATACGTTGTATATGATGCCAGCTCCTCCTGCTCCTTTACTGGAATGCCGATTGTTTCGATAAATTGTTTGTATTGATCTGTCATAGATTACATCTTTTTTATTTGCGATATGATATCGGGTCCCCATTCATAAATATCTCCGGCTCCCATTGTTATGATAATATCACCGGATTTCACTGTACGTGAAAGATACGACAATGTTTCTTTTTTGTTTTTTGTATACCGCACATGAGGATGGTGTTTTGCCGTTTCCTCAACAAGCGTTGCAGTTGTTATACCCAGCGAATCAGATTCCCGAGCTGAGCTGAAAATATCCGTTAACAACACCATGTCA
>JAZDOQ010000025.1:0-7698 GCA_043798445.1 Candidatus Gottesmanbacteria bacterium | reverse complement strand
TGTCATGGTGGGAGTGGGAAGTCGATATGAAACACCCCAAATCAATGGGATTTCCCATCTTCTTGAACATATGGTGTTTAAAGGCACAAAAAAATACCCTACAACCGATGATGTAAATTTCATTGAGCGGTTAGGGGGGTTGCAGAATGCGTATACCGATATTGATGTGACCTGTTTTCACAACAAGGTGTTGGGAGAAGATTGGCAAGCAGGTTTGGAAATTAATAAGGAATTAGCCTTGTATCCTCGGCTTGAAGAACGTCACGTCGAGAAAGAACGGGATGTGATTCTCGAGGAAATGAAGAAGTATGAGGATGAACCCGCAGCAAAGGTGGGGGAAACCTTCCACACAATGCTGTATCCGAATACGAAGCTCGGGATGCGTATCATTGGAGAGGAAAAAGCGCTTCGAGACAGCACTGCAACAACACTTCGCACGTATCATGATGCCTGGTATCAACCGGAACGTATGGTTGTCGTGTTAGCCGGAAAAATTGATGCGCAGATGATTGAGCGTGGGAAAGACGTCGCAGCTTCTTGGTTTGGAAGCCTTCCGGCAACAAAAACAGGAATAATGGAAACAGTTCCAGATGGACAGCAAACTCCACGTACCGCGTTTGTGACAAAAAAAGATGCAAAACAAGCGCATATTACCCTTGGTCTTCGGATATTTAATCGTTCGTCAGAAGATCGGTTTTCCTGGAATGTATTTAATTTGCTTTTTGGTGTGTCATTCACGTCAAGACTTTTTAAAGAGATCAGAGAAAAGAAGGGATTATGTTATACCATCCGTTCTTCACCTGATACATTTGATGATGTCGGGTATTGGTCTATCTATGCAGGTGTTGCAACAGAAAAGGTAAGTGAGGCAACTGCGGGAATCATGAGGGAACTGCAGAAGGTGCGAAAAGAAGGAGTGACAACTGATGAAGTAACGATTGCGATTAAACGTCTCAAAACCATGCTTGCATTCCGTGCTGAAGATCCGGAATTTGCAACAGAATGGTACGGAAGACAGGAATTGTATCATTTGCCGATTTTGTCATTGTCTGAGTACGTAGCGCGGATTGAAACTGTGACGAAAGATGAGATTGATGCCTTGGTTCGGAAATATATTATTCCAGAGACCTTGAACCTTGCGGTGGTATGGAATAGACCGGAAGACAAATCATTAGTAGAATTATTAACAGTGTAAAATAGGAAAGGACATTATATGATTGAACAAACAGTTGTGCTTATCAAGCCAGATGGCGTTAAACAACATATTACCGGAGAGATTATTAAACGGTTTGAGTCTGCAGGCCTTACGGTTGTGGGTCTTAAGTATGTGCAGTTGACGCAAGCGATTCTTGACGTGTGGTATGCCCATCACAAAGACAAGCCGTTTTTTCCGTCTGTCTGTGAACAAATGATGTCTACCCCCGTTGTTGCCATTGTGCTGTCAGGTGAAGGAGCGGTTGAGAAGGTGTTTGGGATTTGTGGACCAACAGACCCGACGGTTGCGCCAGCAGGGACCATCCGTAAGGACTTCGGTGTCGACAAACCACATAATGTGGTACACCGGTCAGACAGCGTTGAAGCTGCAGAAAAAGAAATCAATCTTATTTTTCGACCCGAAGAAATCTTTTCTTTGTAATATATGGTAATAGAACAAGCTAAACTAAAAGGTATTCCTGTATTTCAACTTGCCCCAGAAGTTGTTGATTCGCTTCCTCCTCCTAAAACTGATGCAGAACTCGTCACAATCATAGAAGCGCAAAAGCCATGGGATATCGCTGATTGTGATGAGGAAAAAATTGTGGGTGGGTAAATTACTTGATAATTTCAAGCTTTCGAAATATTGGCAGAATGAATTCAAAGGGAAGACCAATGACGTTGGTGTAGCTCCCATCGATTTTTGTAACTAAATCCCATGGGGCCTCGTTGATGGTATAGGCTGCAGCAAAGCGGGAAAAATCATATCGTTGAATATATTGATCAAGCTCCGGTATGGTCATTTTTCGCATGGTCACTTTTGTCCGTTCTACCGCATCCCATGTTTTTTTGACGGTCAGTCCATGAAGGTAGATAATCTTGACTGCGGTTACAAAGGTGTGGGTTTTTCCCATGATCTCTTTTACCATTGCTTTTGCTTCTTCCCGTGTGTTGGTCTTGCCGAATGTTTTTTTGCCAAGTACTGCCATGGAATCAGCAGCGATGATAAGGGACCTACTATCAACAGGAAGGTTGAAAATACGTGGATTCCTGACGATTTCTTCAGCTTTGGCAATAGCTCTTTTTTTGATGGTCTTGACTGGATCAACATCCGTAATCATGTCTTCATTCACGTTTGATACGATGGTCCTAAATGGGATACCGAGCTTTTCCAAGAGCATCTTCCGGCCTAGAGACTGGGAGGCAAGGATAATTTGAATTGGTTTTTCCTCAAGTGGGATGTGTTGTGGTTTGAAAGATAGGTTCATAATTCGGGTATTATACCGTAAAAATGCCCCTTTTACTAGCTGGTAAAACCTAGCTTCGCAGGGCCACGCCTTGCGAAGCTAAAAATAAAGCGATTATTTTGCGTGGACACAGGTATAGATCATTCCGAGATAATGGAAATTTTCTTTAAGTTTTGGAGGCATTTCGTGTGGTTTATAGAATGTTGTAATAGACGACCAATTTTTTCCAAGTGTGGATTTTTTGGTCGGGATGGAGAGACTCGAACTCTCGACCTCTTCGTTCCGAACGAAGCACGCTACCAACTGCGCCACATCCCGTGAAAATCCTTCCTGTATTGTACGAAAGTGGAAGGTAGAATACAATCAAAGTTGTTATTGTCCCTGTAGCTCAATGGATAGAGTAGAGGTTTCCTAAACCTCCGATATAGGTTCGATTCCTATCAGGGACGCCAAGAAGCTATTTCAATCCTTTCCACCAGGATTTTGAGAGAAAATGATTTTCAATTTCATCCACTCGTTGTTTGTTGACCCATGGTTTGGCATATTGCACCGCTCCAAACACATCAAGGACAATGTCTCCGACTCCACGAAGTTCGTCACCATGGTGACGAACAGCTTCAAAAATTGACATGTTAAAAAGACGAATCTTTGTTGGGTCAAGCAAGGTATCGATACGGTCAAGAAGCATATCAACAGTTGGGATTTGTGCTTCAGGAACGCCTTGATGTTTTGCTGTCACAAAGAGATTTCGGAGAGCGTGGTAATTTGCCTGTTCGATGACAATTGGCTTTTTAGTTGCGATGGTTGTCATATGAGGAGAGAATTCTGCAAGTCCGGCTCCGACTTCGACAATCTGAAGGTCTTTATATCGTTTTTCAAAATCCTCCGGGATGAAATGGGTAAACTGATATTGGGCAATTGACCGAGCTGTTATAGGAATGAGTTGTGGATCTGACATGCCAAGATCCGCTTCCGATATGGAGAGACGGTACCCATCACATTCTCCGAGAAACCATGTATCTGAGGTGATAAACGCACATCCGTTATCGTGCTTCCATGCTTTGTGTGGTGATTGCTGTTCTTGTATCGTCATGCCGCACTTACCGTATGTTTATCACATACAGGTTTGGCAGGGTGGAAGCGGTTGGATTAAGGTTTGTGAGGATAACGAGTTTGCTGGCGTTCGTCCATGGAGCGACGAATGCATCCCAAAACGGCCCCGCATACACGGTTTTTCTGTTGATTCCGTCATAATCCATAGCCTCGATTTTATCTTTGCTGATTGTGATGAGGTGACGAGAAGTTGGTAGCCATTGGAGATCAAGGTCGTTTGCATTTCCAATGAGGTAATTTCGATCTTCTTTGATATCGTACGTATAGATGCTATATGGTTTGATAGTACGCACATCCTCGGTTGGGTTTGATCCAATAAGCGGTGGTGTGATGATTTGTGGGATAGTTGCAGCCGTTGTTGCTTCATAGAGAATGTTTCGTTCATCAGGAGAGAATGCAATAATTTTCATAGAGTTTGTCGCGACAGTAATGAAATTTGGAGCGAGAGTGGAGAGTTTTTCTGTTTCTTTGCTGTGTTCCGTTATTGCCCAGTCATTGATGATATCCCGTCTGATGTATACCGGTTTTGCAAAATCGTTCAATTTGTCTGTGTCAACAAGATACGAGGCTGTTGTTTTTTGTGCAGTTGGCACATCGATCAAGAGTTGTTTGCTGTCAGGAGACCAGCTAAGCACTGCTTTTGATACGTCAAGCGGTTTACTTTTGAGGATCTGCCTCGCATCACGGTTAAGCCCGAGAGGTTTGTCAATGAGATCAAGAACCCAAATACCGGATTTTTGTGTAAGCTGTGCTGTATCTGGCGCTTCAGGAATCGTCGGAACGACAAACGCAAGTTTTCCTCCATCTGGAGAGAGGACGGGATTGCTGACCCCGCTGGTTGTAATTGCAGAAAGCGAAGGGTTCGTGGGAAACAAGGTGCCATTCGCCTGTGCAACGACTTCTCCCTGCACACGGAGTTTTTTCCCCCATGGCTGATAGCCTTCTTTCATGAAGGAAATCATGTACCAGCCTGGTTTTACGGTGATTGTTGTGTTCGTTGCGCCGATTTTTTTGTTGTCGATGAATATAGTGGCTCCAATGGGGTCGCTTGTTGCGGTGATAAGTCCGGTTGAACCAAAGGTTTTTTGTTTAACATTAAAGCGGTAGCCGCGGCCATACATAATGACAATGACAGATACGATCAAAATGATACAAACAGTAAAAAGAAAAAATGCGGTGTTTTTAAATTTAACCATAAAAATATGCGGCAGTAACCCGTATTATACACTACTAAATATGGTAGAATGAACATACGCTTTTCCAGCGTGTTTTTTCTAAATGATGGTATGGGTATATTTTCTTCAAAACGCATCGGTATTGATCTGGGAACGGCAAACAGTTTAGTGTGGCTTGCAGGTGTTGGCGTGGTGTTAAATGAGCCAACTGTGGTTGCAGTGACAGCTGATGAACAGCGGGTTGTTGCTGTTGGCAACGAAGCTAAAGAAATGCTCGGTCGAACCCCCGGAAATATTGTTGCAACCCGGCCGATGCGGGATGGCGTGATTGCGGATTATCGGATTACAGAAGCAATGCTTGGTTATTTTATCGACAGAACCGTTGGGAAAAACCGGTTTTTTAAGCCGGAAGTCATGATCTGTGTGCCAACTGGGTGTACTCAGGTGGAACGAAGAGCGGTCATGGATGCAACGCTTTCAGCGGGAGCAAAAGTTGTGTATCTTATTGAAGAACCGCTTGCGTCAGCAATTGGTGCAAAAATTCCGATTGCTCAGGCTTCAGGACACATGATTGTTGATATCGGCGGCGGGTCAACAGAAGCTGCTGTTATTTCCCTTGGCGGTGTTGTCGTGCATCGCAGTGCCCGTGTTGCAGGAAACAAAATTGATGAAGCAATCGCACTCTATGTAAAAAAAACATACAACCTCATTATCGGTGAACGCATGGCAGAAACAATCAAGATGACCATTGCAACAGCAGTCGAGGATGAACCGCGGAGCATGGAGGTACGCGGCAGAGATGCTATTGCCGGCATGCCCCGGATGATTACCTTAACGAGTGCTGAATGCGTGACTGCCATTATGCCGGTGTTGCACCTGGTTATTGGAGCCGTTAAGTCAGTACTTGAAGATACACCGCCTGAACTTGCTGCTGACATTATTGACAAAGGAATTATTATGGCAGGAGGAACGAGCACACTTCGAAATATGGATAAACTCATGACGCAAATGACGGGAGTAGTATGCCACGTTGCAGACGAACCGCTTCTTTGTGTGGTCCGTGGTACTGGAGTAGCGCTTGAGAACATTGAGCTGTACAAGCGAAGCGTCAGTAAAAAGTAATATGAAATTAACGAAAAAACAACTGCTCGGTGTTAACATTACGGTTAATACAAAAAAAGAAACTCTTTCTGTTATTGAAGAATATATTCATGGTGGCAGTGAGGCCGTAAAAAAATCTCCATTTGTTATTGCGACTCCAAATCCAGAACAATTGATTGCGGGAATGAAAGATGAATCATTCCGATTAGTGTTAAATCGTGCAGATGTTGCACTTCCTGACGGAGTAGGGGTAGTGTTTGGACTAAAGGTTCTTCGAGGAGTTTTACTAAACCGCATTTCCGGCATTGATTTTATGTCTGATCTTGTTCGTATGGCAAACAAAAATAATTATTCAATTGGTCTTGTTGGGGGGAAAAATGGAACAGGAAAAAAAGCACTCGCAGAACTCAAATCTTCGTATGTAAATCTTTCCGGATGGGCTATAGAACCGGAAGAAATGAATGAAAAAAAACTTGCAAAACATATCGCAGACAGTAATACCAAAATTGTGTTCGTCGGACTTGGCGCGCCAAAACAAGAGTATTTTATTGATGTTTTGAAAAAAGAAATTATCCGTCTTCAGCCTTCTGCTTTCCGTCTCATTCTTATGTCTGTTGGCGGGTCATTTGACATGATTGCCGGCCGTGTTCCTCGTGCACCTTTATGGATGCAGAAAGGTGGACTGGAGTGGATATACCGATTATTTCATGAGCCATGGCGGTGGAAACGGCAATTGGCGCTCATACGGTTTTTCTTCATTATTATATGGACTGTCATAACAAGATAAATCATAGTCTGGTATAATACTGGTGTTATGAAAATACTCTATCTTCAAACATTTCCGTTTTGGGGATCTGGATCAGGAACGTATGCGCGTCACCTAGCTAGTGAAATTGGAAAAACCAATAAAGTAGCTATTGTTGCTCCTGATGATCGTCCTGTTGATCGGGCGAAATTGTATTCCGTACATCTTCCTTTTCCTGTAGCGTTTACCGGACACCCTGAATGGCCTGATTGTAAATTGTATACGCAACTGACGAATTTAGAGCTGACTGCTATTTACAAGACATTTCTTGACGCAACACTTGCAGCTGTTGAAGATTTCAAACCGGATATTATTCATGTGCATCACGCTTTTCCATTGACGTGGGCAGCGGCCTATGTCAAGGATTTATATGGTATTAATTTTGTGACAACGATTCATGGATCGGAATTACCAACCATAGACAAAGATAAGCGCTATGGTCGAGCGACATACTATGCAATGTACCGAACAAGAAAAGTCATTCCGAATTCCGGCTACACGAGAGATTGGTTTGTCCGATGCTTTCATGGATATTTTCATGAGAAGTGCCGCGTTATTCCTGGAGGAGTGAATATTGATAAATTTGTGTACAGTGATAGCGGATGGAAGACTATAGACAAAGAACTGCATCTAAACGGGAAACCAACAGTGCTGTTTGCTGGGAAATTAACTAAGTACAAAGGTGTTGAGTTTCTTGTTGGTGCAGCAAAGAAGATTCATGGTGATATTATCATTCTTGGAGATGGTCCTGAAAAAACTCGTTTGATGGAAAAAGCAAATGTAATGGGAGCAACCAATATCCATTGGATTGGACATCAAGGAGCAGGGATTAAGAAATTAGTTCCGTATTATAGTCGTGCTGACGTCTTTGTTGCTCCAAGCGTTTGGGATGAACCCTTGGGACTTGTTATCCTTGAGGCAATGTCTTGTAATACGCCAGTTGTTGTGACGCGAAAAGGCGGGATTCCATTGGCCGTAAAAGAAGGCGTGAATGGATTGTTTATTCGTGCTCGTAATTCTTCTGATATAGTTGAAAAAGTTAATTATTTACTTGATAATCCAG
>JAZDOQ010000013.1:0-5190 GCA_043798445.1 Candidatus Gottesmanbacteria bacterium | reverse complement strand
AAATATCGCATGTGTTTGTTGTTATCAATGCATCGCGCTTGGTTGATGCAAGTTTATGGAGGTTTTTTGCTGCTATTTGGTTGTATGGATCAAATGATAAGACTTTTTCGAATGTCTCTTTTGCTTTTTTGATGTGTCCGCTTTTGAGAAGCGCAAATCCGAGCCGGTTATACGCATCAGTATTCTTTTTTTCTGTTTTAAGAATAGTAGTATTAAAAAGTATTGCTTTTTTCCAATCCTGCCTGAGCGCTGCCTGTATGGCGTCGTCGTGTTTTGAGGCGTCAATCATAACAACTCAGTTTACGTTTTTCTTGAGAATTGTCAATAGAGAAGATAGAATATACATAGTATGAAAACAGCAATCCATAAATTTTTCGTTTGGTTCAGTAAACGGTGGAAACGGTGGGAACGGCATATCAAACTTTCAAAACGGCAGCAATTTGTACTCATTACGGGTATATTGACGTTGGTTTTGATGTTGACACAGCTTGTTCCTGTTGAAATCATCCGGTATCCATTAGTGTTCCTTCTTGCTTGTATTACGTATGCTGGTACGGCATTTGTGCTCCGCGAAGATCTCGGGGGTATTGAATGGGTGACGCTTTTGATTCCACCCATGTTATACAGTGCAGCTGTTGCGCTCTTTTATTTTTTGTTACCTCCTCGGTGGCTGACACGTATTCCCATTGCAGGTTTGTATGCTATTGGCCTTTACGCATTTTTGCTGACAGAAAATATTTATAATGTTGCAGCAAACAGAACAATTGCACTCCTTCGGGCTGCCCGTTCTGTCGGGTTTTTGCTCACGATCTTCACGTATTATTTATTGACGCTTACTGTTGTTTCTTTCCGTTCCGATCCATTATGGACGACGTTGATTATGACGTGTTTAAGTTTTTTGCATATATTTCCATCATTGTGGTTGATGGAGCTTACGGGGAAGGCGAGTAGGAGAATTATTGTGATGAGTATTGCGTTGTCCGTAGTTTTGGGTGAGCTTGCGTGGGTGTTATCGTTTTGGCCAATGCCAACCGCCATGATTGCGCTTCTTATGTCTTCCGTTTTTTACAGTACAGTCGGTATCGGGCAGGAATATCTGGCAAATAAGTTGTACAAAAAAACAGTCATAGAATTTTTTCTTGTGTGCATATTTGTTTTTGCTGCAGCGTTGTTTACTACCAAATGGCGGGGTATATAACAAATAGTGGGAGACAGGGAAGTGCAGGAGTGATGATATAGTTTGATATAGTTGGTAGACATAGCCTATAGCGGATGTGGATAATTCTTTTCACGATACTATAAGCTACTTTTCACGCTGTACTACGACTCTCCATCCCTGACTGCTAAGTGGTTTTTAGCCTCGATAATACATCTCTAGAGCGTCATTATGCGCTAAATAAAACATATACCGACGTACCATTTGTATGATTTTAGCCTCTACTACCCGGGGGGTGAGCGTGGCCTCGAAAGTGGCAATACGGCCTATTCTGACGCGCTATATCTCTTCTTAATCGTGTTGTGTAAATTAAAAACATTTAGCTTCGAAATTAACAGTTTAGCGCGATAATACGCGCTAACTGTAAAACAGAAAATACCCGAACAGGGTTATATCATGGACATCGCGAGTGTTGTACGTTCTGCACCGTTTGTTGATCACTATTGTACACATAACCAACGACATACCATGTTGATAAAGCATGAGGACTCCATAGAGAGGTGTGTTCCTTCTTCTCTCCATTCCGTGACAGTTCGTTGATAGTAGACCCCAAGGGTTTTTTGGTGAACAGACCCTCGAGGGAAGCTTTATGCCATATGTCGCACAATAATACTTTTACGACGTACGGTAGCTTCAAGATTTGAGGGAAGTGGTTTTTTGTAGTTTAATTTGTGTTCTCAATTTTTTGTATTTGTATTTCGTTTTAGAAAAAACAATTACCTATCTTTTTGATCAACATTGGGGGCGTTTCCCTGTATAAGTGCTTGAGGCTATTTTTGGTATTTGACTTCCCTGCTTGGTTTATGTGAAATGGTTCTATTAATTGCGTGAAATGTGCCGATACATCAATCCAAATTGAAACTTGTCGATGAGTTGACCATTGTGAGGGTTTCTCGGTTTTTCTAGGTCACTACAGGGGCTTAAAAATAGGCGTTATCGGTGGTAGACACAAGGCTTGGATAAGTGGGAGTTTATAGGACAACTCAAACTTTAAAAATCATTGCTTTTTTATACCTTCAAAGAAGAATGTAATAAAGGGTTGGCGTAAATGCCATCACGAATTAAGCAATTTAGGTGGCTCTTGTCGTTGGGTAAAATCACGGGGACGTAACATCGCAAGGATAATCGCATCATGGACAGTTTGATTTCCGCCATTTTCCGGAAACGCAAATGTATCCGGAACCGGACCATTGTATGTTTCCTCATGTCCTGCAATCCTCATCGTATGTCCTTTAGACATTCCATACGTGAAGGTGAACGTTGCACCGATATAAATAGGTTCCAGTGGACTTTCAGGATCGGTGAGGTGTTTTAAAAGCGCTGAAGGTATCATTTGCACCATTTCATATGTCAATGTAGGTCTATAAAAATTTTTCATATCCTCAATCTGTATCAATTTTGATTCTCTTGGATCAGACGGACAATTTTCTTTAGCTATCGTATCAGCTCTGTCAAAAAGAGTTTCTATGTAGCTTTTCCAACCTCTTTTTTCAATATCAAGTTGTAACCGACTCCATATAGGAATCAAATCTTCACCTGGACCCATGCGTCCATGTTCTTTGGATTGAAACAACATAATGAGCAATTATATCGCCTATACAATCCAAAATCAATGTTTTTGTCTTAAAATTGTAAGCATAGTACATTGAGCGTATTTGATATATTGCTTTTTCTTAGACGTCGTACAACAATGATTGTAGAGACGTTTATTTGTTTCCTATGTCTTTATATCAACTTATTAATGAATTTTTGGAATACTTGGAAATTGAGCGAAATGTTTCTCCGCTTACCATCAGAAATTACGGCCATTATTTGAACCGGTTTATTGATTACCTTGTTGGCACTCCCCTTTCATCAGTGCCACATACTGTTGAGATGCTGAAAGAACAATCAGAAAAACGAAAAATAATTCCAATGTCTTCCGTTACCGCAGAATCCATTCGTCAATACAGGCTGTATCTTTCGCGGTATGTTGATGAGCATGGAACGGGCCTGAAACGGGTGACGCAAAACTATCACCTTATCGCAATCAGATCATTTTTGAAGTATTGTGCAAAACGTGATGTTGAGACTGTGTCTGCTGACAAGATAGATTTACCAAAAGCAGAAAGCAGGAGTATTAAGTTTCTGGAGCGGGAGCAGATTGAGCGGCTGATGAACATGCCGGAGATTTCGACGAATGAAGGAATGCGGGACAAAGCAATTCTTGAGATGTTGTTTTCCACGGGTCTTCGTGTATCAGAACTGATCAAACTCAATCGGGATCAGATTAATTTGGATCGGAAAGAATTCGGTGTTATCGGAAAAGGGAGAAGGGCCCGAATTGTGTTCTTGTCTGATTCGGCCGTTGATTGGATTAACCGTTATTTAAAAACCCGCGATGATGATCTTGACCCCTTGTTTATCAGGTATGCAGGAAAAAAACCGGAAGAACATGACGTACATGGTGAGAGTGTCAGATTATCAGCTAGAAGTGTTGAACGGTTGGTTGAGAAATATGTGAAGAAAGCTCGTTTGCCGATAAAGATTACACCGCACGGGCTCCGGCATTCTTTTGCAACAGATCTTCTTTCAGCGGGAGCAGATCTTCGCGCTATTCAGGAAATGCTTGGGCATAAAAATATTTCAACAACACAAATTTATACCCACGTAACGAATCCACAATTGCGTGCTATTCATGAACGGTTTCATCGAAAACAATAATATGAAGATTGCCATTATATACAGCCTTCCGACGCGCCGTGCAGTTAAGAGTAAATTTATTGCATCAGATGATGATACGGTGGAATCAGCACATGAGGTTGAAGAAGCGCTCAAAGAAAAAGGCACCGAAGTATTCCTTGTGCCGGTGTCTGAAGATGATATTGATGGAACCATACGGAATATTCGAGCAGATTGCATTGTGAATATTATTGACTGGACTGGACTTGATTTAGTGCTGAGTATCCATACGATGGACGTGCTTGTTGCAACAGGTATTCCGTTTACTGGAGCGTCAAGGGATGCGTTTGAACGAGGCGCAGACAAAATATTGATGAAACAAACGCTTGATGCACACAAACTGCCGACGCCAAGGTGGCAATTGTTTGAGACGGGTAAGGAATTAGTTACATCAAATTTTTCCTATCCCTGCATTGTGAAGCTTGCCAAAGAACACTGCAGTGTGGGTCTTGGCGAACGGTCTATAGTAAACAATGGACAAGAGCTTATAGCAAAGGTGCGTGAACAGCTTATAACATACAAACAACCAGTGATTGTAGAAGAGTTTCTCACTGGTAGGGAGTTTCAGATTACTCTGCTTGAAGAGGAAACCGGACTGGTTATGCTACCACCAGCTGAGGTGACGTACAAAGTGAAAGGAACACGCGCGATGCTTTCGTATGAAAGCAGATGGGATGAAAAACATCCGGATTTCCATACCTCTGGGATGGCGCTTGCAACGCTTACGCCTCAGCAAGTACAAGAGTTTGAAAAGATTTGTAAGGCAACATTTCGCGCCTTTGGTTTTTTTGACTTTACACGGATCGATGCGCGGTTTAACGAAAAAAATCAATTCATGATTCTTGAGGCCAATGCAAATCCGGGGTTATCGCATGATCCTCTCTATGGTATGACCGTCTCGTATCAAGCAGTTGGTATGACGTTTGCTGATTTTGTGTGGAAGATTGTGGAGTCCTGTGCCCGAAGGACACGAAGTATACGTATTAAGAAATAGCAGGAAACATCTTAGATGTTGGTGTTTCAAATTTCGGTAGATGCTTCACATCGCGGGCTATGATCAACATGAGTTGCGGTTGCCAATGACGGATGAGTTTAAACCGTTTTCCTGTCTTTGTTAGTTTTTTCCGCTTCAGATCAAAATCAAACCATCGTTCCCGAAAATCCTGCCAATTGTATGATTTTCGTTTTGCTGTTGAACTATCAAGAAGCACGATACGGTTTTTACTTGGTAAATAGGATGATACCGTCGCCCA
>JAZDOQ010000011.1:0-19059 GCA_043798445.1 Candidatus Gottesmanbacteria bacterium | reverse complement strand
TTGAGAAAGGAACGGTTATCTTTATTGGAGCCACAACAGAAAATCCATCATTTGAAGTTATTTCGCCGCTTCTTTCCCGAAGTCGCGTGTTAGTGCTTTTGGCGTTAACTGATGATGAGTTAACAGAAATTGCAACACGCGTATTGCGGTTTGTCAAAAGAACAGCAACAGATGAAGCGATGGCAGCACTGCTTGCATTTAGTAATGGTGATGCCAGGCAAGCACTCACCATAATTGAAATTGCGGCAAACCTCAACGCAAAGAAACAACTTGAAGCATCTGATATTGAAGAAGCAGCACAGAAGAAGATGCTTCAATATGACAAATTGGGAGATGAGCATTACAACACGATAAGCGCATTTATAAAATCGATGCGTGCAAGCGATGTGGACGCGGCGTTATATTATCTTGCTCGCATGGTAAAGTCGGGGGAAGACCCGCTGTTTATTGCGCGTCGCATGGTTGTGTTTGCGTCTGAGGATATTGGCATGGCGCAACCAACCGCACTCGTTGTTGCAAATTCGGTATTTCGCGCGTGTGAGACCATTGGGTTTCCGGAATGCCAGGAGAATTTGGCACACGGTGTTGCATATCTTTGCAAAGCACCGAAAAACCGTGACGCGTACAATGCCTATATGTCAGCGCTTTCCGATGTTGAACAATTTGGAAATTTGCCCATTCCTCTTACTATTCGAAATGCGCCAACAACACTTATGAAAAACCTAGGATACGGAAAGGGATATGAAAAATATTCAAAGGAAAGTTTTTTACCTGAAAAAATTAAAGGAAAGCGGTATTATATACCAACATAAACACTACCATTATATGATATGAAAATAGAACATTCATCTGGAGCAGTCATAGTAAAAAAACTGAACAGGTCTTGGCATGTACTGTGCATTCGTGATATGAATGGAAATTTAACATTTCCAAAAGGTTTAATGGAAAAAAATGAGACTGCAAAAGAAACAGCCATAAGAGAAGCACAGGAAGAAACGGGTATTTCAAATCTTACATACGCCGCATCATTGCCGGATGTATCCTATTTCTATGTGAAAAATGGAGAGAGTATTAATAAAATCGTTCAGTATCAATTATTTACGTATGCTGGATCTGAAACGCTTACCCCCCAAAAAGAGGAAGGCATTACGGAACTAGTATGGATTCCGCTTGAACATGTTAGTGCATTAATTGGTTATCCTAGTTCCAACCAACCTTTATTAAATGAGGTTAAACGGATTATTTCTTTACAATCATGACTGTTGAAACAGCTCCTGACATTAAAAAAATCGTCACTCGTGTGCTTTCACGGGTTCCGCTTCCATATATCGATGAAAAACGTATTGTGTGTATGCGAAGCTTTAGCGCAACAAGCAGAGCTCGTGCACGCATTTGGAGTTTCCCTAAAATTTGGCAAATGGCTCTTGCAAAACCTGCGCATTATATTATTGAAGTGTTGTCCCAACATTTTGATCATCTATCAGAGGATGATAAGACGAGAGTTATTATTCACGAGCTCATGCATATACCCAAAAATTTTTCAGGAGCGCTTGTGCCACATCGGGGGATTCATAAACGTATTGATAATCGCACGGTTGAAAAATTATTTACTGTGTTTCGATCAGCATCACGATAACCAACTATGAAACTCTTACTTCACGGCGAACATATTGAGGCGTCTAGGGAAGAATACATCAGATTAAAATTGTCGTTCGGTGCAAAAGAAATCCGCGAACTTAACGGTAGACAAATGGATGAATCAATACTCATACAAGCCGTGCAATCAAACTCATTGTTTAGTGAAGGAACTGTTGTTTGCATTGAACAGTTGTTCGGGCCGCTCGGAAAAAAGGCAAAACAAGCTGCAGTGTATGCAACGATTATTAAAGAGGCTGATCCATCTTCAACAATCTTGCTTTGGGAACAAAAAGAAATCGGCAAAGAAATTCTTGCCTTGTTGGGGAATGACGTACCATCTCGATTATTTTCCTACCCCAAAATAATTTTTTCATTTCTTGATTCACTCAAACCTGAAGGAGCAAAACAAACGTTGTCATTTCTTGATGAATTACTTCTTACGGAACCAGCTGAGCTGGTGTGGAGTATGACTATATCACGGGTCCGTGTACTCATCCAGGTAAAAGATGACGCAAGCCCTGTCAGGGTGTCACCCTGGCAGCTCGGTCGTTTGACAAACCAGGCGCGCTTGTTTACGATGGATAAACTGCTTCATATGCACAAAACCCTGCTCACCATGGAATATAGCTTCAAAAACGGTTCTTCCCCATTTACTATGCCTGAAAATATTAAACAGCTTGTACTGTCGATATAAAGGAGGATTATGACAAATGCGTTTCCATCTCACATATTTCGAGGCTATGATTTACGAGGAATTGTCGGTAAGGAGCTAACAGATGAATTTGTTTCAGATCTCGCAAAGGGATATGCAACATGGCTTTTACAACGAAGGATTTTCGATTGCGTTTTTGGCTATGATTGTCGACTATCCAGTGAACATTTTAGAGACATCATGGTTAAGGAACTCACAGATTCTGGTATTACGGTATATGATATCGGTTTGACTTTGACGCAAATAGTATATTTTGCGGGATATTACTTTCGAACGCGTGGTGCCATCATGATCACCGCTTCACATAATCCAAAAGAATATAACGGAATGAAATTAGGTGTCGGATTTTCAGAAACGATGATTACGGAAGAAATTCTTCAATACCGTGATCTCGTTCAATCTAAAAAATTTGTAACCCGATCGCCAAAAGGACAACATATTCAAAAGGATATATTTCAGGATTATGTGATTGATTTGTTACGACATATTGAGCCAATAAAGAAAAAATTTAAGATCGTTGTGGATTCTTGTGCTGGAACAACAGGAATTTTTATTCCCGAGCTATTACGAAAAGTCGGGTGTGAAGTTATTGAACAAAATACCAAGCCAGATGGTAATTTTCCTGTAGGTACACCAGATCCTACTGAGCGAGATGTCCAGGAACGTCTTGCAAAACGCGTGAAAGAAGAACATGCGGACATCGGATTTTCTTATGATGCAGATGGGGATAGACTTGGCGTCGTAGATAATAATGGTGGTCTGTTGTGGAATGATGTATTGGTTTCAATATTTGCCAAAGATGTTCTTGAATATCTTCCTGGATCTAAAATTATCTATAACACCCTGTGTTCTAAACAAGCGGATGAAGTAATACGAACCGCAGGAGGAATTCCAATTATTTGGAAAACGGGTCATTCATTTATTAAAGCAAAAGTTCGTGAAGAACGAGCTGCATTCGGTGGTGAATTATCAGGACATTTCTTTTTTGTCGATAATTTTTATGGCCATGATGATGGCGCCATTGCATCACTCAGAATTTTGTCATATTTGGACAGACATAACACAACATTAAGTGATGTTATTGCAAGCCTTCCCCAATATGTATCAAGTCCAGAAATTAAAGTGGGGTGTCCTGATGCGGTCAAGTTTGATATTGTTTCAAAACGGATCGATGCTGAAATGAAAAAAATATATCCTGACGCTACGTATATCACCATTGATGGAGTACGGATGGATACGAAAGAAGAAATGATGATTGTGCGTGCATCGCAAAACGGACCGTATCTCACAGTGAAATTTGAGGGAAAAACGCAGGAGGCATATGACAAACTCAAACAACAAGTAAGTATAATTTTGCATGGAATTCCTGAAATAGATTTTAAATCCGGTACAAATACGACGGCACTTGATTAATATGGCAAATAATTTTTATTTAGAACTACAACACAACGCAGAGCGGATCGTTGAAGAGGCCGCTAAAATTCTTGTTGGGTATGAAAAGAGCTTTTCCATCGCAACACAAAAAGATATTGTCGATGTGGCAACAAACGCTGATGTGGAAGCCGAAAAGTTTATTAAATCGGAAGTGAAGAAACTCTATCCGGATCATGGGTTTTATGGTGAGGAATTTGGTGAAGATAATCCCAATGCAGATTTTGTTTGGGTTATTGATCCACTTGATTGCACAAAAGATTACGTGCAAGGAATAGGCGAATACAACTGTTTAATAGCTGTAGAAGATCACAAACAGTTAGTTGCAGGTGTCGTCCGTCGTATGGGACATAATCAGTTGTTCAGCTCTTCGCTTGGTAATGGAGCATATCGAGATAAAGTGACAAAACTTGCAGTAACAAAAACAAATACGTTAGACATTGCATTCGTTGGAACGAATGTGATGACACGGATGAAACAAACTCCAGTCGAAATGGATACGTATTTTAAGTTGTTTAAACAGCTGATGTTGTCTACGTATCGTTTAAGAACTTTTTGGGATGATTCAAGACTCATGAGCTGGGTGGCACAAGGATCCATTGACGCAACGCTTTGTCTTCCAAACAGTCTCAAATGGTTTGATGTGGCACCAGCAATACTTTTAGTTGAGGAGGCAGGAGGAAAAGTTACTAACTGGAAAGGTGAGCTAGTTATCAATCATGATTTATCTAACGGAATTTTAGCTTCAAATGGCATACTTCATGAACAATTATTAACCATTATTCAAAAGGAGATCTATGCAAAACCTTGACGACAATACAGCAATCACAAAACTTGATCCTTCTAACGTTTTTGGTTCTATTGGTATGTTTCCTGATCAGTGTGAAGCGTCATGGAAGGAAGCATCTGCGGTCACATTTCCTGATGAATTTAAGCAAGTTAAAAATATCGTTGTCTGTGGCATGGGCGGATCACGGTTCACTCCGCGAACGGTAAAAGAATTGTATCAAGATAAAATATCTATTCCCTATGAAATTATTGATGGATATGATCTACCAGGCTATGTGAATGAACAAACACTCGTCATATTATCATCCTATTCAGGAACAACAGAAGAAGTCATTTCGTGTGGCATGCAAGCAATAGAGAGAAAGGCAAAAATAGCCGGTATTGCCTTTGGCGGAGGAGTTATCGATCTCCTTAAAAAAAATAATTGTCCTCATTATCAATTTGATGCTGTTAAAAATCCATGCGGTCAACCACGAATTGGCGGCGGCTATTTGTTAATGGCTCATATAGCATTTCTTAAGAATCTTGGGTTTTTGTCAATTACAGATGAAGAGGTGTCAAAATCGATAGCTTTCAGTAGAACTGTCGGCGCATCCATGAACGGAAGCGTTGAAACAACCAAAAATCCAGCAAAGCAATTAGCACTCGAGTTGAAAGAGAAACACGTCTTTTTTGTCGCTGCTGAGTTCATGCGTGGGTTTGTAAATGGATTTGCCAATCAGATGAATGAAACCGCAAAAAGTATTTCAGATTTCCGGTATATTCCAGAACTCAATCATCATTTGCTTGAGGGATTGAAGCATCCTGAAACACTTCATACAAATGGTATGTTTGTATTCCTGGAATCACCACTCTATCAATCGAAAATCCAAAAACGATTTGCGATCACAAAGGATGTTGTTGCACAGCAACACGTAGGGACTAAATCAATTATGTTTACCGGTTCTGACAAGTTATCTCAGATATTGGAAGGCTACGTCCTTGCTGGATATACAACCTTTTATCTTGCGATGCGTTATGATACAGACCCGGTAGCCATTCCGTGGGTGGATTACTTTAAGGCGCAGCTTGGAAAATAAGCAAAGGACTTGCATCCTCCGTTAAGTTTCCGCATACTAAAAATATGGCGAAAAAATTCGTTGTATGGTTTCGTGATGTTGGAAAAGAAGACATTTCCCTTGTCGGCGGCAAGGGGGCAAACTTAGGTGAAATGACGAGGTCAGGATTTCCTGTACCCAACGGGTTTATTGTCACTGCTGAAGCGTATTACTACTTCCTTGATGAAAATAATCTGAGGGATAAGATTGTTTCCGCACTTGATGGTTTGGATGTTGGTAATTCGAAAGATTTAGAAGAAGCTTCAAAAAAAGTACGATATATCATAGAGCACGCGCCAATACCAAAAGAAATTGCAACCAAAATATTTCAAGCATATTTTCATTTAGAAAAAGGCATGTTTAAACATCCACTCGTTGCGGTGCGTTCTTCTGCAACGGCAGAGGATTTACCAAATGCTTCATTTGCAGGACAACAGGAAACATTTTTGAATGTAAAAGGCGAGGCAAATTTGCTTGAAAAAATTCGTTCGTGTTGGGCGTCACTTTTTACCCAACGCGCTATTTTTTACCGTCAGACGAATCATTTTGATCACTTTCTCGTTGGCATCGCAGTTCCAGTCCAAAAAATGGTTGCATCTGATATGTCGGGTATTATGTTCACCATCGATCCGGTGACCAACAACAAGGAACATATCGTCATTGAGGCAATCTACGGTCTGGGAGAAATGATTGTACAGGGTATGGTGACACCTGATCATTATGAAGTAGATAAAAAATCAAATGACATCATTAAAAAGATTGCAAAAACACAGGAAAAAATGATGTATCGGAAAAATGGGAAAAATGTCGTTCAAGCACTTTCAAAAAAAACAGGAGAAAAAAATAAATTAACGGATAAGCAAATCCTCGCACTGGCCGATCTAGGTAAACGTTTAGAGGCTCACTACTATTTCCCACAGGACAGTGAATGGGCTATCGAAAAAAACAAAATATACATTGTGCAGACGCGTCCAGTGACCACCATTGGAATGAAGTCAGAAAATGCTGTCAGCTCGACGGTAAGAGCACAAGATATTATTGCCGAGGGTGATCCAGCAAGTCCCGGTATTTCATCAGGACCGGTAAAAATTCTCCAAAGCGCAAAAGAAATAGGAAAAATTCAACACGGTGATATCCTGGTAGCAGAACAAACTAATCCAGATTATGTGCCCGCAATGAAGAAAGCATCCGCAATTGTGACGGAACGAGGCGGACGAACATCACACGCTGCTATAGTTTCAAGGGAATTAGGAATACCTGCCGTTGTTGGGACGGAAGGGATTATGACAAAGGTGAAAAACGACATGATTATTACCGTAAACGGTTCAACAGGCGTGATTTCAAAAGGTGCAGTGACAGCAAGTTCCTTAAAAACTCCAATTGCTCAAATGAAACATATCAAAACCGCAACAAAGGTATATGTTAATCTCGCTGAGCCAGAGCGGGCTGCTGCAATAGCACGCATGGACGTTGACGGCGTTGGCCTTCTTCGTGCTGAATTTATGATTGCCGGTATTGGAACGCATCCAAAGAAACTCATTGCAGATCATAAGGAACGTATATTTATTGATACGTTAAGTGACCAGCTAGCCACGTTTTGCAAAGCATTTTCACCGCGCCCGGTCATTTATCGGGCAACTGATTTTAAAACCAATGAATATCGCAGTTTGAAAGGCGGAAACGAGTACGAACCGGAAGAATCAAATCCCATGCTTGGATTTCGGGGAGCAGCCAGATATATAGCAGATAAACAGGTTTTTGAAATGGAGCTTGAAGCAATCAAACAAGTGCGGAATAAACACCGCTTAAAAAATCTTTGGTTTATGATTCCGTTTGTCCGGTCTCCTGAGGAGCTACTTCGAGTTAAACAAATTATGGCTTCAGCTGGATTGACACGATCATCAAACTTTAAACTTTTTCTTATGGTTGAAATTCCGACCAACGTTATTCGTCTTGACGAATTTCTAGATGTTGGTATGGACGGCGTCTCCATTGGTTCCAATGACCTAACAATGCTCATTATGGGAACAGACCGGGATAATAGTGAAGTTGCTAAGCAATTTAATGAACAGGATCCATCTGTGTTATGGGCAATTGAAAAAACCATTAAAACATGTATAAAACGAAACGTAACTGTTTCCATCTGTGGTCAAGCACCTTCTGATTATCCTAATTTAGTCGAAAAATTAGTTTCCTGGGGAATAACAAGCGTATCAATTAATCCTGATGCAGTTGATCACGTTCGTGAAACAATTGCACACGCTGAACGGCGCTTAGTAGCCAAAGGTAAATAAAGACATATGGCAGTACCGATAGATACCACTATATACGGCATATATGCACGAGAAATAATTAATTCCCGGGCTATTCCAACAATTGAAACAACGGTTGTGTTAAACAGCGGATACAGAGGTACGTCCTCTGTCTCTACAGGTATGGCTATCGGAAAATTTGATGCTGCTGAACTTCGTGATGGTGATCCCAATCGGTTTGACGGCATGGGTGTAGCAAATGCTGTTTCTCTCATTAACACAGTAGTTTCACAAGCGCTTCGCGGAAAGTCTGCTGATGATCAGTCACTTGTTGATAAAACAATGATTGAACTTGATGGAACGGCGACAAAGACCAAATTTGGAGCGAATACTATGTTAACGGTATCGCAGGCTATCGCTGTTGCTGCGGCGAATGCGCGGCTCGTTCCTCTTCATACATATCTGAACGCTGTATTTAATCAATACACTCAGATCCAAATCAAACGAATCCCAATACCAATTTTTAATATCATAAACGGTGGAAAGCATGGTGCAGGGAATTTAAACTTTCAGGAATTTCAAATAATCCCAGCATCAAATAAATCATTTCCTGAGGCATATCAAATGGGTGTAGAAATTTACCATGCCACAAAAAAGATACTCGCATTCAGGAATGCGGGGCACGCCGTTGGTGATGAAGGCGGATTTACACCAAATTTATTTACAAACACGGACGCAATAGAAATAGTCCTTGAAGCAATTAAAGCATCTCCGTATCAATTCGGTATTGATGCATTTTTGGGTTTAGATCTTGCTGCCACATTATTTAAAACCGTGCAGGGCTATCTCATTAAAGACAGAGCAACTGCATATTCAGCAAAAGACTTTATTCAATATCTGAAAGACATTCATACAAAGTATCACGTGTTATATCTTGAAGACCCCCTTGAAGAAGATGATTGGGCTGGCTGGACCACTATTACAAAGGAGATGGATAAAGATACAATTATCGCTGCAGATGATTTACTCGCAACAAACAAAACACGGCTTGAACGCGCAATTATAGAAAAAGCGTGTTCTGCAATATTGATCAAGCCAAGCCGCGTTGGTACGTTAACAGAGGTTTTTGACGTGATAGCGACAGCAAAAAAGAACGATATGAAATGTATCATATCGCACAGGTCCGGCGAAACAAATGATACATTCTTAGCGGACTTAAGTGTTGCAGTTCAGGCTGATTATGTAAAGTTTGGGGCTCCCGCGCGTGGAGAGCGGGTTGCGAAATATAACCGCTTACTTGAACTAGCGGCGCAACTCACAAATATATAACTATATGGCCGATCGTTCAATCATAACGAAGAACAATAAAGTTTTTTTACTTGCGTACGATCAGGGGTTTGAACATGGTCCAACAGATTTTAATGAAAAAAACGTCGACCCGCAGTATATTCTTGATATAGCCAGATCCTCAGGAGTTTATTCGGGTATCATTTTTCATGAAGGCATTGCGCAAAGCTATTACGACCCAAAAAAAGACACAACACCGCTGTGTATTAAACTAAACGGTAAAACAGCATTTCACGCAGGTGAAGAACCATATAGTCCGCAGTTGTGTTCTGTAAAAGAAGCAATTCGCCTTGGAGCTAAAGCAGTTGGGTATACCATATATATCGGCAGTGAGCATGAAGCTGCCATGATGAAAGAATTTAGTCAGGTTGAAGACGAAGCGCATGAACACGGACTTGTCGTTGTTATGTGGGCATATCCCCGCGGTAAACAGGTTGCTGGAAAAGAAACATCCAGGGACGTTCTTGCTTATGCAGCAAGACTTTCATTAGAACTCGGCGCTGATTTTGTTAAATTGTCATATAGCGGAGACATTGAATCCTTCAAATGGGTTGTTCAATCAGCCGGTAAAACCGGCGTACTTGTTCAAGGCGGAAATAAAAAAACGGAAGAGGCATTCCTCGGTGAAATTCGTGAATGCATGACTACCGGGGTGTCTGGATTTGCCGTTGGAAGAAATATCTGGCAATCTCCTGATCCGATCGGACTTTCCAAAAAAGCAGCAGCAATTATCTATGAACAATAAATCAATATTAGTCATTGGCGATGTTGCGATTGATGTTTTTTTGACACCGGAGGCTGGTGAAACACTCTGCCAAATGAAAGCGCAGGAAAAATATATCTGTTTTTCCTATGGCGATAAAATTCCGGTTGATCATCTCGAATTTTTTACCGGCGGAAATGCAGCTAATGTTTCTGTCGGACTCAGACGTCTTGATATTCCTGCATCCATTTTTACAACAATCGGATCTGACAGCGTCAGTACGCTTATATACGAGCACCTACAACACGCACAGGTTGATACGAAATATGTGACCATGCAACCCGGAGCGGCATCAAATTACTCAACAATTATTTCGTATCAAGGAGAACGAACGATATTCACTTATCACGCACCAAAAGTATATGTGTATCAAAAACAGGCTGCATTATATTCTTACGTGTATCTCACCTCTATGGGAGAACGGTTTTTGCCGTTTTATAAAGATCTTATGTTTCACTTAACGGAAAACCCTGGCATAACGCTCATGTTTAATCCGGGAAGCCTTCAAACACGTGCAAATCCAGATGATATTCGTTTAGTAATAGCACGAACGAATGTGTTATTTGTAAATCGAAAAGAAGCGGAAATTTTTAGCAACATACAGGAAAGCCAAGGAAAAGAAAAAGAAGTCCTCCAAACCTTACACGCTATCGGACCTCATACAGTCATCATCACTGATGGTGAAAACGGTGTGTATGCCGTGAATGGATCTTCCTTTGTAAAAAGCTCTGTTCTTCCCGTGACGGTTATTGAAAAGACCGGTGCAGGTGATGCATTTAATTCCGGATTTATTGCTGCAATTTTGAATGGTCTTCAGTTTGAACAAGCATTACAATGGGGAACAATAAATGCAGCATCCGTTATCGGCTATGTCGGTGCACAGAAGGGATTATTGTATCGAAAAGATATCGATTCCTGGAGCCGCATTTTTGAAAACGCAAAGGTTACAATAGAAGCCCTGTAATTAAAATATCAAAACAATTTCTCCTTTAGGGTCAAGTAGTGCTTTATGCGCATCTGATACTGATCCGCGCCACACATTTTCATGAACTTTCGTTAGTTCTCTCATAACCGCGATACGTTTCGCGCTACCATACACAGATTCAAGATCATGAAGTGTATTTTCAAGCTTATGTGGAGCGCAATAAGAGATTGTTGTGCATGGATTTGAGGACTTTTTTAGTTCTTCAAGCAGCTTCATACGGTGTGTTTGCTTCTCCGGAAAATATCCGATAAACATCCATCTATGAACAGGGAATCCACTTAGCTGTAAGGCTGGCAAAATCGCTGATGCTCCGGGAATTGGGATAACATGGATACCGCGCTTAATCGCAGTTGCAACTAATCTAAATCCCGGGTCGGATATTAACGGTGTTCCAGCATCAGAGACTAGCGCTATTGACGCGCCAGCTTCAAGAATGGAAATTAATTCAGGAACAAGTTTTTCTTCATTTTTATCATGATATGCGATAAGTTTTGGCGTAATATCACCAACAAATGCAGGAAACCGTTCTTTTAAAATAGCTAACAATTGTCCCGTTTGTCTTGTATCTTCACATGCGATTATCTTTGCAGAGAAAAGCGTTTTTAGAGCACGTATTGAAATATCTTCAATATTGCCAATAGGTGTTGACACGAGAAATAACATTGCCATATCTTTATGATACAGCGTACCGTCTGATGACACCAACGACTCGACCCTGAATTTTTACGTGAGTCGTAAAAATAGGAGACATTTGTGAATTTGCGGGCATGAGTTTAATACGGTCTTTTTCAAAATATATCCGCTTTAATGTGGCAAATCCATTCGGAAGAAGCGCGACAACAATGTCGCCATTCTTTGCATCCTGTTGGTGTTGAATGACAACATAGTCTCCATCAAGAATGCCATCATCAATCATCGACGCACCTTTTACCTGAAGAACATAATTTGCCTTATCCTGCGATATCATAGAAGGCGCAACTGCCATGTATTGATTGGGGTCAGTAAACGGCTCAAGCGGTTGACCTGCGGCAATATATCCGAGTATTGGAAGCTCTACAGCCGCTTCCGTTGAGCCGGCACGGTATTGTGTTTTGATAATTTCAATACCCCTCGCTGTTCCATCCAGTTTTTTAACAAATCCTTTATCACGAAGCCGGCTGATATGTTCATGAACCGTAGCTACAGAACCAATACCAACAGCCGCTCCCATCTCCTTCAAGGTTGGAGCATACCCATACCGCTGGACGAATTGCGTGATAAACTCTAAGAGTTGGCGTTCTTTAGGATATAGTGTTGCTGGCATAGTCGTATAAGAACCGAATCCGTGTTACTATTAAGTATAGTATTCCATAAAAAACACGAATCGTCAATAGCATTTACCATAAACAAACCGTATCAAATTTGATAAAAGCCTAACCTACAACATTGAACATAAATCGGATATAATTGTGTTATGAAATTGATTATTCACTCTATCATACGATTGTATATCGTTTGTTTATTCATTTTTCTATTGTCATCACCGATAAGAGCCGTTGATTTTAAGGCAGATTACGAGACCCAATATGCGGTATCTCCAACGGGAACAACCATAGTTACTCAGCATATCGTTCTTACAAACAAACAATCCAACCTATATCCAAAACAATACGCAATACGTATTGAGAGCGACAACATCCGTAACGTTATTGCCTATGATAAAAAGGGCGTGATCACACCACAAATCACCCAGGAAAACGGAAAAACACAGATTAGCGTTCAGTTTAACGAACAGGTTGTCGGCATTGATAAGCAGCTCAATTTTTCCATTCGGTACGAAAATGGCGACATAGCAAAACAAGTAGGCAATATTTGGGAAATAAAAATACCAGGAGTAACTCCCGATGAAACACTGGGTGAATACAATGTGACGCTTCAGACACCCGTATCATTTCCACCAAATGCCTATATGACGCCTCTTCCGTCATCAGGACAGCGATGGACAAAAGCACAGCTTTTGGGCGGCGGCATCAGCGCAGGATACGGAGAATTTCAATCGTATGTTATCGATGTTGCGTACAACCTTGAAAATGAAACATTATCACCAAAAATAACAACAATTACCATACCGGCTGACAATGCGTATCAAACCGTCAGTATAACCGCAATGAATCCGAAGCCTAAAGAAATGAAGAAAGATGAAGATGGAAATTGGATAGCGAGCTACGAACTTACCTCTAAGCAAAAAGTCGACGTGACAGCAAAACTCAATGTTCAAACATACAATAAACCAAAAAAAACCACCGAAACAGCGCCTATTGATATAACACGATATCTTCAGCCGCAGCGGTATTGGGAAACTAGAGATCCAAAAATTCAGGAACTTGCTAAGCAATATACAAGCCCTAGAGCTATTTATGACTATGTCGTTTCCCAGTTAACATATGCAAAAACAACAAATAAGGAATCCATTCGAAAAGGTGCTATAGGTGCTCTTGCCGACCCAACAAACAGTGTCTGCACAGAGTTTACTGATCTTTTTATTGCCATTGCACGGGCTTCCGGTATTCCAGCCAGAGAAGTTATCGGCTACGCGTATACAACAGATGCAAGATTACGTCCGCTTCTCACCGGGTCTGATGTTCTGCATGCGTGGCCTGAATATTACGATGAAAAAAAACACGTATGGATACCAATTGATCCAACATGGGGACATACAACAGGCGGCATTAACTATTTTGATGTATTTGATTTTAATCACATTGCGTTTGTCGTCCATGGTAAATCAAGTGAAACACCATATCCGGCCGGATCATACAAGGAAGGGTCGATACCGAAAAAAAATGTATCCGTAACATTTGCACCGGTCGTAAAAACAATAACAACCAATAGTTTTCGTACAACATTTTTGCTGCCAACCACGGTATATGCAGGTAAAAAGCTTATCGGATCCGTACAGGTTGAAAATTTAGGCAACACAACATCTGAAAAGGTAAGTGTTGTCGTGCAGTCTCAGCCATTTGTCTTTCATGCGGAAAAAATGGAAACAAACGTACCGCCATTTGGGATGCTTACTATACCTATTGAAATTCCCATTCCTAATTATTTAGCACATGGAAAGGGAATGATTGACGTATCGGTAAATGGGGAAACGAATACCTTCACGTATGCTGTCACACCCATGTATTGGCTCCTTATACCCATTAGCATTATCTTTATCTGCTTCCTTACTTTTATATTGCTGATTATAAGAAAAAAGTAAAAAATTGATTCAACCAGTTCAATCTGATAGCATATTTAGTATGAAGTATTTCATAAAGGTCTGGGTATTTTATGTATTTAGCTTGTGGCTCACCAAAGAACTTTTTCCAGCCTTTACTGTAGCAGGAGGGTGGGGAACTCTGTTTGTATCAGGATTTATTCTGTCGCTTCTTATGCTCATCGTAAAACCACTTCTCAAAATTCTTTTTATTCCAATCACTATTCTAACGTTTGGTCTGCTGTCCTGGGTGATTAACGTAGTCGTTATTTATCTATTAACCCTACTCGCTCCCAATGTCGCAATTCACGCATGGATGTTCCCAGGAATTGCGTGGCAGGGGTTTGCTATACCACCCACCAATCTCACGTATATTGTTTGCCTCATTATCACATCGCTCAGCGTTACGTGTATTACTAATACACTTGAAGACATTACAGAGTCATAATAATACTATGAAAACCAATGGCCATCTACCGCATGTTGTTTGTATAGGAGGAGGAACAGGAACATTCGTCGTATTAAAAGGAATAAAACACCATCCATGTACATTAAGTGCTGTCGTATCAATGAGCGACAGTGGAGGAAGCAACAAGCGGATACGGGATGAATTCGGATTGTTGCCAACATCAGACATACGGCAATGCCTGGTTGCCCTCTCGGATGAAAAAAACGGCAAGGGACTACTCCGTAGTCTCTTTATGTACAGATTTGAAAAAGGAGAAGGAATTTCCGGCATGACATTTGGAAATCTTTTCATGGCAGCACTTTCAGATATTCTGGGTTCCCAGGAAGAGGCTATCCGGCAAACGGGGAAGGTTTTACGAATCCATGGATCGGTGATTCCTGTCTCATTTACCAAAACAAATCTCACTGCAACATACGAAAACGGTACAACAGTCAACGAGGAACACGTTATTGATGAACCAAAACACGATGGATCACTGAAAATAACGAATATTGCGCTTGAACCAAAGGCTGCTGCAAACCCAGAAGCTGTTGAAGCCATTCAATCCGCTGACCTTATCGTTCTTGGACCTGGAGATCTCTATACCAGTGTCTTACCAAATTTACTCGTCAACGGCATTGTTGATGCAATACAGAAATCAAAAGCAACGGTAGTGTATATCATGAATCTAATGACAAAATACGGGCAAACGTATAACTATTCTGCAACGGACCATGTGCTGGTTCTCGAAAAATACCTAGGAAAACGCATGAACGCCATAATCATAAACAATCGGGAACTACCGCAGGAAGCATTATCAATGTATGCAAAATACCATGAACTACCAGTTGTAGATGATCTAACGTCAGTTGAAAAGGATCATATAATTATTAGAGCTGATGTCGTAAGTAGTGTTGTGCTCGCTAAATCATCGTCTGACAATCTGGTTCGCAGTCTAATCCGCCATGATAGCGATAAGCTGGCAAACGTGTTAGTATCGATTTTGGAGAAACATACATGAAAATACTACTCCTGATTATTCAATTTATTATTTCATTCATTCTTATCGGTCTTATACTCGTTCAAAACAGTAAGGGCGGATTAACGGCCGGCGTGGGAGGAGGAGCGTATCGAACAAAACGTGGGGCTGAGAAAGTCATTTTTAGTGCCACCATTATCTCGGCCATTATTTTTCTTATCATATCTATTATTAATCTACTCGCGAAATAACGTATGAGTCTGTTACGGCGCGGACGGTTTCTATTTTGGGCTGTTCGCGAACTCAGTAAAAAATACACAAGATCACTCTTCATAGGTATCATCCTTGGTTTCAGTATTATGCTATTTTTATGGAAAATTTTCCCCCTTATTAAAACATCGCAGCTCTCTGTTGTGCGAAGAATTGGATATGTTGGAGAATACTCACCAAGCACACTACCGCTCGATATTCAAAAACACATCAGTTTTGGACTCACAACCGTCGCAACCGATGGCGCAGCGATAAAAGGACTTGCAACTTCCTGGGAATCAACAAACAGCGGCACGCTGTATACCTTCCATTTAGACCCAAGTATTGTATGGCACACAGGAAAATCTGTTATTGCTTCTGACATAAATTACAACATAAATAATGTAACATTTACAGCCCTTGATGATCAGACACTGCAGGTGCAGCTTCCAAATCCATTTAGCGTCTTTCCTGTATTAGTATCAAAGCCTATTTTCTCAAAAAATCTCATTGGTTTTGGCCAATATAAAGTATCAACGCTACGGTTAAAAGGGGATAAAATTACATTTCTCCGGCTTGTCGCCGCCAAAAATCATGCGCTTCCTACCCTCGAATATCGATTTTACCGCTCAGAAGCTCAGGCACTTCTTGCCTATAAACTTGGAGAAATTGAAGAATTGTCAGACATTAGTAATATTGATCCATCAATGGAGAATTGGAAAAATTCTCACCTTCTGAAAACGTATAATAAAAACAGAATTATCACTTTGTACTTTAACATGAAAGATGCACTCATGAATGAAAAACAAGTACGTCAAATGCTTGCGTACGCAATTCCTGATTTGGGGTATACCAGAGCATATTCACCTATCGCTCCGACTTCCTGGGCATACACGGATGAAGTGAAACATTATGACACTGATATCAAGCAAGCGTCAAAATTGTTTGAGTCTACCAAAATGAGCACTTCTTCTGCAGAAATTACAATCACCACGTATTCTCAATATTTGGATGTTGCACAAAAAATAGTCAAAAGCTGGCAGGATCTCGGATTAAAAGTAAATATTCGTACGGCAAACACCGTTAACGAACCATTTCAAATACTATTATCAGCACAGGACATTCCAACTGATCCTGACCAATACATTTATTGGCATTCTACACAAACTGCTACAAATATTTCAGGTATAGCGAACGCAAAGATTGATAAGCTTCTTGAAGATGGCCGCATCGAACAAAATACGGAAAAACGGACGACAATTTATATAGATTTTCAAAAACGGCTTGTTGAAGAACTTCCGGTTGTGTTTCTCTACTATCCCACTACGTATTCTATAACCCGATTGAAGTAATTGTATACACTTTTTGTTTTGCTGCGAACCGTGGACAGAGTTCGAACCTATTTTATATCTTCAATTAACTCAAGTGATTTCGGATTAATAAAATTTGAAGGAATTTCGGAAACAGAACACCATTTCCATTCACTAAATTTCTCAGGTTCCATTAACTTTGGTTCCTCTTTTGTTTCAGCCTTAAAAACATAAACTATATCTCCCTCTTTGGCACCAGGAACAGCTCCTAAATAATCTGTAATTACTAAATCATTTATTCCAACTTCTTCAAATACCTCTCTTTTAAGGGTTGCCTCCAAGGTTTCAGTTCCATCACATCTGCCGCCTGGCGCAGTCCAAACAGAGATTTTTCTCCATTTATCTGGTGTGTAATTCCTCAAACCCATAAGTAAACATTTATTTTTGAAAATAAAAGCCACAGGAACATCCTTTTCATTACCAATTTTATGAAGAATAGAATTATTTTTCATTTTAAAATAATTTGCTGCGAACCGTGGACAGAGTTCGGACCTATTTCTTTGAATTATTATGTTCCGGTTCCACTCTACCTAATATTAACAGATTTACTTATTAATCTTCTTCGCACGTCTTACTTGAATTGTGTGTCTTTGGATATGTCCGATTATCATTTCTAAAAAACTTTCGGTAGTATAGTCCTTACCGACTACATAAGTCATTTTAGGAACCATTTTTACTACGATGCTGTCATACAAACTTGTTTGAGCCTTGTTTAATAAAGTAACCAGATATTTTTTTGATTTGTGTTTTAACTTATCAACCCCTACCTGATTACGGGTAGAACCCCCTTTGGAGATAAAAAGAAAAGGTCTGGTGCCGGCTGCAAGCGCGCAATAATTTTTGGCATAATAATCATGCCAAAAGGCAATGTGGCTTAATTCGTCTTTAACAGACCATTCTTCGGTAGCTGTATCCGAAAGATTATGTTTATCAACTTCCTTAATAAAGTTATTAATAGTCTCTGTTAAAAGAATAAATAATTGAGAATATTTATCCGACGAAGTCTTCATGCTAATATTTTATCAAATCCGAAGAAATCCATTGAAGTGCTGCCGGGCTAGGGATCGGACCTAGGAACTTCTGCTCCAAAGGCAGACGTGTTACCACTACACCACCCGGCAAACAAATTTTTTGAGCGGCGGACGGGAATTGGACCCGCTACCTCCCCGCCAAGGCGGGGCATTCTACCGCTCTATTAATTCTTTAAACCCATTGCCTCCTTTATATGACTTAATTTGTTTTTCCCGTCGTACTGCTTCTAATTTTGTATTTACTTCTTCAGAATAGATAATTGTCCAAACGCCTTTTCGCCTTGTCGACATCGTTTGACCTCTATTATGCTCTTCTACTCTTCGCTTAATATCGTTTGTCGAACCAATATAATATCGTTTCGAAATATTATTTTGCAAAATATAAACAGTAAACATTGAGCTGGTGACCGTACTTTGCTCGAACCTAAGACCTCTTGTCGAGCCTAGTTTGGAACTCCAGCTTAATCTTCTTAAAGAACATATTGGCATTGAATCTTTCGCTGCCGTTTATCAATGACACGTCCCTATTTTACTTCATTAACCCCTGTGGACACAAGGTTGTTTCTGTTACTTTCTGTTGTTGCGCTGGTCTCGAGTTAGATGTATTGTATAATACCTGTAACCTACATTAAAGATTATTCTTAATTGTAGGAGTATTTTTCCTTTTTAAGGAGCCTGCCTTTTCGAATAACTATGAAAGATAAAAGCTCGAAGAAGCCACAATCTAAAA
>JAZDOQ010000015.1:0-2677 GCA_043798445.1 Candidatus Gottesmanbacteria bacterium | reverse complement strand
GATTTCTATCGGAAGACGAGTTAGTGAATACCAAACGATCTTCATATCACCAACTCGGAGGAGTAACCAACATACAGTCAACACACCAACGATACCACTCCCGATGAGTGCTGCAGAAAAAAATTGCCAACACAGACGTTTTGACAATGTTTTTGCACGAAGTGAATTCAGACACCACCCCAAAAAGCAAATTCCGGAGATACCAACAATGGGAAGTGTTTTCTGCAGGGTAACGAGAGAACAGGCAAAGCTGAATGCTGCCGCACCCACAAGAAATGCGCCCGCTTTCCTATTCATGACATGGACAAGAAATACCATTCCAAGAAGGACAAACAATAGCGAAAGTGTATCAGGCCGGATTTCCAAAAACTTATCAGCGGGAAGGGGTAAAAAAATGAGAAATAACGGAACGGCAACCGCAAGCCATGATTTCCGCATCTCCCAAAACAATACGCCAGCACTGACCGCAAGCGAGGTAAAGACAATGCACATCAAAATTCTCCCGACAACCATTGGCGTCACGCCGTGAAAAAAAGCAAACAGAGGACTTAAAAACCACAAGAATCCCGGTGTTACACCAAATAAAAAATCCCGATATGGCATCACCCCCTGATGCATGTGACTTGTCCACCAAAGATACGCAAACTCATCAATATCAAAATATCTGACAAGACCCAACTGAAATTTCCAGTATAAAAAATAAATGCCTACTCCAAGAGTAAGAATTGTTAATATAAACGGAATGCTAATTAATGAACGGAACCGTTTCATATCGAACAAAATAGAAAATACGTTAAATAAGCGGTAAATACATCATCACTTCGTCTTCATACGCACCTTTGTAATAGAACATACCGGGAATGCGACCCGCTTCTTGAAAACCAAAAGACTTATACACATGGATTGCGCGTGTGTTGATAGCAAAACACGTAAGAATTAAAAGACGAAGTCCAGCTTTTTTTGCTTCAGAAATCAATATCTCCATGCACTTTTTTCCAATTCCGCTATCGCGGTACGAAGGAGCTAGAGAGATGCCAATTTCCCCTGCGTGCGATTTACGGAGTGGTAATATACGGACTTCAAAGCTTGCTGCTAAAGTACCGTCAATGCGGGCGATGAAATGCATTTTCTTCTTTTCTCGCATAGCGGTGATTGCATCATCAACATACTTTTTTTCATATTTTTTTGTTAGTGGTTTTCCTGAAAGAAGCACAAGTGTATCTTCTGCTATGAGATTATTTGCATACGTAAGTAAATCCGGCAAATCCGATTCCTGAAGCGTGGTCACAATAACTTCTTTCCCTTGCTTGGTAATAAATCGTGTTATTTCTGTTCCTGGCTCCATAGGTTTTTGTATGTATCTACTATATCATTTCGAACCAGTAGTGACCCGTCCCCCATGGGTGAAAAATGTGTTTGGATGTACTCTTGATCAATATGAGAGAGTGTTTGAAACCGAGCTTGGTAACCAATGTATATAAATTTTGTATTTGTTTCTTCCAGTTTTGATATGAGAGATGGAACGGAAAGAGAAATGACTGATGTTACTTGTCCGACAGGAAACACTGCTATGTAGTACGGTTGTGGATAATATACAGTTAAACCCACCATATCAAATATTGGTTCAGTTTTAGGAATCACTTGGAGGATACGTTCCAGTTTTTTCAAATCTCCTTCGTTTCTCCACCAAAGTTTAGGCATAGTAACAATCTGATACCCACGGACAAAAAGAAACAGAACGCTGAGAAACAGAATAAGAAAAAGACAAGCTGCCATCCATTTCTGCTTCATCCGTTCCCAAATGATATATACAAAATCAGCACAGTAGTACGCTATTAAAACAGCTGATGGAATCAGATACTGCGCGTGTTTCATTGGCCAAAACCAGATATACATACTTATTGATAGAAGAAGCAATGCACCCAAAATAATTTCTTGCCATACTCCTTGTTTTCTATGAGGCACATAGGGACTAAATATGCGTACAATACAAACAAGGATGCCACACATCCAGCATATGAGATTGAGAATATATCCCAGATGATATCCATATACACCGTAATAAATATCATTGGGGAGAAAGTAAAATTGGATAGGAGTTGCAAAAATGTTTCCTAGTTTTCCTGCTTCAAATCCAAGCGTTGTGAGGGAATACCAGATAAGGGGGTATGCTCCGATAGATAAAAAATAGCCAAAAAGTATTGCTATCATGCTAAAAAATCCTACAAGTCCCCACACGCTCATTGCAATATACCTCTGAAACGATATCAATTTTTCTCTCATATTCATTATTCCCCACCCAACATATCCCCCGATTGGAATAACGAGAAACAGCACCATTTTTTGCGAGACAAAGAGTGATAATCCGTAACAAATTCCTGAGAACAATAGATCTTTCTTTGAATGATTTTTGCTTTCAAGGTTCATACCACGCATTTGAAATAAAAGTCCTAGGAAAAAAAACAGTGTTGTTAACGTGTCCGGACGGATTTCTAAGAGTTTATCTGACGGCATGGGAAGAAAGAGAAGTATCAATGGTGCCACAATAGCTATCCATGACCGGCGAACCTCCCAAAACAAAAGTCCCACAATGATAGAAAGACCAGTAAAAACACCGAACATCAAAAGCCGCGCTGCAATAAATACGGAGGATCCTGATACAAAAGAAAAAATGGGC
>JAZDOQ010000029.1:0-6469 GCA_043798445.1 Candidatus Gottesmanbacteria bacterium | reverse complement strand
CTTTCAGCAATCGTATTGTTCTCTTCAGCTCTTTTTGCAAACTCTGTGTTTGCGGATTGTACCTATGGTTCCTATGGAAACAACTGTAATTATCCAACAGACCTCACCATCGACAAGGAAGTAAAGAACCCTATAACAAACTTATTTGTTGAAAACCTTGGATCAACTGATCCAACATTTTCTCCCGGATCTACTGTCACGTTTAAACTTATCATCAAAAATACCAGCGGAGAAACATTCTCTCCAGTTAAAATAGTTGATCAATTCCCAGACTATCTTACCTACATCAGCTCCTCTGTTACTGGTGCGTATGATGCTGGACAACGACGGCTTGTCATGAACATAGAAAACCTCATCGCCGGTGAAACACGGGAAATCGAAATTTCCGCAAAAGTTGCAGAGAGAAACGCATTTGCCAATGATAAAAGTTTCTTCTGTGCGTCAAACTATGCAACAGTCACCGCAACTGCTCGTCCAAATGGAGACGATGATACTGCTGAATTTTGTATGACAACCCGGATCAATGGATCTGCAACACTACCTGTTGCTGGATTTAATGATCTGTTCACCGTTATCCCCTTCCTGTCACTTGGGGGTATCGGACTTGCTCTTTTGAAAAAGAACAAATAATACAGCGTGTATCACACACGTGCGCTATTCCTGCCGGTCGTAGCGAAAACAAACTCAAGAACCGGCAGCAGTGTCGGTTTTTTTGTGGTTGGTAACAGGTAGTGAGGACTTCACTATCTGTTCCTGACAAACAAATGTCACCTGATGTCGGAAATGAGTGTGTTTTGAAGGCAGGCGAAACACACTCATTCCTGATACCAGATGTATCGGGAATGAGACAGAGAGGGTATCTCACAAATGCTGTGAATCATACCCACTCTTCTTATCGCTCTTTTACAAACGAGAACGCAATAAACAATAGCCTAAAACGCTATTGTGATTTTTGAATATTTTTTAAAATATTCACATTCTCAATATTGATATTCAGATAGTTGGTATGGCCGGTATCTCCTAAAAAATAGAGGCCATCAGTAGTTATCCAATATTTGCGTAGCGTTAAGCGTTTAATCAACGAAAATTGAACGTTTCGCGCTACGCAAAGGAGGCATAGCTATCGGCAGGTAAACGCCATTTCCTTAAAAAAGGAATAAACGTAACTCACGTGTTCAACGTGATGCAATCAAATGATGGTACCACTCAGCCATTATTCCCGTCCCGCATCGGATGTGTGAGACAAAATCAAGCACTTCGGTGCTCCTGTAGAGGGAAAATGGACCATTTTTCAAACAAGGAGATTGTAAGATGGCTACAGACAATTTGTCTAAAGTCACCACCCTGGCAGCGCTGCAAAGCTTTGCCAAGGAACAGGGTCTTGATCTAAATCAAGCCCCGTCCGTAGACGACAACGAATCGGGTCGGCGCGCTTTTCGGCGTTGGATCCGCAAGATGTTGATCGTCTCCCCCGCCATTCAGGTGGAAGAACAGGCTGTTGTTGAAACACCTGTTGTAATACCTGAGGAATCGGAAACTCCTCAGCTAGTAGTCGAAGTTATTAAACCCGTGGTTGAGCCCGAGCATGTGGAACCTGAGCCTGCAAAATCTTATCGCTGGCTCTGGTGGGGAGTAGGTTTGATTCTAGTAATCCTGGTGGGGATCTTGATTTTCCGCGGCTGCAGCAACGCAACGACACCCGTTGCAACCGCAACCGCCCGGCCGACTACGATTGTCGTCGCGACCAAAACATTGGTCCCGACCAGCACTCAGGCTGCCGCGACCAAAACATTGGTCCCGACCAAGCCCGCCGTGACTCAGCCCGCTAACACATCGGTTGCACCTGTAACCGACGGCAAGAAATTGGCCGAAAGCATCCTTGGCAAAATCTTGCCATGGCCAGTGCCCGCTTATGTCTCTGGGAAGCCCGGCTTTCCTGAGATTTGTGCCGGCCTCTGCTGGGACAAGTTCTTACTGGACAAGGGTATCCTTGTTTGGTACGGACCTTCGGACGGAAGCGAAGACATCACCCAAAGTGATGTTAAGTTCGGGGATGGAACCGACAGCCCGATTGAGCTTATGCGGAATGGCGAGATCAATACCGTCATTTTCGCAAACGGCCTCGATGCACAGATGGAAGTTTGTGCAATCAACGGCAGTACGCTTGACGGAAAACTGATCGCTGACTGGCTCAAAGAAGCTGGAATCACCGAACAGTGCGGACGCTTTGCAATCCCTGCTGGCTGGCATGTTGTCAAAAACAACATGAACGCCCCGATCGCAGGTTTTGGCGTTAGGCTATCAGCAAGCGGATGGGCCTCCATGACGGAACCCCAAATTGTTCAGTACAACAAGTATTGGACGATTGACGGAAAAACCGCTACATGGGTTGGTCCTAAAGATGTAGAAGTCATGATGACACCGGCAATGGTGTCCATGATGCAGGATTTCGGATCTCTCACGGAAATCGTATGGACGACAACCGGAAAGGGAACCGTACTGTTCTGCAATGGCAAGGTTGAGGGATCTATCCAGCTCACAAGCCCTGATGGCGCGTGCCGTGTTTACAACGTTCCTTCCGGAACTTTCACCTACACAGGTGAACAACGCACGTCAGCAGGAATATCCTGGCAACCCGCCGTCAAGTAACCATCAAATTTAGTTTTTGATGAAGAACCTTGCGAGGGACTCACCAACCTACCTATTTCCGGTGGGTCCCTCCAAGGTTATGGAATTGGTGTCAAGCAAAAGACAACCAAGACTCTCGAGAATGGAGTCAAAATATAAAATTAGCAAACAACGATCAGCCTCAAGCTGAAAAGTAAATCACTTTTTGGCTCTGGCCAAAATTGTTGTTTTACTTGCGTTCTCGTTGTTTTCCTGATCTTAACATCAAACACTGTTGAGATTAGAAAAACATGAAACAAACACATCGACCATTAGTTTCGGTGATCATGCCTGTCCATAATGCGGGGAAGTTTTTGGCGCCGGCAATTGACAGCATCCTCAAACAGACCTACAAGAAAATTGAGCTTATCATTGTTGATGACTGTTCAACGGATGACTCTTGGAAGGTAATCACAGCATATAAGAAACACTTCCCTACCATTATTAAAGTCTTGCACACAAAAGAAAAAACAAACTCTGCAGGTAATGGTGCTACCAACTTTGCCATCCCCCATGCAAAAGGTGCATTCATTGCCCGTATGGATGCAGATGATATCTCATACCCTACCCGTATTGAAAAACAAGTTGCGTATCTACAAGCAAATCCCCTCACTATTCTTGTTGGAACGCAGGCAATGATCATCGATAAAAACGGAAAAATTACCGGAAAAAAATCCATGCCGACTACAAACAAAGCAATATACCGTATGTACGGTGTCATCCATCCAATCATCCATCCATCAGTGATGATACGACGCAGCATGCTTCCAGACAAAAATAAAATCTATGCCATGAAATGGGATGTCAACGATGACTATTACACATTCTTTTCTCTGCTTCCATACGGCCATTTTGCAAATCTACCTGAGTACTTACTCAAATACCGTATCCATGGAAATAATTTGTCTTTGCAACACCCCAAACAAAAATTCATAAATTCCATCAACATCCGTATGGAAGCAATTACGAAGCTTCATTACGCGATCCCGTTTGATATTCTTATGATTATGGCAATCCAATTTTTGATTGTATCAATTCTTCCTGAACGACTCATCGTCCCATTATATATGGGATTTCGGGGAATGAACTCTCCAATCCAATCAATCAAAAAATTCAGTACACATATCGTACACGTTATACCGCACATAACATTCCCAAAAATCCGATATACTGTAAATGGATAACTGATTTTTCTTAGTGTCTATGATACGACGTTTTTTTGCATCATGGTGGCCGCTTCTTGTCCTTCTTGCTCTTGAGGGCATCCTCTTTTTTACAAACTTTACTCCCAACACCTACGTTGTCGGTTGGGACAACATGTTTCCTGAATTCAACTTTTCTCTGAACATCATCAGAACCCTCTCTTCTGTTTGGCAAGAATACCGAGGACTGGGCGTCATGGACGGTATGTCCCATGCCGCAAATCTTGTCCATTATCTCTTTCTCTGGCTTCTTTCATTTGTCCTTCCACAGCACCTCCTCCGCTACGTGTATATCTTTTTTACACACCTTGCTGGAGGCGTAGGTATGTATGTTCTCCTCAAGTATTTCCTGTCACCCAAAAAAAACTATCAGATCTTGGCGCTCACTGGCGCTCTCATTTACCAATACTGTTTTGCCACCATTCAAATGTACTATTTACCATTTGAAGTCTTTATTACCCATTTTGCAGCACTTCCATGGCTTGTCTTCACAGTACTCCAGTTCCTTAATCGTCCGACAAAACGAAATGCTTTCCTGTTTGCTGGTGTTTCACTCCTTTCCACTCCCCAAGCACACGTACCAACGGTATTTGTTGTATATCTCATGGTCCTGACAGTTTTGCTCATCGGCAACATGATTGCATCTCACATGAAAGCCTGGAAAACCAGCATCATCATCCTTTGCATCACATTCTTCACGAATGCATTTTGGGGATTACCCTTTGCCTACGCCACACTTCATGGTTCGCAAACCATAACGGAATCAAAAAATAACCAGGTGGCAACAGAGGACATTTTTCAAAAAAACCGTGCGTTTGGAGATCTAACAAGCGTTGCCTTTATGAACAGTTTTTCATTGCAGTACATGCAGTATGATTACACAACAAAAACTGTGAATTTCATGCTCCTCCCATGGATTACCCATAATGCAGCTCCCATTGTTGGCATCTGCGGATGGACATTGTTTGGCATAGCTATCCTTGGCCTGATTGGAGCGCTCAAAACGAATAGCTATCAATGGCGCACAGCTGCAATTTTCTATCTTCTTACCGTCTTTTTTATCGGTAATGATATTCCCGGCATTCGGCAAGCCACCGATTTTCTCCGGCAACATATACCACTATTTGCTGATATATTCCGGTTTGTCTTTACCAAATTCTTTATTCTCCTTGCATTAGCAACTGCACTGATGGCGGTTAAAGGGATCATGACACTATCAGAACTTATTTCAAAAAAGCGTCCTCAAGTCGTATACATTATTGTTTCATTTCTTACCATATGTATTGTTGGAATAACAACAATTCCATCATTTACCGGGAACTTTTTTTTCAAAAACCTCAGAGTAACTATCCCAAAAGAATACATGGATGTGTTTTCCTTTTTTCAAACAAAACCTACCGATGAACGGGTTCTCATATATCCGAGCCCCTGGTACTGGGCATGGACACAATACCGATGGGGTGTCATCGGATCGGGATTTACCTGGTTTGGTATTCCCCAACCCACCATTGACCGCGCATTTGATCCATGGAGTGATAAAAATGAAAACATATACTGGGAACTAACGCAGGCAACATATGAAAGTGATGCACCCAGGTTCCGTGCAATCCTTGCGAAATACGATATCGAATGGATCCTCTTTGACGAGCACATCATTCATGCAGTCAATGACAAGGCTCTTTATCTTTCTGAGTTCGAAACCATAGTATCTTCGCTTCCTGACATTCAAAAGGAAGCTCAATTTGGAAGAATTTCCCTCTACCATGTAGGTACACCAACATCATCCATTACGTTAGTTTCAAATATAAAAAATATCGGCCCAGCATATACATTTACTGACCGGGATGAAGCAGCCCTGACGACACTGCCATATATAACAGATACAACAAAACCATATGATATCTATTACCCATTCCGATCATTGTTCACCGGACGAGACCAAGAGGAACGAGCATTTACTGTTACCGAATCAGCACGTACACTTTTTCTTGGATCTCTGATAACAACACCTTTGAATACAGATACTGTGGTTTTTGACAGTGCTGTCACAGATATCTTCTCTCAACCACCCCGCTCCTGTGACATCCTTCGAAAGGAATATCTTGCACGAGAACACATGACTGAACATACCAAAGCATTTGAACGATTTACCAGCAAAACAGCGAGTAACTGCATTGATATATTTCTCCCGTATATCTCGCACCGAAATGGATATCTGTTAGCCGTTGAAACGCGCCATATTACCGGAAGACGACTGTCCATTTCAGTAACGAATAAAGACACAAAACGAACATTTTTGGAAACATTTGTTACCGCCAACAACACTCCAAACAATACATGGAAAACATCGTATTTCACCATTCCACCAATGAATTCATACGGCCTGGGATACACCATCACATTTGATAATCTTGCGATCGGACGAGAAAAAAGCATGAATGATATATCTCGCATTCGAATGATCCAGATCCCTTACGAACAAATGGTAACAACGTCAATCAATACACACCCAGAAAAGTCGACGCCCTCCTATCTTTCAATTACTTCTCTTACTCATCCCAATCCTTCCTATTACAAGGTAGTTATTAACAAACAGCAAA
>JAZDOQ010000010.1:0-30527 GCA_043798445.1 Candidatus Gottesmanbacteria bacterium | reverse complement strand
CGGTTCCGGAGCGGAATATGACAAACGATTCCCGATAATATCAGTAAAAGAGGAAGACATAACGAAACGCATCCCTTCTGATGAATACGGCTTGTTTAAGTATATCTGCGCACAGTATATAGAGTGCGTGAAATTCATTGTCGATCTGCGGGTGTTCGGCATGTTTGGCGAAGGGGAAGATTATCAGTATCGTTTTATTTCAAACGCTCTTTGTCGCCATATGTATCATATGCCGATCACGATGGGACAGGATGTGTATTTTGACTATATGGATATTCAGGATTTCGTGCGGATTATAGACTACTTTATCGGTCATAAGCCAAAACATACGGCATATAATATAGGGACGGGAAAGAAGATTAATCTGCGGACAATAGCGAATAAAATTAATAAAATGACGGGCGAAAATGGAAAAATTGTAGTGAAGAAATCCGGATTGAATAATGAATATACATGCGATTCTTCCCTGCTTTTTTCTGAATTGAAAAACTTTACGTTAACGCCAGTTGAATCATCGTTAAAACGTCTGTCTACCTGGTATTTAAATAGAAAAGACTTTATCGATAAACACAACCTATGAAAAAGAAAAAAACAGTGTTCGTAACAGGCGGTTCCCGCGGTATCGGCAAGGCGATAGTCCAGGTATTCAAGAAAAACGGACTTACGGTAATCGCTCCGACGCATGAAGAATTGAATCTTCAGAGTAAAGAGTCCATCCTGTCGTACTTTATAAAACATAAGATACAAGCTGATATTCTTGTGAACAATGCAGGGATTAATGAACCTGAATGGATCGATGAGACACATGACGAAACAATAGAAAAAACAGTACAGGTAAATCTAATTGCCCCGATATATCTTGTCCGTCAAGTCGTCCCATATATGAAAAAACAACGCTGGGGACGAATTATTAACATAAGTTCCATATTCGGAGTCATAGCGCGAGGGAAGCAATCGCTGTATACCGCAACCAAACACGCTATTAATGGTCTCACAAAATCACTGGCCTTGGAATTGGCTCCCTATGACATTTTGGTCAATTCCGTATGTCCTGGCTTTACAAAAACACAACTGGTGTTGCGTAACCCGGTGAAAAAAATCAGGGCGTTGGAAAAAGATGTACCTTTAGGGAGACTTGCTGAGCCAGAGGAAATAGCGCGAGTTGTCTATTATTTGGCATCTGACGAGTCTTCGTATATCACAGGTCATACTCTAGTTGTTGATGGAGGCTATTCATGCAAATAAAGAAAAAAAATGATGAATCGTTGTTTCAGGTCCGCTCTCATATGAGAGTATATGACGTCGTATTCGAAAAAGATTTTTCATTCTTGAACGAATATATCAAGGAGGACAAAAGAATTTTTCTTATCGACAGAAATGTGTATGTCATATATAGGAAGATCCTCTTTAAGCAGCTGAAAAAAGAAGATATCTTACTGATCAACGCAAAGGAAGAGGAAAAAAACCTTACCACTGCCATGTGTATCTATGACAGGTTGTTGTTGTTTAATGTTAAACGTAAGTTAAAAATAATCGCCATCGGTGGGGGTATTATTCAGGACATCGGTAGTTTTGTCGCTTCTACACTGTATCGTGGGGTGACCCTCGTTTGTGTTCCAACCACCTTATTGTCGCAGGTTGACAGTTGCATTGGGAGCAAGACATCCCTCAACTATAAAACGTTTAAAAACATATTAGGCACGTTCTATCCACCATACAAGGTTCATATTCAACAACTGTTTCTTCGTTCGTTGTCCGAAAAGGATATCTATTGCGGACTTGGAGAAATCGTAAAACTGCAGTTGATGAATATGCACAACCTAGGTGATATTCGAACAATTGAAAAAGGCATTCAAACAGTAAAAGAATTCATTAAAGCTCGAAAGACTGATATGTCATGGCTTATTCACGCAAGCTTACAAATTAAGAAACAATATATAGAGATTGATGAATTTGATCTTGGGATTCGAAATTTATTAAACTTTGGACATGAATTCGGTCATGCCTTAGAATCAGCATCTGAATATCACATACCTCATGGGATTGGGGTGACTATAGGTATTCTTTTTGCTAATGAGGTAGCTCAAAAAAGAGGGTTACTTTCATTAAATGTTGGTAGCAAAATAGAAAATACGCTGCTTCTTCCAAGTATACCCAAGTCAATTCTGAAAAAACAATATTTTTCGAGTGCATGTCTATTGGAAGGTATGAAAAAAGACAAAAAACGTGAATCGAATAATCTAGTGATCGTTGTGTTAAAAGATAACTGTCATTTAGAGAAGCTTGTGAACGTCTCTATAGAAGAATTTCAATATGCCCTGCAAGCTATTATAAAATTATTATTCTTGCCTAGAAAAAAGGAGATCGTATGACTCTTTTAGAAAAAAAATTGATTGAAACATTGCAGGTGTTGAAAAATACCTATGGCGCAATTGGGGTAAAGGCGGAATTTGAAGCAGAAGGGTCTCGAAGGGAAGAATTGCTTCGGTTAAAAGACATCATGGACAAGGCAGGAGGACTGACATTTACGCTGAAAATCGGTGGAGCTGAGGCTGTAACAGATTTATACGATGCAATTCTTCTCGGGGCCGATTATATAGTCGCGCCGATGATAGAAAGTAGTTATGCGTTAAAAAAGTATATCGGTATTATAAAAAATAATGTGACAGAGGAGAATAGAAATTCTCTTTTATTTGGTATAAATATAGAAACAATCCATTCCTATTATGATTTGCAAAACATATTGCAAGTTTCTGGCATTGAAGTGTTAAAATTTATTACCATCGGTCGTGTGGATTTGTCTAGTTCGCTCGGCATTCCCCGTGATGAGATTAACAATGAACAGATGTTCCTTATTGTTAGCGACATCCTTACCCAAGTAAAGAAAAAGGGGTTGGAATGCGGATTAGGTGGAGGAATCGCAAAAGAAGCGTTGCCGTTTATAAAGCGGTTATCTACTAATTTGCTTAATCGGTACGAAACAAGAAAAATTGTATTTTCGATGTCAAAAGATTTAGCAAAGGCAGAAAAGGGTATTCTTCTTGCTAATGAGTTTGAGGTTTTATGGCTTGAAAATAAAAGGGAATATTATGGAAGAATATTTCGGGAAGATGATAAACGGATTGATATGATTCGGAAGAGATTTAATAAATAGTATTAACATATACTATTTTGTTGTAGAAATAATGCTTCGCTATCATGTGAAAAGCGTAAAGAGGTTTATGATACAATCAGAAAACAAATTATGCTGTCCTTTGTTAGTAGATAATTGAATGATATTAAGATAATTATAATAAGTAATTATCAAACAATATGAGATGAAGATGAAAAAGAAAAAATTGTTCAATCTAAATAAACTGACGAAAGTCGCAAAAGAAATTAGAAAAGATATTCTTGATATGGCTTTTCGGGCACAGAGTGCTCATTCTGGGGGTGCGCTATCATGTGTTGAAATATTAACCATATTGTATTTTTGTATCATGAATGTTGATCCAAAAAGACCAGACGACGAAAAGCGAGACCGCCTTGTGTTTAGCAAAGCACATGACGCAAAAGTCTTGTTCGCAACGCTTGCTGAACGTGGTTTTTTTCCAAAGAAACTTTTGGAAGGATATGAACAAAATGACGGTTTGTTGGGTGGTCATTCTATTAGACATTGTGTTCCGGGAGTCGAGATATCTGCCGGCTCTTTAGGTCATGGTCTTTCGATTGCCGTCGGTTTGGCGATGGCAGCAAAACTGGATCACAAAAAACATAAGGTATTCGCCGTACTGTCTGATGGAGAGTGTGATGAAGGTGCCACATGGGAGGCAGTATTGTTTGCAGGGCATCATAAATTGGATAATTTAATTGTTATTATTGATTACAATAAACTGCAAGCATATGGTCGGACCAAAGATGTTCTTGACCTTGAACCGTTTGAGTCAAAATGGAAAAGTTTCCAATGGGGTGTAAAAGAAACAAAAGGGAATGACTTGTCCCAATTGATTCAGAAATTGTCAAAGATACCTTTTACGAAAAATAAACCCTCTGTTCTTATTGCGCATACAATTAAGGGATTAGGAGGAGTAAAAAAATATGTTAATCAAATAGCGTCTCAATATAAGCCGCCAACAGAAGAGGAATATAAACAAGCAATGAAACAGTTATTATGAGATTAGCATTTGTTCAAGCACTAACAGAAGCAGCGAAAAAAAACAAAAGAATCATCCTCGTGACAGGTGATCTTGGATTTTCAGTGTTTGAGGAATATATTTCCGTTTGCCCGAATCAATATATTAACGCCGGAATCGCGGAACAGAATATGACCGGACTAGCCGCCGGGCTTGCGATAGAAGGTTTTATCCCTTTCGTTTACTCTATCATCCCTTTCGTGACCATGCGGAATTTCGAACAGATAAGAAATGATATATGTTATCAAAATTTAAACGTTAAACTCGTCGGTGTGGGTGTTGGATTCACGTACGGTCCGTATGGACATACACACCATGGATTAGAAGATGTTGGTATCCTTCGCACACTTCCAAATATGGTTATATTGGGTCCCGGTGATCCTGTAGAAGCGAGACTTGCAACAGAAGCGATGGTAGAGTACGAAGGACCTTCTTATATGCGGATCGGTCGGGCAGGAGACGCGTCGATTCACCAAAAGGATCCACATTTTCAAATAGGAAAAGGAATCGTGATTTCCCGCGGTTATGATATAAGTATTATCGCGACATCAACGATGCTACACCATGGATTTGAGGTGTCACAGATGTTGACGAAAGTGGGTATTACTGTTCGATTGGTGAGTATGCATACGATAAAACCGATTGATGAAGAGCTGATAGATACATGCATGCAAGAAACGAAGGCAATATTCACTCTTGAAGAACATAGCGTTATCGGCGGTCTAGGGAGTGCTGTTGCGGAATTTGTTGCTGAACATGGAAATTCAATTCTTTTCAAACGTATCGCCGTTCCAGATCGGTTTACAAAGGTAATGGGCAACCAGGAATATATGCGACGGGCCAATAAGCTATCCGTTGATCAAATAATCGAGACCATCCGTACCGCCATTCACAAATAATCTATGTCCGTTAAAGCAATAACACGAAACTGCCCGCTCTGTAATCAAAAAAAGTTCACATCGCTTCATACACAAATTTTTAAGGGTCATTTCTCCCATCACATAGTCCATTGCGACACTTGCGGATTTATCTTTGTTAATAACACTCCTCCGCAAAAATATTATGATAGGTACTACGGTGAAAATTCAAAATATGAAGGGGTGAGACAACACGAGATTCATGACGCTGCAACAAAATCAGAGATAGCGCGTTTTTTTAAAACTAACGTTCCAAAAGATGCGAAGATACTCGATATCGGTTGCTCGACCGGTTCAATGCTCGCGTTTATTCGTGATAAGGGGTATAAGAATGTCTATGGAATTGATCCTGCGTTAAGGTGTAAAGAGGTTGCAAAGGAAAAATACGACATCGATGTCGGAACGTTTGATTTCAATAGTTTTCATCCCAAAAAAAAGTATGACGTTATTATTATTTCCCAGGTTCTAGAACATCTTATTGATATCAAAAATAGTGTTGAGAAAGCGGATTCATTTTTGGAAGACAACGGATATATTTTCATCGGTGTTCCCGATGCCGGTAGGTTTTATCTAGGCTTTGATGAGCCATTCGGTGAATTTTCGACTGAACATATCAACTTCTTCACGGAATCGTCGCTCTATTGTGTGATGCAGAGTTTTGTGAACGTTTCGATGAAATCCGATACGAAGGTTTTGTTTTCCGTATGGAAGAAGATGAACGCAGGAAAATCCAGTCTAGTTGAATATATCAGAAAGTCAAAAATTAAGCAGTCAAAAATTCAGATGGCTATCGATAACCTTCCAAATCGATTAATCGTCTGGGGTGTAGGGGCTTTAACAAGGAGACTTCTGGCCACTACAACGTTATATAATAAAGTACTTTTCTTTGTTGACTCTAACCAGAACTTGGTCGGTAAATCAATCGACCATATTAAAATACATGCTCCGGATGTTTTAGAGAAACATCATGAGCCAGTACTCATTTCTTCATTTACATTCCGTGATGAGATCGTTAAATATATGAAGATTAAAGAATATCATAACAAGATTCTTGATTTGTAATTTTTTTGATCGCCGTTTTTAAGAGGATTCACATAATTTGTATTTGATTTAGTTTTCCTTTACAATATGGTGCGTTGCTATGAATAAAAATATTGTTCGGTCTGTCCGTCAGTTTTATAAAGCGCAGTCAGAAGAAATAATTTTTATTCCAGGTATTTCACCCGTTCCAGTTTCAGGAAAAGTGTTTGATGAAGATGAAATCCTTAATGCTATTGACGTCGCTCTCACAGGGTGGTGGACAGAAGGAGAATATTCACTTACGTTTGAAAAAGCCTTTCGTGAATATTTAGGTGTCCGATATGTTACGCTTGCTAATTCTGGTTCGTCTGCTAATTTACTGGCACTTTCTACTCTTACTTCCTCTTCTTTTGGTGAGAGAGCGTTAAAACCAGGTGATGAAGTGATCACCGTTGCAACAGGATTCCCAACTACAATCAATCCAATTATTCAAAACAGGTGTATTCCTGTATGTGTTGATGTACATATGGGGACAAAAAATGCAACAGTCCAGGCAATACAAAAGGCAGTGTCAAAAAAAACAAAAGCAATCATGATGGCCCATACACTTGGGAATCTTTTGCCACTTGATGGCATTATGAAGATTGTAAAGAAATATAATTTATGGTTTATTGAAGATTGTTGTGATGCGCTCGGAGGAACATATAAGAAACAACTCGCTGGAACATTTGGGCATATAGCGACCTTTTCTTTTTACCCCGCACATCAGATTACTATGGGAGAAGGTGGAGCTGTTGTGACAAATAATCCTCTTATTCATCGAGCATTACGACAATTCCGTGACTGGGGACGGGATTGTTGGTGTGATACCGGAAAAGATAATACGTGTGGGAAACGATTCCAGTGGCAACTTGGAAAACTTCCGTTTGGATATGATCATAAGTACACGTATTCACAAATCGGATATAATTTGAAACTAACTGATTTTCAGGCAGCTATCGGCGTTGCACAGCTTAAAAAACTTCCAGGGTTTATCAAAAAACGAAGAGAGAATTTTCAAAGATTGTATACATTTTTTACAACCTATAAAAACTATTTCATTCTTCCAATATGGGAAAAAGAAGCGAATCCTTCGTGGTTTGGATATATGGTAGTAGTTAAGGAAAATGCACCATTTACAAAATTAGAGATTGTGCAATATTTAGAAACACATAAAATAGCTACACGAGCGTTGTTTGCAGGAAATCTGTTAAAACATCCAGCATATATGAATCGAAAGGATATCCGTGTGTCAGGCAATTTGAAAAATTCTGATACTGTCATGAATAATGGATTTTGGATTGGTGTATATCCTGGAATTACAAAAGATATGATCGCGTATATAACTGCCACCTTAACTGAATTTATTCGTGAAAAAACAAAAAAATAAACCGTTTTTTTCTATCGTCATTCCTACATATAACAGAGCACAGGATCTGCAGCGCGCATTGACTTGCATATTCAAGCAAACATGTAAAGATTTTACTGTCATCGTTTTTGATAATAATTCATCTGATAACACGCAAGACATCATTCATTCATTTCATGATAGTAGATTGTTATATAGACGTAACAAGTCAAATATTGGTTGGGTTCCCAACATGATACGTGCATTTGGGCAGGTTAGAGGAACATATGTATTGCTTCATGGAGATGATGATTTTATTTTGCAGGTTGATTTCTTTAGTAGACTAAAGAACGTGTTAGAAAAAAAATCATACGGTTTTGTCAGAATAAATTATCTCAGTTACAGTGATGAGCAAAAGCTTATTTTTGACTTCCATAATCAACAATTCTGCTATAAGGAACTAGCTTCCCATTCCAAAAGCGAAGAGATCGTAGATTTCATTGAATGGGTTGATCCATTCTTCATGACCGGCATTGTTATTGAAAGTAAATTCATAAAACGGTTTCCGCTTATGCGGTCAGAGCTCGCTCCGTGGTTTCGGGCGATGTACAATGCAATTGAGAAGTGTGGAGCAATATTATGGTCTGATTATGAATTTATAGCCTCTTGGTCGAAAAATGCCGCCTATCCAAGGTATTACCTGATGAACGGAAAATTCCGTTTTGAACGCTATTTTGGAGAGATAAAGAAACAAGTTTCACATTCCTTTTACAAAAGTTTTTTGGATAAAAGAGTGCGAATATTGATCAGTGAGTTTCCCGCAGCGAAGTATTTTACCTCAAATGCGAATTTTTTCCGCTACGCAATGCATCTTTTAGAGTTGGATCCATCTTTTCGTGTTTCGTTCAGTTATTGGTTTTGGGTGTTATTTAGTATAATGACTCCAAGAACGGTCCTAAACACTTTCCGTAAAAAAATGGTCAAAAACCGCAAAGATGAAACAATTCCAAACTTAAAGACTATCTATAAAAAAGTTGCTTTGGTATATAAGGCATCTAAAAATACAATTGCGTAGGCAAAAGTCATGATACGATTTTTTAAAAAATTACCGTTCTTTCCAGTTATTTTGGGATTATTAGTTGTCAGCATTTCTTTTTTTGCGTTGTATCGGTGGTTTGATGGAGGGACGATATCATATTATTGGGACGCGAATTTGCCGATGGATACGGGCATTTCTTTTCGGGGATTTTTCTACCCCTGGTTTGGAAATAAATTCCCTGGGTTCTCAGGGAATGGTTGGAGTTGGCTCCCGTATTGGGCCGCACTTTCAGGCTTGAAAGCGTTGTTCACCTCCTTGTCCAATGCGCAATTTATTCTCTATGTGATTATGTTGTCTTTGACTGTATCAGGATTTTTTGTTCTTCTTCGACATATTCGTAGAGGACTTTTTGGAGAGACGCAGTCTGTTTTTCTTTCAATTATTGTACCTCTTGTGTTCTCACTGTGTTTTGCATTTAATCTTTATACCTATTATTACGCGTATTACATGTTTAATCCGCAGATGTTCACGGTTGCATTATTGCCTTGGAATATTCTTGCAATCATCAAGTTGTTTCCCCTGCAAAAAAATCTTGAAAACGGAAAACTCTTCGTTGTCTGGTTTATCGTGTATATGGCAACACAGATTGGTATGATTCCTGGGTTTACTACTTATGTATTTTTAGGTCAGTATCTGTTGTTCATAGGATTTTATTTTATTTTATATACTTTTCTATCCGCAAAACCAATTATCCGTCCGAAAACCGTATCGTTTATGATGTTACTGATAGTCACGGTTGGCATCCATTGGATTTGGTTTTATCCTTCCTTGATTGGGTTTACAAACCTGTATGAAAGTCAAAAATCGTTCGGAGTCATGGAGTACCTGAAACCGGGCAGCATAAACACAAACCTGCTTAATTTATTCCGTCTTATCGGTAGTGCGATGATGAACAACAACAAATTTAGCTGGGATACTGTGTATACAGGTCAATCGATACTGTCTTTTCCTCTTTTTGTTTTTCCTTTCTTCTTTATCTATTTGTTGGTACGGCTTAAACACATATCACAAAAAACTTTGATTCTTTTTTTGTCTTTCGTTACGTTGGTGAGTTTGTTTATTATGAAGTTGGCAAATCCACCTTTTGCAAAATTAACGGAATTCTTATTCCAATATGTTCCGCTTTTTGGTGCGTTTCGTGATTCAGTGCAAAAAGCAGGTTTATATTTTCTTCTTTCGTATTTTTTGTTGACTGCCATGGGATTTGAGCTGTTTATCCGTGATTTTTTCAAAAAACGAGTATTGATTATTGTTCTCTCGATGATGGTAGTAGCTGGAACTGTACTTATAACAGGTCCATTTTTCCTTTTTAATCACGACAACATAAAAGAAATCACGTATTACTTTAACAATACTAAGTATTCCTTACGGTCGAAAACGATAATCCCAAGGGAATATCTGGAACTGAAGAAATATATGGAGCCTATCTGTAACGGAAAGACGGCATTAGTCATTCCAAGAACCTCTGCTCTTTCAAGTGCAGTTTGGGATAAATATGGTTATTCATATGTAGGGCAGGATCTTTTGCTAAATCTGGTTGATTGTAAATTAATATCAACACATCTTATCCAGAACGATCCAGATTCATTTATAACGTCACCGTATCTGATGCTTCAGGATAATAAATTCGCTGATTTCAAAAAGTTCTTGGTTCAAAATCATCTGTCATTCATATTGATTAGGAAGGATTATGTTCCTTACTATTTTACACAATGGATCAATATAGATCCGATAAGAATACGACAAATTATAGATTCTGATAGCATGTTCAGTCTCTTGTATGAGAATGATTATTTTGCGTTATATGGAATCGGAGATTATGCATCTAATGAGTCTTTTGGCTTTACCCTTACAGCTTCCGGGGTATATACAAACGCTCCGTTAAAGACAGCTCAAGACTATAAAGGATTATTCAGCATCTTGCCGTCGTCATTTAGTGATGTACTGTTTAACAAGAATGACGTGATGAAAAAATATTCCCAATATGTTAATTCGTATGTCGCCCGGTCCAATTGTGTGGGCTGTATTAAGGTGTTGCCCTCCATGACTCAGGCGAATCAGGACGTTGTGTCAAAATTGAAACGGGTAGCGAAATCGATTCTCAAGAAGAAATTTCAATCTGAATCCGTTGATTTGCAGATAAGCCACGATTTGATCGAGGCAAATTATCTTTTTTCGGATTTGATGGAGAATCTAAATGCGCACCGGCAGAATAAGATAAAGAACATTTCTCGAGAATATCTAGATTTGACCCAGAAGATATTTTATTTATCAGCTTCGTATACCGGTAATTTTTTTGACCACAACAACAAATTAATAGAAATGCGGAATTTCCTCATCGGTCAAAATATGCGGTTGGTACAATTTCAGGAAGACAATGTTGAACAGATAGCCAAGATGGGGTATGAGGACCTGTATTATGTCTCAGTGTTTCAAAAAAATGCCATTGATTCCATAAACAGAGAAATTTGGGAAACCGACCCTCTCTCTAACGTGAGCAAAATGCGTTTCGACATACCGAAAGATGGTCAATATACATGTCAGTTTGATATGAATAAAGATTTTTCAATTAAAAAAATTATCTTCAATGCAAAAGAAATTCCGTCAACGTATACCGACGACATCATTACCTCCAATCTCTATTTACATCAGGGTAGCTTTCCTCTCGAGATATATTATGAACCTAAGACGCAATATAGCGTTGCTGAAATACAATCACCAAACAAGACACCTATATATAGCTTGGGAAAACTGACAAACGGTTCATATGTGTTACGTTTTGATATACGTTCCAAAAAACCAACGATCGGATTATTCATTGTCGTTGACAGGCTCCTGAACAATATAGATACTACGCAATTGGCTGAAGGAAACGTTGGTGGTACAACGATATTATTATCGCAAATAATTAAGACGAGCGAGGAAAAGAAAGACATCAATACAGGGTTTCAGCTGGATGCTTTGGAAAATAAACAATATTATGCCTACTATTTTTCTTTAAAAGCTCTAGATACGTCAGGCGAGAATGTTTTCATCGAAAATATCTTTTTCTATAGAACTATCCGTGAACAGGACGCGGTTGTCTTTTGTATGTTATCAGGGGAGGAGAATCAAACATTCAAAAACCCCAAGGTTTCACAGATTTCACCGGTTTCCTATGAATTGACGGTACCAGAACGAAATAATGGCATGTTCTTACGTTTCAACCAATCATTTGATGCTGATTGGAAAGCGTATACAATAACTGAAGGAAAAAGAAAATATTTTAATCATATCGCTGATGGGTACGCAAATGCGTGGTTTATCGATGATCCTAACGTTAAAACAATCTATATTGAATTTGATAGATTAAAACGGATATATATTAATGTACTTATTAGTAGTTTTATTTGTGTTGTACTTGGTATTGTAAGTATGAGGTTGTTTTATGAAAATTCAAAACGTACCAAAACAAATTAATACTATTGGACTATTCTTAAAGAAGAATAAAATATTTTACATTTCGCTTCTTCTTATTTATTTTATACTTCGTCTTGTGTTTGGCTTATCTAAATATCTTACTTTTGGATATATCCTAATACTCTTGGGAGTAGGTCTATCGGTAGAAATGATTTCTATGATATTTTTTATATTTTCACTTATCGCATATTTATTTGGTGAGTCGTTAGAAGCTAATCATTATTTTTCCTACGTTTATGTCGGTCTTATCTTTATTGTAGTAAAATATTTTTATCTTACTATTAAAGATAGAAAGAGCAATAAATGATATACCCAATTTTATTGGTTGCATTTATATTACTTTGTTTTTGGCGTTGGTTTTTTCCAGGTTTTATTTCATCAGGTGATCTCTGGCCAATAGCATCAAGTGCAATTCATAGCTTTTCATTGTGGCCGTCAACTTGGGGGAGTGTGTACGGTGGAGGATTGGGTACAAGTTCCATTCCGTATCTTTGGAATAACTTTCAATATGGATTGCCTATTTTTTTGTTAGGAAAAATATTTCAACTTCCTTGGGAATATATCGTTCGATTCGGATTTTTATTGCCGTTTCTAGCATTGAGCGTTTTTTCTTCTTATTATTTTGCGCACGCTTATGTAAAACGACCTTGGGCATGGCTTGCTTCAGTTATATACACAATTAATACATATAGCATTCTCATTATTTCTGGTGGACAAACAGGAGTAGCAATGGCCTATGCACTGAGCCCTTTCGTACTACAAAAATGTATTGAGGAACGAATGTATAACGGGATACGCAATGGTTTATGGTTGTCACTGTTGGTAGCGATGGATTTACGGATTGCTTACCTTGTCTTTGGCGCTATTTTACTATTTCATCTGATTAAGGTCGTTACAGGCAAGGGAAATGTAAAAAAAATACTCTGTTCTTTCGCTGTTTCCTCTATCGTTGTCTGTTCATTACACGCATTTTGGATAATGCCAAGTGTGTTGTATCGAGGAGCCGTCATTGAGGTCAGTGAAGTATATACGAACCCCGGCATGCTGAAATTTTTGAGCTTTGCTGATTTTTCTCATGCACTATCATTCTTGCACCCAAATTGGCCGGAAAATTTGTTTGGAAAAGTATATTTCTTGCAACCGGAATTTTTATTGCTTCCTATCTTAGCGTTTACCTCCTTTCTTTTCATATCAAAGAAAAAAATTGAAACAAAAAAAGTACAACCGCTGCTGTTTTTTGTACTCCTTGCGCTTATTGGCGCGTTTTTTGCAAAAGGGGTAAACGATCCATTTGGCGGAATATTCAATTGGTGTTTTATTCACATACCGGGATTTGTCATGTTTCGTGATCCGACAAAATTTTACCTTTATATTGCTATTGCGTATGCGGTGCTTATTCCTTTTACACTTTCTTTTGTAACAGATTCTCTGGTGAAGTTGTTGAATGGGAAAAATAAGAAATTGCACTCTGCAATTCCGGTCATACTGTTTGTTGTGTTTTTAGGATTTTGGGCGTTTACAATACGGCAAGCTGTCATGGGAAAAATTGAGGGAACATTGCATACAGTTGTAGTTCCTCGTGATTATCAGCAATTTGAGAATCAACAGTCGCAGGAACTCGATCCATTTTTCCGAACATTTTGGATTCCATCCGTGCATCGGTTTGCCTATCCGACAAGTGCACATCCTGCAATTGATGCATTAACCGTAACAAGTTCTACAAGCGCTTCAGGAGTAATGAATTGGATGAAGAGTTCATCAACAGAGTTACAATTTGCAAGATGGAATGTTGCGTACGTTGTAGTTCCTATTGATACAGATGGTACACTCTTTACCACAGAACGATTGTACGATGCTGCAAAACGAAACGAAATTATTATTGCGTTGGATGAAATTCCATGGTTAAAACGGGAAAGGGAATATACGGATCTTGCAGTATGGAGAACAGAAGGCATCATGGGACATATGTGGAAAAATAATGGGGAACCTATCCTTGCAGTTAGTAAAACACCGATACGGTACGAGATACCCCAACAATCTTTTGAAGCAGGTGATCGTATCGTATTTTCAGAATCATATTCTCCACTATGGATAGCAGCGTTTGGAAATGTACAGATTTCATCAACAAAAACGCCTGATGGACTAAATCAATTTATTATTCCGAAAGCATACTCTGGACCAGTTGAGATAACGTATAAAGCACAACAAGCGGGGAATTGGGGAATGTGGATAGGCATTCTCTGTGGCATCGGGTATATTGTGTTTCTCTATGGAAAAACACATCGTACGTAAATTTCATCTTAATTGGTAGGAGTATGGACTCCTTGCTCTTCTTATACTAATGATTGTCAGTTACAGTGTGTATGTGTTGATTTGCCATAAATATTCCGTGTGGGATGAAAATCATTACATGTCCCTTGCGGTAGGATTTTATGATTTGTTTCATCAGGGAATATGGGAAATGGTAAGAAAGATCTGGACAATCAGTGGTTATCGTCAACCATTGTATGGATTTATACTTTCTCTTCCATTGTGTGTTTTTGGTACCATCAAGCAGTATTCTGAAAGAAGCAATCAACAAGACTGCAATTACCGATATCTGTGTATCAAAAAGCAACAAAGTGATTTTCCATACACAATAGACGTTGAGGTATATAGATCAGTATTTACCGTTGTCTATGAAGATGATCAATGTATTCCTTTTGAGGTGAATTCTCGTGTGATACAATAAATGATATGAATGAAGCGAAACAGATTTGTGTAGTTACAGGTGGCGCAGGATTTATCGGATCCAATCTTTGTGAACGACTTTTGGTTGATGGATACACGGTGTTTTGTGTAGACAACCTTCTAACAGGATCTGAAAAGAATATTGAGTCACTAAAGAATAATCCGGATTTCACCTTCATTAAATGGGATGTGATTAATGAGTTTCCAGTATTACCGAAGATTGATTACATTTTCCATCTTGCTTCGCCAGCATCAGTGCCTGATTATCAAAAATATGATGAAGAAACAGCGCTTGTAAATTCTGTAGGAACCCGTAATATGCTCAAAGTTGCAAAAGCATATAAAGCAACGTTTTTATTTGCCTCCACTTCGGAAGTGTACGGCAATCCCACTGAGAATCCACAAAAAGAAACCTATTGGGGAAATGTAAACCCGAACGGTGTGCGGTCTTGTTATGACGAATCAAAACGGTTTGGAGAGATGATGACAATGCTCTATGTTCGAAATCGCGGAGTGGATGGAAAGATAGTTCGGATATTCAATACCTATGGACCAAAAATGCGAAAAGATGATGGACGGGTTATATCTAATTTCATTAATCAAGCACTTGAAGGAAAACCACTTACAGTATATGGAGACGGGAAACAAACGCGGTCCATCTGCTACGTATCTGATCTTGTGGAAGGCTTAGTTAAAATGATGTTTTCTGATAAGACGAAGGGGGAAGTCATTAATCTCGGAAATCCGGAAGAGTATACGATGATTGATCTTGCAAAAAAAATTAAAGAAATGACAGGAACAGCATCTGAAATTGTTTTTGAGAAGCTCCCACAGGATGATCCGACGCAAAGGAAGCCTGATATTACCAAAGCAGAGAAGCTTTTTGGTTGGAAGCCTATTGTGACCGCAGACGTTGGACTCCAAAAGACGATTGAGTATTATAAGAATTCATGAAGCCACAAGATATTGGTTTTATCATAGTATTATGTATCCTTCTTGTACTCCGTCGTGAAAAACTGTTTGTCAGCGCTGGTCTTTTGTGTTTTCTTCTTGCTATTCCATTGTTTGCAACATGGATATTTTTTACAGGTGAACGATTGGTTTGGTACGGTGCCGCGTTTGTTTTTGTTGGTATAATATTAAGTATCGTGAAAGGGAAGGAGAAAACGGTATGAAATTCTTAATCACAGGGGGAGCTGGATATATTGGATCAGTGGCAAATGCATCACTTCGTGCACAGGGTCATGAGACCGTCGTGTTTGATAACATGACAACCGGGCATAAAGAAGCTGTCGGGGATACAAAGCTCATTGTTGGAGACTTGCGAAATAAAGGGGACATAGAACACGTGTTTTCTGAAATGACATTTGATGCGGTCATTCATTTTGCTGCATTAACCTTGCCTGGTGATTCCATGCAGAAACCGTACGAATATTTCCATAACAATATCGACGGAGGATTAAATCTTCTTGAAGCAATGCGAACCCATGAGTGTAAACGCATCATTTTTTCTTCAACCTGCGCAGTATACGGTTTTCCTAAAGATTTACCGGTAACAGAAGAGTCACCGATTGTGCCAGCGTCTGTCTATGGTGCATCGAAAAGGAATTTTGAAGAAATACTCGAATGGTATGAAAAAATTCATGGTATTCGATATGCGAGACTTCGGTATTTTAACGCCTGTGGAGCTACACCGGACGGGTCACTTGGTGAAGACCATCAGCCAGAAACTCATATTATTCCGGTCGCGATAAACGCCATTTTGCATGGGGAACCGTTTTATGTCTTTGGTCGTGATTACAAAACACCGGACGGAACCTGTATCCGTGACTATATCCATGTATCAGATCTTGCCGATGCACATCTAAAAGCTGTTGAATATATCGTAAAAAATGACACGTCATTAACCGTCAATTTGGGAGTGGGCAAAGGCTATTCCAATCTAGAGGTGCTGCAGGCTATTGAGAAGGTGACTGGGAAGAAGTTGAATATTCAAAACAAAGAGCGCCGATGGGGAGATCCGGATGCAATCTATGCAGATAACACAAAAGCAAAATCGCTTCTTGGATGGGAACCGAAATACACGACTCCGGAGGTAATTATCGAAACTGTCTGGAAATGGCACGAAAGCCACAAAAATGGGTACGAAAAGTAGCTTGGCCAGGTTGACAATCGTCCAATAATCGTCCAATAATCGTCCATTATTCGTCTATTATCAATATCCCTGAAATCAAATAATTACGAATCCCGTATGTACAGATAGTGCGTTTTTTCCTTCACATACGATATACTTGTAAGTATGCGTATCGGTATCGATATCAGTCAGGCAGTGTACGAGGGAACCGGTGTGGGAAAGTATGTCCGCGAACTCATCCCTCGACTTATTGCGCTTGCTCCACAGCACGACTTTGTGCTTTTTGCAGGAACGCTCAGGCAAAAAAAAAGCATTCAGAAATTCGTGCGTGCGATCCAAAAAAGAGCTTCAAACATAGAGGTGAAGATCGTATCATTACCGCCAACATTCCTTGATTTTCTCTGGAATAAGCTACACATTATTCCCATTCAATGGTTAATTGGTAAGGTCGACGTGTTTTGGTCCAGTGATTGGACACAACCACCATTAGGTAACGCTATTGGGATGACGACAATTCACGATGTGAGTTTCCTTCACTTCCCGGAAAGCTTCCATAAAAAAATTGTTGCGGTGCAGCGTAGACGCCTCCTTCACGCACTTCAAGAGTGTTCCGTATTTTTATGTGATTCCGAGGCTACAAAAAACGATGTAGAAGAATACATTGGTATTAAAAAGAATAAATTATTTGTTGTATATCCTGGGTATTCAAGCACCATATGATTATTTCAATTGATGGATATGAAGCAAATGTAAAAGCCCGAGTTGGAATCGGTCGGTATGCGTACGAAATACTGTGTAATCTTTATGAATTAGTCAAAAAGCAGGTCCCAGAAGGGCAAACGAAGCATACATTTCGTATTTATCTCCCGAAAGAGCCACTTCCTGACATGCCAAAAGAGACCACATGGTGGCAATATCATGTAGTAGGACCGACAAAACTATGGACATTTATTGGATTGCCATTGGCATTGAAAAAAGACAGTCCATCTGCTGATGTTGTGTTTACGCCAACCCACTATATTCCTCGTTTTACGTCCATCCCTCGGGTGATGTCTATCATGGATTTATCGTATTTATCGTATCCGGAACTCTTTAAAGCAAAGGATATTCATCAGCTTACGCACTGGACGAAGTATTCTGCAGCACACGCTGCAGCTATCTGTACCATCAGCGAGTTTAGTAAAAATGCTATAATTGACACATACCATGTGCCTGAAGGTCAGGTGCATGTCACATATCCAGGATTAAGCAAAACCTACGACGCTATGGGCAAGACTGAAAAATACAATATCGCCAAGCATTACATCCTCTCAGTAGGCACGATCCAGCCGAGGAAAAACTTTACTCGCCTCATTGAGGCTTTCTCAACGTTTTTAAAGCTCAATAAACAGAAATTTGGCGTCATTGATCTTGTCATTGTTGGCAAAAAGGGGTGGCTGTATGAGGAGATTTTGGAAGCACCGAAGAAATATGGCGTGGAAAAACAAGTGAAATTCCTCGATTTCGTGCCTGATAGCGACTTACCAGCTTTATACAAAAACGCCCTGTGTTTTGCCCTTCCCAGCCTCTACGAAGGCTTTGGACTGCCGGTACTTGAGGCTATGGCGCAAGGATGCCCAGTCGTGGTCAGTTCTGTTTCAAGTCTGCCTGAAATAGCGGGAAAGGCAGGTATTTACGTGACTCCGGAGGATGTTCCAAGCATCGTTAAGGGGTTGTTGATTGCAGTACGGCAACGGAATCTCATTCAAGGGAGAGCGCGAGTAAAAAAAGGACTAGAGCAAGTAAAAAAGTTTACCTGGGAGGAAGCAGCAAAACAGACACTTGAAATACTGGAACGCGTTGGGAAAGGAGCAAAATCATGAGGTTTTTCATTGATTTATGGGTGTATTTTGCAACACTCACAGGATATATTCCAAGCCACACTATTCGTTTATTCCTGTATCGACATCTCTACAGAATCAAAATTGGAGAAAACACGTCTATTCATTGGCGAGCTGAGTTTAATAAGCCATCAGGAATCGAAATAGGGAATAACACAATCATCGGGAACGACGCATTCCTAGATGGGCGTTCCGTCCGGGAAGAAAAAAGGAAAAAAGATATCGTGTCCTATAGCAAAGAATTCCTAAATCCTATAGTGAGACCACTTCGTATAGGGAGCAATGTATCCATTGCTGGGGAAGTGCGTATTTATACCATGGAACATGATATCGACAGTCCGGATTTTGTACCAATTGGCGCTCCTGTAGTCATCGAAGACTATGTGGTGATTGGAACAAGAGTAACGATATTGCCTGGAGTAACGATTGGAAAGGGTGCGGTGGTAGCAAGCGGAGCGGTTGTGACAAAAGATGTCCCAGCATACGCAGTAGTCGGAGGAGTGCCTGCTAAGTTTATTAAGGAACGAAGTCACGATCTCCGATATACTCTCAAATTTGCACGGTTATTCCAATAAAGCACCATGGATTTATCAATAATTATTGTCAGTTACAACACAAAAAAACTTACAGATGAGTGCTTAACGTCAATAAAGAAAAGTTTGTCCGGATCTTCTATTATCTACGAGATCATAGTCGTTGATAATGTATCAACTGACGGATCACGGGAGATGTTGGAGAAAAAATATCCTGAAGTAGTGACTATCTATAATAGTGAAAATGTTGGATTTGGACGCGCCAATAATCAAGGGATGAGAAGAGCAAAAGGAACGTATTTCCTTCTTATCAATTCAGACACGCTTGCGATAAACAAATCTATTCCAAAGTTATATGAGTTTTCAAAGAATCATCCACGAATGTTTGTTGGACCAAAGCTTCTTAACATGGATCGGTCACCACAGACATCCTGTGGACCGTTTCTGACATTGCCTGTAATTTTTGCAGCGTTATTTCTAAAAGGTGACGTCATAGGCTTAACCCGTTGGTCACCAAATAAGACACGGTTTGTTGATTGGGTATCAGGTGCATGTATCATTGCTTCAAAAAAATTGTTTATGGATGATTTGTTATTTGACGAAAATATATTTATGTATATGGAAGAGATAGATTTGTTAATGCGTGCACGGAAAAAGGGATATCGAACGTATTTTTATCCCGGATCACAGATTGTGCATCTTGGAGGCGGGAGTTCGACAAACAAACGAACCGGGCCGGTATTAAATATCTACAAAGGTATGGTGTTTGTATACAAAAAACATTATTCAAAATTTGCGCTGTTTTTTCTTCGGATATTATTAAAGAAGAAAGCACTTATTTCAATAGCAATTGGGTATTTGACAGGAAGTGACTATTTGAAAAAAACCTATGCGGAAGCTTATACACTGGTGTAATGAGTATGGGTTATATGTCATAACGTTATTTTTATTAGCGTTTATTCCGCTGTATCCAAAATTACCACTGATTAATGTTGTTCGGTCATGGGTCTATATTCGGCTTGAAGACTTTCTTATTTTACTATCAGCTGGATTTCTTCTCGTGACGATGATTAGAGAAAAACGAATAAGCAATAATCCGCTTAAAATTCCAATACTTACATACTGGATTATTGGAGGAATATCAGTTGCAAACGCGATATTGTTTATATTTCCTCATTTAACAGGAATGTTTCCTCATTTAGCATTACTTCATTATGCACGGCGCATTGAATATATGATCGTATGTTTTATTGCGTATGAGGCATTTCGAAGGAAACCATTGCTTCTCCCGTTTTTGTGGACATTCATTGGCTCGTATATAGTCATTATTCTCTATGGATTCGGACAGAAATTTTTAGGATTTCCTGCTTTCCTTACCATGAATGAAGAGTTTGCAAAAGGCGTACCTCTACGTCTTCCTCCAACAGCGCGGTTTCCATCTACATTCGGTGGGCACTATGATTTGGCCGCATACCTTGTAATGGTTATTCCCATCATGGGAAGCTTTATCTTTGGCGTGGATAAGCTATGGAAGAAAATCGGATTCTTTGTCCTCGCATTACTAGGTCTTATTATGCTTCTCTTTACGGCTTCCCGTGTGTCATTTGGGGTGTATCTGATCGTTATGTCGGTCATGCTTCTTTGGCAGAAACGAGCACTTTTGATTGTTCCGATGATTGTATTGAGCCTTCTTATTATGAGCTTCACGAGTGGAGCGTCAGAACGATTCTACAAAACATTTAGGGTGAGCGATGTCGTTGTTGACCTTTCAACAGGTAAACCAATTGGCACACTTGATTCATTAACCGGTACGAAGGCTACATTATCAGAAAGTGAGTCTCCTGCTGAGGAAACGTTACCAACGGGTAGTGAATATCTTAGTCTTGCCGGGGGATCATCAGATAATCAAGTGAAGACCGTGCAACTGTACAAAAGCAAAAATATTCCTGGAGCGGCCGGAGAAGTGGCAACGGTTTCTGGGAGTTTTCTTATTCAAAAAGCACTGGTGTATGACATTTCAATAACCACAAGGTTCCAAGGACAATGGCCAAAAGCAATTGAGGCATTTAAACGGAATATCCTTTTAGGCAGCGGTTACTCTTCATTATCTGTTGCGGCTGATGGAGATTATCATCGGATGCTTGGAGAAACAGGAGTTATTGGAAGCATCGCGTTTCTTAGTATTTTTGCAGCATCGTTTTTACTGTTTGTAAAACGAAGAAGCTTGCTGGCACCAATGGAAAGCGCATTTGTAATTGGAGTATATGCAGGTATTGTTGGGCTTCTATGTAATGCGGTTCTCATTGATGTTTTTGAGGCATCAAAGGTTGCCTATACATTATGGATTCTTCTTGGTATAGCAACAGCGATGCTTGTTGCCAAAAAACCATTTCACCTTACATATTTTAAATATCTATGGCATCTGGCAACGCGAAAGATATCGATTCTATGTTATCTCGTTTTGGCGATTTGGATTATTTGGAGAAGAACATTCGGTTTATATTTCATAGGTGATGATTTTACATGGCTTCGGTGGGCCGCAGAGAGTGTACCAAAAGATATCCTTGGATATTTTACGAATTCTCAAGGATTTTTCTATCGCCCTATTCCAAAGTTATGGTATTTTACGATGTTTAGTGTCTTTTGGTTAAAGCCGTTTGTATATCACGTAGCGTCTGTTATGTTGCTTTCCGCAACAGCACTCATGTTGTACCAGATACAGCTTCGCATGAAGGTAAGAAAGCTACTTGCTTGGATTGGTGCGTTATTATTTGCTGCATTATCCATCCATCATGAAAATGTGTATTGGATATCCGGACAAAGCAGTATGCTTGCAGGATTTTTCCTTATTGCAGCTGTCTCATTACGGATTGAAGCTGTTTTTAAAAGAAAATGGAATGTGTTTTTTGTAATTGGTTCCATTGTTGCATTATGGTTATCAATGCTTTCCTATGATGGTATGGTAACGGCGCCAGTTATTCTTTTTGTTGTCAGCATGATGTGGCAACCAAAGATAATCTGGAATTGGGTGTATTTATTATTTGTTCCTGGCTATTGGTGGGTGAGAAAAGCAGCAGCTGCTGTACCTTTAGAAGGTGATTATGGGTACAAAATATCGACGTTCTTTATCAATAGTGTTGCTAACGGTATCGGATACACGATAGCGATATTTGTTGGACCAACGGTCATTGAACAATTTAACACGCTACGGCTTGCAACAAAAACATATTTGAAAGAAATATCAGCAGGAGCATTTCTTATTGCCCTTATCATTCTTCGCGTCGGGTGGTCATTAAAATCATGGCTTTGGGAGCATAAGAAGATTGTCGCGTGGTTCTTCTGCTATATTATCGCGTTTGCTGCGTATATTCCCCTTGGAGGCATGGCGGAACGATATGCGTATATTCCATCAATGTTTCTTATTCTTGGTCTTGTCGGGATCATTGATGCGATATGGGACAACATGCGATTTGTTGGAAAAATGATTATTGTTATTGCCGTTGCCTCACTTATCGCGTTTAATGTCCGTGAAGTCACTGCACTCAGTAGGGATTGGCAGAAAGCAGGAAGTGTCGTTGAGCAGTCGCTTCGAGTTATCAAGAAAGAAGCATGGCCCCCACAGAATATCAAGAATTTTTATATTGTGAACATGCCAATCCGATATGGCCGTGCCTGGATCTATCCGACTGGTATGAATGATGCGTTGTGGCACATGTATCGCCAGAACCCCTATGTTGTAACCCAGGTTCCTTCTATTGAAGAAGGATACCGACGTACGTTTAAAAACGGTGATAGAGAAGTCTTTATTTTTGAAGATTTTGTATTAAAGCGTGGTGTTGAAGAAACGATTACCATTCCTGAAACATCAAAGAAATAGCACGTGTATGAAAGCAAAGATATTTACTACCATCAGCTTGATTGTTATAGCAATACTTAGCATCTTGCTTCGTCTGTATAAACTAAATGGTCCCATTGCTGATTGGCATAGTTGGCGACAGGCTGATACTGCAGCGGTTGCAAGAAACTATCTAAGATTCGGTATTGACCTTCTTCATCCCCGCTATGATGATTTATCGAACATTCAATCCGGCAAAGATAATCCTCAAGGGTACAGGATGGTTGAGTTCCCGCTGTATCAGGCTGCAGCTGCAGGTCTTTCAAAAACATTTGGCATGGTATCAGTTGAAGTGTGGTTACGTATATTAGCAATTATTGCTTCAACGATTACAGGGATTGCACTTGGCATGCTCGTTTGGAGACGGATAAATGCAATTACCGGTGTGCTCACAGCGCTTCTTTACGCGATATTACCATATAGCGTGTATTACGGACGTGCAATCCTTCCTGATGGGGTATCCGTATGTTTTGCTGTGTTGAGCCTTCTACTCTTTGATTACGGAAATGATGCAAAAACAAAAAAAGGAAAATGGATACTGACGTTGGTATCAGCAGCGCTAGCAGGAGTTTCGCTTCTTATCAAACCAGTTGCCGGATTTGTGCTTTTGCCACTTGCAGGTATGCTGTTTGTAGGTAAAAAACAATTCCTGACAACAGTTATCCGTCTGGCTGTATACAGTGTTATTGTCCTTGTACCGTTTATTTTGTGGAGAAACTGGATGCAACAATATCCGGAAGGTATTCCTGTATATCAATGGTTATTCAACAACAATAATATCCGGTTCAAGGGCGCATGGTTCTATTGGTTGTTTGCTGAACGCATCGGAAAGCTTATTTTAGGGTATTGGGGAACGATGTTTCTTGGCCTTGGCATGCTTGGTGAGATGGACAAAAAAGAACGATTATTGTCACCACTTCTTTTTGTTGGTGCACTTCTTTATATGGTCATTATCGCTGGTGGAAATGTACAACACGATTATTATCAGATCCTTATCCTTCCTGCCATCGTTGTTTATGGAGCAAAAGGAATGGCATGGTGTATGAAACTTGCATGGGAAGCAAAGGGACTGCGGAAGGTGTCGATCCTTGTTGTAAGTAGTGCAGCATTTCTTTTTATGTTGTCATTTTCTTGGTATACCATCAGAACCTTCTATTGGGTAAACCGGCCGGAGATTGTGGAAGCCGGGATGGCCGCTGACAAACTGCTTCCAAAAGATGCAAAAGTGATTGCACCATATAATGGAGATACAACATTTTTGTATCAAACAGGACGTCAGGGATGGCCATTGGGATTTGATATTGAAAAGAAACTAAAGATGGGTGCAACTCATTACGTCACGGTATCTCCGACTGACTCGGATCTTGAGACGCGTGATTTGGCAAATATGTACACAGTGCTTGTTCGGAATGACAAATACGCAATTATTGATTTGACCAAAAAAAAGTAACACATGAACATTCTTTTTATTAGCGCGCTCCTGCCATATCCACTTCATTCAGGAGGACAGGTCCGCATGTACAACTTACTGAAAGTGCTTTCAAAAAAACATACGATTACACTATTTTCATTTATTCGAAATGAAGAAGAAAAGAAATACGTTAAAGAATTATCCTTTGTATCTGAAGTTCGTATGGTGATGCGGGGACGAGGAATGCAGCTTAAGTATCTTCTTGGAGCGCTGGGAAATTATCCGCTCCTTCTATCAACCTATGACAACAGAATTATGCAGAAAGAAATTCAGAAGGAGCTGCAAAACAAGAAGTACGATCTCGTGCACGCTGAACCATTTTATGTGTATCCATCGCTTCCTAAGCTTTCGATTCCTTTGGTCGTATCTGAACACAATGTGGAACATACCGTGTATGAAAAGAACGCTAGGACATTACGAATTCCATTCCTTCGTCCATTTGCGTTCCTTGATGCAGTAAAAGTGAAAATATGGGAAGAGATTATCTGGAAAAAGGCTCATACGGTTGTCGCAGTATCCGATGATGATGCAGCTATAATATCAAAAATAACGAACACAAAAACACCGGTCGTCTCAAATGGTGTGGACACATCGTATTTCAAATATTCACCTCGCTCTTTTGACGTAAAACATCCGTCGTTTTTGTTTGTCGGTAATTTTTTGTGGGCTCCGAATAAGGAAGCGGTCTATCAGTTGCTATCGACAATCTGGCCTAGCATCATCCGTCTATATCCAAACGCAAGGCTAACCATTGTGGGTAAGCATTTTCCATCATCACTTGCATCGCTCGTTACGCCATCGGTTAGCGTTGAAGGGTATGTTGAAGATATTCGTGATGCGTTCAAGAATGCTGATGTCCTGCTTGCACCAATGGGAATCGGTGGGGGAACGAAGTTTAAAATTTTGGAAAGTATGGCAGCAGGAATACTCGTCATCACAACAAAAGAAGGACGCATGGGATTATCTGGAACTGATGGAAAAGAATTTATTGAAGCAGAAGACACCAACTCCTATGTGAGTGCCATAAAACAAGTGTTCGAGAATCCAAAGAAGTCTATTCAAATGACGCGTGATGCACGAATTCTCGTTGAAAAGAAATATGATTGGGCGGAGATAGGAGAACAATTGAATGATGTCTGGAAAGGCGCTGTATGAAGACTGTTGATATCTCAGTCATTATTTTAAATTTCAATACGCTTGCTCTTACAAAGCTCTGTATTGAAAGTCTGATGAGATCTAAGCTTGGAAAATTCTCCATGGAAGTTATCGTATGCGATAACGCATCTACGGACGGAACGGATCAAATGATAAAAAAAGAATTTCCGGATGTTGTGTTTATCCAGAATGGCGGGAATATAGGATTTGCAGCAGGAAATAATCCGGGGATTAAAAAAGCAAAGGGACGGTATGTGCTGCTGTTAAATTCCGATACAGAAGTGAATGAGAACACACTTGCGGCCATGATTCTTTTCATGGATGACCATCCTAAGGCAGGGGTTTCAACCTGTAAACTTATTTTGATGGATGGGTCAATGGATCCGGCCTGTCATCGTGGCATGCCTACTCCATGGAATGCATTCACGTACTATACAAAACTGGAAAAAATGTTTCCAAAAGCAAAAGCATTCAGTGGCTATCACCAATTATATAAAAATCTTTCAACAGCACATGAAGTTGACAGCATCAGTGGTGCATTTTTTTTAGTGCGACGCGAAGTTATCCAAAACGTTGGTATGCTTGATGAAGCGTACTTTATGTATGGAGAGGATATCGATTGGGCATACCGAATCAAAGAAGCGGGGTGGGAGATATGGTATAACCCGACGGTTACTATCCTACATAAGAAAAAACAAAGCGGACGGTCTCATACAAATCGTGAACGGAGAATTAAAACACAAACACTTTTTATCACAAATAACAAATTGTTTTATAAAAAACATTACGGAAAAAAGTACCCACGTATTGTGACATGGCTTGTCTATCTGGCATTTGATATACAGATGGTGTTGCTTAAAGTATTTGGTATATGAAAATAGGTATTGATGCAAGGCTTATTAATGAAACGGGGGTAGGACGGTATATCCGTAATTTAATTACGGAACTTAGTAGAATTGATACAACGAATCAATATGTAGCGTTTTTGCCCGGTAGTGCGTATGAAGCATTCGTCCTTCCAAACAAAAAGTGGGAAAAGCGTCGATGTGATATTCATTGGCATACAGTGAAAGAACAATTGCTGATGCCGGGAATTTTTTTACGTGAGCATCTCGACCTTTTGCATGTGCCATATTTTAATGCGCCGATTTTTTATCCGAAACCATATGTTTTGACAATTCATGATTTAACCATTCTTCATGTGACAACGGGAAAAGCAACAACGCTTCCAAAACCGTTATATTGGCTTCGTAGACTTGGGTATCAGCTGATTTTGCGTATCGGAATTAAAAAAGCGTGTCATATTATTGCAGTATCAAAGGCAACAAAACAGGATATTATAAAGAGTATTGGAATATCAGAAGAAAAAATTAGCGTGACGTATGAGGGGGTTGATACGCGTATCTCAAGAATCCAATCAAAAAAACCTATTATCGGAAATCCTTATTTTTTATATGTCGGTAACGCATATCCACACAAGAATCTTGAATTCCATATCAAAAGTTTTGGTGTTTTCCTTGAAAAGGATTCACAGAAAAAACATCAGTTGGTGCTTGTTGGAAAAGATGACTTTTTTTACAAACGGTTAAAGGTGTGGGTTTCAACACTTCCCTATAAAAATAATATTCATTTTTTTGGACCAGCGGATGATCAACAGCTCTCATCGCTGTACGTAAACGCTATCTCATTTGTGTTTCCGTCGCTCATGGAAGGATTCGGTCTTCCGGCTCTTGAAGCAATTGTCTGCGGCAGTCCAGTTATTTGTTCCGATATTCCGGTATTTCATGAATTATTTGGATCAATACCAACATACGTAAATCCCCATGATCAATCATCGTTGGTTAATGCTTTTGAAGATACGGTTATACAAACAAAAACACCACTAACAGAAGAGGAAAAGAAAAAAATAGCATCTTACAGATGGGATACAACAGCAAAAGAAACACTTCATATATATGAGGGGTTATCTTTATGAACGTTGCACTTGTCTATGACCGAGTAAATAAAATGGGAGGGGCAGAACGGGTTCTCCTTGCGCTTCACGAACTCTTTCCTGACGCACCCCTCTTCACCGCAGTCTATGATTCACTCGGCGCCCCGTGGACAAAAGATATGGATGTCCGTCCCTCATTCATGAATAAAATTCCGTTTGCAAAACGACATCACGAAGTATTTCCATGGATGACGCCATTTGCGTTTGAGTCGTTTGATTTTGATGCATTTGATGTGGTTATTTCAGTAACAAGCGCTGAAGCGAAAAGCATCATCACAAAACCCAAAACACTACACATTTGTTACTGCTTAACACCGACGCGATATTTATGGAGCGGGTTTGATTTGTACGCAAAAAATTATTTCTTTGGTTCAAGCATCTCTTCATTCTTTCTAAAACTGTTCGCACCGATGCTCAAGAGTTGGGATGTGATTGCTGCTTTCCGACCAGACGCGTACATTGCAATTTCAAACCGCGTGAAAGAACGGATTGAACGGTATTATCACCGATCCGTTGATGCCGTAATATATCCGCCCGTTGATACGGATATGTTTCATCCTGCTTCAACAAAAAACCCCGGAGACTATTATCTGTTTGTTTCCCGGCTTGTGGGATATAAAAGGCCCGACATCGTGATTGAGGCATGCAAAAGACTTGACGTTCCGCTTGTGGTTATTGGTTCAGGAAACGAACGGAAAAAATTAATGCGGCACGCATCAAAGAAGACGACATTCGTATCTGATAATTTGACAGATGAGAAACTTGCTCGGTATTATCAAGATTGTCGGGCATTTCTTTTTGCAGGGGATGAAGATTTTGGCATTGTTGCCGCAGAAGCACAAAGTTGTGGGAAACCAGTGATAGCATACAAAGAAAGCGGTATTGCAGAAATCGTGATTGATGGAATAACAGGAGTGTTATATGACAAGCAGACGTCTGAATCGTTGATTAAGGCAATACAAAAATTTGAAAACATGACCATTGATGAAGAAGCGTGCCGAAAGAAGGCAATGAAATTTTCAACAAACAGATTTAAAGAAGAAATGCAGCGCTATATTAAAGCACAAATATATCAGGTATAATTAAAAAGTTATGAAAGCTATTGTTTTTGCCGGAGGAGTTGGAACAAGATTGTGGCCGCTTTCGAGGAAAAAATCGCCGAAGCAATTCGAAAAAATTATCGGGGACAAATCAACGCTTCAGCTTGCCGCAGGCAGGGTCCAGCCAGACTTCACCTGGAATGATATTTATATTTCTACAGGAAAACAATATGTGCCAATTGTTGAAAAACAATTATCCGAGCTTCCGAAAGGTCATGTTATCGGAGAACCGGTGATGCGGGATGTGGGACCTGCAGTCGGGCTCGTCACAGCACTTCTCTCAAAAGAAAATCCGGACGAGCCGATGGTTATTCTCTGGAGCGATCATTTGGTGAAAAATGAAGTATTATTCCGGAAAATTCTTCAGGCTGCAGGAACGGTGGTTGAAAAACAGGGAGACAAAATCGTATTCGTTTCTCAACAAGCTCGGTTTGCCAGTGAAAACTTAGGTTGGATAAATTTTGGAAAAGAGGTAATGACGGAAGATGGGATTGGTTTCCATGAGTTTGTTGATTTTCAATACCGGCCGGATGCGGCAACGGCAAAACGCTATTTTGAAAGCGGACATCATGCATGGAATCTCGGGTATTTTGTTACGACACCAAGATTTTTGTTGTCCCAATACAAAAAATATGTACCGAACGTATATCAAGGCCTCATTGAAATAGCTGATGCGTGGCACACCGATCAGTTTGATACGATTCTTGATAAAGTGTATCCAACGCTTGAAAAAATCAATTTTGATAATGCTATCCTTGAGAAACTTGATGCAAAGAACGCACTCGTGGTTTCAGAAAACATCGAATGGAGCGACATCGGTGCGTGGGAAGCCTTAAAAGAATCACTGCAGGAGGCAAATGATAAGAACGTGACACAAGGAAAAGTAATGTTGCAGGATGTCTCTGATAGTTTGGTCTATAACTACGGGAAACAATTAATAGTTGGTATTGATGTATCAGAGCTTCTGATCGTGAATACAGATGATGTGTTGATGGTCTGTAAAAAGACATCCGTTCCAAAAATTAAAAAAATTGTCGAAGGGTTTGCAAATACGGAGCATGAGCCGCTCACCTAATTCTATGTGGTACGAAGTGACAAAACGGGCTATAGATATAATTGGAAGCATTGTCATCGGTATTATATTTTTGCCGGTTTCTATTGGAACAACACTTGCGATTCTTCTTGATACTCCAGGTCCAATATTTGCAGATACCCCAAACCGTGTCGGAAAAAATGGAAAACTGTTTAAATTGTACAAATTCCGCTCCATGATTAACAACGCACATCAAATGCTGCGGAATGATCCAAACATGGCAAAACTATATGAAGAATATCGTCACAACAGTTATAAACTTGTCCATGATCCGCGGGTAACTCGCGTTGGTTTGTTCATTCGAAAACATAGTATTGATGAAATCCCGCAGCTTCTTAATGTGTTAACAGGGGACATGAGTTTAGTTGGTCCCAGGCCATATTATGAAGATGAACTGCGTGAACAACAGAAAAAATATCCGCATACAAAAAAGTTGGTAAAGGTTGTGTTATCCGCAAAACCTGGTGTTACCGGCTATTGGCAAGTATC
>JAZDOQ010000005.1:0-2202 GCA_043798445.1 Candidatus Gottesmanbacteria bacterium | reverse complement strand
TGACGTTTTTCAGTATATTGACGGTTGGACTTCGCATTCGTATCCGAATCCCGGATTTTCCGGCTCTCCGTATAACGGCGGGAGAGGAACGTTACAAACTTTTCTTTGGGAGCAGGACTATTTTCTTCAAATCGGTATGACAAAAAAATTACCAATATTTATCACAGAAACCGGATGGGAACATTCAAATGGTAAACAGTATAACTCCCGTCTCTTATCTCCGGAAACGGTTTCATCATATATAACAAACGCTTCACAATCTATCTGGCAGAATTCCAATATAGTCGCTATTACACCGTTTGTTTTTAACTATCAGGATGAACCATTCGATCACTTTTCCTGGAAACAATTGAATTCACAAAATTTTTACCCCATGTATCAGTCATATCAGTCCATACCAAAAATACATGGGCAACCAAAACAAATAGAAATATTTACGACATCACCGTCCTTATTTCCTGATTCTCTCGTTATTAATTCCACCTACACCCTACAAACAACCATAAAAAATACAGGACAAAGCATTCTTATACCAAACGATGGATACACACTTACTCTCATTGATGAGTCAAAACAGTTTACTGCTTTCCCGGATGCGATTCTCCTTCTCGAACCAAATGAAAAGGGAATTATCCGTATGATGATCAAAACTCCAAATAAAGAAGGGAGATATTTGATTACCATAGGTATTCGTCATGATTCTGTCGTTATTCCCATTGAAACAAAAAGTATTACATTAATCCCTCCGCCATCAGCAACACTTCGCGTTACCCTTGGTTGGACGAAAAATAGTACTGCAAAAAACGCGACAGTACTCGTCTATGATCTGCAAGATACGCTGCTCCATAAGTTTACAGACATACCAATTGATCATGGAACGCTCAATGTCACTGGTCTATATCAAATTATTCCGGAAAACAAATATCGCATCGTCATTATCGTACCGTACTTCTTACCCAGACAAACAATTATCACAATGAAACAAAATAGGAATAATTGGATATTAAGACGCCTCTATCCATTTGATTTTAACAAAGATGGCGCGTTTACACTAGCTGATATCATATCAATGTTTCTCTTATCTCCAAAAAAGGTTTTTGATTTAGTCTTTTAATACGGTATACTATAAGGGTGTTATAATGGTGACCGTAGCTCAATGGTAGAGTACCAGCTTGTGGAGCTGGCCGTTGCGGGTTCGAGTCCCGTCGGTCACCCCAATGAATTCTTTATCCAATCAAAAACAAATCCTTCGTACGCAAACGCGCGTGAATTTGTCCGCATCAGAAAAACGATTTGCTGATATTCAGATTACCAAATCATTGATGTCTTTGCGTGTTTATAAAAATGCAAAGTCTATTTGCACCTACGTATCCATGCCTTCGGAAGTCAACACTCATCAAATTATTAGAGAGGCCCTTCTTGCTAAAGGAAGCATCATCATCCCAAAAGTGCAAGGAATTACTCTAGAATTGTATAGCATCAGATCTTTTGAAGAGTTATCCATTGGACCATATGGTTTCCTCGAACCACATATACGACGGGCGCATGTGCCCATCCAGACCATTGATCTTTTTATCATTCCCGGACTTGCATTTGGGCGTGACGGCTCACGACTTGGAACAGGGAAAGGATATTATGACCGACTTTTACAAGACGTTCATGTGCCAGTGATTGGGTTATCCTATGATAGACAACTCTTTGATACGATTCCTCATAGTGCAAAAGATAAAAAAATTGATATAATCATTACAGAAACTCACATCTATGACTTCAACATTACACCACTCAGATCCAAAAATTTATAACTACATAAAATTAGAAAAGAAGCGTCAGCAAGAAGGATTAGAACTCATTCCATCAGAAAACTATGTGTCAGCAGCAGTTCTTGAGGCAATGGGCTCAATTCTTACCAACAAATATTCAGAGGGCTTTCCAAATCACCGCTATTACGGGGGAAATTCAAATATTGACCTTATTGAACTGGAATGTATACATCGAGCAAAAAAGCTTTTCCATGTAGAACACGTCAATGTGCAACCGCTTTCAGGATCACCAGCAAATTTTGCAGTGTATAATGCACTTCTTGAACCAGGAGATCCGGTTACAGGAATGAATCTTCTTGATGGGGGACATTTGACCCATGGATGGAAGGTAAGTGCGACAGCAAAGTTTTTCAAAAGTTATCCCTATCATGTCAAACCC
>JAZDOQ010000021.1:0-10980 GCA_043798445.1 Candidatus Gottesmanbacteria bacterium | reverse complement strand
CAAGTATCGGGCAGAAGTGAAGTGAATTTTGATAAACGGATACAAATGGATGCAGATTATGTAACGAAACAATCCCTTCTTTTTGACATCATGATTATTCTCAAAAGTCCATGGGCCATGATTGCAGGAAAAGGTGCGGTCTAACGTTGACAAATACTCCGTAACAATGGAACAATAGAATTCTATGGAAGAGTTGAAAAAAATTACTATCGATACAGCAGCTCCAGTTGTATCAACAGAAGTAAAAAAGAATAGTAAAAAATTTCCTTGGAAGGTTGTGTTTATCCCGCTTGGTGTCATCATTGCAATCATTGGTGTTATTAGCATTATGCTTCTTCCTCTTCGGGGTGCTCTTGAAAAAGCAAAAGAAATGGCTGCAGTTGGACAAACAACACTTTCTGCTGTCAAAGATCAGGATTTGGAAAAAATGAAAATCGGGATGATGGACACACGTGTCAAATTGACTGAACTTCAAAAAGAATACAATAAAATATTGCCGTTAAAGGCAATTCCATTTTTAGGTTCCTATATTGCCGACGGAGAACATGGGATTAATGCAGGATTTGCAGCAGTCACTGCAGGAGACCGGGCAATTGAGGCAATTGAGCCGAATGCAGATTTGTTGGGACTCAAAGGAACGAAGAAAAGTACGTTCCTTGAAGGAACAGCTGAAGACAGATTGCAGTTTGCTGTCAAAACCATGAGTGTGTTATTGCCGAAAATCAATGAAATGGCAGCAAGTGTCGATACGATGCGAAAAGAGCTTGCATCCATTGATCCGAACCGATATCCGGAAAAAATCGGGAAAACGGTTATCAGGTCAAAAATGGTGACAGGATTTGGGGTAATTGAAGAAATGGCAAATCTGTTTGTGAATGCACAGCCATTATTGATGAATCTTCCGGCACTGCTTGGTGAACCGACTGATAAACGATATCTTGTATTGTTTCAAAATGATAAAGAGCTCCGTTCAACCGGAGGATTTATAACGGCATACGCGCAGTTTCGTATGGTGAAAGGAAAACCAATCCTTGAAAAGGCGGATGACATCTATGCACTTGATGCTGCATTGTTAAAAAAATATCCTGCTCCTCGGGAAATAACGACTTTTCATAAGGGGGTCTACAGCTTAAATATCAGAGACAGCAATTTGTCACCTGATTTTAAGGTATCCATGCAGCAGTTCATGACCATGTATAACACCACGAGCGGTAAGGAAAAAATTGATGGGGTTATTGCTATTGATACACACGTGCTCGTTGAAACGTTAAAGATCCTTGGGCCTATATATGTCTATGATCGGGAGTTTAGCGCAGTCATTGATAAACGCTGTGATTGTCCAAAAGCAATTTATGAGCTCGAGGATTATTCAACGCGTCCGGTGAATTACGTTCGTACGGCGCGAAAAGATATCATCGGCGTGTTGATGCAACAGATTCTGCGGATGGCGCTTGGCGTATCCCCGTCAAAATACTGGGGTAATCTGTTCCAGATGCTGATTGCTGAGATCAATCAGAAACATGTGCTTGCGTATTTTTTGGATGAACCGACTCAAAAAGCAGCGGAAAGCTTTAACCTTGCAGGCCGCATCATGACTGCAAGCGAAAGTGCGGCAGTGTTAAAGTATGAAGAAGGAAAAGGATGGGATTATCTCCACATCAACAATAGCAACATGGCTGGAGCAAAATCCAACATGTTTGTTTCAAGCAAAGTGACAAAAGACATGACCGTTGGAACAGATGGGAAAGTGACGACTAAACTAACGGTTGATTACAAAAATCCATATCCAGGATCTGACTGCGGACTTGAAAGCGGGGGGTTGTGTTTGAATGCACCACTTCGAAACTGGGTGCGCGTCTATGTGCCGGCAGGAAGTACACTCAGCGAAAGCAAAAGTACAATATCACCACAGGATGGCAAACCCGTATCGATGGTTGCGTATGAGGGTCTTGGAAAAACATATTTTGAAGGGTTCCTCATCGTCAATCCAATGGGAACAGTAAAATTGGAATTAACCTATGTTTCACCCATTACGGTTTCAGGACAATATAAATTACTTATTCAGAAGCAGCCGGGAACAAGTGATGAAGAATACTCAATTAAATTAAATGGAAAAGAAAGAAAACGGCTGCCGCTCGTTGGAGATACCGAGTTTACTCTTTAATATCTCATGAATCCCTCGCGGATAACCACAGTACGCGCGTTCATTCTCAAACGGAAGAATGTTGGCGAATCAGATAAAGTGCTTACGCTATTTACGAAGACGAACGGCAAGCAGCGCGTTATTGCCAAAGGCATTCGAAAGATAACAAGTCGTCGCGGACCACACCTTGATATTTTTAACGAGGTGAAGATAACGATTCACAAAGGAAAAACGTGGGATACTGTGTCTGAAGTCGACACCATCTCTTCAAGAAGAAATGTGTATACAACGTGGATGCGTATGCGGGCAGCGTATATTATTGTTGAGGTAATTGATAAGCTGTTGCCGGATTATGAACCACAACCGACCCTGTATGATCGTATTGGAAAAGTGCTTGATACTCTTGAAACAGCAAAAGATATCGAAGTTCCCACACTGCTCTTGTCATTTTTAAATGATGCCTTAATTATCCTTGGATATCTCCACGAAGAAAAACGATACAATGATTTTTCAGAGATGATTTCGTATATTGAACAGATATCAGAACGAAAAATTCGCAGTTTAAAGTTTTTTCTTTGAAAAATTTGATACAATGATACTATATGACGAAGCTTGAAGAAATTATTTCCCTTGCAAAACGCCGTGGATTTGTGTACCCAACCAGCGATATTTATGGAGGCTTGGGCGGATTTTATGATTTAGGACCTCAGGGTGTTGCACTTGCACGGAATATCAAAGAATCATGGTGGAGAGAGATGGTGACATCCAGGGATGATGTCGTCGGACTTGATTCATCCATTATACTTAATCCAAAAACCTGGGAAGCTTCAGGACATGTGACTGCGTTTACAGACCCATTAATTGAATGTAAAAAATGTCACATGAGACTTCGTGCAGATCAGGAAGATGAAATTGCTGTACATATTGCCATGCACAAAGGAAAAGGTGAAAAAGATATTATATTCACCGAACCCAGGCAATTTAATTTACTGTTTAAAACGTTTGTCGGACCCGTTGAGGACTCAAAGAGTATTGCCTATCTTCGGGGAGAAACGTGTCAGGGGATATTTTCCAATTTTGACAACGTCATGGAGTCAAACAGGGTAAAAATTCCCTTTGGTATTGCACAAATCGGGAAAGCATTTAGAAATGAAGTAACACCGGGAAAATTTATTTTCCGCGTTCGTGAATTTGAACAAATGGAACTTGAATATTTTGTTGAGCCTGATAAGGCAGACGAAGCATTTTCGTACTGGAAAGAAAAACGAATGGAGTGGTATCTTTCTTTAGGGATTAAAAAGGAGCACATCAGGTTTCGTCAGCATGCGAAAGCGGAACGGGCGCATTATGCAGGTGATTCATGGGATATTGAATATGATTTTCCCGAGTGGGGATTTAAGGAACTTGAAGGAATTGCAAATAGAACGGACTATGATTTGAAAACACATAGCAAATGGAGCGGGAAAGAACTCAAGGTGACCAATCAGGAAACTAAGGAAAGTTATTATCCATACGTGATTGAACCATCCGTTGGTGTATCACGTCTTATGTTGGCACTTCTTTTTGAAGCGTATGCAATTGATGGTGAACGGACTGTGTTAAAACTTAAACCGTCGCTTGCACCATATACAGCTGCAGTATTTCCATTACTTCCTAATAAGCCAGAGCTAGTCAAAAAAGCAAAAGATATTTATCACACGTTAAAAGAAACAATTGCAACAACATGGGATGACCGGGGAAATATCGGAAAACGCTATCTAGCACAAGATGAAATCGGTACGCCATGGTGTGTCACCATTGATTTTACGACGCTTGAGGATGGGGCAGTGACCATACGAAATCGAGATACAACGAAACAGGAACGTATTCAAATAAATACAATCGAAGAATATATTCGTATAAATCAACGACTATGTAAGGAGGATGCATGAATAAAAAATTACTAGCTGTTTTTATTGCACTTGTTGTTCTCGGAGCGGGTGTTGTTGGATTTACTATCTATAAAAATGCACAGACACCGGCAACACAAGCAATTGTAGAGGAAGAGGAGTCAGTTGCTGCTGCTGATAGCAGCATAGTTGCTGATGTGGCATTTAGTAAAATTAAAAATAACACCATTGTACTTTCCATATCAGGTTTGAAAAGCAGGTATAAAGCGGTTGCGTATGAAGTGAGCTATGAGACGCAGGGGGTTGTGCAGGGGGTAACCAGTAAACCGCTTGATATCACAGGAAAAGATACGTTTAGCAGGGATGATATCTATTTAGGTACGTGTTCCAGAAACGTCTGTAAACCGCACACAGGAGTCAAAAAAGTGTCTCTGGTACTTGAATTTACCGATCTATCCGGTAAGAAAAGCCAATTGTCGAAAGACGTTGATCTATAAGTTGTATTCCTCATTTGTTACTTCTTATTAGAGTTTTTTCCGTGAAATACCCCTTGACATAGCGTGAAAAATGGGTGAATATGGATATAGATGGGAAAAAGTGGTAAACTTTAGGGTATGAAATTGTTCCTTGGGGAATATAACCATACACTTGATGAACGGGGCAGAGTAACGCTGCCAAGAAAGATTCGGCAAGAGCTTGGACAAGAACAAATGGTACTAACGAGAGGGTTTGATACATGCATTTTTGGATACGATTTGACAGCGTGGGAGAAAGAAGCGGCAAAGCAGCTGGAAACATCAGTAACAACGGACGAGGGAAGAGCACTACGACGGTACGTGTTTTCGGCAGCAGAAAAGGTTGAGACAGATAAGCTTGGACGGGTTATATTGCCTACCCACCTCAAGGAATATGCTGAGATTACGAGTGAGGTAAAAGTGATTGGTGCAGGTGATCATTTTGAGATTTGGGATATAAACAAATGGAAAGAGTTTAGCAAAGGGACGAAATAATTGCCTATGAGCGCCTACCATACATCAGTTTTACTGTCAGAAGTGATTCGAGGGCTCGATGTGAAGGCTGGAAAACGATATATCGATGCGACTTTTGGCGGCGGCGGACACACACAAGCGATTCTTGACCTGGGAGCGGAAGTTCTTGCAATTGATGCGGATAGCGACGCAATAGAAGAGGGAAAGAAGCTACAAGGTCCACGCCTGCGGATTGTACAAGGAAATTTTCGAGATATCGAAGCGATAGCAAAAGAACAAGGGTTTGAAAACGTTGATGGGGTATTGTTTGACTTGGGAGTTTCCAGCCATCAGATCAACATTAAAAATCGAGGATTTTCATTCAGGTTTGATGATGCACCCTTAGATATGCGCTTTTTACAAGTTAATACTGAAAGTGCGGAGGGCCTGATTGCGCGATCAACAGAAAATGAATTGTATGAAATATTTGCGAAATATGGTGAGGAAGAGCGTGCTCGGACAATTGCTGTTCATCTTATCCATGCCCGTCAGGTAGGCCAAATAACAACGTCAGGGCAATTGCGAAAGGTAATTGAGAGCGTTGTCGGGACAGGAAAAGCAAGCACTGGTACGGTAGCGAGAGTATTTCAGGCAATTCGGATAGCGGTAAATGACGAGATGGGTGCGCTTGAGGAAGGACTCACTGGAGCGTCGCATCTTGTTGCATTCAGAGGACGAATAGCGGTCATAAGCTTTCATTCTCTGGAGGACCGGATTGTAAAGCGGTTTTTTAGGCGATCTGAATTTATCGAGATTTCGAAAAAACCAATAACGGCAAGTGCGGAAGAAGAACAAAGCAATCCGCGGGCACGAAGCGCAAAGCTTCGGATTGTACAAAAACGCTAGCAAACGATATGAACACAATAAAAAAACTTCTCATCCCGGGAACAATACTGTTCGTTGGTCTCTTAACCGCTCAAATTGTGTATTCTTGTCAGCTTGTTATTGATGGAAAAGAAGTAAAACGTATTGATCAGGATATTGAACAACTTCGTCAGCAAGTATCCTTGAAAGAGGAAAAAGTGGCGTCAGCATCATCCCTTCTTACTATCCGTGAAAAATCAGCAAGCATGGGATTTATTGAATTTCCAAAAGTTTTTACGTTTAACCAAGATATGTTTGTTGTGGCCTTCGGACAAACTCGATAAAATAGAACCTGCATGAAGATGTGGCGCATCTGGTCAGTATTTTCCTTTTTTGTCCTCTGTTTTGTTTGTATCATTGTCAGGTTGTTTTATTGGCAAATAATTTCAGGCAACAGACTCAAAGCTGAAGCTGCCGCACAACATATGATGGAGTTGACGTTGCCTGCCGAGCGGGGACCCATCATAACATCAGATGGATACCCTCTTGTCATGAATAAAACAGCATCACTTGTGTATGCAGAGCCAAAGAATATCACTAATATCCCCACATACCTTCGCTTAGTGAGTCAAATTTTAGAAATACCTGAAGCAACACTCTCTGCGATGGTGACCCAGCCAAATCGCGTGTGGGTGCCGATTGCACACAAAGTTGATGTTGGAAAAACAGAACTTCTTACACAGGCAAGCATCTCAGGTATTGGATTTGTAAAAGAACCGAAACGTTACTATCCGGAAGCCTCGATGGCCGCGCATTTATTAGGATTTGTTGGACTTGATCAAAATGGGACTGATAAGGGGTATTTTGGGCTTGAGGGGTTTTATCAGCGGGAACTTCAGGGAAAAGCGGGAAGTATCACGATTGAAAAAGATGTATCCGGCACTCCAATTCTTATTGGTGAAAGTGTGCGGGTGGAACCGGAAAATGGAAGCACCTTTCATTTATGGCTTGACAGGACGATTCAACATATTGTGGAGACAAAATTAAAACAAGGAATTGAAAAATATGGTGCAAAAGAAGGCTCAGTCGTTGTTATGGATCCAAAAACCGGAGGGATTTTAGCGATGGCTTCGTATCCGTCCTATGACCCGGGAAAATACAAGGAATATGATAAGGAATTCTATAAAAACCCAATTGTGGCCTCATCCTATGAGCCAGGATCAACGTTTAAAGCACTTGTCCTTGCTGCAGCAATTGATGCCGGTGTTATCAAAGCCAACACGGAATTTGATGAAAAGGGACCAACGCAAATAGGTGAATATACAATCCGGACATGGAATAACGAATACTTGGGTCCAATCACGATGACTCAAGTATTAGAGCATTCTTCAAATGTTGGCATGGTATTTGCAGGAAGAAAGCTTGGGAAAGACAAATTTATCAAATTTATCAAGGATATTGGTTTTGGAACGCTTACCAACATTGATCTTGAAGATGAAGCAACACCTGAGCTTCGTAGTGATAAGAGTTGGAAAGAAATTGATCTTGCAACTGCTTCATTTGGTCAAGGAATTGCCGCTACCCCGCTTCAAATGGTGAGGGCAACAGCAGCTATTGCCAATGGCGGATGGCTGATGGAACCGCGCATGGTTCGTTCAATCACCTACCAAGATGGCAAAACGAATGAAATACAGCCAAAAAAAGTACGGCAACTATTTAGTAACGCAACCGCTGGGGTTGTGACAGAGATGATGATTGCAGCTGTTGATAACGGAGAGGCTAAATGGGCAAAGCCAAAGGGATATAGAATTGCCGGAAAAACAGGCACAGCACAGATTCCGGTTGCCGGCCATTATGACGCAACGAAAACCATAGCTTCATTTGTTGGCTTTGCACCTGCTGACAACCCGCGATTTGTCATGTTAGTAACCCTTCGTGAGCCAACATCATCCCCGTGGGGTTCGGAGACCGCAGCACCGCTCTTTTTTAACATAGCTAAAGATATATTTTTGTATTTGGGCATTCCTGCGCAATGACACGGGAACATGCCTATTCATGGTATAATAAAGCCCATGATTTCCTGGCTCAAGAGCCTTTATCATTTAATTGTTGCCGTTGGGTCATCTCTCTATTTTCGCTTCCCGGCTCGTCACTTGACGATTATCGGTATCACAGGAACGGACGGGAAAACAACCACGACTACTCTTGTCTACGAAATATTGAAGGCTGCGGGGTTCAAAACGTCAGTTATAACGTCAGTTCATGCTGTTATAGCAGGTAAATCCTATGATACCGGCTTTCATGTGACGACCCCCAATGCCTTCTGGGTGCAAAAGTACCTTCGTGAAGCGGTAGATCATGGAGACACGCATGTGGTTTTGGAAGTGACATCTCATGCATTGTCGCAATCCAGAGTCTGGGGTATTCGATTTACTGTGGGTATTTTGACAAATGTGACCCATGAACACCTGGATTTCCATAAAACATATGAGCGATATTTGATGACAAAGCTACAACTTCTTAACTCAAGTGATGTTGCGATCATTAATAAAGATGAAGGGGAACTTTATGCAACAATTTCGCCTCTTATTCGACGAAAAAAAATGATTACGTATGGTATTCATCGACCGGCAACGATTACTCCAGAAACGTATCCATTTGAAACAAAGTTACCGGGTGAATTTAATATGTATAACTGTCTTGCAGCCATTGCCGCAGTTGATGTGCTGGGAATTTCAAAGGAAACGGTTAAAAAGGCAATAAAGGGATTTGCGGGAGTTCCCGGAAGAATGGAGGTTGCGGTCACCAAACCATGTCGGGTTATTGTTGACTTTGCCCATACGCCAAATGCTATTGATAAGGCTTTAAAAACTGTGCGGGATATGACAAAAGGAAAAGTAATTCATGTGTTTGGAAGCGCAGGACTTCGGGACCGCACAAAACGCCCCTATATGGGGAAAGCCTCCGCTGAATATGCAGATGTCATTGTCTTAACGGAAGAAGATTATCGTACGGAAAATAATGATACCATCATGGACGAGATTGCCTCGGGAATTCCTGTATATAAAGACGTTCATAAATTTAGCAATCGGTTTGAAGCAATTACTTTTGCCCTATCGGATGTGAAAAAAGATGATACAGTTATCATTACCGGCAAAGGTCACGAAAAAAGCTTATGCAGGGGAACAGTCGAGTATCCCTGGAGTGATCAGGATGCAGTAAAAAAAATATTGAAAAAGTAAGATGTTTTATACATGATACAAAAAACCCATAATGGTTTATATGAGTCAACGTTTTTTTCCGTAAAAACGGGAGTAGTTCATGGATTCACATCAAAAAAACATACGTCCATGCAGGAAGCGTCAAACCGTGAGGCAGCACTTACGGCAGCAGGTTTCAATCCCAAAGGAGTAGTGTGTGCAAATCAATCACATGGGAATTCAATTCGTGTTGTTACCCATGAGGATTGTGGAAAAACTTTCGATGATGTCGACGGGTTTATCTACAGGAAAGATGTATCTACGTCACAACAACCAATTCTCACTGTCCATGTTGGAGATTGTGTACCGCTTCTGTTTGTTGATCCACACACTGACATTATTGGTGCAGTGCACGCCGGATGGAAGGGAACAAAAGAACATGTTTCCAAAGAAATGATACGAATGTTTATGAGGTGTGGATCCAAACCAAAGAATATTCTTGTTGCGATAGGCCCCTATATTCATGCATGTTGTTATGACGTGGATGAAGAACGGGCGATGCTGTTTGAACGTGAATTTCCCGGCGGCAGAGGAATTGTGAATAAGGCGGGCGATCATTGGTATATTGATATTGGAAAGGCAAATATACATGACTTGAAGCAATCAGGCGTTCTTGAAGGTCATATCGACTGGAATGAACAGCTCTGTACATATTGCAATGCTGATGAATTTTATTCATTTCGAAGAAAAACGGAACGCTTTGGTGAAATTATGGGGTATATCGGGTACCATGAACTATGATGGATAAAAAAGACATACGACGCATCCATTTTGTTGGCATTACCGGTGTTGCCATGACAGCACTTGCCATCTACGTCAAGGAGCGGGGAATACAAGTATCAGGATCAGATGTGAATGGTGTATTTCCAACGCACAAAACGTTAAAAAAGGCCGGTATTTCCATTCAGGAAGGTTTTTCTCCTGATCATGTGAGGCGTACTTCAGCGCCGGATGTAGTGATTTTTACCGGTGCTCACGGAGGAAAAGAAAACGTTGAAGTGCAAGCTGCTCGCGATTTTCACATTCCAGTCATGTCTCATGGTGAAGCACTTGGATTTTTTATGAAAAGTTATGAGCAGATATCAATTGCGGGTAGTCACGGAAAAACAACAACGAGTGCGATGTTGGCAACTATTTTTTCCGTTGCCAATATCGATCCATCGTATGCAATTGGGTGCGGAGACATACTAGGTGTCGGACTTCCGGGACATTGTGGGAAAGGAACTATGTTTATTGCAGAAGCGGATGAATATATCACTGATCCGTATCATGACGCAAAGCCTCGGTTTTTATGGCAGAACCCCGATATTCTTGTCGTGACGAATATTGATTTTGATCATCCGGATGCATACGCATCACTTTCAGCAGTAAAAGATGCTTTTTTAATGCTTCAAAAACAACAACAAGGAAAACAAATTACTATTATTAACGCTGATGATCCGGAAAGTGTTGGACTTATCAAGGATACACAGATGTTGCAGTATGGATTCTCTCCGCGTGCAGATATTCAAATTACCCATGTTGGTTTTGGAAAAGAACGAACATTTTTTACGCTTTCCATGCACGGCGTACCAATGGGTGAGTTTGTGTTAAAAGTTCCAGGCCGGCACAACGTTCTTAATGCCACAGCCGCTGCAGCATGCGCTGTTTCGTACGGGATTTCATGGGATGATATTAAAAAAGGCCTTGCTTTGTTTGGCGGGACGAAACGGCGGTTTGAAAAATTGGCAGACGAAAACGGGATTTTAATATTTGATGATTACGCGCATCATCCAACAGAAATTGAGGCAACGCTTGAAGCTACTCGAGCGTGGTTTCCAAAACGTCGCATCATTACGATTTTCCAGCCGCACACC
>JAZDOQ010000019.1:0-51007 GCA_043798445.1 Candidatus Gottesmanbacteria bacterium | reverse complement strand
CATAAAAAAATATATTCTCTTTCTGCCAAACATACCACATTTTAAAAAACCGCCACCGAATATAATCAACGGGATCAGCCCTCACGATATCCCACCCTTTTTTATAGTATTTATCCGCTATTTTTTGACGCTCTTGCGTTGTCCTTCCAGGAACATATTCAGACAAATATTCATTCCACATATCAAATTGCTCTATGGGATATACATACGTAAACGGCGGCAACACTTTAAGACTGGCGCCGTTAAAAAATTCCATAGCATAAAAATTATCAACCTTTGTAATATTGACCTCACGATAGTCTCTCCAATTTGTATACAGTGGATACAATATGGTTATCATAAGCCCAATAACAACACCAATGTATCCTGGAATATGTCGTTTCCAACGAATACAAAAAGGGGTTAACACAATCGGTATAGCTGCCCACATAAACGCAGCGTTTCTCGTTTCCGCTGCCATACCGGCAAAAAATCCAAGGAATATACCACGCCATATATCCGGACGACGCAAAAAAAGCATGCCGGCAAAAAGTGTAGATACAATAAAAAATGTAGCTAATATCTCTGATAACCCCGTACCAACATATCCCGAAGTAAAGGGGTTAAATGCATACAGGATAAATCCTATCCATGCAACTTTTTTCAAACGCATTCCTTCTTTTAAAAGTAAAAAAACCATGACAGCAACAAGCGAGTCCAAGATTGCATGTACTTTATATAACGCTTGATGATTCGCCCAACCAACAAATTTATAGAGAATCGCTTCCATTAAGGGAAGTGGATAGGATCGATATGAATGAGATGCAAGCAATAATGGATGAGCAAATATTTTCTCCGTATATAACTGATATTCTTTCTGATCATAAATAAACGGTTGTGGGGCTAATGTAATAAACCATAGACGAAACAAAATAGCAGCCAAAAAAATGGTGACAGTGAATATGATTGTTTTCATGGTGTTATTTGATACACAGTTGCCTCAGTATTTACAAATACTTGTCGTAAATACGGATATGTTGCTGCGATGTCGACATACCCTCCTTCTTCTTTCTCCTGAGGCCCCCAGAAGACATACGAGATGCGTTCGCGCCGTATCCAGATATACGCGTCTTTTTCCGACATTTTGCCTGAGTAGAACTGTTTCACGATCTCCAGCTTTTCTTCCTTGTATGAGGTGTTTTCATGACCTAGATATACCCGTCGTCCGGTACGGGCCGGAATATAGTTACCGGCAACAATTGCGGATAAAACAACGGTGTCTTTTGGAGTCTCGCGGTCGATAAATGTTATAGCATCAATAAATCCTTTTGTGGGATACACAATATAATTATCCATGGCAATGACCGGCCATCCTGCACGCACTTTCATATTAGTAAAATCTTTTTGCCAGAGACATTGGTGATACATGGCCATGCCTCCGTAGATGATAAAAAGAAATGGAAACGTCATACCAATGCTTCCGATTATTGGATTCACTTTTTTCTTTTGAAGCATCTGAAATCCCGTCATACAGGCGTATGCAGTGAGTAGTCCAAGCGGAATATATACTGCCATTTCAGTAAACCGTAGTGGATGTTGCAGGGGTTTTATGAACATAAGAAGCACTACAAGCGGTACGCCGATAGCCCATGCAACAATGGGATACCATTTTTTATCTTTTCTCCATAGGGCAATCCCCGCTCCAAAAAATCCGATCGGTAAACTGACTCCAAGCGTTTTGAGATATTCTATATACGAAAAGGTGATGGGGTGAAGAACCTCAAAATCAACGAGCCGCTTCCATGGATATTGAGATAGAAGTGGTAAAAAATACAAAATAGTCCACACGCTCAAAACACCGATACGTATTCTTGGAATAATCCCATCGGTCTTCTTCTCAAGCACATATTCAATGACACTAAGAAGCACATATACTCCATAGACAGTCATTAAGGCCTGCGGCATAGCCAAACCGGTTAACATCGCAATAATCCCGAGCAACACCCATCTCTTGTCAGGGTGACACCCTGCCATAACGAGAAATAGCAATCCTGCCTGAGCAACCAGGATGTGGGGAATAAAGGTAATCCGCTGGAGTGGTTCAAGCACGGTCCACCACGGCATAAAATTGTTAAACCGCCACGTCGAACCAACAGCTGAAATCATTGGCCAACCGGCTGCGGTGACAACCAGTAAAAATGCAATAACCTGCCAAAATACACGTTTAAACAATAGCGTTGTAAGCCAAGCAATAAGAGACAATACAAGCACTCCAAACACAGCACGCGCCACGTGATAAGCATACGGAACTGCTGACGATGCCTCAGGAATAAACCGAGCTAATTGTCCGAGAAGTAAATACAATTCATGAATAATCGTTCCCCGATGCGGTTCATTCGTATACGTTTCAAGTACTGTTGTACGCCCCTCCCATCCTTGCCGAATACGGGACAAATAAAAATTGTAGTCCGTAATGTAGTTATGGATGAGTTCAAATGATCGATCGGTCGGAAGTGCGTCACTTCGTTTCAATTCATAAAAAGTTGGAAAAAATGAAAAAAGGACAAACGCAAAAATCAAAATTGGAAAAATTTTCTGTTTCATATATATATGAAATACTATATAAATCCTATCATAGTATGCGCATCTTGCGTGACACCCAAAAAATTGGTACTGTACATCCACACTTCTATGACAAAAACCAATGATCAATTTTCCACCCTTACTCCCTTATTTGCTCTTGGTATCATCGTTATTTTGGCAATTATTGTGTATGGAAGTTTCCTCAATACTGCAAATATGAAATCATCCATTATTATACCCGGTGGCGTTACGTACTTAGGAAAATAACACTATGATTTCAATACTCAATAAACGCTGGCTCCTTCCTTTTCTTTTCCTTACTGCGTTTCTTCTTCGCATGGCGTTTGTCCCAAATCCGGGGTTTGAGGCGGATATGTCGTTTTGGAAATCATGGGGACTGGCACCATTTGATCATGGGATTGTCAAAGGATTGTCTCTTACAAACAACAACTATCCAACGCCTTTTGGATATCTATTGTGGTTTGTTACCGCAATCTACAGTCTGTTTCAAAACCCACATATATATAATGAATTCTGGAGCAACACAAACCTCTTATTTTTAACCCTCATGAAATTTCCGTCAATTATAGCTGACCTTGGTATTGGTGCAGTCATCATCTGGTTTTCCCGCCGGATATTTCAAAAAAATAATGATGCACAAAAAACAGGAAATCTTCTTGGTATCATCCTTGCATCTCTGTATCTCTTTAACCCAGTATCGATTCTTGACAGTGCGGTGTGGGGACAGGTGGATGCACTTGGCGTATGTCTTTTTCTCATAGCTCTCGTCCTTTGCTTCAAAGACAAACCATTTCTCGCAGGACTTCTTTATATGACAGCTCTCATGACAAAACTTCAAAACATGATTTATGGTCCATTATTTTTTCTTCTTGTATGGCAAATAACTGGACTACCAGGACTGATAAAAGCAATTGCAGGTTCAACACTTGCATTCTTTGGACTGAATGTTGAATTTCTTATTGCAAAGCAGATGAATCGCGTCATCGACGCACTTACCGTCAACTACGACTATTTTCCTTACCTATCTCTTAATGCCTATAACCTCTGGTGGATTGTTGCCAAAGGGTTTGGCATGCAAGTATCAGATAAAATCCTTACTATTGGTATCATCAATGCAAAGATCACAGGACTTTTATTGTTTAGCAGTTTCTATCTCCTGGCAACAGGAAACATGATATTCAAAAACTATAACCAGGTTGATGATAACAAAAAGACATCGGTAATCACCACATTTTTTACAGCACTCATTATTGCCGCATCTGCGTTCTTTTTGTTCCAAACAGAATCGCATGACCGATATGCATTTCCCATCATCGTCTTTCTTCTTTTTTGGATACCACTCTTTATTAAACAACACATAACCATCAAAGAGCGTATTGATTTTTGGAATACCACAGTATTCAAATATTCAATTATTGGGTACATTCTTTTCTCACTACTTTACTTCCTCAATATGCATACGGCACTCATCGTAAACTATCCAAAAAATGGACTGACATTCCTTTCGTTCATCAACCAACCGTTCTTTACCATCACCCTCTCCTACATACTTCTCACATGCTTTGTTGTCTTCCTCATTATAAATCTCAAAGAACCGTCAAAACGAATCGTAATTCTTTCTCTGTGTTGTTTTTTCGGTTATATTCTTCTTATCAATCTTCCATTCATACAAAAAAAAGCTCTATCTCTTACCAAACTAACACCGATCACACACAGCCAACAATACGGACAACTATCCACCAACATGCCGGTCAATGCCAAAAAATCAGATTCAAAAACATGGGATAGATTATCAGTACAATACATGTTTTATACACAGGGCCTGGGAGCCCATGCAAACAGTACGATCATCTATAATCTGGCAAAACGGTTTTCCAGATTTTCAACAGATATGGGGATTGATACCGAAGCAGGATCACAGGCAAGTGTGGTCTTTGCTATCTATGGAGATGACATGCTGTTATTTCAATCACCTATTATGAAACGGTACGACTATCCAAAACACACGGAGGTTGATATATCCGGCGTATCGAAACTCAAGCTTGTAGTCGCTGATGCTGGAAATGGCAATATTGACGACCATGCGGATTGGCTAAACCCAACACTTTGGCCATAATACTATATGAATATACAAAACAACAAATGGATTGGAGTCGCACTCCTTGTTGGGACGGTTGTGTTTAATCTGTGGCTCTATAGAAATGAGCCAACTGCAACAATTGACCCAAATGATAATGCGTTTCAATATGCACTCATTGATCGGACAAACACCATCTGGGACTATGCAAACCGTACGTGTCCTCATAATTTGTCATTTGTCATATGTCATATGTCGTTATTGGCAGATCATTGGGTCCCAAACTGGGCAGAAGGATATAACCTCCCCTATTACTATTCTCATGTACCTCAAATGTTGATTGTTGGGTCGTATCGTTTGCTTCACCTACCCATATCGCTATTTCAGTATTACCACTACATCATCTATTTCTTTCTTTCATTGTTTCCCCTTTCTCTATTTCTGGCCTCTCGCGTTCTGAAATTTCCGTGGTTGACTGCTGGTATTGCGGCAATACTCGCCTCCCAGATTTCAACAGATGGATTGTATGGCATCGATCAAACATCATTCTTATGGCGCGGATGGGGGCTTTCATCACAACTTTTTGCCCTCATGTGGCTTCCGCTGACAATTGCGTATGCGATCAGATATATAACAAATGAAAAAAAACAAACACGGAATATTCCATTATCTCTTGTGTTTACTGTTTTTTTTCTTGTTCTCACTACAACCGGCCACTTGGGTATCGGCATGATGGCGTTTATGGTAATAGGAGTCATTTGTTTCACTCCTGTCATCATCAAACTTCTCACGCAACAACCAATAAAGCACGTATTGCAAACAGCTTTTTCAGGAATAAAACAAACTGCATGTATCACACTTCCTGCGTTTTTCCTCTTAAGCTATTGGATTGTTCCTGCTTTTATTAATAATGATTTTCATAATATTTCCGTGTGGGATCCGGTGTGGAAATTTAATTCATTTGGTGCTGTTGAGGTTGTAACAAAACTCGTCAACGGTGAGCTGTTTGATTTCGGACGCCTACCGGTATTTACCCTTCTTGTTCTCATCGGACTGTTTGCGTCAATAAAAACCGTGTTTCCTTTTCTTTTTCTCTTTTTCCTTCTTCTCTTTTTCGGCAAAACCACCTGGGGAAATCTCTTAAACATCATCCCCGGCATGAGTGAATTTCATGGACACAGATTCATCGTTGGACTGCATCTTACCGGACTTTTTCTTGCTCCTCTTGGACTGACATGGATAATGGATGGTATTGGGAAACTAGGAAAAAAAACACCTACACAAACATTCATAACCCAATGCGTCATTCTCTGCGTACTTATCGTTAGCTGCGGACTTCTTCTTTTGCCAAGAACTATTGAATATGCAACATATAATGACACGTTAATTAAAGAAGCAAATACAGCCTACAAAAAAATACAACCGGATGTTGATCTTCTTTTTTCAACACTAACGAATCTTCAAAAAGAACGTCCTGGTCGTGTGTATGCGCTTCGTGGAAATGAAGGAAAAGATTTCCGCATCGCATCCACTGCCTATTATATGCATCTTTCAACCTATGGCATTTCAACAGTCTTATGGCTTCCGGAAACCTGGTCACTAAACTCAGACACAGAACAATTTTTCTCTGAAGATAATGAGACGCATTATGCGCTTTACAATATCGCATATATTGTCGCTCCTCCAACCAAAAAACCGCAATCATTTTGGAAACTCCTCAAAGAAACTGAACAATGGAAACTGTACATCGTTGAAACAGAAGGCTATATGTCTCTCGGTACCGCGCCATCAATTATTACCAGTAAAAAAACGGATATCATCAACCTCATCCATCTCTGGATTCAATCGACCTATCCAAAACAATCGATATATCCTGAATTACGACTGACAAATGATAACGTACGGGGTGCATCCTTACCGAATTTTGCAATGATAAACGAGGCAACATACAAAACACCTGATGAAAAAATTCATAATCTGTTTGCAGAACCGCCAGTGTATGAGTCCCAGACGCCGTCTCCCCTTCCTATGCGCATCCTGTCTCAAACAACTAATACCGACATGGAATTTCATATACGCGTTGAAATAACAGAAAAGTGCAACACGTGCATTGTCCTTCTTAAACAGACCTATCATCCGAACTGGCGCGTAACAGTAAATGGAAAACGCGAAAAATTGATCAATATATTCCCTTCATACAATGCAGTACGTATCGAAGCGCCCGGCATCTATGACATCGTATTTTCATATACACCTTCCTCAGAAAAACAATTTCTCTTTTTTGGCGGCGTAATCATATTTCTTTTTTTCGCAATCTACCGCACTCTTTATTCTCTTGACAAGTGATGCTTTTCCTTGCATTATAAATTTAGAGATATTGTAATTATTTATCATTCATTATGCCCACTAAAAGAAAGAACCCATCCACATTTATAGATACCCTTCTCTCTCCAAAAGGGCTCACAATTCTCATCATTATTCTTGTCATACTCTCTGCCGGTACCTATTTTTATGCACGACGTGCGACGATGACAAAAAATTTGTCACGTGCTCCTGCACCGACGCCCACACCCACGCCAACAAGGCTTGTGCCAGATAATGGAATGAAAGGAACATACAACGTAAGCACAAGTCAAAAAACCGGTCCACGGGTAACCAAAGTCGTTTTTGATCCACTGAATGCACAAAAAAATAAACCATTCACAATAACGGTACATGTTACAAATGAATCTCCTGTTCAAAAAGTCACAGGTACCCTCAAAATGGATAATTCAATACAAAATCTTTCTTTTGAACGTATCTCAAGAACAGACACCAATGAAATGTGGCAAACAACTTTTTCAGCATTACCAGATTCCATTCTCTATAACTATCTTTGTAACGTAACGGCATTTGCCGAAAACGGGACTGGCGAAGGTGGAGCAAGTCCCCGATCGAGATAATGATATGCATACACTTAGAGGATCGCTGCTTATCTATATAAGCATTTTATTTATTTTAGCGATAAAGCCAATTAATGTTGTGTTTGCAGCTTGTACACCAAACCCCGTAATTCCCGCGATTGGGAACAAATCCATTGGTGCAAACGACTGTACAATAGATTTCGATACAATTAGTGGTACTGATACGGTATCTACATCAAATAATACTAGTGTCCTCACACTTGACAACGCAGCAAGTCATATAACAATCAATGCGTGCGGTAAACTTCTTGCAGGTTCAATTTATATTGATCCTGCCGTTACAGGATCATGGATAAGTCTTCAAGACCCGACAGTAGAATTATGCACCGATTCAGGAATAGCTGAAGGAGGAAAAATTAAAACAAACGGACCCATATATGTAACCGACGCTGATTCCGATGGATATCCAGTAAACTTAACACTCTATGACACAACAATAACGGGTAGACGCAGATTTGGACTCATGACATCTATCACAAATTTAGACTGTAATGATACAAATGCATCAATGTATGCAAACGCTGTTTGCTACACCGATACTGACGGTGACGGCATATATTCTACGTCAAGGACCGCATCTGTTTGCGGTACATCATCTACATGCCCTGGAGCATCCGCAAATCCGGGAACCGATTGCAATGATGACGCTAACACTGTGTGGCGTACATCGAATTGTTATCCGGATTTTGATAAAGATACCTATACCGTCGCTCAAACAACCGTCACATGCTGTACAAATGGGACATCGTGCGAAACATCAACGGTACGGTCTGCATGTTCTAATACCGCAACCACGTATTCCCATACAACAGGACAGATGGTTTCTGCAGCTAATGGTAATGATTGTAATAACCAAGACGGAGGTGCAGGTGTGTATGCCTCACATGCGCAATGTTATACCGATAATGATCGCGATACATACACTGTGGGCCTTGCAGCTAGTACAACATGCCTGAATACTGCAAGCTGCGCAACAGCAACAAAAGCAAGCGACTCAACAAACGGAGCAGCAGTCACCACATATACTGCCGGACAACTTCGGGACAGCGCATCTGGAACAAATGACTGTTGTGATACTGATGCGAACGCATATCCGGGATCAGTATACTATGGAACTGTAGGAGTTACCGGATGTACGGGTGGCGGCGGGTATGACTATGATTGTGATGGAAACAGCAATGACAAGAGTGAGTCATCAACCGTTTGGTCCTGCACCAATCCCTGCAGCGGATGCAGTGCTCAATATGCAATCGTTCCAGGATGGCAATCAGGCGTTCCTGGTTGTGGAGCTTCCGATAACAAGGTAAATACGGCAGAGGGTTATCAAGGGGGTACCTGTTATACTGAAAGCGGCTGTGCTGCGTTTGATCAGATAAGCTCACTCACCATGGGATGCAAGTAACGCTTAGCATGAAGAATGTTCTTATTTCCATTCTTTTTCTCACAACTATCCTTAGTTCTCTTATCATCAAAGAAGGAAAACAAGCTCCAATTGATTACTATTGGTCGATAGTACTCCCTTCACTCCTTATTATCATAAGCGTCATACTATCATGGAAAACCAACATACGATTGTTGGTAACAAAAAAAGCGCTCGTTGTGATAGGAGTTGTAATACTTGAATATTTCATAAGTTCTATTTTTTCACAAAGCAGAGGGTACTCTCTCACAAACCTTATCCGCATTCTCGCTGCATGCATGGTCGGCATCTGGTGCTATGCGTTGCCAACAACGACAAAATTACTGGAACGAATTAGCAAGGGTTTACTCATCATTGGAATTAGTACAGCATGTATTTCTTTAGCATTTCGTTTCTTCGTACCCATTTTTGAAACACTTCTTCCTCCAATGAATCTTGTTTTTTCGCGCGGAGGACACAATCAAGCATCATATCTTTTTCTTTTTATCCTTCCTATCAGTATAGTCTGGCTAAAAAACAATAAACATATCTCATGGGCGATACTAAGCGCCGCACTCCTTCTTATAGCAATACTTACAAGCTTTTCGCGCGGAGTGATGCTTGTTACGGCGGGATATCTTCTTTTTACACTATGCGAAGGGCGTATTCACTCAAGTGTTACACGAATTCTGAAATATGCAATCATCACAACGTTCATCATTGCGATAACACTTGTGATTATAAGTTTTTTTCCGGAACAAATACAACAAACATTCCACATTTCTGCAACAGCTCAGAAACAGATGTTTAAAACTCCGCCAAACGAAGAATCGAGACCACATCTCTGGTTGCAAGCAATCCAAGGAGTAATGTCTAACCCCATAACAGGAACAGGGCCAGGAACATTTATACTCACCTCTCTTCGACTTCGCAGTGTCCCAAGTAATGGTGCATCTCTTGCCCACAGCTTTCCACTGCAAACTCTTTCAGAACTCGGATTTCTGTGTTCCCTACCTGTCGGAGTACTCCTTTTCACTATCGGAAAAACACTATTGAGCCAACGAAAAAAATATCTAAAAGCAATATCATCACAATCATATATTTACATTGGGCTTATCGACGCTGTGATGCTCACACTTTTCTTTAGTTGTATTGAATATAACATTGATTATTTTACTCTTTTACTCCTTTTCGTTGCACTCATCGGACTATTGCTTCCACGAGACGCTAAACGTACAACATATCGTATCGTATGGGTTATGGGGAGTATTTCACTCCTATTATATTCCTATGCAATATTCTCAGTATTTGCACATACATACTGGAAACATACGGACACAAAACACCTTGGCTATTACTTAACGGCACATGATGCACAACGAACATCCCGGTATCTTGAATACCTCAGTTTAACCAACCAGCAATTATCACCAACAAATGAACGCTTGATATCATTCTTTCACGCTAACACCCCTGATGTACTTCTTGCTCAAGCAAATCTCCAAACATCTGATGAACAAACACGAACGAAACTGTATCAAAAAGCACGATATGCTAATCCGCTCAATCATGCCTTTGTTGGTATGGCAATGATGCATGCAATTGAAAACAACCGACCCGACCTGGCTGGCAGCATCTATTCTGAGCTCGTCAACCGCACGCTAAAGGCTCAACACACCAAAGGACCAACAATTGACCTTACTTCCCCTTCGTTGTATCCGTTATACACGAAAGAATTCACCAAGCTACTCACAGGACCAGGGCTATTGTCTGAAATAGTGGCAAAAAGTTTGTATTTCTTAGGCCTTAGACGACTACCGACACACCAAACAGATACTAAGGCGCTCTGGATTACTGCTAGTGACATATCGCCGACATGGAGTTTATTTGCAATTGAGCTTGCATCCTACTATCTTTATATCGAACACAATGAACCGATGGCAAAACAAATTCTTGTTAATTGCCAAAAAATATATTCCCCACGAAAAGCGTGTGCAGAAACATTGGATATATTTCCCAATATAGGACAACCAGGAACATTAGAAAATGCAATCAAAGCGATTCCAAAGTATTAAATAATTATTACTTCATTCTAGAACTTCCCTATCGCATCCATTCCTTTCCATGCGTATTCTTCCACTTGTCGCATCACGTTCATTTTTTTAGAAAGGGACATATCATCATATCGCGTCACAAGCTCTGTCATTCCAGTATCTGTCCGTAATACTTCACGGTACGGAACGAAATATTGTTCACGGAACGCCGCAACCTGCTTCATCATGGTAGAATCAAGCATCCCAGGAAACTCCATATCAAGCGTCAAAAGCGTTGTAATAACGGTTCCAATTTTTCCCGTTGATAGTTTGTTTGACTGATACCAGGAGAAAAATGCATCCGCGTCTGGTTTTCCTTGGATTTCCTCTATAGTTTTATATATCCCATCAAGCCATGGACGACGTTCTCCTATATGGTCAGTAAAGGTATCGGTGATTACTGGGGCAAAAATATATGATCGTAAGCCATTGCCATAGGTAAACAACGCTTTTCTATCCGCTTCAGGCACACGTGATATATCTGGCTCAAGTAGTCCTTTTCGTAACGAAACAGCTTCTTTATCAAATAACTGCACTGTTGCGTTTTTGTCTATATTCAACATACTTATCAGTCCATTGTCGGGTGGAATATAGGCAAACCATGAATTATCAACAGATGTATGTGGAGCCTTCAACCGTTCCACCGTCGCCCGTACTTCATCCACCCGCTGTAATTCAGTTTCTTGCATGTTGACGATTTGTTGTAAAACCAAAAGCTCTGCAGGATCTACAAAACTCCGTACCGCAACGATATACTTTTGAACGTATGCGGCTGCGTGAAGAAATATCTCCCCTTGCTCTATTGCCTGTTCAATTGACCCCATCTCTTCATACATATTTATCATGTAATAATTTTGATTGATTCCATACTGCCGGAGTTCCTGGGAAAACGCCCGAAGTACCGCAGGTTTTCTGTCCGGATACTGGCGCAGATATGTTTTTATATCACTAATGCTGATGAGCGCGTACTCACTTGCCCGTTCTCCCACAAGAATAGTGTGTTTGGGTTGTATCAATCCCGGCGCATTCTTTTCTTCATTAAGTGTTGTGATATGACCGCCGTTAAACACGACTTCCGTACCATTTAAGGGTACATCATAACTGGATGTATACGTGTTCTGAGATACATTCTGTTGGTTTAATACACGTGTGTTTCTCCCAAATCCACTCCTCGTGTAGTCGCTATACACTTCAAAATAATTGAGTCGCAGTTGAAATACATACCGGGGAATGAGGAAAAACCCATTCACAACGGTTGCCGTATTCCATGTTTTATTTTCAAAGTATGAAACCGTATGAATATCCGGACTATCAGGACGGAACAACATAAGATTCTGTCCTTCATCAGCCGGTAAAACAAACCCAATGGGTGTAGTTTTTCCATTTTTCATCACCATAACATCCTCTAACGTATTTAAATCCTTCACAACCAAAACCTCCTGTCCGTATACTGTTTCTTTTTCCAAAAATGTTTTGAATGCAGCCCACCCGCCAAACTTTTCTACAATACCCGAATAATCGCCAAGCCTCATTTGTGCAATCAGCCGGGCATATTCTTCCGCAGTGGTGTGCGACTGAACAAATGGAAGAACTTGTTGTATAAAAATTTTAGCACCGATGTTATACGCACTTTTCTTCCCGTCAACAAGGAGCTCTGTATCTGTCTTTGTGGTGTATCCTAACCGACGTGCTCCTTCAAACTCAACAAGCCGTGCTGTCGTTTCTTCAAGAATTGCTCCTAGCCGATCGCCAAGTTCTTTGTAATGGTCGGTGCTCGTTCCATATTGTTGTTGTACTAAGCGCACTAAATGCCACAATTCATGAACAATAACAGCTTGAGTTTGTGGTGCGTTTGTTGATTCAAAATAGATACCTGTTTGGCCGTAGGCCCGCCCCACGACGTTATCATTATCTTTTTTTAGCTCATCACCACGCGCAAGAATAAAATGAAATTGGTCAAGAGCATTTCGCATCCACTCAACATTCCCCACAGTCGTCTCTACCCATTTTTTGGGGAATCTATTCGTTCCTTTGTAGGCTTGATTCCATAGCTCCACAAATAATGAAGCAACAATGTCTTTCGACCTTGCATTCTTTGTTTTATAGGAAGCCCTGAGTTCTTCGGGAACACCAACTCGTTCGTACATAGCTTCTGGATACTGGAGAACCAGCAATGCATTGATTGCACGCGCTTTCCATGAAGCGGGGATGCTTATGCCTGAATCATCAACCATTAACTTCATAGCCACCCAACTGACCACTTCTGTTAATGTACTGATGAGCCGATAGTCAAATCCTGCTTGAGTAAACTGTTGTCGTTTTATTTCTTCTGCCTTCATGTCTTTATACTTCCATGCCGCATCGACCCGCGAGAGTATGTCTTTGTATGCTTCATCAGGCACTAATGCTTTTGTAGTCTTTAGCACATCGTTGTATTGTGCGGAACCTAAGGAAAGAAGCCGAGTGCGAACCGCGCCGTTATTATTTCCAAATAGTTCAAAAAGAAATCCTGTAATTTTTACCGTCAACGGTGCAGGCTGGTTATGCCAGGTTTGCCAAATAATTGCATCTTCGTATGACAAAGCCTGTGCGTTACCGAGCACATACTCCTTCCCTCCGACTAAAATTTTGTCTCCTGCACCCAGTTTTATCGTGGTAATCATTGGATCATCAAATGTTTCATATCCCTGAAACAATTCTTCCCACAATTGCACTTTTTGACCCCGAAGAGTGATTGCTTCGTCTCCATCAAGAAGTAATCCTCCAGAAAGACTAACTATTACTTTTGGTCTAAACTTTATGAAGGCTTCGGAAAGATCAGTATATAAAACTGTTCCATCTTCAATAGTAATCTCTGCAACATTATTTCGGATTTTATCCCCGACGCTCACAGTCACTTGATCACCTTGTTCGTACCGGAACCACGATACTCCCTCATCCTGAGAGATTTCGATATAGTTATTAAGATCCAGCAATACAAAATGGTCCTTACCAATTTGCCACCCTTTATTAATTACTCCTGACCATGTGGAAAGAGATAATTTTGCTCCGAGTTCAACAGCGTATAGGTTCGGGTGAGGTAAATTCAATGAGAGGAGTGCTCTACGCATGCGAACAATGAGATTATTTTCTTTCGGAATGCCATCTATGTATCGTCGATCGTTTGGATTTAAACGAACCGGATAAATAAAACTGTTCCTGATACTTTTTGGAATCTCTTGGATTTGTCCCGCTACGTATTGCATCCGAAGAGATAAGTATTGTGACCGTTTTTGCAACTCTAAAACTGGTTTAAACTGATTCAATCTATTTCGTAATGCTTGTCCTGAGCGAAGCCGAAGGGCATCAAACCACAATGCCGGACTAGTGTCTTTTTGAGGAGTTTGAGCTTTTGAGGCATACTTTGAAGAAATTGCGGATACGACGGAGCTGATAACATCTACTGGTGGTGAAAGACCTGGGTGTAGACGCTGATATGCCTCTTCTACAATCATCCGCACCGTTTCAGGGGCTTCCTGTGACCCAAAATCGACTTTTTCAAGAACTGATGCATGGTCAGTGAGTATGGTAGTTTGCAGTTGCTGAATTTGATCTTGGGTTGTTTGAGAAGACGTTATTTTTCGTCCAAATATTCCATTCAAACCATTTTGCACTGTATCAACTCCAGTTTTCACAATATCCCTTACCCCTTTAATAATAAAACCGATATTCAACATTCCAGCTTCACTTTGATGAAATGGAGCATTTGTAGCTGGCTGAACTTGTGAAGATTGAGTTGTTTTAACGGCTGTCCGTTGTATCATGTCTTTAAACAATATTTCTCCTTCTGGCGTAATAAACGGTTGTATCGCACTCCTGTTGTATGCTTTTAAATACCGTGGTAAATACGAAGCTACGGTCGTTGGATTCGTGATGTCAATGCTGCTGTCATACATGTCTTGCAACATCTCTGAAATCATCATGCCAAAGCTCTGTTGCGTTGCACGGTTTTGTACAAATACAATACCTCGCATAACTACACCGCTCTTATCAAACAATTGTCCTGAAAATTTCGGTATATCAAGACGGAATGCTTCAGTTGTGTGAGGAGGCAATTTGTTTGCTGTAAGCTCTATATGATATGTTTTTGCAGAATCATACACTTCATCCAGTATCCGGATGATGTCTTGTTGAGCGTCTGGAGGGAAATAAATAACAATCTTTTCAGGACGCTCAGCAACGCGAAGATCAATTGAATCAGTTGTACGAGTCAAGTTCATCATTTTCATAGTAATGGATTTCCCCGTTGCTCGTAATTTATCTTGTAGCGCCCGAAATACCATACCGGTATATTCCACATTTGTATTAAGATATATTCTCCCAACGGATGATGGACCGCGAACGGGGTCGTTTTCAACTAGGTATATTCCTTGTTCCCCACTTTTTACTGGACCGTAATTTCGCATAAACCAATAACCACCATCAGCGTTCGTTGCACCGAGAAGTGCTTTGTTGTTTTCTGTCATCTGTCGTATTTGATTACGTGTCAATGCCGCGTAGAATGCACCGGTTTCATCCGAAATTTTTCCTTTTGAATAAAATACTTTATAGATATAATCCGATAAATCCTGTCCTATATCTTGTTGTGACATTGCAATTGCCTGACGAATCCGCTTTTGATACGTCGGATTAAGTAAAATGTCACGCGCAATGATATTCTGTGGTGTATCCGCTACACCATCGATAGTGCCGTCAACAGTCATATTTGCATCAACCAACGGCTCCGTTGTTATTTCAAACACATTTTCCTGTATTACAGATTCCGGTTTTTTTCCAGAATAAATCGGTGGCCTCCCATGTTGCACCCACCGAACAACACGGGAGAGATCATACCCAAAGACTGCGTAATTGAAACCGGGAATCAATCCGGTAATTCCTCTACTTACCCACCATGAGAGTTGTTTTGGCGTTGCATTAATCACTTTTCCTATACCTGTGGTTCGATTTGCTGAGAGTGCATCAAACCATGTTCCTAAAGCACCTGATGACGGTGTCTTGGCTGTTGATGCCACTGGTTGCGAGTCCTGACCTGCCCAATGGAAGAATCGTGTGATGAAATTCCCTACGATAGGTGTTGGTGGCGTATAGTTCTTTATATCTTTTTCCAACGTTGCTATTCCCTGTCGCACCGAATCGATATCCGTCACTACCACGGTGGGAATCGCAAGCTTTAATGCATTTGCATTCTTTGTCAGTACAGCAAATTCATCTACTGCTTTTTTCAATGCCGCTGCATCTGCTGCTGATACAACTACTGGAGCTGAAGCACCGGGAGCTATAGGTATCGCAGGTGTCACTGAAGCTAATTTCCAGGCACTTCCTGAAGTATTTAATTTTTCCACAAAATCATTTAATGGTAAACTGACACTCATTGCCGGAGTTTCAAGATTTCGCAAACGAACTATACTCATATTCGGATCTGATTTTATATTCAAGAATTCAACAATCCATTCATCTCCACCATCTCGTTGAATAACATGAAGTCCAATAACAATATCTTTTTCTTCAACTATTGGTGCTGTTCCAGTTCCCGGTACTGCTACAGCAGATTTGCCTGGAACAACAGCTGGGTCTACCGAAGCTGCAGGACCTGCGGGAACAACTACAGATACGGCTGGAACAGCAGGTGCGACAACTAAAGCCGCAGGAACTGCTGCTGGACCCGCTGGGACCGCCGGAACTACCGGTGCAACTGGAGCTGCGGGCGCTACCACTGGTGTTGTCACTTTAGGAGTGGTACCTTTGGGAGTTGCAAGTTGAGTAAAGAAATTCCTCACTGTAGTTCCTGCTGTTATGAACCATTGTTTTACTCCATTCCATGCTTTCTGGAAGACGTTCGTTGGTGTTGTGGTTACAACAACAGTTGGTTGTGTAAACGATATCTTAAATTCATCAAGGACTGGTTTTGTCATCGATTCAACGACAAATTGTGCTGAAGTGATAATTTTGGCATCACTTCGTGCATTGTGATTATCAATAAACTGTTGCACCCTATCTATCACCGCCGTTTGTCCTTTGACGTTTCCTTTTGAGACAGCTGCCAAATAATCAGTAACTACTTCAACAACGGCACTGCTTGGTGCGACACCGCCAAAGATGTTGGTAAGTGAGGTTTTGACAAATTTTTGTGCCGCATCCGTCACCACGTTCGCATTTTTATCTCCGAGCGTCGCATCTGCCATTACTTCATTAAGAGCAGTTGTTGCATCAGTAAGTTGTGTCTGTACATCTGCAAGTGCTGCATCATTTATGGCGGTGTCATGGACGACGGACGCACCACCTTTCCGTATTTTGGCATTTCCTTTGACTTCAATGGCGCCGGTTGCATTTTGGGCATCAGCAACAGACATTTTTTCAGGTAACGCTGTTCTTTTTGGAATGAGGATATACGTTGATAATGGGTTTGAGGGATGGACGATGAAGAGCAATGCTATTTTTCTACTGACACGATATACCTGCATCTCTGCATCAATAGCCATTTCTGTTCCGTTCACGTCAATGATGGAATCGCCAACTTCAAGCGTTGCTTTTGATTTATTTAAATTGTCAGTTATCAATGAATTGCGTTTGTTCATCAGATTATTTTTTGTATTTATGTATTTCTGTTGTAATATTTGAAGTGAAGTAATCGCTTTTGCCCGTTGTGTAAGCAATGCATTCTGCCCCACCTTTATCAATCTATATGCAGAAAACAGTTCAAATTGTTCGCTGATGGATATCCCACCTTTTTTCTGAACATTGTTTGCAGCAGCAACACCTGCATTGATAATTTCTTTATTCGTTTTCGGATAGATGTGCCCGGTTGCTTTTGTTGTTGCCGCAGGATTAAACGCCATACCGGTGGTTGCTGGAGATTTTGCATTTAACACTGCTTTTGGCATGGTACTTGGAGAGGTCGTCATGGCAAAATATCGAACCTCTGCAAGCACTCCTTGCGGTGTAACAGGCACCGACTTCACCGGGGCCTTCCACAGGGTTAAAAATGTGTCCTGATCCAAATACGGCTCATCTATACCGAACGATTTTTTGAAGACAGAAACTTGTGTGTCTGTTAACGAAAACTGCTTCTTGAGTTGCTCAAGAGTCGTTTCAAGACTCTTATATGTTTCTGCTCCTCGTTTGTATACATCAAGTCCGATATCCTCTCCCACAAGTGCATTTCGTGAGAATGAACTGACCTGTTGCTGCTTAACGCGTTCCGCGTCATCCATCAATCCTTTAAAATACGTATCAATACCCATTTTTTCGGCTGGTGTTTTGGCAGCGTTAAGTAACTCCTGTCGTGCAAATTCAAGAGACTGTTTTGGCGACTCTGCAATGCGTGTCAACCGAATATCAACGGTCGAACCACCGATGGTATCATCAAGGACGCTTTTGTAATAATCAATCACGTTGTCCGCGGTTAGCCGTGCGTTGTCTGATCGAACAAGGAGCGTATATTCTGATGCTTTTGCAAGCTCATCAGCGCTCCACCCTTTCCCTTCGGCAAACAGTTCTTCTAGCTTTGCTGCAACTCTATTTCGTTTAAATGCTTGGGTGATGTCCTCCATGGTGTTAGCATCATTTGCAACCACAGACCACCGTATGTTTTTGTTCAGATCCGTCACCTTCAAATCAACAGCACGTGCGCGTCCTTCGTAGATAATGAGCGTCTGCTGTGGATCCACTTCAAGCAGTTTTTGGACCTCTGCGTTCCATTCCTTAAGTGATGAAAGTGGCTGAGCAACACGCTCAATCTCCCCGTTTTCATATCTAATAATCCGCTCGATATAGTATTCTGTGTGCACATTTCCGTTCGGATCAGTAATAAATTTTGTCCGTGCAATGGTCTGGGTATCTCCAAACTCAGAAATGATATTGTTCACTTGATTTTTATACGTTACTCCATCATCGATGAGCACAAACGCGTGGGCTTCTGTCTCAGGCCGTCCTTGTAATCGTAACCGTTCGTTTGCCGCATAGTCTCGGATCATCACATCCTGCCGGGTATTCACCTGAAGAGCGTTTGGTTTTGGCGGCCGTTCAGATGCGTTAGTTGCCAATGCTCCAAGCTGCCTGGCCGCAGTATCCGGCGTTGCGTCATACCCGATATATTTTTCTGCTATATTCTGATAAATCTCAAGATTTGAAATCTGATTGGATTTTGGCATGATGGTCAACTCACCAGCGCTTTTCACCTGAGAGGTTGGAATTCCTGCGGCTTTCAGCAAGTCCGGTGCTTCTGTCTGAAGTGCAATTTGCTGCGCAACCGCGCTATACCGTTCCCCAGTCGTTCCTCCAAATCGCCGTAGCACGATTTCTGCACCTTCCTGTCCATAGTCGTTGCTTGGCACCTTGCTCATGACAAACCACCGGGCTTCCAAATCATTTTTCCTATATGCAAGATCAGCAAGAAGCTGCCTGTTAAGATCAAACTCACCTTCAAAATCAGAGGCACTTTTTCGAAGGGTCTCGACAAACGCTTGCTCCAGCTGATCATAGGTTGCAGTACCGGGGCTTCTGAATCTTCCTGAAAGTTCACGAAGTTGTGTTTTAAGCGCGAGGTCTTCAGGACCTGCGGAAGCAAGGGCTTGATCAATGATATCGGCATAGGAATTGGCAACAAGCGCTTGATCTTTCGGAATCGGTAACCCTCGTTTGATACCGCTATCAACATCGACCCTACTGAAAAATAGCTCATCTATCACTTCGGTCGGATCACATCCGGTCGCAACACAGTTTTTGTCTTTTATCATCTTCGTAACCTGGTCCCTAAACTCATTCAAACTTTTTGATACTCGAACCTGTTCACTGATTTCAAGTAGCTGCTTGCCATCACGGAGCCCCATAAGAAGATCTGTGTCTGTAAGATTTGCAATATTTACTGCGTCGCCATACGCAACCGAAAACCGTCCACCAACAACAGCCCCGATTTCATCAACAACAAGCGTATATCCCTGACCACCACCACTTTTTTTAAGGACGAGCTCATAGAGCAGTCTTGCAGCTGCATCACCATCTCCAGACCGTCCTTTGATAATGCCCCAGGCATTGTCAGATGATTCCGTAACAATCATGAGACCGGATTTCTCCGGATTCTTCGCTGCTTGATATGCTATGTTTCGCATCTCATCAGGTTTGATAACGCGCGCCGTTGCTCGGTTAAAATCCTCGCTGATCTCCAAAAATCCGCGTTCGTTATCATAAAAGACGGTTTTGATTCCTTGCCCATCAAAAAATCCTTTGCTTTGTGCAATATTTTTCGCGTAGTCAACAGCGTCTGTCCCGTTTGGCAGTGCATGGACAGACCGTCGTTCGATTGCACCAAACAAAGGACCAAGAACATCCGTCTTCCCTCCTCCGGCACCCAGTTGTTTGATGTTTTCAGGAGATACAAGAATTTCTAACTGCTCTTTATATATATGAAACGGCTTTGTTGACGTGGATCGAAACGTCTCAAACTGATTAAGAATGGTATTTAATCTATCAATATCCTTTGCCGCCCATTTGCTTGCACCGACTGGCGCAGACTTTAGTCGAAATACATTTTCTGCTGCAAGCGTCTCATCAAACTCAGGGAGTACCCGCTCACGGAATGCTGTCGAACCGCCGCCTTCAGAGATGAACGTGCGCACCTTTCCATCAACTTCAGTAAATCGAAAGTTCGTTTTTTTGCTTACCTCTGCAAGTGTCGTTCCTGGATTTGCAGGATCAAAGTCAAGGTATTCATACACAACTGTTCCACTGGTGACATCGTACTTTCCATTAAATTCAATTCTCGTTGTTGCTGTCGGAAGGTGCGTAGTCAATTCATCAATATTTTTAATACGCGCCCCTTTCTCTTGTATTTCCTTTATATATGTTGACAAATACTTGAACTCTCCTGCTGGCATAACCCCACGAACCTCTTCACTGATCATGACAAGTCCTGGTTGTTTCACACGAACATCACCGACAATTTCAAAAGCTCCGATATCTTTCCCCTTAAATCCCTTAACGATCGCTCCAAATTTTGTCGCTGTTCCCCCTGCTATGGATTTATCAGAAAATTGAATGAAGTATCCTTTTTGCAGATACATGCCGGGAATAACGGTATCAGACGTGACATTCTTGGCAAATACCACACCGCCATCCTTATCAAAAATCCGAATGAACCCGCCTTCTGGCGGTTTTTTAAATACGCCGTTAATATACAGTTCTGTTTTTGCGCCACCAACTGCAATCGTATCTCCTACCCCTATCGGTTTCCCGAATTGTTTCACTGTGTTGATTGCATCTTGGGCATCAGTCAGTCTATCAAACCGATTTGCCAATGACACGTGTTGTACCCATGTATCACCAGTTTTTGTAAACGTAAGCGGCCGCCGTGCAACATTTCCTGCATCATCCAACATTGTTATCTCCATACGCAGGTCGTTTTTCGCAAGCGTTGCAAGTCTCGTATCTTCAACGATTGACCGTGATTTCCCAACAGCTTCCACCCATGAATCAAGCTCGACACCGTCCTTTCCGATGATTCGGATGCGGGCTTGTTTTGTCCCAGGTATCGTTCCTTGAAGAATATCGTCAACCGAGCGTGTCCGTATCGGACCAGCAAAAAATGAGTTTTTCCATGCGCTTCCATCAGCAATAACCTTTTCGTTGATCCATTTATTGAGACTAAACGTTCCCGTTCCGCTATCAATACCCTTCACTAACCCCAGTCCGTTTACATTCTTTGCAACTACCCGAGCAAACCACGAAAGCTCAACAATGTTGCCGTTTTCTCCAAGGATGACTGGTCGGACGTTTCCGTTTTCAACAACATCAAATATGCTTCCTTTGTAATAGAGCTGGTCTTCTGCTGATAACCCTTTAAACACATCACTTGGGTTCTCGGCAAAGACTAATTTTGACCCATCAGGAAGCAGAACAAACTTTGGTGACAACGTTTGAGCAACGCCATTTGAACTTAGATAGGTAGCAGTATTGGTAAGCGGAATCACCGGATACGCGGTTCCTCTGTGAACGAGCGGCGGAACGCTTTGTGAATCAACCCACGCCAAACTGACCACGTCACCATTTCTCTTTGCCTGTTGCATCGCGCTAAGGAAAGCTTTTTCTTCCACCTCTGAGGAGGAGCCAATGTTAAGGGATGCAATAATCTTGTTTCCCTTGTCCACTAATCGAATCTGCCCTCCGTCTTTAAGCGCGATGGAAGCAATCACTTTCCCATCCGTATCAAGTTGATAAAAAAGCGATCCAGCCTTCATTTGTCCTGAAGCGACATTATCAACGATAACTGGAAGCACGGAGGCAACGGTCGATACTGACTTGGGTTTAATTGCTGCAATCACACGAAGACCGTTTGGATTTTTAGCAATATCCATCAAATCATCAAGTGCCTTTTTCTCTATGACACTTCCTACTTTTAACGAAGCTGCAAACTCATCAGCAAACTGAATCATGTCCCCCTCACCGAGAAGGAATGCTTTTTCTGCTATTTGTTTGTTCAACTCTTCCACTGTTCCAACAAATTTGACAACACCGGTGTTGTCAACAATGCGTGTCATCCCTTTTTGATTGGTAATGGTCCGTAAATCAATGGCATCCTTTTCTCCGGCAAACAGTATGCTGTCGCCTTCTTTGAGCGTTTTTAAGTCCTTGCCAACAGTTGATGCCAAAGGAACGGCAGCCGTGTCAGTAACAGGCGCTTTGAGTGCCCGTTTTGTAACTGTTGCTTTCTGCCACATTTGGAAAGCTGATAAGTCTGTCACGTTTTGTACTGAAGGGAAGCCCTGAAATATCAACTTTTGGGTATCATCCATGACATTCAAAAGATTGGCAACGGTTTTCTTCTGGGATGCGGCGGACAAGAACGTGGCATCCTTCATCGCTTTTGCAAGCATGTTGCTGACTTCGCCCTCAAGCGCCTTATTAACCGGAACCCAATTCTTTATACCTGTTGCAAATTTCGCGCTTGAAGCATCAGTAAATGCACGGATAGTACCGTCTTCAGCGACACCCAAGAGTTTATAGACGCCATTTTTTCCAAATGTTTGGATTGCGTCTTCGGAACTATTTATAACATTCCCTTTATACACTGACACCGTCACGGCATCTGTGAACAAAGAACGTGTGGCTTTATTCGTCAACACCGAACCGAATATTTCTCCTGCGGCATTAAATAATATATCTTGCGCAAGGAACATGACCCATTCTTTCGTTTTAGCTGCGTTAGTGTTTTGAACAACAGTGTTTACGAACACCGGAGAGATCGTAGACCCTTCCATTTGTGCAGCTAGTTGTACTTTTTCTTTAAACCGTTCCTGCCCTGTCCTGGTTGTCCAGTCAACAATCGCTTGTGTTCCTACATCAACCGCTATTTGAACGCCCGCTGCTGCTGCCACGGCCCCTGGTCCGGTCGGTGCCATAAAAATACCGGTTGCAGCTCCCGCAACAAACGATATACTATTTTGCACAACTGCTGAGTTACGGTACCACCAATTTGTCCGCATCTTATCAGACACCTCGTTGACACTTTCTTTAGCAATTGAAAAAAATTCGCCGTTTGAGGAATCTTGTGTAACCCATTCCGAATAAGGTTTCAAAAAATCAATACCTCTTCCCGTCAATTGAAACGAACCATTGAGACTATTTGCTCCACTTCCATATACTTTGTCATATTTATATACAATGTTGTCTGGATTATTTTGTTTATCAATCCACTCAGAAATATATGGCCACAAATTTACTCCTGCCCCTGAGAAAGACATAGTGCTAGGTCCTGTTTCTATTGACGTTTTAAAAATAACGTTGCCGTTTTTAATTTCTATGTCAGTGTTTGGATTAAGCCTGAGAGGGGCATCATCACCATACATTTCTTTAATATATGTTAAATTTCGTACCGCTTCTTCTGGAGACTTTTTGCCATATAACCAAGACATGGGAAGGTTGGTAACTTGTAAATAAAGTACCTCATCGGCCATCTTTACAAGATTGTCGTATAGACCATCTTTTTTTAACGCTTCAACATCAACAACAAGATTTTCATTAATATATATATTTGCATCTTTCTCACGACTTGTAACAAGCGCTTGTACGAGCGCGTTCATCTTCAATGCGTCCGTTTTCTCTCCATAGAGTTTATTTGGATTAGGGAGAATTGAAAATTCCTGCTGTGTAGGAACGCCATTTATAAAAAGCGTGTAAGATTCAGGCTTTGCATTTTGACAATTTATAATCCTCTTATTTCTTCCACTATCTTGTGCATTCAAATTATACCTATCTGGATCTTGCAACTGCATTAAAGCAAAATCACGACACTCACTGGCTTGATTTGCTAATTTTGTTAACTTTCTCCGATCCCAAACAGATGGCACCATTGCTTTGGTTGCATTTTTTATTCGACAAAGTCCTGTTTGCTTATCGTATGTTTCAGAAAATATATTACAAATTGGTAATCCAAATATTGATCCTTGCGGTTCACCGCCAAAATCATACGCTTTGGGGATTGGATTATCTTCCGTTAAAAGGCGACAAACATTTGTACTTTGATCATATACAGCTCTCGTATCACCATTAAAAATGGCTGCACATTGAGATTGTTTATTTCTAATTTCTTCAGTGAGCTTTTGTTTTTCTGCTGCTGATAAAGGCTTTGGTGTTGGGGGTACAAAACCGTTTTTGGGTTCGCAATATCCTCCTGTTGTACATTTATAGTTAGAATCTTTACAAAACCTTATTAGAATAGACTGTCCAATGCACCGTTCTTTAGGAACAACGGTGAGTTGTTGTTCAATATCGTTAGGCTCCATACTATTCTTTTCAAGAGTGGCTGCTACATCTTTTTGTACATCGGCAGGGAGTTTGACAAACACCTCTTGCCGATACGCTTCAAGATCTGAACAGTATTTCGCACGGTCAACTGCCGACAGGTGGTCTTTCTCGCAAGCGCTTTTAAGCGTTGTTCCGATACCAGTCGTCACCAATGCAATATTTTTTACTAAGGTCTGATAGTCTTTTCGTCCCACCCTAACGCTTTCCTGAACATCTTTCCGCAACAGCGATATCATGTTATCCACTGACTCCTCCTCATTCATACACTCTGCACGTCCGAATTGTTTCCGACATAAGCTCATTACATCGCTCGCCGATCCACTGATAATCACTTGTTTATTCCATGTCAGCTGGATATCGGGCAATAGATTCGCAGCCACACTTTCTGGATTTGCAAATATCTTTTTACATAAGTCTGAATCGACAGGTACACAGCTTGCAGGGTCAAGAAGATAGGATAAGGTCTTTGCATCATCAAGGGTCTTCTTCACGTCCCCGATTGCCGCAATTCCATCTGTTGTGGTGAACGTTTTCTTCAGATTGTCTTCAATGGTTTTTGCAGCCTGCTCATAGGTACCACAGAGACTAGCTGCAGCAAATTGTTTGCAATAATTAATGACGTTTTCTGTATTTCCGCTGCTGACGACTTGTTGATACTGTGCCAACACCCCCGTAAGGTATTGATTAACAATGGCATTCTTTAGGGAGTCAGGAAGGTCCGCTCCTTTGAGCAACCGGCTTCTCACATTTTCAGCCGAACAATAATCACCGATGTAATATGGCACAGAGCCAAGGTCTTCGACACATTGCGTTGTAAGCACCTGATTGGAGCTTATATATGCTCCTGCCGCTTTATCATAATTTATATACATGTCCTTAATGCTTGATAGCGTTTCATCACCAAATATCGCTGCAATATCTGGATTTGCATTCAATGGTACGGATAAATAGATACAGTCGGGTAAATAATCGTTTATGTCATTTGCGCACGTGTCATGTATGGCTTTTGTTTCAATGAAGACAAACAAAGGATTATTTTCGATATCCTGAAGTTTTTGTATTGCCTCCGCGCAATTAGAAGATCCTGAATCGAATGATTGTTGACACTGACTTACCTTACCTTTTGCAAAAAAATATTGGTCCATTAGAGATCCGTAGACATACCCTCCAAATCCTGCCGATGCCTGGGCGTATCCCTCTTGGTCAAGTCCAATCTTTGCAAACACACGATTTGCCGTTTGTCGCTCCGTTGCACACGCAGCGTCCGTTTTTTCTTTAGCGACGCATTCATAATATGTAGTAAGCGCAGGGTAATATTGTATCTGCACATGGGCTTGTTGCTGAGCGGTTTTTAGCGCGTATTTATCCAAACCTGTAACACTCTGAAGTGCAATCGCTTCACAGTTAGCCGTACTAACGCTTGCCTTACACTGTGCAAGCGCTTCAACGTATTGCGCCGCCCCTTGATTAATCTTAGCGTTGTATTCTACAGACTGTTTGTTGTATTGCTCAATAAATTTGGGGTCTTCTCTCAAATACTGTGGAATGATCGTCAACATACAGGATGCACATTGATTCCACCGCCCGTTCTCACATCGCCAAATATTCTGTTTTCCTTCATTATATGCAGGACCAATTGCTACTACACCTCCCGCGTAAGGGGTTGCAACAACTCCTTCTTCTGTCGTTCGATTAACAACGCACGGTTCCTCAGTTGGTCCAGCTGCTCCAGCTGTTGCTGCTGCGCCTGAATATACATTCCAATACCCACTGTCTTGTGTTAACCACACAGGCCTGTCTTTTTCCGCAATATCCGCAGGACCTAACCCGTATACACTCAGATTAACCCAACGGCCGGTTAACCCATCACATCGATACATATACCCATTACCAAAGCTGTACGAATTAGCTGGTGACCCGGCACCCCCAGAACATGTTAGATTTCCTTCTTTAAACGCTGGCAACGGTGGTGTCGGTGTGGGAGTGATGGTGGCGCTTGCTGCCGTTGCTGACGATTCACATTTTGCGTCACATGTTGTCTTCTCTGTGGGATTGTTTAGGGTGCCAAAATAACAAGCCAAATAACATGCCTGTCTTGCTATGTATGTCTCAAAAGATATTTGATCAGGCCTCGGTTTAGGTATGCAAAACCCATATTCACACTTTGAGTGTAGTAAAACCGAACAATTCTTCATCGAAAAACATGGCACAGGTGTTGCCGTTACTGAAATGTCAGCTGCCTTTGTTGGGCTGGTTATATTATTTATATCTTTATCAGTAAGTAAGTCATCATTTATTGTCGAAGACTCTGATGGCAGATCAACTATATTATATTGTTTTTCATCTATCGGAAGCCGACAACAGTTTGGCTTTAAAAAATCTCCCTTTTCGTTTACACAATCTGCTCTACTGTATCCTGACACAAACCCTGTTTCACACGCGTTTTCGACTGGATTCGGTTTGGGACTGATCAATGCGGTAAATCCGCTTGCCTGTTTTTGGATAGAAGGTGTTGGCGTTGATACAGCTTCACATTTTGCATTTCCAAAACCACCCACACATATTCCCTTTGCCCCGGCAACTGTCGGACACTGTGAACATGTAAACCAAAAAACGGGACATATCTCTCCTGTTATCAAATTACAACGTTTGTACGTTGTAAACGCACCAATTCCTGTACCAACCCCAGGCGGTACAATCACAGTAGACGTCTGTAACGGCGCTGCAGTTGGAGAAGCCGAAGGAATGCAATATGCGTGTCCCGCTGACCCTGTACATTTCCCCTTCGTTCCATCAACCATACAATCAGAACACGAAAACAGAGAAGAACAGATTTTTCCGTTATTGAAAATATTGCATGTTTTTCCTGTATTGACAGACGGTGTAATACTTGGTTTTGGCGAAATTGTCACTTGTTTCATCGGTGTTATGGTTATTTTGGTTAGTTTCAAACAACAATTTGGAGAGGTAAATTCACCAGCAACCCTGTAACAGCTCTGTTCCGTATATCCTGATGTATAACCAGACGGACAGGGTATGATGGTGGGAGTTGGAGTTTTGGTTGGAGTTTTGGTTGGAGTCTTAGTTGGTGTCTTGGTTGGCGTGTTGGTTGATGTAGGACAGGGTTTACAACATTTAAATCCTGGACTGCACGTTCCTGAACCGTTACATGCGTATTCCTGTTGACATGTTGTAAATTCGCTGCACCATTGCGCCGTGTTGTTTTCACAGGTATATGGTATTGGTGTTGGAGTTTTTGTTGGAGTCTTGGTTGGTATTAATGTCGGTGTTGATGTTGGTGTGTCAGTTGGAGATTTGGTTGGCGTTGATGTTGGCAGTGTACATTGACATGTTGTTGCTCCGGTGGCAACACAACTCCCTCCGCCTGTACATGTTCCACCACAACTATATTGACTTCCTAAATTGTGACACGTTGTTGGTGTGGGAGTTGGGGTTTTTATCGGCGTATTGGTTAATGTTGGATAAGATGCACCGGTACAGATACCGCGATTACAGGCATAACAACAATCAGCACTTGTTTGACAGACTGTTCCGCTTGCGCCACACGGTTTTTTTGTTGGTGTGTTTGTGTTGGCTGGTGAAGCAACCCATTTACAACATCCGTCTGACGTATCACAGGAAGCTGAAGTTGTTCCGGAACAGTCAGCACCAGCACAAATACCCGTATATTTTACCCGTTTACAAATTCCTCCCGTAGCTTTACTTCGCATATCCTGTTGTTCCATTTCGGCGGAGGAAATAACAACAAGTGTTATTATCGCAACAACAGCAAAAATAGCCATGGGAATAATTTGAATAAATCCGCGATGTAATGAATGGGGGTGGTGATGTGATGTTCTATTCATGTTACAGACAGAGTGAAAGGAATGTAATATGATCCGCGATATATAACAAACAGTATCGTAATAGAACATGCTAGAAGATTTTGAGCGTATAGAAGCAAATAAAGATATAATTTTTTTGTTATGAGTTCAGACACAAAAAGACAAATGCCAGCGTTTCCAAACCCCAAAGCAGACGCTAATGCCTACGTCCTATTATATTAATAACTATGAGGCTCAAAGCAATTGATTGTCAAGAAGGAATTTTACGAAAAATGAAGCTTTTTTTTTGTTATTTTGCTGTTCCTAACAAATCCATATAAAGCAACACGTATACGAAGCTGAAAAACGACGACGTAATCCCCCACGCCTGACTTAACAATGGATGAATGAACGATAATAAATATGTTGGCAGCATGACACAACCGTACACAAGCACCAACCGGAAAAAAACAGCAAAAAATCTTCCTTTCATTAACAATTTACTTTGTTTAAAGGGATTGACTTTTTTTGACTCAAAAACTGAAATAGTTGGAGCAAAAAAGAACCATATTGCAATCACTATTCCCGGAATAACCAATACAATAAGACCTAGAAAAACAAACAATCCAAACAAAAGAATTGTCCAGGCGGCTCTCCCTACAGAACGATGTGCTTGTCGCAGAGATGCTGACAGCATAATATCTTCATTGAGTGCAATATGACGGGAAACAACAAGGAATAATGAAAAGAAAAACACAGAACTATAACAGGCAAGAAGCGCACAAAGTCCGATCAATAATGAATATAATACTGTCTCCTCTGTCGTCTGCATCACAATAAACAAAAAAGGCGGTAGCATCACGAAAAGACGGGAAATAACCGTAAACACAAGACCGCTGATCAAAAACCAAATAACATTGCGTCGATTGCGTAATTGATGGATTGCGGAAAGAAAAAAAGGGGTAATAGGAGTAAGTTTATGATGCATAGCATCATTATGATGATATTTTCTTCTCTGTGTCAAGAAAACAGTTTCTTGACAATCGTTTTTTAATATGCAACGCTAGATCTATATGAAGAAAAAAATCGTTCGCCGAAAAACGGCAGCGCCGCGAACAGCCAAGAGAAGCGAGAAGAAAAGCTTTCTTCTTATGCTCAAAAGCTGGATGTTCGTTGTGATGGTTGCACTCATGCTTGGCATCGGCGCAATCATTGGCAACTTCCTAAACCTGGAACTGTCTGCGGACAATCCACAAGTTGCCGGCGTGACCATCGAAGCAAACTAACACGTGTTGTTTTTTTACACACGATATTCCCCTGGTGTTCAACTAGCACAGTGGTATTGTTTGTTCTATAATTACTTCACTGATTTTTCCTGGGGCCCGTAGTATACCGGTAGAACGATTCCATGGCATGGAATAGAAAGGGGTTCGATTCCCCTCGGGTCCACCACTACTTAACGAGCAAAGCGAGTTTAGTAGTGGTGGATGTCCCGCAAAGCGGGACGCCACAGAAAGAGAGTTTAGTAGTGGTGGATGTCCCGCGAAGCTTTACGCGAAGTAGGACTTTTATTTTTGGGCCGGTAGCTCATCTGGTAGAGCGCTGCATTCGCATTGCAGAGGTGGAGAGTTCGATTCTCTTCCGGTCCACTTTCTTCCCCTTTCTCCATGCGTTAATAATTAAAAATATCTTTTATTAACAAGCTAAAATTAATATTAGATTTACGGAAATAATTCAAAACGTATTTCTATCAAAAAATGAATTCGCTAAAAAAGAAGCAGTAAAAATAACTAAATAATATTATCAATCACATCATAGCGACTGATAGCAGTGTGTACTAACCAATTGCCAATTCACATTATTATTTGAGGAAGGATTGCGGGTTAACAACAACACCATTTTTCCGTACTTCAAAATGCAGATGCGTTCCAGTTGACCGGCCGGTTGATCCCATTTTTCCAATAATTTGTCCTTTTGTAACTTTATCTCCTGGTTTTACGTAAATTGATTGCAAGTGACCATAAAGAGTTGAGATACCATTTCCGTGATCTATCATAACGTGCTCTCCATATCCCCATTTCAAATATTCAACCAATGTCACAATACCTGTATCGGCTGCGGCAATACCTGGAGCTGTCGGGTTGGCAATATCAAGCGCATTATGGTACCACGATGGATATTGGGTAACGAGGCCACCAGCTGGCCAGCTGAGTTGTCCGGAACCTCCCGCAAACACGGTCGGAACAAATCGCACTTGTGCAGGGGCTGCTTCCAGCTGAATACCATCAGGCACGACAAGGGTTTGTCCTATATTTAATGCAAATGTCTCAGGATCAGAAAAGTCATTAAAGGGGAAATTAACAATTTTTTGTGCTTCCGTTCGATATTTTTTTGCAATAGTATAAATAGTATCTCCTTCACGAACTTTATAGACCATTCCTGTCACCGGAGGAATATTTAAAGTTTGATCTATTGAAAGGGCATCCCGCTTCATATCATTTGCCCATTTAATGGTATCAACAGAAATACCGAACTGATCTGCAATTTTTTGCAATGTATCTCCTTGTTTTACAGTGTAGGAAATAACTTGATCGCGCGGCTTATCTGATTTTTGCGTGTCAACCCCCTGCACCGTATCAAGAGACACAGCAACGGCTGACGGCGGGGTGAAATCCCCGAGTGTATTGGGAATTGCACCAGGATATGAACTTGCAATAATTGGCGCACTCGCAGCTCCTGCAATTGCAAGAACAACAAGCGAAATATGAAGAAATGGCCACTGATATGTACCACGCCGCGCCATAAGAATATCAACAAGGATGTCTTTTCGTGATTCGAAGGTTACTCCTGCGTGTATAACGTGACGCTCAATGTAAAATCTCCACCCTTTTCCCCAATCAGTGAGGTCATTACTAAGTTGTTGAAAAACATGCTTCATGCGTCCTACCAGGGTATCAAAAACCAAACACTAACGCAAATATAAAGAAAGAAGAAAACCAAACGACAACGCATATCAAACTACTATTATCTTATATGTATAATATCTAAATATACGTATTTAATATTTTACACATCTTAGTATATCAAGCATGACGATCACCTACTTTTTCCATCTCAATGCCACATCATATTTATCTGCTTTCTCAACCAACGATTTGGCAATCCGACACGTAAAAAACTATTAATTATAAGCCACTTTTTGCTTCAAATTTCTTACATATACATATAGCAAGATCCGTATCCCCAGCAACTTGAAATTGCATGAATTATGTTGATTTAACAACTTAAACAAAAATAATTTATATACATTCGTATATTTAGTCCTATAGCAAACAACTTTATAGGTACCAATATCCAACCTATAGTTTAGCCTCGAAATGTATTTTTAACCGGAAGCTATTTGACATTTATTCTCTACCCTATTGTAATAAATATATGATAAATATTTTTGCTTCAAAAACCCACCCAAAAACCTCAAAATATTCCCGCGTGACTATGTGTAACCTTTTTTCTATAAAAAAACGGCAACAGGAATTATATTCATGATAAAGCAAGTAACATCAACGCAAGTAACTATAGGTCAAGCAGCAAAATTACTTTCCGTTTCAAAGGGAAGCATCCGCAATTGGATTAAATCAGGAAAACTTGCCGCAACCATTGATGTGAATGGCATACATCTTATTTCTCATGAATCCATAAACGCTATCAAAAACTCTCTTTCTATACCAAATGAAGCTGAATCAAAAAATATCAAAATACCTCAAAAACCACTGAGTATCAGCGAAGCGGCTCATTTATTACATATTTCAAAAAACACACTGCTTCGATGGGAAAAAGCGGGTATTATCAAAAGCGCTCGGACAAACAGTAATGCAAGACGATATTATCCAGACGAATTACTTGAAGTCGTTTCATCACGAACCGCCTATCAGCGCGTTCCAAAAATTGAAGAACCAACTCAACCTATCAAAACAAGCATTCAAGAGGCGATGGTACAAACAACTATCAAAAAAACTCCATCTGTTGCTAAACCATTTATTGAAGAAAAAAATTATTTTGCAAAACACGAAATTCCTGATGATCCCACAGCCCCGTTTCCTCCACCCCCCATTCCTGAGCCTATGCCAGTAGAGATGCCGACAATCACATCTTCAAATATGATTGTTATACCAGCCCTTAAAGAATCAAAAAACATCAAAACCGGTCATACTTCGCCACATCTTTCACGAAAATCTTTACCACTTATCTTTGCTCTTCTTTTGTTGTTTTTCGGAATTGGAACTGTTGCTGTCCAAGTTATTGGTGTACAAAACCAGCGCACAATGACGTCAAAAGCTGCTGATGCTAATAAAACAGCAGCAACGATTGGATCAGTAAAACCAACGATTCCTCCAACTGCCGCAGGCTCTGTTCTTGGAGCAACTGGACCCAGTGGAGATAAAGGTCCAACAGGTGCTACTGGCTCAACTGGAATATCCGGACTCGAAGGACTTCCTGGTCCCCTCGGAGAACAAGGATCAACAGGAATAAGCGGAGTGCAAGGAACATCTGGAGCTGCTGGAACAACTGGAAGTACGGGTCCGACAGGAAGTGTTGGAACAACTGGAACTGTTGGACCAACGGGAGCAACAGGACCAACTGGAGGTTTTGGTCCAACCGGAGCAACCGGGGCAACAGGCACAGAAGGACCAACGGGAGCAACAGGATCAACTGGTACTGTTGGACCGACAGGTGAAGCCGGTCCAACCGGAGCAACCGGGGCAACGGGAGCCACTGGGGCCACTGGGGCAACAGGAGAAATAGGACCAACGGGAAATACTGGTCCAACCGGAGCAACCGGTTCTACCGGTGCTACAGGAGCCACTGGGGCCACTGGGGCAACAGGTTCTTTAGGCCCCACAGGGGCAACGGGAGCCACGGGAGCCACAGGGGCAACGGGAGCAAATGGTCCAACTGGATCAAGTGGCGACAAGGGCCCTACAGGAGCCACGGGAGCTACTGGCGCAACTGGAATTAATGGTCCTATGGGCGCAAGTGGAAATACTGGTCCAACTGGTTCCACGGGAGCAACCGGCGCAACAGGTACACACGGTCCTACAGGAGCAAGTGGAGACACAGGGCCAACAGGCGCAACAGGCGCAACGGGGGCTACGGGAATTTTTGGTCCAACAGGGGCAACTGGTGCAACAGGGGCTACCGGCGCAACAGGGGCCACTGGAGACATGGGTCCAACAGGAGCCACCGGTGCAACAGGAGAAACAGGGCCAACCGGTGCAACAGGAGCAACTGGAAACATGGGAACAACAGGTGCAACTGGAGAAGTTGGTCCAACGGGAGCAACAGGGGCTACTGGCGCAACGGGGGCTACCGGAGTTGTGGGAAGAACAGGAGCAAGTGGTCCAACGGGAGCAACTGGCGCTACCGGCGCAACCGGAGCTACTGGAGATACAGGAGCAAGTGGTCCAACGGGAGCAACTGGAGATTTTGGTCCAACGGGAGCAACCGGCGCTACCGGCGCAACGGGAGCTACCGGCGCAACGGGAGATTTTGGTCCAACGGGAGCAACCGGCGCTACCGGCGCAACGGGAGCTACCGGACAAACAGGTGCCAGTGGTCCAACCGGAGCAATTGGACTTATGGGTGCCAACGGTGAAGCAGTGCTATCTCTTACCCCATCAGATAATCTTATTTATCCCTATCCGGTAGTAAACAGAAGTATCGCACTGGGCAGTACAACATTTTCTCCAAATGATAATCCTAGCACCACATCAACAGCAAGCGCGCTTATCTTACTTGATGGGGATACGGGCGACATAAAAATAAACAACGGTGATTATTATGATACTGGGACAGCAGCAGTAAGTTCTACGGCGCTTTGCATCAATACAAGCACCGGACAAATCGGACAATGTACATCAGATGCCAGACTCAAAACTAATATAGAAACAATTATCACGAGCGCGTTGGATTCAATTAAACAGCTGCGCCCCGTAACATTTGATTTCATCAACGGAAATAAAAACGAATCAGGATTTGTCGCGCAAGAAATTCAGAGTGTTATCCCTAATCTAGTACGAACAAATCCTGTTGATGGATTATTAACCTTTTCTGCTTCATCTCTTATTCCGTATCTTGTTAAAGCGATGCAAGAAATGACACAAATATTTGAGACAAAACACCTTATTTCTCCACTCGCTGATATCGAAAGACTACAAACAAATGTAATTTCTCCACTTTCAAAAGAAACGATTGAAGTAAATCTTCCTTTTAAAAATTCATCACTCATCATAACCAATGAATATCACGAGCCTGTAGCGTCAATCTCTTCGGACGGAATAGCATCATTTACCAACCTTTCTGTCAAAAATGATGCGACCATTACCGCCACACTCTATGCAGATCGCATCGTTACCGGATTTGGGGATTTGGACAAACGCATCGCCTCAATCACCGCTTCCCTGTCTCATGAACCAATTGTGTATACACAACCAGAGTTTGATGTTCATCCTGAACTTCCAGCGACAACCGCAGCACTTTTAGCGGAAATATTCAAAAATCCACAATCGGATCCAACATACATTGATCTTTCAGGGAGGAAAATACAAGCTGATACCGTAATGCTCAACAACAATCTATCTGTCCTTGGTGGTGTAATTTTAGGAGAAACAATGATTACAGGATCATTAATGGTGGACGCATCACTGTTGTTTTCCGAAAATGCAATTGATTCACTCTCTGAACCGCTGTTTTTACAAAAAACACAACTTGCTAATATCGATATTATGAATGGAGCGCTTATTATTGACACGCTTGGAAATGCACGATTTAACGGAAACGTCGCGATTAACGGAATATTGGGTATTTCAACAATAAAACCATTCAACGTTAACAACATAGTCATTGATTTAGAACAGGAACAACTACAAGAATCAACGATGTCAGCTACCCCGAGCGCAACAACCACATTTGGAAAACTGGTTATTAAAGGAAAAAATGGAAAAGAAGTAGTAACATTTGACGCAGATGGTTCTGCAAGCGTCAGCGGATCGCTTACAGCAAAAGAATTATTAACCACAAAACTCTTTGTCCAAACAGACCAGACTGCCACAAGCTCCGCTCAAACAGCATCAGTTGGAGAAGGACAAATTATCAAAGGAACAACAACTGTTGTAATGAAAACAGACAAAGTAACGGAACGGTCATTAATTTTTATCACACCAACAAGCGCAACAGACAAAACACTCTCAGTCATTACCAAAGAAAATGGAACATTCACAGTAGCAATCACCTCGCCCAGTATTTATAATATTACCTTCAACTGGTGGGTCATTAACTAAGACGACAGGAAGTTGCGTTATCCTTGATTTAACGTATCCAAAAAATCTGCATTAGAATTTGTTTTGGTAAGTCGTTCAATCATCATTGATGTTTGTTCATCATCAGACAACAGTGTGAGCATACGTCGAAGCGTGGTAACGCGCTTCATTGCTTCCTCTCCAAGCATGAGTTCATCATGACGTGTACCGGATCCGGAAATATCAATTGCTGGAAACACTCTGCGTTCCTGCAATTTCCGCGACAGATGAAGCTCCATGTTTCCTGTTCCTTTAAATTCTTCATAAATAAGATCATCCATTCTGCTTCCAGTATCCACAAGCGCAGTGCCGATGACAGTGAGTGATCCGCTTGTTGCTTTTCCGGATCCTTCTTTTCCTTCAATACACCGTGCAGCGCCTAAAAATTTCTTTGCTGGAAACAATGCTGCTGGATCAAATCCTCCGGACAATGTTCGTCCCGATGGATTTACGACCAAGTTGTATGCACGTGCAAGCCGGGTAATGGAATCGAGAAGTACGACAACGTCTTTTCCCATTTCAACCAAGCGTTTGGCTCGATCCAGTGCAATTTCAGCAACTCTCGTCTGTGCTTGTGGTGATTCATCAAAATTACTGGCTAATACTTCTCCTTTAATGCTCCGCATAAGGTCTGTAACCTCTTCGGGACGTTCACCAATTAACGCTGCCATCAAATGAACATCTGGATAATTTGCGGTCACTCCGGCCGCAATTTCTTTCAAAATTGTTGTTTTTCCTGCTTTTGGCGGAGAAACTATGAGTCCGCGTTGTCCAAATCCGATAGGTGACAACAAATCCATCATACGGGTGGACAATGGGAATTGTCCTGTTTCAAGCTTCAAAAACGTATTTGGATAGATAGGTGTTAAGTCGTCAAATCGCGGTCGATTCACCATTTCTTCAGCAACAACACCGTTAATTTTTTCAACTTTCAATAATCCCCAATACCGCTCATTTTCTTTTGGTTGTCTTGCTTGTCCCTCTACCTCATCTCCGTTTCGAAGGAGAAACCTGCGAATTTGGGATTGAGAAATGTACACATCTTTATCTGACGGCGTAAACTTCGGTCGCAAAAATCCATGACCTTCTGCGGTCAAATCCAAAATGCCCTTCACTGTTTCTGTCGGGACGTTAATATCAACGGTAAATCCAGCACCATCCGGAGCCGGAACAAAATCCCGTTGTACTCTGCGATAGCCACCTTGATATCCTGATTGTTGTTGATATCCTTGTTGTTGATATCCCTGTCCATACCCTTCCCGTCGCGATCCGCGTTCAAACCTGCCTCCACCACGATTAAATGGCTGTCTATATCCTCCCGGTCCTGTTGAACGATACACTGGTTGAGAAATAGGAGTGCTTGGTGCTAACGCTGATGGTTTTGGAGAAACAATCACTTCAATTTTTTTCTCTTCTTTTTCTGATACAGGTCCACCAATGAGATCATCAATGGAAAGTCCTTGTTTTGGAACGTCAATTTTGTTTTCATCGCCATCCAAAGCCCTGCCTGCCGGCGAGGCTGGTTTAGCGGGGGAGGATTTTTTAACTGCCGGAGCAGTCTTTTTTGTGGAGGCTCGAAAAGCCATAATAGTTATAGTGCGTAGTAGAAAAAAGTGAAAACGAGAAAGTAAAACCGTGTTTTGCTTTCTTTCTCCCACGCTCCTAGGGTAAAAAAATTAATACATAATGGAATACTTCGCTTGTGTTTGGAAATTCATGAAAAAATTATACGCACGTCTCCTGAAGAATCTACGTAAATAACATTCGTATTTAATCACATACATCTAATCATTGTCAAGAGAGAATTCGTCTTTATCGCTTCCGAGTCTCCCAAATAGTTGTTGTACCTGAGGTAAACACACGTATACCGATTGCGTCTAACACATTTTCTTGTATTTGAGAAAATTTTTCCCGTTCATACCGACCAACGATAATATAAGTAATATTATAGGCGGTAATTATTTTTTCAATTTCCCCAATGTCTGTCGATTCATAAATACGCCGAATATCATCACGTCTAGGTGACACCGTATCATACGTCCCCCGCCACAACCACTCATGCACTGCCCATCCAGCAATCGTTGGAATACCTGAAAATGCAGAAATCTGATTATAGTCTGTATAGCTGTCCCCATCAGCTTCTACAAGTATTGGAACGCCTTGCGTTTGATTATTTTCCATACGTTCTTTGAGCCATTCAATTGCTTTCCAGTTATCGGGATATTCCTGTTGCATCCATCCAAATCCCCATATTTCTTGATAATTTTTCAGTTCTCCAAAATTCGACCTGATAGAAAAAATGGGATAAATGGACACAAGGAAAAGCTGTGGAATCAATAAAAAAATAAATACCGGCCGAAGCCATATATATGTCGTATTTATTATTCTGTGTTTCCAGGTAATAAACGCGTGAGTGATCACATATCCTGCAATAACAGACCACATGATAAATGCCTGATACCCGAGTTTAAACATGGTATTGCTTCGAAAATGGGCTGGATATATATCCTTAACATAGAAAAACTCAGGAAAAATAATAAGGCCGATACCAAATAGATAGAACACTTTTAGTATTCGCCGAATCGTTTTGTCAGTATCGTACGTATTCCATATTTTTGTAATAAATAGCCAAGCGCCCGTGAACCAGAAAAATCCCCACAACAGCCACATCATCCACAACGGCGACCGCTGACACTTTTCTACCTCCTCAAAAATGAAAGGGCCAATCTTCATTCCAGCAAGAAATGATGGAGGACAATTCACACCAATCCCTGTTGCAAACGAATTAAAAAAGAACAAAAAAGGAAGCGCTGTTATAATTGCCGTAATGGCAACAAATCCAACAGGGTAAAGAAATTCCCACCAATGAGTTTTCCAGTGTTTCTTGTTTGGTACTATAATAAAAACAAACCAACAAAAAGCAAATAATCCGCCATATATGGGCCCATCCAAGGCATTTGTCATAAGAAGTATTCCAACAAGAAATCCATACCAAATAAGCGGCCCCCATGGAATATTTTGTTTCCTTAATGAAACAAAAGAAGTAAACAGATGAATAAGCATGCCCAGCGCAAGCAACACAAATGGAAGAGAAAGTACGTGTCCATGAACATCAGAAACGACAAATGAATAACTCGGAAATTCATGAATGGAAAACGGAATAAAACGGGTGGCATTTGGATACCAATAGGTCATCATTCCCTGACCTATTTTTTCTGATAATTCCCTTAGAGGCCATAAAAGATGCCAAAATGGCTGAACATCCTCTCCCACATACCCTTTCGTAAACGCATAAATTGTTTGCATATTTCCGGCTGCGGTCACTAAAAATGCGGTCAACACTCCGCCAATAATCTTTCCCACTTGTCCTATTTTTCTTTTTTGTCCCAAAAACAGGAGTTGATATCCGATCGAAAAACTCATTGTTGCAGTCAACGCAAAAATAGTCGCAAGCATAAGATTAAACGTATATCCAAGAGATAATCCGGAAAGCTTCGTCAAAACAGCAGTTACTAAATGGCCAAAATAGTAATAATTAATCGACCCCCCGGCCCACCACATGTCAGGCGCAGGAAAATAGGAGCTATTGAGAATTGATTGCATGAATCCATAATCCATAAACTTCTCCAGTCCCCGGATCGATGGTTCATGTGCTTTCACCCAACTCCACAAAATAAGCAGTAAGAAAAAAATTGCCTCCTCAAGACCAAAAAGAAACACATACTGTTCGTACGATTCTTTCAGTTTTTGGATACGCGCTTTAATGGATCTCGTCTGTGTGATGAAGATACCAATCAAAAAAACAATGGCCATCGCTCCATAGATAGTCCATACAGTAAAAGGAGCAACCCGAATTGTTCCGGCAACATAAACAAGATACGAGACGATTACAAACCCAACAGCTTTGCTGAAAAAATATCCTTTGTCATACCATCCGGGAAACAGCCGTTTTGTCAATGGAAATGCAGCAGCACCGACGAGAAACAAGACGCTCCACCATTGAAGAACAATAAACACATCACTCATTGGCATGGTACCAATGATACAATCAAATTATGAAAAAGGAAACATGCTTTTGGATTCTTCTTGGGAGCTTTGCGTTTCTTTTTTCTTCTTGGCTCATGTTTCATACGTTTTCTTATGACACAAAAACGTCATCAATGCTCATAGCACCAAAGGCATGGAGTGATTTCGGAGCACATATACCGCTTATTCGATCATTTACATTCGGCAATAACTGGCCACCAGAATATCCGCTATTCCCGGGTGAACCGATCCGTTATCATTTTTTATTTTATTTTCTTGTTGGAATGCTTGAAAAAGCAGGACTCCGAATAGACTGGGCACTGAATATCCCGAGCATCATTGGATTTGCAGGACTAATGATCGGTATTGCATTCATTGCACAAAAAGTATTCAAAGACAAACGAGTGACCATCCTTTCCGTCATCTTTTTTCTATTTAACGGATCGCTGTCATGGATACAATTTTTTAAGGATCATCCATTGTCAGTACATTCGATAACGGACATAGTGACAAACACGACGTTCCCTTCGTTTGCCCCCTGGGGGAAGGGCGACATCTCGGCATTCTGGAGTTTAAATATCTATACGAATCAACGGCATTTGGGGGCTGCGTTTACGCTTGCACTCCTGTTTATCGGAATCCTTATATATATTGAAAAGAAACCGTTTAAAAAACAACTGTTGTTTGCCATACCTGAAATAGTCATACTGGCGCTCCTTCCCTACTTCCATCAACCAATCCTGATCATTCTTGCCCTGTTCATGATGTGTTATTTTATCCTTCTTCCTCGCCTTCGTGGAGTGTTACTTCTCATTGGAAGTATCGGTCTTGCCTATATCATTCCCCAACTGCTTCCGTTATTCACCGGTCCAAAAACGGTAATGCTGCACCCTGGATATCTGATCACACCACCACTTACCATCGTAAAAATCATCTGGTACTGGATACAAAACATCGGACTGCACAGTATCTTCATTCCATTGGGATGGCTTCTTGCACCAACGCGCGTGAAGAAATTAACCGTTCCCCTCTTTTTCCTATTCCTCATTCCTAACTTATTCCAATTCTCCGTTGAAATGGCGGCAAATCATAAATTCTTTAATTTTTTCCTCATCATCGGCAACATGTTGTCTGCATTTGCGCTCATTCGTATATATACACATAGATGGAAAAAGAAAATATATACATATGTCTGTCAAACAATCACCATCATATGTATAGCAGGCCTCATGTTTTCCGGTATCATCGATTTCTTCCCCATTGCCAATGACCCATATCTAAAATCGGAAGATATCCCACAAAATGAGACGGCAACATGGATACGGGATAATACCCTACCTGATGCAATCATTTTAAACTCTAGTTATTTCTTCCATCCCGCATCAATTGCTGGACGAAATATCTTTTATGGGTGGCCATATTTTTCCTGGTCCGCAGGATACAATACACAAGGCAGAAATAATGTTATAAAACAAATATTTGAAAACAACAATGAACAGATAACTTGTGACTTACTTTATACCAATTCAATAAGCTATGTCATGATCGAACACCCATGGGCTCTTGAAGAAATAACGCTCACAAATACCATGTTCCAATCAAATACACCGACATACCTAAACAAAAATGTATCCGTGTACGACACAAAAATCCTTTGCGGCGACAAAAATATTAATGCAGACAATCAATAGTTGAATACACAATAGGAATCGCTAAAATAGAAAAAATCCGTTTATCGTTATTCGGGTCATACAATCGCCATTGATAACAATCAGTGGGTTTTAACATTCCATTATGGATCGTAATTGTTCGTTGCTTTTGGAGAAAACTTTCCTGTAAATTGTACGTAATGCCATCATTCCCCGCTTGAGAATCTCGCATGTTATACACTGTTTGATTATCTAATTTCAGTGTGTTCCAAATACTTAGTGATAGTGGATCTACTGAACGGTACAGTCCGGTAATACTAACGAAAACCAAAACAGCCCAACAAAGCACGTACCATGTTTTATGAATAAACCAATACCCATTCATTCCATATACAAGAAATATAAATAGCGACGCGCTCACAGGAAGAATATATCGGGGTATGGCGTACGTTGGAAATGACAATACAAGAACAACGTAAAACAAAGCAAATATGCCTGCCGGAAGTAATGCATTTCTCTGAATCTTTTGTTGTTTTCCGTGTAAAAACAGTACACTGACCCATATGCAGAGTCCCACAATGGCAACAATCCAATACACCCAATGAAAATTCATAATAAATACGTGCAACGCATTTTGTAACGCATAGGGATTATTCCATCCTCCTGAGGATATATTCTGTAAAGCAACAATAATACCGTTTGATGAATATCCTTCAGATAAAATATGGTCGGACCATGCTCCTTTTCCATAGAGCGATAAAATATACAACCACACAAACAAACCCAAAGTGGTTGAAAAAATTACGAGGATATATTTCCATTGAATTTTGCTTTTTGCCGCATATGTATGAAAAAATTCGGCGATAATCAAACTTCCAGGAAGCAGCACTCCTGGCTCTTTTGTCAAAACTGCACACAATGAAGCGATGATAACCACCACTCTTTTATTAGTACAATACCCCGCCCATGCTAAAAGACACCAGGTAAATAATGCATAATCAGTAAAACCTCCGATCATCCCCGCTGTTCCTAGTGGATACAATAAAAAAACCATCATCATTCCCGCAATAAACAATAAAGAGGTGGTGTTCTTTTTCACAATCGTGTAGTAGGAATAACACGATATGCTCCCTAACAGTAATCCAAATAGTGCATATGTACGACCAGAGACACCAAAAAGAAAAAAGAGTACTGAAACAACTGCTGTTTTTAATGGAGGATGTAGACTAGCCCAATGAAATCCTAACAACGGTATTCCCCCTGTGTAAAAATCATGCGCCTGAAGAAAATCAATACCACTATCCAGATAGGGAATGGATGTTCCGAAGGCAATCCACAAATAAACAAACCAAAAAAAGCAAAGACCGATAAAAACTCGCTCAATAATGGATGCCTGCATGTTCATATTTGTATTATTCAATACATTTTCTATAATACCATTATGCACATCGCAATTATCGGTGGCGGGATAACGGGGCTCACTGCAGCATACGAGCTTACTAAACACGGTGCAACGGTTACTGTGTTTGAGAAGGATGAAATCCTTGGAGGACTTGCAAACGGTTTTTCTGGCCCATCTTGGGACTGGACACTCGAAAAAACATACCATCATTTTTTTACCAATGACACTGCCCTTATTTCTCTTGCCAAAGAACTTGGATTAAAAAATGATCTCATGATCCTCTCCCCAACCACCTCTGTATATTGGAACAAGAATCAATATCCGTTCGATACACCAATCAATATTTTAAAATTTCCGGGCCTGCCGTTTTTTGACCGCGTGAGAACCGGGGCAACCGCAGCACTAATGAAAATAAATCCATTTTGGCAACCACTTGAAGATATTACAGCAAAAAAACTTTTCCAAGTTATTAATGGAAAAACAGTATGGAATACCATTTGGGAACCGCTTCTTGATGCAAAGTTTGGCCCGTATGCTAACGATATTGCAGCATCCTGGCTTTGGGCACGGCTTCATAAACGCACGCCGCGTCTTGGATATTTTAAAGGTGGGTTTTCCCATTTTGTGGAAGTTCTTGCAGATGCAATCAGAACGCAAGGCGGTATCATTAAAACAAATACTCCAATTGCTGACATCGACAGAAAAAAATTTGACGCAATTCTTTTGACTGTTCCATCCCAGATGGTTACTAAACTTATTCAATTTCCAAAAAACTATCGTGATCAGCTATTATCTATTCCCCACCTATGGGCACAGACACTTATTCTTGAAACAAAAAAACCAATTTTAGAAAAAGCATATTGGCTCAATGTCAATGACAAATCGTTTCCATTCTTAGCAGTTGTTAACCACACCAATATGATTGACAAAAAACACTATGGAGGCCGTCATATCACCTATATCGGCAACTATTTACCGGAAGGACATGCATTACTCACAAAAACAAAAGAAGAACTGCTAGCACTGTTCATGCCGTTTCTTAAAAAAATTTCCCCATCAGTTAATACGAAAGATCTTTTAAACACATATCTCTTTACAGTGCCTAACGCGCAGCCTGTCCATACAAGAAATTATTCAAAGCGTGCACCAAAGATACAAACACCAATTGAGAATGTGTATATCGCAAATTTAGATTCTATTTATCCCTGGGACCGCGGAACAAATTATGCGGTTGATTTGGGAATACGTGCAGCACAAACAATTCTTGCAAAAATAAAATCGTTATAGGGCGTCTCCTAATTGACAACTCATTGTCCCCGCGTTACAATCTGCAAACTATAAGATTTTTCTTTTTTTTATGGGGGGTTGATTGTTGGGCAGGCAATCAACTTCCCATTAAGCAAAGAATAATTCATATCACTCTTCATGAAATTTAGCAATACAACAATCCGCGTGAAATAATCTAGCTTCAAAAAAAAATTTGACAACAATTACTATGATTCGTTATTCTGCGGTATAAGATATTGCTTTACCGCAATATCCAAAAGAAAAAGCATTACTATTCGTAGCACTAATCCCACCGAAAGGCGGGACCCAAACCCAAATCTGCTAGCGGTAGTGATGCTTTTTTAATGGGAAACTTGTTTTTTTGATTCTTCGAGAAAAAACTTAATTACCCATATCCCGCTCCGCGGGATAATGTAATTCAAATTTCAACTCAACAAAAAGACCACCTCTCGGTGGTCTTTTCCCCCAAATCTGCTAGTTACGTTTAATTTTTACAGTGTAAACACAGGAATACTAATCCCTTTTCTCTTAAGCTCAATAAACTGTCGTCGCACTTCAGTTTCAAAGCGCTGACGTTCTTTCACCATAGGAGACACTCGAGCTTTTGAACTGTCTCTCATAATACTTCCCAAACCCATCTGCTTAAGCAGTAGTGTTACTGACATAATCTTATTCAAAACCTTTTTTACCCCCTTGTCAAGTCCCATAGGAAAATATCTTGATAAAAATCATAGTCTTATAGTTATTTTATGTTTATAGAGCACGTTTATACGCGCTATACTATTTTTATGAATTCTTTGTGGATAACTTGTGAGATTATTACGGTAATCTCAGAATCCTCTTTTTTCGCGCGCAATCATGTAAGCGAAGCGCAACGCGTGAGCACGAAAAAAGACGGATAATGAGATTACTTCAATCTTCCGAAGAATAACTGTCCTGCGGGAGTTTGATGGACTTTTGTAATAATAGCGACAACATCCTGCCCCACTCTATCTTTAGTATCTTCAACAACTACCATGGTCCCATCTGGTAAATATCCAACACCTTGATTCCGTTCTTTTCCTTGATGGGTAATTTTTACTGTTAATTCTTCTCCTGAAATCAGAGAAACTTTCAGTGCTTGCGCCAAATCATTCACATTTAGTACTTTCACCCCTTGCGCACGGGCAACTTGTGCAAGATTAAAATCTACGGTTAAGAGTCGTGTTTTCCAAAGTTTTGCAAAATACACAAGCTTAAGATCCACTTCCTTTATATTAGTGGCATCATCAGCAACGATTTTTGCTTTTACTCCAGGATTTACACGCTGATTTTTTATGGCATTCACAACGTCAAGTCCCCGTCTCCCTTTGGATCGCCTGATCATATCTGCGCTATCTGCAATATGCTGGATCTCCGCAAGGACAAACTGAGGGATGAGCAAGGTAGCCACAAAAAACCCGCTGTTGACGATCGGCAGGATCCGTCCATCAATGAGGACGCTCGTATCTACTATCACTGGATATTCCCCTGTAGGAGCAACTGCCTTCTTTTTTATTGCTCCGGGACGTCGCTGAAATGGCCTGGCGGTGAGTTTGCCGAATGCTGTTAAATTTCGGACAATCTCTTTCGCAAGGTCTCGGGTAAACGCAGGCGTAGAAACCACTTGCTTTGAAGCTACTATGACCTGTTGCTTTTTGCCACCACGCGTCGTGCTGGCAGGGGGAATAAGTTCTTTTTTCATCGTACTCATTGTATCATAGGGATAAGTACTATTTCTGAATAACAGCTATATATATTGTTTAGACGAGACAAAAATCGTATATAGGTTAACGTTTATACTCAATACTATTCTTGTATTTTTGCCTCTTTGTGCTATACTCCTCCCCACATGAATAGACAAGAAGTAATTACCCCCAAAGACCTGGTGGTTTTCCGCACAGAAAAAGTTCCTTTTGTTGAACAGCTCATTAGCTCTCTTCCTGGAGGAATAACAAAAAATGCATGTCAGGACATTGAACGAACATCTCATTTGCATGATGAATCCTATATAGCTACCCAGATAACAAGACAGGTTGATAGATCCGGACTCATACCAAATCTTGCTGATGTTGCTGGCACTCCAGAAGACGTATTCGATATACTCCACCCTATCGGGGCTCACGCAATCGAAACAATTAATGCTCTGCCTGATGCGCTCAAATCAAATGTGTTTTCAGCACTAAATCAGCAAACATGCACTCCTGATGTCCTTGTTTGGTTAAATGCAATGTTTGGAAACATCGTTGAACCATTGAAAAAATACCGTGGGGAAAAATCTGAAAAATTACGAGCAATAGCTATTCAGACAATATATTCACAACACGGATATGATAAAAACAAACCCCTTATTACCCTCCATTCGGTATTTGATAACGATGCAAAACTCGATTATGTTAATCAAACCTATGAAATCCCACGAATTACCGAGGAGGCAAAACAACACATTCTTACCATTACTCCAGACTTCCTACAAAGAGATAGGGATGAAGATCATCCAGTAAATACTCCGCGAGGATTCCTTCAAAAAATTGGGCTGATTGGCGTTCCTTTTACCAGAGAGCTTGCAAAATATGCAAAAAAAATTATTGATTTAAACCTGTTTGATGAACAAACGAAAAGACAACTTGAACGATTTGACGAGCATATAAGAAGCCTTCCGTAAATTATTTACCTACCATTTTCGTAATATTTATTAGACTTGTACAAGTGCCTCGATATAGCGAAGTGACAAATCCTAATCGTTTTGCCTCTTTCATTCGCCGTTCTTCTTGCCCAACTCTGCGAATCTCTCCTAATAACCCAACTTCTCCGAAAACAATGGTTTTCGAATCAATAGATATATTTTTATATGAACTAATAATTGCAAGCGCTACAGCCAAATCTGCAGCTGGTTCTGTAAGCTTTAATCCTCCGTTTACATTAATAAATACATCTGACGTACCAAGGGGAAGTCCTAATCGCTTCTGCAATATTGCAGTTAACAGTTGCAGCTTATTGTAATCAAACCCGTTTGCCACCCTACGGGGTATAGGAATCTGACTAGGAACAACTAATGCTTGAATTTCAACGAGAAGTGGTCGTGTTCCTTCCATAATAACGGTTATCACAGAACCGGGTACATTCTTTACTCTATCCTGCAGGAATATCTCAGAAGGATTATCTATCTCTTTTAGTCCATTCTCCTTCATTTCGAAAATTCCCACTTCTTCAACAGGTCCAAACCTATTTTTGAGTGTCCGCAGAATTCTTGCGTCCGCGTACCGCTCTCCCTCAAGATACAACACTGTATCGACCATATGTTCTAAAACTTTCGGTCCTGCAATCTCCCCTTCTTTGGTAACGTGGCCAATGATGAGGATAGGAACACCACGAGATTTCGCAAACGTGACAAGTTCTTCTGCACAATAACGAATCTGTCCAACAGATCCTGCCATACCATCTAGGTTATTGGAAGAGATTGTTTGAATAGAGTCAACAATAACAAGTCCTTGAGGATTTTTTTTTATTAGAGCCTCTGTAATGCCCTCTAACACCGTTTCTGAAAATACCATGATGTTTTCCCCGTCTATTCCCATACGTTTTGCCCGTAATTTTATTTGTTCTCCTGATTCTTCACCTGAAATATACATGCCCCCTATTGGCGACAACACATGAAGAAGAAGCGTTGATTTGCCAATACCTGGATCTCCGGCAAGAAGCGTTACGGATCCCGGAACAATTCCTCCACCCATCACGCGGTCAAATTCCGCAAGTCCGCATTTAAGTCTGTTTTTCTCAATGTGTTTTACCTCTGATAATTTTTGTGGTGTTGATTGACTAACAAATCGTTTTGAAGCATGAGAAGCAGTTTCACTTTCTTTCACTGTTTCAACGAGCGTATTCCACTCACCACAACTTGGACATTTTCCGTACCACTGGGGAAACTCTGCACTGCATTGTTGACAGACATATGAGGAACGTTGCTTCATGGCAAAAAGCATTGTATCACAACCAATGTGAAGATTATTCGTTACCGATACCCGATTGGTTTTTCGGTCAAGGTTATCGACAAGCTGATCTTCCGCTTGTCAGGTTGGATGTCTTCAATGTTGACGGTAATCTCATCTCCTACTTTTGGCTCTTCACCAGGAGAGATTTTACTGATATGAATTAAACCATCAATACCGGGAGACAAATTGATGAACACTCCATAAGGAGATACACGTGATACCACACCTTTAACTTGTGTATCTTTTTCGAACATATCAAGGACATGTTCCCATGGATCTGGCAATAATTGCTTCAGTGACAACGTCATCTTTCCGGTTTTTTCATCAATACCGATGATTTTTACCTTGACAGTATCATTTGTTTTTATGTATTGACCTGGATCTTCCACTTTTTCCCACGCAATTTCGGAAATATGGATTAATCCTTCAATATCATGTGATTCATTGTCTTTTGAAACAGCAAATTTCGCAAAAGCTCCGAATGGAACAACACCGGTTATTTTTGCCTCAACCGTATCTCCTACTTTGATAAGCTCAAGGAGTTCTTTCTGTTTGGAAAGATTTGCTTCTTCGGTCATCGCCCGTTGTGAAAAAATCAACCGATTGGATGCCTGATCAACTTCCATCACTTTTGCTGTTATACGCCGTCCAACCATCTTATCCAGTTGTTTACTCGTTGCACTATCAAATTGTGACTGAGGAATATATCCCCGGAGTCCACCACAATCAACAAGCATACCTCCACGAACCAATTCTTTAAGGAGTACTTCCATTGGTTCTCCATTTTTCTGGTGTTCAATAAGGCCATTCCATTGTTTTTCAAAAATGCTTTTTCGAAGGGAAAGCACTGATTGTCCCCGATCGTTTTCTGCAACGATAACAAGTGCCGTCACTTTATCACCGATTTTCAAGGCTAAAATGGTATCACGATAGCTTTCAAGTTCGCGATCAATGACCACGCCTTCTGTTTTTCCGCCGATCTCAATCGTTACTTCTTTTGGAGTAACTCTCGTAACCACTCCCTCAACCACATCTCCTTTTTTTAATCCCTTAAGGGAATATCCCGTTTGAGCAAGAAGTTCTGCCATCGTTGTTGCTGTTATTTTCTTGGGAGCTTGAGGTGTTACCTCCTCTTTTTTGGACGTCGCTTTTTCCTCCGCGACAATTGAAGGTTGTTTATCTAACTTTTTCTTTGGTGCCATTTATTTATATATCCGCCTTTCTTTTGGATTTAGAACGAACAAAAAACGAATTTTCTTCGTTCTAGAGCGTATTATACAGGAATAAAGGCTATTTGACTAGATATGGGGAGTTAACAAAGTCTTGAGACGATTTTCCACGTCTTTTTCATGAGTTATCGTACGTAAATTAAAAATATCCTGTTCATGTTTTTCTAATTTTGGATCTCCCCGATATTCACGTTTATATATTTTATCCACAAGTTCTGGAAGTGGGGCCGCTATTTCATATCCCATTTTCCCTTGCACTGTTTCATATCGATGCGACGGACTATGTGATCCATCTTTTTTTAAAATAATTTTCTCCTCTGCAAATGGATCTGTCTTAACAGGAAGATAATAAAACACTGCATGAAAATCATCTTTTTTTACATCAAATTCATGGTAAAACTCAAATATTCCTTTATCAATAATGGGAATATCTACATAAAAGGCTTCCTTCTTTCCTAACTCATAAAAACTTGCAGCGATTTCATCGAATCCATTCGTATTTTTGCTATAAAGCTGTATATCAATATCTTCGTGATATCTTGTAATAACACCAAAATTCGCATCGGTTGCGTACCCACCGGAAACAATTACACGTATACCGTGTTTTTTTCCGTAATTAGTTAAAAAATTAATATATTGGAGATCACGATCAACTTTTACTTGTTGTGTATGCGTGAGTGGGTGAATTTGAAGTCTAGACATACAAAAAGTATAGCATTTTCCCACAAAAAAACCGCTCCACAGTTCCCCAGCTTTGACTTATCTTCCCAGGACCTCGCGGACCAAGTATTGTCAGCGCTGACGCGTTTCACTTCCGAGTTCGGGATGGGATCGGGTGGTGCCACGTCGCTCAAAAAACTGGAGAACTCTAAAGCGGTTCTCGTTTACTTTTGTTTTTTTGTTAAATTGCAAATACCTTCGAGTAATTACACATAAGGGGTAATGTATCACATTTCCCTCTTCGTTTTCATATTCGTTTGGGATAGAACAAATTCCTTTGTTCTCCACAACATTCGATCAATTAGTACGAGTAAGCTAAATGCCTTACAGCATGTACACTCCTCGCCTATCAACGTTGTCATCTACAACGGATCTTCAACGATTCTTCATCTTGGGGTGGGCTTGGTGCTTGAGATGCTTTCAGCACTTATCCCTTCCAGATCTAGCTACCCTGCGGTGCCACCTCTCAGGGTGACAACAGGCAAACCAGGGATCTGTTCCTCTCGGTCCTCTCGTACTAGAGAGAACTCCCCTCAAGAATCGAACGCTCACAC
>JAZDOQ010000032.1:0-2162 GCA_043798445.1 Candidatus Gottesmanbacteria bacterium | reverse complement strand
TAGACCTTGATGTCCGAACGCGAGCAAAAGGATAACAATCAAAGCTAGGAAGATGTTACCAACGATCGTGATATCAAAAAGGAGCATTGCTGCTACAAGGACAACGATACTTTGGACTATACCAATGACAGCGAACGCAAGTGCGTAACCCGCAACGATTTCACTTTCCCTTGCAGGAGATACCAACAGACGTTGCAAAGTTCCATTGCGTCGCTCATTGACAAACAAAATAATGGTTATCATTGTGGTGACCATCATGATTGCAAATGAGATTACACCGGGTGCAAAATAATCGATAAATCTGGTGTCGCCACCACCATATGCATAGACCTGCTCGATGACAATCGGCATTTCGATTTGTGTTATATTCAGGGTCACTGTCAGTTCTTTCAGTGTTGTTTGAACAGACTGTGTTACTTCTTTAATCACCGCCGCGGCAATCGTTGGGTTTGATGCATCAAGGTAAATTTCTATTTTTGGAGAGAGAATCGTATCTTGTTTCATGAGTGTTGAAAGAAAATTTTGTGTGAAATTCGCAGGAAATATGATAGCTGCCCAAGCTTTTCCCTCATCAACATTCTGTCGAGCAGAACTACTATTTGTATTCGTCTGCAAAGAAAGAGCGTTTTTATCTAAGTTATTTGTAATGTTCTTTGCAAGGAAAAGACCATCGGGTAACAGAGGAGATGTCCCGGCAAGCAGACCAGTATCGTTATTCACAAGCTCAATTGCGATACCTTTCACGTCGCCACCAAAGGTATATCCAAAAATAAGAATCATCAGCAATGGCATAATTAAAACGAATGCGAATGTCCGACGATCATGTCTGAATTGGAGGAGCGCTCGTCGGGAAAACGCTAACGTTCGTCGGAGTCTCATGGTTTTTTCCTCCCTGCAAGAGAGAGAAACGCCTCTTCAAGTGAACCTGCCCCAGTGCTTTTTTTAAGGTCACCTGGTCGTCCATCCGCGATAAGACGCCCCTGCCGAAGAAGACCAACACGAGTGCAATGATCTGCTTCATCCATATAATGGGTGGTGATAATAACCGTGATTCCTTTTTTTACTAATGACTCAAAGTACCCCCAGAATGCAACTCGTAGTTCAGGGTCGACTCCGACAGTGGGTTCGTCGAGAAAAACAAGTGTTGGCTCATGGATCAATGCACAGGCGAGGCTTAAACGGTGTTTCATACCGCCACTCAGTGTTGAGACAAGACTGTTACACCAGTCCTGGAGATTTACAAATTCAAGCATTTCTTGTTCTTTTTTCTCAAGATGTTCTCTGGTCATTCCATAGATACCGCCAAAGAAAAAAAGATTTTCATGAACCGTGTTATCAAGGTAGATTGCTGTATCCTGTGGCATATACCCAATGTGGTTCATGATGGGTTTACAGGGAAGGTTGTTCCCAAAAATCTTTACAGTACCTGCAGTTGGTCGAAGTAAACCACCCAGCATTTTGATGATGGTTGTTTTTCCGGAGCCATTTGGTCCTAATACCCGTAGATTTCTCCCTTATAAATCGTAAGGTCAAGATTATCTACCGCGGTAAATTTTCCAAATGTTTTTGTGAGATGTTGGATTTCAACAATCTTTGTTGATGTATCGAATGTCTGTTCAAACGTTACCTTTCCAAGCATTCCACAAGAAGGACATGTCACTTGTGCGATTTCTCCAGGATTGCCTGAACATGTCAGAATTGTGTTGCATGTCGGGCAACGTACCTGTTTTTGTAGGATTCTTGGCACCTTCACATATTCAAATCTTGTGTAGAAATTTAATGTTTTCTATTCAAGAAAAAGGTTTGATTATAAAAAAAAGAAAAAAGAAAAGGTTTTATTTAGGTGTAATTTCCCCGGAAGTACAGTGCTGGACCGATGGGTGCCATGAATCGTCCAGCGAAGTTTGTCGTGTTGTACCAAAGGAAACCAACGATAGGTACGGTTCTGTCGTAACCATCCCCGCTGATTCGCCCGACTAGGAAGTGACGTCCGAAAATACCTCTAAAGGTTCCTGTGTTGTTGACCGTGTTCCATTCGCCGTTGAATAGACCACCGCGGTTTCGCAGTGTATAGTTTCCCGATATTGTGCCAACAATTGTTGCGTTTGGTCCTCTTTGAGGGCTGACAACCCCATCGAATGTACCTGTTGGGTCTAATGCCA